>CAJUFI010000012.1 GCA_910585665.1 uncultured Acetatifactor sp. | reverse complement strand
AAAGCCCGGAAATACAATAAAAATTGCCATAAACTTGCAGCAGTTATTTGTAGATAATTCCTTACTTCCCAGTCTGTCTTTTTGCCTCTTGTAGAACTTTATCCTTTCGATATCATACCATATTCACGGTCTGTTGTCTATCAGCGGAAGATACGCTGCCGGAGCCTGGCAAATATAAAAGAAACCATTGAGATTACAGGGAATAGGTGCTATGATAGAGACAGTATCTATTCCCGGACAGGAATGGTTAAAAGAAAACGAATAAACGGTATAGCGAATAAATATGGTCGGATGGCTGATATAATAGATACATCCGATTATTAGGCACAGGGGAGGATGAATTTTTGGCTGCCACTGATAACGGGCATCAGTTTATCAGCAAGGGGCGCCTGGACATGGACATGGTGATAAGGAAGTATGTGGAGTCTTTTGATGATATTTACGGAGACCAGAATCAGAAATTCGATGAAGCGGAGGGGCGCAGGCGGTTTTTGCTGTATCTTCGGCCTATCATAAACGGAAGCGGCAATTACCACATTGAGGAACAGACCCGGAACACCCGGCGCATGGATGTGGTAGTTGACTATCTGGGAGAGCGTTTTGTCATAGAACTCAAGATATGGAGAGGGATTGCCTATCACAGACAGGGGGAAAAACAACTGTCGGATTACCTTGACAGTCTCCATCTGGGCAAGGGATATCTGCTTACCTACAATTTCAACAAAAAGAAAGAAATCGGGGTGAGGGAGGTCCCGGTCGGGGACAAGCTTTTGGTGGAAGCGGTTGTATAGAGTGGAGGGACTGCGGCTCCTTTTTGTCTGCCGGGAAGCAAGAGGGCGAATATGAAGATATGCCTGTTAGGACGGGCTGCCGTGGGAAATATTATGAAATGATCAGCGGGCAATTTTTCTGATTTGGAAGATATTCCATAGGATTCTAGAACATAGATCACATTGACATACATATAATGGGACTATATAATAAAGGTACGATAAAACATACGATTTTTGGTGAGGTGATACTATGTTGGCAGTTAAAAGCATGGACGTAAGAGACAATTTTAAGGAATGGTGCAATAAAGTAATAAACGGTGAAACATTGATAGTGTCAAGGCCGAAGAATGAAAATGTGGTAATTGTATCAGAGGAAGAATATAACAATTTGCTGAAAGCAAAAAGAAATGAAGAGTATCTGAAAAAATTAGACCATAGTTTTGCCCAGCTGGATAGTGGGGAGGTAGTTCATAAATCGCTGGAAGAATTGAGGGCTATGATTGATGAATGACTTCACTTTTACCCACGATGCAATGGCTGAATTTATGGATTGGATTGCAAAAGACAAAAAGACAGCAAATAAAATCTATTCCTTGATTGAAGATATAAGAAGAAACGGAGCGATGCAGGGGATTGGAAAGCCAGAACCATTGAAACACCGTTCTGGATATTCCAGACGTATTGATGATGCTAATCATCTTGTCTATGAAATTGATGAATTGCAGAATATCAATTCTGTCATATTCAGTCTGCGGACTTAGGCGGGAGAGGAACTGCGGCAATATGTGAGGTTGGCTGGGTGTACAATCCCCCTTTTCGACAAAAAGAAAGAGTTTGGGGTGAGGGAGGTTCCGGTCGGGGACAGGCTTTTGGTGGAAGCGGTTGTGTAAAGTGGAGGGACGGTCTTGGATTTTCAGTTTTTGCTGGTGGCGGTGAACGCGAAGTATATTCATTCCAATCCCGCTATTTACAGCCTGCGGGCATATGCGGGAGAGGAACTGCGGCAATATGTGGGGCTGGCGGAGTATACCATCAACCAGCCCATGGCGGAGATCCTGGCGGATATCTATGCCAGGAAGCCGGACGCAATCGGCTTTTCCTGCTATATCTGGAACTGGCGGCTGGTACAGGAGCTGCTGGGGGAGATTCCCAAGGTGCTGCCGGGGGCGCGAATCTGGCTGGGCGGCCCGGAAGTGACATATGACGCAGATGTCATTTTGCGCCGGTATCCCTGGCTGTCCGGCATCATGGTGGGAGAGGGGGAGGCTACTTTCCGGGAGCTTCTGGCTTATTACGTGAAAGGGCCAGGCGGCACAGGGACGGGACTTGCGGCGCGGGAGAGGGCCCGGGAAGGCATATGTGGAGCCGGGGAATTGCCTGAGAAGAGGCAGAACAGGGAAGCGACAGAGGATGGAGGGCGGCGGGGAGGATGTTTGCCGGAAAGCGTCTTGCCAGAAAGGGCTTCACAGGAAGAAGCGGCATGTGTGCCTGGGGAATCCGCAGAACTTGCGCCCGGGGAATCCGCAGAACTTGTGCCCGGGGAATCCGCAGAACTCGTGCCCGGGGAATCCGCAGAACTCGTGCCTGGGGAATCCGAGGGTCTACAGAAAATCCCCGGTCTCTGCCTGTCTACAGGCTATACCCCCTGCCGTCCCCTGACGGACATGGACAGCATCCCCTTCCTCTACGATGATCTGAAGCCCTTCGAGAACAAGATTCTCTATTACGAGACCAGCAGAGGCTGTCCCTATCAGTGCAGCTACTGCCTGTCCTCCATAGAAAGACAAGTGCGCCTGCGGGACATCAGAATCATTGAGAGGGAACTGCAGTTTTTCTTAGACCACAATGTCAAACAGGTGAAGTTCGTTGACAGAACCTTCAACTGCGACCATAAGCACACCATGGCCATCTGGGAATACCTTCAGAAACATGACAATGGTGTCACAAACTTCCATTTTGAAATCTCAGCCGACATCCTGCGGGAGGAGGAAATCGCTCTGCTGAACAGTCTCCGCCCGGGCCTGGCGCAGCTGGAAATCGGCGTCCAGTCGGTGAACCCGGAGACCTTAAAGGCGGTCAGGCGCTTGATGGACGTGGAGCGGCTGGAGCGGATAGTGGCCGCCATCCACCGGGGCAACAATGTCCATCTGCATCTGGATCTGATTGTGGGGCTCCCCTATGAGGGCTATGAAAGCTTCGGCAAGTCCTTCGACCGGGTCTACAGGATGCGCCCGGAGCAGCTGCAGCTGGGCTTTCTGAAGGTCCTGAAAGGCTCCGAGATGTGGGAGCGTGCCGGGGAATACGGCATCTGCTATCTGGAGCAGCCCCCATACGAGGTGCTGTACACGAAATGGCTGTCCTATGAGGAGGTGCTGCGGCTGAAAGGAATCGAAGAGATGGTGGAGCTGTACTATAACAGCTGCCAGTTCACCCACACCCTGCCTTTCCTGGAGAAAGCATTTCCAAGCCCCTTCGCCCTGTACGAGGCCCTGGCGGATTTTTACAGAGAAAAAAAGTATTTTACGGCCAGCCCGGCCAGAAGCTATCGGTATCATGTGCTGCTGGAATTTGCGGCGGCATATGACGGCGGACGGCTGGGGGCATACAGAGAGCTCCTCACCTATGACATGTATCTGCGGGAAAATGTGAAGAGCAGGCCGGATTTTGCCCCGGACATAAAAGATTACAAAGATAAAATTAAAAGGTTTTTCCAAAAAGAAGAAAGAGAACGGGAATATCTTCCGGATTATGAGGGATACGACTGGAAACAGCTCAGCAAGATGGCCCATCTGGAACCTTTTGCCTGGCCGGTATGGGACATCGGGAAAATGACGGAGAGCTACAGCGGGGTGGATTTGGGAGCAGCGAATCAGAGGGAGGAGGGGCAGGGGAATCCGGACGGGGATGCCACAGCCAAAGGCTTTGTCCTTTTCGACTACCGGAGACGAAATCCCCTGACCTATGAGGCGACGGTGCAGACAGTAAATCTGACATAAGACAATGGATGTATGCCTGGTTCTGCCCGGAGTGTTGTCAGCATAAAATAGTCCAAGAGCAGTCTGTTTTTGACGGCCTTGTCCGAAGCATTGTTCGCTAAAAAAGTCCAAGAGCGGTTCGCTTTGACGGCCCTGCCCGGGCATCGGTCGGCCACAAAAAGCCGTCACCGGACACGGACGCGGCCCGCTGGGGCTGTCATGCCTGCCGCGTCAATACAACACGCCCACAATGGAATCCAGGCTCTTCTTCAGATGGCGCAGGATAGCGTCCTTATTGGAGGAGCGCAGGCCCTGGGCAGTGCGCATCATCTGCTCGATTTTATCTCCTCTGCCCCGGGCGGCCCAGTATTCCGCCAGCAGATAGTAAGTGCGGCTGATGTCCGTATTGGTGCTGACGGCGAACTCCATAAGGATGACGGCTTCGTCCATATGTCCGGCCGCCGCCAGCGCGTCCGCCCATTTCTGCAGGGTGCGGACTAAGAGGGTATAGTTCTGGTCGTACTCGGACAGCGCCGTGATGTTGGCCGCGCCGTACTCCAGCTTCAGGTCCGTATTGGTCCACCCGGTGAGATTGAGGATTTTCTCGGAGGTGAGGGATTCGATGACCTCGATACATTCCAAGACAGTAGCGTCTGCGTTCAGCAGATGGGTGGGAAAGCTTTCCAGGGGTATCTTGATGTAGGGCAGGCCGTCAAGGGGCTTGCGGCGGACGGAGTTTGCCTCCGATTCCCGGGCCCAGAAGCTTTTTTCCTGTTTGCGGCCGTTCCGGGCCTGCTTTTTGATATTGTGGGTAACTATCAGGCAAAAGGTAATAAAACTTGCCAAAAATCCGATATTCATATATAATATCCTTTCGTAAGGAGTTGTCTGCAAATTACAGGAACCGCTTCGTTCCCAGGACGCAAAAGCGCCCGTTGCGACAGTCTTAAACAATGGTTTCGCCGGGGGCGGCTGCGGATTGCATGCCGGCCGGGCAGATAGGAGTACGCTATGTTCAATATGAACCGCAGGAAGACGACCCAGCGCATATCAGCGGCAATCGTCATACTACTGGTAATCGCGATGGTTGCTTCCACTGTAACATATTTGATTTATTAATTCAATAGGTCGAATGGGAGAGGATGTAAATGATGAAGAAATGGATGAAAAGAGGATGCTTCCCTGTCCTCGTGTTTGCCTGCCTGCTGATGCTGGGCCTGCAGGCCAAGGCGGAAAGCAACGATGTAATCAAAAAAGGGATTTTCGCCGGTGATGTGGAGCTGTCCGGCATGGATGCCGCCCAGGCGGAAGCAGCCGTGGAAGCCTATGTGGAGAGCCTGCGGGATGTGGAAATCACGCTGCTGGCCGCCGGGGACGCCCAGGTGCCCGTGACCGCCGGGCAGCTGGGCGTCGCCTGGGCGAACCGGGAGATTGTCAGCCAGGCGCTGGAGGTGGGCATCCACGGGAACGTGATTGAGCGCTATAAGATGCTGAAGGATCTGGAGAGGGAGAACCTGGTGTATCCCATTGAGCTTTCCTTCGACCTGCAGGCAGTCACCGATATCCTCACGGGGGAATGCGTCCCCCATGACGTGAAGGCGGAGGACGCCACGCTGGTCCGGGAGAACGGAAGCTTCCAGGTGATAGGAGGCAATACGGGATATGTGCTGGATGTGGAGGCCTCTTTTGACAAAATCAATGAATTTCTGTCCAATGAGTGGACGGGAGAGGCTTGCAGCATCCCGCTGGTGGTGGAAGTGGAGGAGCCCAGGGGGAGCGCGGAGGAACTGGCCAAGGTGAAGGATGTGCTGGGCACGTTCACCACCTCCTACAGTTCGTCGAACAGCAACAGGAGCGCCAATGTGGCCAATGGCTGCGAGCTGATCAACGGCACGCTTCTGTACCCCGGGGACGAGTTCTCCACCTATGAGGCCGTGGCGCCTTTTTCCGTGGCAAATGGCTATTTCATGGCGGGCTCCTACCTGAACGGCAAGGTGGTGGACAGCCTGGGAGGCGGCATCTGCCAGGTGTCCACTACGCTGTACAACACGGTCCTGCTGGCGGAGCTGGAGGTCACGGAGCGCCATAACCATTCCATGATCGTCACCTATGTGGACCCTTCGGCGGACGCGGCCATTGCGGAGAGCTCCGGGAAGGATTTCAAGTTCGTGAACAATCTGGATTATCCTATCTACATCGAAGGATATACGGAGAACAAGAAAATCACATTCACCATCTACGGTGTGGAGACCAGGGACGCAGGGCGGGAGGTTCGGTATGAGAGCGAGGTGCTGGAGGTCATCAATCCGCCTTCGGACACTCTCTATCCGGATCCCGGCCAGCCGATTGGCTACGTGGTGAAGTCCGGCGCCCATATTGGCTATAAGGCCAGGCTGTGGAAGGTGGTGACGGAGAACGGCACAGAGGTGGAGCGCACCCAGGTGAACAGCAGCAGCTACAAGATGGTGCCCAGGAGCGCCACCATAGGGACGGCCACCGCCGACCCTGTGGCCTATGAGGAAATCATGGCCGCAATCGGTACCGGCAGTCTGGACCATGTGATGAATGTGATCGCGTTGCTGACCCAGCCCCCTCAGCCGGAACAGCCGGAAGTGCCAGTGCAATGATTCGGCGCTGCACCGCCAAAAGGAAGATTCCGGTCATTTGAGGGACAGCCTGTTTTCCGGGCGGATATCCGGGGCTTTGACAGGGAAAACGCGTTAGTGCCAAGGATATGCCGCGCGGAAACGGGCGGATGGGAGCTGGTATGCAGATTGGGAAAATGCCGGAGAATGCGCTTAGGCGTTCTGTCTTAAGGCAGATTCAGACAAAGAGAGAGGAAGTGTTGCATGGCGCAGGGATAGGGGAAGACTGCGCCATCTTCTCTTTTGGGGAAGAAACCGGGATGGCAGTGTGCACACAGGAAGCCGTGGTGGCTGCTGGCCGGGAGACGGCCCATATGGAGACGGGAGATGCCGTGGAAGAGCCGGCTGCAGATAGCGGTTCAGCGGGAGGAGCCGTGGAAAAGGCGCCTGCCGGTGGGCCGGCGGCAGGCGGTTTCGGGGCAGCGGAGCGGTTCCTGACCATGGCGGATCTGATTCAGAAGTGTGCCAACAATCTGGCGGCAGGCGGGGCCAGGCCCGTGGCGGCCACCATCGCGCTGCTTTTGCCGGTACATACGGAGGAGCCGCAGGTGCGCGCCCTGATGGCTGCCGCCCAGGAGAAGTGCCGGGAACTGTCCATGGAGATAGCAGGGGGCCAGACAAGGGTCACCGCTGGAGTCCTGCAGCCTGTGGCGGTGGTGACGGCCTATGGCAGGGTTCTGCAGGGGAAGGGCTGCAGCATCAAAGCCGCCAGACCGGGACAGGACGTGGTGCTCAGCAAGTGGATCGGCCTCCAGGGCACGGCCCTGATAGCCAGGCGGCACCGCGGAAGGCTCCGGGAGCGCTATCCGGCCTATCTGGTGGAGGAGGCAGCAGGATTCCACCGGTATTTTTCCGTCCTCCCGGAGGCGGAGGTGGCTTTGGCCAATGGCGTCTGTGCCATGCATGACGCTTCGGAGGGCGGCATTCTGGCCGGGCTCTGGGAGCTGGCGGAGGGCGCGGGCACAGGGCTGACCATCGACATGAGGAAGCTTCCCCTGCGCCAGGAGACGGTGGAGGTGTGCGAGTGCTGCGGCGTGAACCCCTATGAGCTGCTTTCCGGGGGATGCCTGATCATGACGGCCTGGGACGGCCCCGGTCTGCTGGGAGCGCTGGAAGCGGCCAGGATACCGGCGGCTTTGGTGGGGAAGGTCACGGACAGCCGCGACAGAATCCTGGTCAATGGAGAGGAAATCCGCTACCTGGACAGGCCCAGGACAGACAGCATCTACACGGCCCTGGCATAGGGAAAAACCGTGGGGGAACGGAAGACGCAGGTTCCTGCCGCAGAAAGGACGCGCCGCACTGCGGAAGGCATCGTGCCATAATGTTCATGCGCCGGGAATGTGTTTTGCCAGAACAGCAAAGGTGCAGGAAATGCGCTATGCCAGAACAGCAGCGGTGTAGGAAATGCGCCATGCCAGAACAGCAGCGGTGTAGGAAATGCGCCATGCCAGAACAGCAGCAGTGCGGGGATAGCGGACTGCGCCGCGGCAGATAGGCGCTGCAGAGATATGGAATAAGACAAATTTGTAATCTCAATTACAGGAAAAGAGAGGTTGATAAAAAATGAGAGAAGAACTGTTGGCGATTATCGAGAAGAACAGCCGGATGGGGTTAAAGGAGCTGGCAATCCTCCTTGGGGTGGAGGAAGTGCAGGTGGCCAATGAGCTGGCCGCCATGGAAGCGGAGGGGATCATCTGCGGATACCATACCCTGATCGACTGGGAGAAGACCTCCAAGGACAAGGTCACCGCCCTGATCGAAGTGCGCGTGACGCCCCAGAGAGGGCAGGGCTTCGACAGCATCGCGGAGCGCATCTACCAGTACCCGGAAGTCCAGAGCGTGTACCTGATTTCCGGCAGCTACGACCTGATGGTCATATTGGAGGGCAAGACCCTGCGGGAGGTATCCGCCTTCGTGTCGGATAAGCTGTCCACCTTGGACTCCGTGCTCAGCGCCGCCACCCATTTCATCCTGAAGAAATACAAGGACCACGGCACAGTGCTTTCCAAGAAAAAAGAAGATGAAAGGGAGATGATCACCCCATGAGAAATCCGTTAGCAGAAAAAATCGTGGCAATCAAGCCGTCGGGCATCCGGAAATTCTTCGACATTGCCCAGGAGATGAAGGACGCCATCTCCCTGGGCGTAGGCGAGCCCGATTTCGACACCCCCTGGCATATCAGGGACGAGGGCATCTACTCCCTGGAAAAGGGGAAGACCTTCTACACCTCCAACGCGGGCCTGAAAGAGCTGCGGGAGGAAATCAGCAGATACACCTACAGGAAGCAGGGAATCCTCTATGAGCATCCCACCAGAGAGATTCTGGTGACAGTGGGCGGCTCGGAGGCCATCGACATCGGATTCCGCGCCATGGTGGATCCCGGGGACGAAGTGCTCATCCCCCAGCCCAGCTTCGTGTCCTATGAGCCCTGTGCGGTGATGGCGGGGGCGAAGCCGGTGATCATCAACCTGAAGGCGGAGAATGAGTTCCGGCTCACGGCGCAGGAGCTGGAGGAGGCCATCACGGACAGGACGAAGATCCTGGTGCTCCCCTTCCCCAACAATCCCACCGGAGCCATCATGGAGCGGAAGGACCTGGAGGCCATCGCGGAAGTGATTCTGAAACATGACATATATGTCATGTCGGATGAAATCTATTCTGAGCTGTCCTATAAGGGCAAGCATGTGTCCATAGCGGAACTGCCCGGCATGCAGGAGCGGACGGTCCTGATCAACGGCTTCTCCAAAGCATTCGCCATGACCGGTTGGCGCCTGGGCTACGCCTGCGGGCCGGAGAACATCATAGAGCAGATGACCAAGATTCATCAGTTCGCCATCATGTGCGCCCCCACCACCAGCCAGTACGCGGCGGTGGAAGCCCTGAAGAACGGGGACGAGGACGTGGCGGAGATGCGCACCGCCTACAACCAGAGACGGCGGTACCTGGTGCACGCTTTCCGGGAGATGGGGCTGGAGTGCTTCGAGCCTTACGGGGCATTCTACATCTTTCCCTGCATCCGGGAATTTGGCATGACCAGCGAGGAGTTCGCCATGCGTTTCCTGAAGGAAGAGAAGGTGGCCGTGGTGCCGGGGACAGCCTTCGGCGACTGCGGGGAGGGCTATCTGCGCATCTCCTACGCCGCCTCCCTGGAGAACCTCCAGGTTGCCATGGACAGGCTGAAAGGTTTCGTGGAGAAGCTGCGTGAGGAAAAGAAAGAAAAGGCATAGGTAGAAAACCCGCAGAAAGCCACACGCCTGAAAGATGGATAGTGCAGAGACAGGAAAAGATTCTTTGTCTGAGCAGAACGTTCATTTAGAAAGGGCGGAAACGGAAAAAGAACGGAAACGGATAGGAAGAAGCGAAATGCACATCATATTGCATCAGCCGGAGATACCAGGAAACACGGGAAATATCGGGCGTACCTGTGTGGCTACAGGCACGCCCCTGCATCTGATAGAGCCGCTGGGCTTCCGCCTGGACGAAAAGTCCATCAAGCGTGCCGGGATGGACTACTGGCCGCTTTTGGAAGTCCACAGATACATGAATTTCGAAGAATTCCAAACGATTCATCCCGGCGCGAAAATCTGGATGGCCACCACCAAAGCGCGGCGGGTGTACACAGAAGCGGCTTACGGCCCGGATGACTACATCATGTTCGGCAAAGAGAGCGCCGGAATCCCGGAGGAGATTCTGGTGGAGCATGAGGAGAGCTGCATCCGCATCCCCATGCTGGACTCCATCCGCTCCCTGAACCTGTCCAATTCCGTGGCCATCGTCCTGTACGAAGCGCTGCGGCAGAACGGTTTTGCCGGCATGCAGCAGGAGGGCCAGCTCCACAGGCTGCAGTGGCTCTGACGATGATCTCTCGGGCAACAGCTTCCTGGAGACGGAGCCTTACAGGGATTGACACATTAAAGCACAATTACGCTCTGCCAGGCATGCTGCCCGACAGAGCGTTTTGTTCCATCCTATATGTGGATTTATCTTGATAGCTATTCTTACCTGATTTTGATAGCCGCCGGTTCAAAGTTTATCTCAAGTGTTTTATAAATACTTCATCTTGATTTTTCGCTTTACATCCTATTGCTTTGACATATCCGTGTCTTTCGTAAAAGCGTGCGGCGGTTTCTGTGGTCAGGATACATGTGTAAATCCCATTGTCCATGAAATGCTTTTCCGCAAGACTGAGCAGTGCCGTGCCGTGATTCTTATTTCGGAACTCTTCAGCGACCCAAAACTCCCGTATAAAGCCGCAAGTCTCCTCAAAAAACCAGCTTGAAAACTTCACGGGTTTGAATTGAATAAATCCGATGACTTTACCATCCATGGAAGTTCTGACAAAAGCGACATTATCGCCATCATCATCCATTTCTTTGAACAACCCGTTCCAATCTTGAATCCTATGGCCTAACTCTGCAAAATACTTCTGAAAAGCCGTTTGAAACAGCGGGTCAGAGAAGTCGGAAATCGTTCTGTCAGAATGGGGCTGGTCATCCCTGTTTAAGCTGTACATAAGGTTATAGCAGTCAGGAACACTTTCGTCTATATATCCGGTGTCCTCAAATCCGACCTTTTTGTACATCCGAAGTGCCGCGGCGTCGTTCCGATTGACACATACCTCCACCTGACCATACTTTCTTTCTTTAGAAAGCACTGCAAGTATCAGGCGCAGCGCTTCCGTGCCATACCCTTTATTTTGGAACCGCCGGTCAATCATAAACTGTTGCAAATCGTAACAGGCCGGCTCTTCCTCCAAGTCCTTTACAAGCGCGACCCCAATGACATGTTCGCTGTTGCGTATGCCGTAGACTCTGGCATTACAAGCGCGATAGATATATCCTCTCGCCACAATCTCCATAGGTGCGGCAAGAAATTTTTGCTGCTCTTCCGTGACGCTGAGCGAGACCACATCCAGCCAGTTCTGTTCATTGACATCAAATAATGTAACCATATTTTAATCCTCCAGATATTATTTGGAGGGTCAAATTTCGTGGGCCCTCCATACACGAATATTTTTCATATTCAATCACCCCTTTCTGTTTTGATATCCTCTCGGAATCGCCAGACCGCATATCACACTACTTTCCTGAACTCCTTTGGGCCAGTTTCCCGCTTTTCCAGGTGCCGTCCAGCCCCAATGCCTGATTCTGCTTCCTGAAAATTCCGAGAGCTTATTTTTGCTGCAAGAATAACAATACAGGTCAGCGCTGATGCCGCCTGCCAGTTCGCCAGCCGCCAGTCAGCCCTCGGCGAAACCATAGAGCCTGCTGGCCAGTGCCGCTTCCAAAGGGAGCGCTTCCGTTATCAGATGGGCGGCACCATAAGTCAAAGGGAGCATTCCCGTTATCAGATAAGGCGGCGCCACAAGTTGGAATTTAACATATCGATGGTAGGTTTGTCAAGGCCCAAAATGCATCCTTACAGGAAAACCTTGCAAGAAAATGCGTTCCCAGCCACAAACTGGTCTGTTGCAGGTTGACAAACATTAGTATATTTTGTAAAATTATTATAAAATGTCCATAAAAAACAGGTTCAGGGAATACGTTTTGCCGTCATAAAACATACGACCATCAGGAAAAACTGAGATGCCTGTTCCCTGCCCCGAAATTCGGTGGATAATCACTCGAGACACAGGAGGTTATGACCATGGAAAATCAGCGAGACACCGCGGTGCCTGACATAGAAGAAAGAACCGACTCTGCTGAAAAGAGCCAGGACTCTGCTGCAAAAGAGACTTCTGAAGGCCAGAGCCAGGAAAATCCCGAAACACACCATCCCGAGACTGCGCAGAAGGCACAACCTACAGAACAGCCGCAACCTACAGAACCGCTGCAGCCTATAGAACCATCGCAGCCCGTGGAATCATCGCAGCCTGTGGAACCACCGCAGCCGCCGCAGCCCGTCAAGACTTCTCAAAGTCTGCCAGAAGAGAACGAACCGCAGCCCGTCCCAATCCCCGCCCTGGAAGAAATCCGGCAGGCCATCGCCAATCTGCAGCAGAGCTTCGATGACAAAATCGCCCAGGATAAGCACAAGAACGCCCTGTTCGACCAAATGCACAGGGAGCTCGTCCAATACCAGAACGGAGTGGTGGACAAGAACACAGAGACCATGGCCATGGACATCATCCAGCTGATTGACAGCACCAAAAACCATATCCGCATCTACGAAGAAAAAGAGGGCACCCAGGAAAATTATGACCGCCTGCTCCGCCTTGTAAAGGGCCTGGTGGAAGACCTCCAGGATGTCCTGTACCGGCAGAGCATTGAGGCCTACCGGGTGGCGGGAGAGGAAGTGGACGTGCGCCGCCAGAAGATCATCCAGACCCTGGAGACGGAAGACCCCGCCCAGGACAATTTCATTGCCGTGCGTGTGGCAGACGGATATGAAAAAGGAGACAAGGTTCTCCGCCCGGAGCGCATCAAGATATACAAATATCATAAGAAATCGCCGGATGCCGACGACAAATGACACAGCAGAGCGGACAGAATTTCGCTGACAGCCAGGCGAAACCTATATTATAGGAAGCAAATGCAGCTTCCTATAATCGAATGCGGCGCAAAGAACGCGCCTTTTATCAGAAGCCAAGCGCATGGCTTCTGATAAGTTATATGATTGAAATAACAGAGTATCAGCAGGTTTGTGACTACAAGTATAAATAACAGAAAAGAGGACAAACACTATGGGAAATGTATTTGGCATTGACCTTGGCACCACTTATTCCTGCATCGCCTACATAGACGCCAACGGAATGCCCGTGGTTCTGAAGAACGCGGAGGGAGACCTGACCACGCCGTCCGTGGTGTTCTTCGAAAGCCAGTCGGAGGTGACGGTGGGCGCCGCCGCCAAAGAGAGTGCAAAAATGTATCCGGATCAGGTGGTGACTTTCATCAAGCGCAGCATCGGCCAGCCGGGCTTCTGTCTGAACCTGAACGGAATCAACATGAAGCCCGAGGAAATCTCTTCCTACATCCTGAAGAAAGTAGTCCAGGACGCCGAGGAGACCATGCGGATGGAGGGCAAGCTGGGAGATGAGGAACATATCCGCAACGTAGTCATCACCTGTCCAGCCTACTTCGGCGTGGCGGAGAGGGAGGCCACCAAGACCGCAGGCATCATCACCGGCCTGAACGTCATGGCCATCATCAACGAGCCCACCGCGGCCGCCATCACCTACGGCGTCACCGACGACAGCCGGGAGAAGACCGTGCTGGTCTACGACCTGGGCGGCGGGACTTTCGACATCACCATGATCCATATCAAGCCGGGTGAGATCCGCGTGATCTGCACCGGAGGAGACCACAATCTGGGCGGCAAGGACTGGGACGACAGAGTGCTTCTGTATCTGGCCCAGCAGTACCAGCAGGAGACCGGCACCCAGGACGATATCCTGGAGGACGCCGAGACGCTCCAGGAGCTGAGCCTGGCGGCAGAGCGGGCCAAGAAGCTCCTCAGCACCAAGGAGAAAGCGCCTGTGGTCATCAATTATATGGGAGAGCGGGTGCGGGTGGACCTGACCCGCCAGACCTTCGACCAGCTGACGGAGGATCTGCTGTCCCGCACCATTGAACTGACCAGGGAGATGTTCGGGGAAGCGGAGAAGAAGGGGTACCGGCTGGAGGATGTCAGCGACGTCCTTCTGGTGGGCGGCTCTTCCAAGATGCCCCAGGTCATGAACCGGGTCAAGGCAGAGTTCGGCATCGAGACCAGGATGTTCGACCCGGACGAATCCGTAGCCAAGGGTGCCGCCATCTACGCCAACAAGATGAGCGAATACAACATCGTCCTGGAGGAAATCGCGAAGAACCAGGGCAAGACCCTGGAGGAAGTCCGGGAACAGGTGGACAGCGGCCAGATGGACGTCCAGCAGGAGGCGAAGAAAGCAAATGTGCCCATGCCCGGCGGCCGTCTGCCCGGGGAAGAGATGAAGATCATCAATGTCACAAGCCGCAGCTTCGGCACGGAAGCCTATGATCAGAACGATGAGAAGAAGCTGTTCAACATCATACGCAAGAACGCGGAGCTTCCTGCCGAGGGTACCAATTCCTTCTATCCCAGGGAGGACAACCAGAGAAGCGTCCGTTTCAGGGTAAAGGAAAGCCTGGCTTCCGAGGACATCGTGGACACGGAGCTGGGAAAGGAAATCGGCACGGCCGCCCTGGAGCTGCCTTCAGGAGTCACAAGGGACACGGAGATCGTGGTCACCTTCCGGCTGGACGAGTCGGGGCTTCTGCACCTCCATGCCAAGGAAATGCAGGGAGGGCGCGAAGTGGACGCGGAATTCCAGACTACGGAAGCGCTGAGCGAAGCGGAGATGTCGGATGCCATCCGCCGCAACAGCGATTCCAGCGTAAGCTAGGCGGGAGAGACCATGGAAAACTATTTCATTTTGCTGGAACTGCCCTTTGACCCGCCGGAGAACGATGCCGGGAAGATTGCGGAGGCCATTGCGGCGAAGCAGACCCAATGGTCCCGGGACATGGTGAATCCGGTCAAGAAAGCGAAAGTCAGCGAATACATCGCCCATATTTCCGAAATCAAGAATGTGATGCTTGACCCGGAAGCCAGGGAGAAAGAAGCCGCGGAAGCCAGGCAGATCAAGGGCAGCAAGAAAAAGGAACTGGTAGACAGTCTGGCCCTGTACCATACCAAGGGGGACAGCCTGTCTGCTCAGGATCTGAAGCTTCTGGTGAGGACATTCGGTGCCTTCGGCTTTACGGAAGCGGAGATTCGTGGCGCCTTTGAGGAGGGGAACCGGAAGCAGAAGGACGGATTCCAGGCGGAGGAGGTGCTGGACAAGGCCCAGGCCCATAATATCAGGAACTACATGCGGCAGCTGGACAGGAAAGGGGAGAGCCTGTATGACTTTCTGGGGCTTGCGCCTGACGCTTCCTGTAGGGAACTGTGCCAGGCTGCCGATGCCGTCAACAGAAAGATACTGCAGAAGGGCAAGAAGTCGGGCCAGGACGGCGCAGTCCAGTCTCTGTGCGGCCTGTGCGGCGTGATTTTCCGCACCGAAGAAGGCAAGCAAAAATATGACAACTATGTCACATTGACCCGCTTTGACGCCCTCAACGATGCCATAGACGAGATGGCCATGGGGAACCAGCGGTGCCTGGAGCCCAGGATGAAGGAGGGCCTGATCGACAGGGCTGTCGGCCAGTACCGCATCAGCGTTTCGGAGAGTTCCGCCTATATCAATGATTACTGTGCCTACATGGGGTATGTGCTCTCTGAGAACAAGCTTATCTGCGGCCTCTGCGGCACGGAGAATCCCATGGGGGCGCAGAGCTGCGTCAAGTGCGGAAAGCCCCTGCTCGTCACCTGCCCCTCCTGCGGGACCCGGAACAACAACTCTGCCAGGAACTGCGTGAAATGCGGCTTCGACCTGTCCCAGATGGAGAGGGCGGTGGCCCTGCTGCAGCAGGCCAGGCAGCTTCATGCCGCGAAATCCTATGACGAGGCTCAAGGGCTGCTGAAAGAGGCCCTGGTCTTCTGGCCGGGGCATCCGGATGTCCGGAAGCTGGAGGAGACCATTGCCGCAGAGCGCAGGCAGGCGTCGGATGCCGTGGCTGCTATCATGGCGGACCTCCGGGAAAAGCGCCTGTATGCGGCCCGGACGAAGATTGCCCAGGCCCGGACAGGGGGCTTCGGGGTGGACGAGGCGCTGGCCGCGCAGGTGGACGAGAGCCTGGCCCGGATAGAGGAGCGGCTGGCCCTTCTGCGGACAAAGGAGGGGGATGAGGCGTTCCGAATCGTCCTGGAGCTCTCGGAACAGGTGACGGACTGTGAGGAGCTGAAACAGAATCTGGCGAAGTACCCGCCCTCGGAATGTCCGGCAGTGTCCTGCGCGCAGGCAGGGAAAGACGTGACGCTGACCTGGCTTGCCAGTGAATCTCTGGGAGAGGTGGCGTATCGGCTGGTGCGGAAAGAGAATTCCGCCCCCAACGATCCGGAGGACGGAGAGGCGTTGTACACAGGCCGGGAGCTTGGCTATACGGACAGCGGCCTCCGGCACAACAGGCTGTACTATTACGCGGTCTATGCGGTGCGGCTGGGCGTGTTCTCCAGGGCGGCCAGGCCCCCGGAGCCGGTGGCCGCGGTGGAATGCGTGTCCGGCGGGAAGGCGGTGGGCGGGGACGGTTCTGTCTCCCTTTCCTGGGTGAAGCCCCAGGGCGCTACGGAAATCAGGGTGGCCAGGTACTGCGGGAGCGAGCGGCCAAAGGAGGAAGGGGCCTATGAGCCGGTTCCCTGTACCCGCCCGGACGGCATCCTCTTAGAGGGCCTGGAGAACGGCGCCTGCTATTGGTTCTCGGTCTGCGCCGGGGTGGTGCTGAACGGCAGGACCTATTATTCGGAGCCTGTGCATCTGTCGGCGGTGCCACAGAAACCGGCCATGCCTCTGCAGGAGTTCGCGCTGCAGCAGAAGGAGGGGGCGTTCCGGTGCAGCTGGAGGCAGTCGGAGTGGGACGTGGTGCTGCTCTATGCCGACCGGAAGCCGGAGCATACCGTGGGCGTAGTCTATGACATGGAAGAACTTCTGCAGAAATACAAAAAGGTGGACTTCCAGATGAAGGGCCGGACGGAAGGGGAATTCCGGCTGGAGTTCGTAGGGGAGTGCTATCTTATCCCCGCGGTCATAAGGGATTCCAACGTGGTCCTGAGCGAGGCGGTGTACCTTTCGTCCGTGCCCTGCGCGCGGGACGTATCCTTTGAGGTAAACGCCTCGGGGACGGAAATGTACGTGAGTTTTGCCTGGCCCCAGGGGGTGGAGCGCTGCCTGGTGGTGTACCGGATGGACACCTGGCCGGGAGCACTGGATGACCCTTATGCCCATCAGGCGGAGTGCAGCAGAAAGCAGTACGAGGCCAACCAGGGCGTCCTGATCAGGAACCCTGAGGCGGGGACGTATTACGCGCAGGTCTATGTGTACCTGGAAAAGGACGGGAGGCGGATCTGTTCCGAGGGCGTGAAGGCGCGCTTCGACAACCGGCCCCAGATGGACGTGTTCTACTCCTTTGAATACAAGAAGCCGGGGCTCTTCCACAAAAAGACGGCTCTGCTGTTCACGGTGGAGATTTCGGGCTGCTGCGTGCTGCCGCCGTTCGTGATCGTGGGGAAGTATAAGGGCATCCCCCTGAAGCGCAGCGACGGCGAGGCCATCTGCATCGTGGCCCAGGCCACGGAAATCCAGGAGAACCTGACATTCGAGTTCGATGTGCCGGTGATCCGCGCAGGCATGCGCCTGAAGATGTTCTTCCTGGACGACCAAAACTACAAAAACTTCAAACTCGCCTGCAAAGCAGGCAATACAATATAAGAAACAGCAGGCACCCATGCAGTGCCATGTCTTGGCACTGTATGGGTGTCTGCGGAACTGGAATAGGAGGATTTAAGATATGGCCGGGAAGTTTTTATGTCCACGGTGCTTTGAGGAGCAGAGCCTGGACAGCATCCAATACATCTGCTCGAACGAATCTAAACCGTGCCAGCTTGCAATCGACAAGAAGCCCCAGAGGGCAGAGAATTCCAAGAAACCCGTCTGCACAGAGTGCAAACAGGCGCTGATCACGAAAATCTGCCCCAAGTGCAAGATGGAACTGCCGCTGAACATCGGCACCGCCAAAAGTTACCCCATAGCGATCATCGGGGCCAAGGAGACAGGAAAGAGCAATTTCGTGGCCGTGCTGATCAACCAGCTGAAGAACGAGGTGGGGCGCGCTTTCGACTGCTCCCTGATGGCCTGCGGGGACAAGACGATCAACCGCTACCGGACGGACTTTTACGATCCGCTGTACCGGCACCGCACCTGCGTCCAGGGCACGGACGCCGGCGAGGTGGATCCTCTGATCTATTCCCTGCTCTTCCAGAGAAAGGGCGGATTTCTGCGCAAGGCCACCAATGACGCCGTCTCCCTGACCTTTTTCGACACCGCAGGCGAGAATCTGAACGATGAGAACATGATGCGCACCTTCAACCCTTATCTGTACCATTCCTCGGGCATCATCCTTCTGCTGGATCCCCTGCAGCTGCCCAAGGTGCGGGACGAACTGGAGGGCAGGATACGTCTGCCGGAGGAGAACACGGATGTAAACGAGATCCTCACCAGAACCATAGACATCATCCGCCGCAATGTGCCCGGCCTGAACAAAGAGGGCGTGAAGATCGATATACCGCTGGCCATCGCGTTCACCAAGATAGACGCGGTCAGCGACCTGTTGGATCCGGCCAGCTGCCTGCGGAACGACTCGGTGCATATCAGGAAGGGCTGCTTTGACCAGGTGGATTTCCAGGATGCCAGTGAGGAGATGCAGAGCATGGTGGAGGAATGGCTGGGAATGGAGCTGTACCAGCTGGTGTCCACACATTTCGCGAAGTTTGGCTTCTTCGGCCTGAGCGCCCTGGGGAGCAATCCGGATATGGATAAAAAGATACCGAAATTCCGCCCGTTCCGCGTGGCGGATCCCCTGCTGTGGATCCTGGCCAAGGAGGGCATCATCCCCTCCGCTCAGGGGGCGTGAGTATGGAGGCGCTGCAGTATATCTACACATCATGGAAAAACGGGGATTCGCTGGACAAGGGGTACATGATCTATTCGAAGTCGGAGGGGATTACCGACAGGGAGTGCGCAGCCATCAAGAGCGCCATGCAGTATCTGGTGCCCAAGGAGCTGCCTTTCAACCCCTCGCCCCAGGAGATCGAGGAGATATTCCCCTATTCCTTCGCCTATTTCCTTCTGCCAGGCGGGAGATGCTGCGTGGCCAGGACCACCTATCTGGGGAAGGACTATTCCGGGCGGTTCGGCAACTATATCATCTATGCGCTGGTGATGGAGCCGGGCAGCCTGGCTTGTCGGCCCGGGGAGCTGTTCGGAGAGCCTTATCTCAAGACGGCCATGACGGAGGCCGAGCTGAACGCGCCCTCCCCTGTGCCGCCCCTGCCGCCTTTGCACATAAAGAACTACGGCTCTGTGGTAAATGATGAAGAGTTGATCTTCTTTCTGTCCGGCAGAGAGGAAGAGTTCGCGCAGCTGATCACTTTCGTGCTGGCGGCCAAGGACATGAAGGTTCCTTTTTACTTAAATGACACCAGGGAGAACCTGGTGCTGTGGGCGGCGGCGGTGCAGCGGATCCTTCCCCCCCGGCTGGCGGCCTCCTTTGCCTTCAACACGTATGTGGGAGACCAGGAAGGCCTGCGCTCTCCGAGGCTGACGGGGGAGAGCGTGGAGTTCCATCTGGTGGGGGTGCGGCCTGACGCCAACTATTTCAATTACGGAATAGAGTACAGGAGCAGCCGGCATATCGTCATGGATTTCCAGGGCGGCTATATGACGGAGGGGATTCCGGCAAGCAGGTTCGCCAAGGCCGTGGCCGCCAGCGTTGTGACGGGCTTCGAGAATGTGGACAGGTTCGGCGGGTTTGTGGACAAGACTTCCTATGAGGGCCTGGGCGGAGGGCTGGAGGACGCGTTCCTCTGCTACCAGCTGCTGGAGCGGGGGGCGTTCCGCTGCACGGAAGATGACCTGCAGGCCATCCTTGTGTTCGGGGAGGCATACTGTACGGAGGCGGACAAGGCCGATATGGGCAACAGGCTTCTGGTAAAGATGCAGCAGGAGAACTGGACGGTGCCGGCTTCTTCCTTTGCGCATCTGTGGGAATTCATCTGCAGGAACACCAGTTTCATGATCTATACGCTGTACGACCTGCTGCTGGAGGAGGTCTACCAGCTGACCTGCGAGGCGGCGGACGCCTGTGAGGGCGTGGTGGAGTTTCTGGACGGGCTGGGGAAGGCGACGCCGCAGGCCTACGGGAGTTTCCTGGAGTACCTGAATTCCATGGGCTGCGTGGAGCAGATGATCCTGTACCTGTCGGGCCATCCCAACCTGTGCACCAATGGCTTTTATGTGAACTGGATCATGGACAGCTATACCTTTGCCAACGGGCTCAACGACAGGCAGCCGATTTCGAAGCTGCTGCGGCAGCTGCTGAAGAACATCTGCCAGGTTCCCGGGGGCGAAAGCGAAATCGTCAGGATACTGTTCCGTGCCACCTCCAGCAGGGCGCTGTTCGAGGCCGTTCTGCAGATTCTATTGGCCTCGGCGCAGAAGCCTGAGCGGCTGGAGCGGCTGTGCAGGGAATATCTGCGGCAGGCGGACAGCGCCTCGGAGGCCGTGCGTTTCGAGAAATATCTGTTCGGCATGACGGAGGCCGCGCCCCTGGCGGCACAGCTGGCGGCCTGCAAAATCGGCTCCGCGAAGAACCCGGAGGAGGCTTTCTGGCATTTCTACAGCCTCCAAAGCGACGGAACCAGGCAGCAGCCCCTGGGGCCCATGGTCACGGCCTGCCTCGGCAGCCTGACGGGCCAGGCAAAGAGCCAGGCGGCGTTCCGTATGCTGGAGGAGCAGGACAGCCGCCTGCTGGAGGACGAACGGGCGGCAGGCGCGCTGACAGGTGCGCTGGAGGGCTGCGATATGGGGACGCTGGGGAAATTGGGCTGCGACATGCTGGAAGGGATATGCCGCCTGGGCATTCGGACCGGTGTGGACACCCCCAGGATCCGGGCCGTATATGTGGGGATATGCCTGAAGGAGGGCAATTCCATTTTCAGCCCGGAGCCCGTGGAGCTGGGGAAGACGGTCAGGGGCGCGGACGTCCGGCTGTCAGACCTTGGACGGACGGACTACGAAATATACGTCAGAACCTTCCTGCGGGAGTATCTGAGGGCGGTGAAGTCCAGCGAGGACATGGCGCTGGTGGTGAAGACCTTTTACCATAGGCAGGCATTCGACCAGTTCACGGGCCGGTTCGTGGACAGACTGCGGATGCTGGAAAAAAAGGGGAACAGGCAGTGGCAGAAGCTTGCAGCCTGGGCCTGCGCCGCCATCCTGACGGTAGAGTCCGGCACCCCGGCGGAGGAAGAGCTCTACAAGGCGCTGGCCCATTACCTGAAAGGGCTGTCCAAGGAGAATCTGGCCGATATCAGGGAACGGATCTGCCGGGATACCTCGGAGGAGCAGTGCGATTTGTTTTTTGAGGAAGTTATGCGGAAGGAGAAATTATTCGACCGGTTCCGCAAGAAGAAGTGATTATAGATGGAGGAGGTTTTTATGGAGAGAGAGTTTCAGGAAAGAGAGAAGAAATGCCTGGTGGGGCATGACTCGGAAGACGGTATTGTGATAATAATGGTGCTGGTGGCGATTGCGGTGGTGGTGGCAGTGATCTGCTTCTTGATCTATGTCAGTGTGTACATTATCCTTTACGGCGGCGGGATCCTGGGCGGATTCTTTTCTATCAGGAATTACCTGATTTCGCTGAAGCACAATATCTGGGACAGCAATTTCAGGAAGACGGCCCTTGAAAATGCCGCATAAGGAGGGAAAGAGAGAATATGGCAAAAGAACAACCGGCCCGCATAAGCTACTTTTTCGGCAAGGGCTATGTGGACTTGTGGAATACGATCAAAGAAGCCTGGGCACTGAATCTGGCAACGGTGGTGGATCAGCGCGACCGGATGAAGAAGAATTTCTCGGAGTTCGGCTGGGACAAGGAAAAAATCATTTACGGCTTTAAAGGGGCAATCAGCCTGGTGACGATGCTTGCCATCTTTATCTTCGGCAGCATCATCACGGCATTTACCACGGCGTTCCATGTGGGGATCCTTGTGTTTTTCTTCGCCTGCATTTATTTGGGGTTCGGTCTTCTGTGGCTGGTGGACAGGATTTATATCTTTGCCAACAAGATACGCAATGCCTGTCCGAACTCAAACTGTCAGGCTTCCTTCCTGATACCGGTCTATGAGTGCCCGACCTGCAAGGCTAAGCATACGAACCTGGTTCCCAGCAAGTACGGCATCATGAACAGGGTGTGCCTGTGCGGCACGAAGCTGCACACCACCTTCCTGAACGGGCGGGGAAAGCTGAAGGCCTACTGCCCGGTATGCGAACAGTCTTTATCCGGGGACACGGCCAGCCGCCAGTACGCCTTTCCTGTCATCGGCGGGCCTTCCGTGGGCAAGAGCTGTTACATCAACATGACGCTCCATCAGATGCTGAACGATGTCGCGCCGTCCGCGGGATGGGATCTGCATTTTATTGAGGAGAAAGATGAGCAGAACTATGAGAAAGAAATAAGATCCTTAGAGAGCGGCGTCCGCCTGAATAAGACGAACGAGAGCGTCCTCACCGCCTATCAGATGATGCTTGCCATGCCCAACGAAAAAATAGGCCGCCGCATCTATATTTATGATATCGCGGGTGAAATGTTCTCTTCCAGCAGTGATTTCCAGGTCAACAAGGCCTATGGCTATGCGGACGGTTTTATTTTCATCATAGATCCGCTGACGCTGGCGCAGTTCATGATGGAGGTGGAGGAGAGAATCGATCCTGTGGCCTATGGCGCCAGCTCTAAGGACTTCGGGGATATCCTGGACATCATGCTGATCAATCTGGGGAAGATGCTGGAACTGCGGGAGAAGGACACCGTGAAGCGCTGTCTGGCTGTAGTCATCAATAAGGTGGACGTGCCCACCCTGGAGGAGAAAATCGGCGAGGATGCCGCCAGCCGGTATTACACAGATAATCCGGAGACCTGTAAGACGCTGGGAGATGCCCGCAATGAAGTGTGCCGTCAGTTCCTGACGGAATATGGCGCGGGCAACTTTGTCCGGACCGCCGAGAGCAAGTTCCAGAACGTGGCATACTTCCCCTGCAGCGCCCTGGGGCACAACCAGAATGGAGAGCCCTTCCAGGGCAGGCATGTGGTGGAGCCGCTGCTGTGGCTGCTGCAGCAGATCGACAGCAGCGTGAAGGCCGCAGGCTGAGAGTGTCCTCGCCTTCAGTGGCGATGTGTCGACAAAGGCCGTCAGTCACCGTATCGGGCAGTCTCCCGGAAAAGCAGGGGAAGCCGTATAAGGAATTGTCTACAAATAACTGATGCGAGTTTATAGCCGTTTTCGTTGTATTTCTGGGCTTTCTCCTAAACAAGTTGCATCAGTTATTTTCCGACAATTCCTAAGCGATTTTCAAAAAGCGGGGGGATGACGGTCTGGGGATTCCGAGAGGATATGGAATCAAGGGATTTGGAATCAATGGGGGGCAGACGGGAGGAAGAGCGTGTCGCGGGTAGGGAGAATCGTGGTTCCTGTCCTATGTCTGATGGTGGATGCAGTCTGTATTGCATTGTTCTTTCCGCTCTCCCGGGGGCTTTTCGCGGCGGCTGCGCTGTCCTGCGGGGCTGCCGCGGGGGTGCAGCTTGTCCTGCATGAGCTGGGGCATCTGCTGGGCGGGAAGATGAGCGGATACAGGCTGCTTTTTTGGCGGCTGGGGCCTTTTTGGCTGGAGAGGGACGGGAAAGGGAAGCTGGCGGCGTCCCTGGGGGGCTGGCGCGGCGGGCAGTGCGTCATGGTGCCCGGCGGGGCCGGTCCTTGGGGGAGCTGTCCGTATCTGCTGTACAATTTTGGCGGGATTCTGCTCAATCTGCTTGCCTGTGCTCTGGGACTTGCGGGCTGCCTGACAGGCGGCATGGGCACAGGGGGGAGGCTGTTCTTCCTGCAGCTGTTCTGGACGGGCGTGCCGCGGGTCTATCTGAACGGGATGCCGTATCTGAAAGGCGGGGTGCCTACGGACGGCTATATTTTGCGGCTTCTGGGCAGAGAGCCTGGGGTCCGCAGGGATTATGCCGCTTATCTGCAGGTGTATGCGCTTAGCTGCCAGGGGATTCCTTTTGACGCGGGAGCCTATGCGTATCCCTGTGATTCGGAGAGGAGCAGGCTTTTTTATGACGGGCTGCAGGAGCTGCTGCGGGAGCGGGCAGAGACTGTCAGGGCGGATGGCAGGAGCGGCGGATTGGGATAGAGGGCCAGAGCGAGAATCAGGATAGGGAACCAGGGCAGAGAGGCCGGGATAAAGGGCCAGGGTAGAAACAGGCATTGGGGCTGACGGCACCTGGAAAAGCGGGGAAATCGGCCCATAGGAGCTCTGGAGAGCAGCGTGATATGCGGTCGGGAGGTTCCGGGAGGATATCAGAGACGAAACGGAGGGACATATGTCGAAGCTAAGCTATAAGACCAGGGGAGGTTCCGGGCCGCAGGGGAAGCCGCGGGTGTATTTTTCCTGCCATCCGGCGGACTTCGAGACGTATTTCGGGCCGATTTCCGATGTGATCTTGGAGCGGCAGGACTGCGCCATCTGGTATGAGGGGGAACCGGAAGCCGGGTATGACGCGGAGGAGCTCAGATACGATCTGACGCAGATGCAGATGATTGTGGTGCCTGTGACCACCCGGTTCCTGTGCCGGCAGAGCCGGGCCCGGGACGTGGAGTTCAGGCTGGCCATGGATGCCTGCATCCCAGTGCTGCCGCTGATGCAGGAGAGCGGGCTGGAGCAGCTGTTCAATGACGTATGCGGCTCCCTTCAGGTGTTAGATATGACGAATCGAGATGCCACCTCCATCCGGTATGAGGAGAAGCTGGACCGGTTCCTGTCCTCTGTGCTGGTGGGGGACGAGCTGGCCCAAAAGGTCAGGGCGGCCTTCGATGCCTATGTGTTCCTGAGCTACCGCAAGAAAGACCGGGCCTATGCCCAGAAGCTTATGCGGCTCATCCACCAGAACGACTTCTGCCGGGACATCGCCATCTGGTACGACGAGTTCCTTGTGCCCGGCGAGGACTTCAACAGCGCCATCCAGAAAGCCCTGCGGGAGAGCGGGCTTTTTGCCATGGTGGTGACACCGAACCTGGTGGAAGACGGCAACTATGTCATGCGGGAGGAGTATCCCCGGGCCAAGAGTTCCAGGAAGCCCATCTTTCCGGTGGAGGTGGTTCCCACGGACAGACAGGCGCTTAAGGAGAAATATACAGGCCTTCCCCAGTGCGTCAGTGTCGAGGACGAGAAAGAGTTCCCTCTGGCGCTCCTGGAGGTCGTGCAGAAGATGCGGTTCCGGGAGAACGAGGACTCGCCCGCACACCTTTTTTTCATCGGCCTGGCCTACCTGAACGGCATCGATGTGGAGGTGGATCATGCAAAGGGGCTGGAACTGATTTCCGCTGCGGCCGAAAAGGGGCTGCCGGAGGCTATGGAGAAGCTGGTGGGCATGTACTGGAACGGGGAGGCGGTGAAGGCCGATTGCCAGAGGGCCATCCAGTGGCAGGAGAAGCTGGTGGAGCATTGGTGGGATGGATATTCGGCAGAAAGAGGATTTGAAGACGGAATAGCGCTGGTGACATCTCTCGGAGATTACGGCAATTACCTGTATGAGATAAGGGATCTGGAGACAGCCTGGGATGCTTATGACTGTATGCGTGAAATCAGCGAAGAGCTGGTCGAGAATGCTGAGAAGCCAGGGAAAGCCCATGGAAAGACAGTGCAGCCGGGGAAGTCCGCAAAAGGTGCCGGGGGAGAGCCGGCCCAGGAAGCGCGGCTGAAGCTGGCGTGGAGCTATCAATCCCTTGCCGCCGTCAGCATGACGGAAGACCGTCAGTTGGAAGCGGAAGACTTTCTGCTGAAGATGCTGGAAGCCGTCAGCCAGATAAAAGAAGACGGAACCGCTAAAAGAGAGTCCCTCTTCATTGCCTATAACAACCTGGGATGGATCTGCATGAACCTGAGACGTCTGGGGGACGCTGAGGGATATTTCCGGAACTGCCTGGAAATCAGCAGACAGCTTGCGGAAGAGGTTGGAACCCCTGCTGCAAAGCGCATGTATGCCGCAGCCAACCACGGCTGCGGCAGCGTCAGGCAGCTTCAGCTCCGCTGGAGGGAAGCGGAAGTCTACTACCAGGCAGAATATGACATAACCAGAATGCTTTCCGAAGAGACGAGACAGGACAGGGAGATGCTGGATCTCTGGGGCTGCCATGTGAGCCTGAGCGTCATCAGCATAGGGCGCTTCCGCTTCCGGGCGGCGGAGAGGCATCTTGAGAAAAGCCTGGAGATCAGCAGCCGGTTGAACGAAGAGAGGGGGACTGTGGAAGCCAGGAAAGCGATGGCCGAGAGCTACGGTAAGCTTGCCTTGGTCAGCCAGGGGAGCGCCTGGCCCCGGTATGTGGGAGCCCTTGTCCTGGCGTGGATTCTGTTCTTCGTGAGCAGCCCTTTCCTGTCCTACAGGCATGTAGCCGGAAAGGCGGTCAGTGTGGGCTACGGGCTGCCGCATGGCCTGGGCTTTCTGTTGATAGTGATTCTGCCGCTGGTGTTGGTATTTCTGCCGAATGTGAAAAAGGGCGTGGATTATTTCCGGAAAGGGCTTGAAATCCGCAGGCAGCTCTACGATGAAATCGGGACGGTGGAGGTGAAAGAGGGGCTCATAGGGGAATACGGCAATCTGAGCCGTTTTCTGCAAGTCACGCCCTTCGCCGCCGGGAAAGCGGAAGAATATTACCGCCAGTATCTGGAGCTGTGCAGGGAGTGGGCCCAGGAGACCGGAAGCGTCCAGGCCAGATATGCTCTGGCAAAATGCTATGGCGAGTGGGGAGAGTTCTGCTGCGGGAAGCGCCGCAGGGAGGAGGCCAGAAAGTATTATGGCCAGAGCGTGGAGATGCTGGAGGAACTGTGCGGGGAGACAGAGGGGCAGGTATACCGTTTCAGACTGGCGGAGACATATCTGGACTATGCCGTCATTGACGCCAGGGCCATAGGCTCCATAGCCTTCAGGCCCGGAGCCCTGGACAGGGAAATGTTGGAAAAAGCATATCAGATTCTGGAGGACATGGTGAAAACAGAGAATGACAACGTACATATCTTCAAAACTGCCCGAAAACACTTGAAAAGAATCCGCAGGCTGCTGAAATGATCAGCCTGTCAGCGTGAGCAGAACGGGAATCGTCAGGACGCAGAGCAGCGTGGTCAGAATGATGGCGGCGCTGCAGGTGCTTCCGTCGATTCCCTTTTGGTTCCCCAGCATCAGCGGCATGTTGCCGATGGGCATGCCGAACATGACCATGCAGACCGAAATCAGGGCCTGGTCTTCCGTCACCAGCTTCAGCAGCGGCAGCAGAAGCAAAGGCAGCGCCAGCAGCTTGATCGCAGAAAAGACATACAGTTTTGGCTGGCAGAAAATCTTTTTCAGGTTGGAATTGGCCAGGGCAAACCCCACTGCCACCAGGGCCATGGGAGAGGTCACGTTTCCCAGATAGGTGACCGCTATCAACATAAACTCCGGCAGCTGTATCTCCAGGATGATGATCAGGAGCGCGGCCAGGCTGGCGATCAGGCCGGGATTCACCATAGTCTTCAGGGAAGACAGCGAGAACTTCCCGTCCATCAGAGAGACCCCGTAAGTATAGAACACAATCGTATAAATCAGCAGGAACTCTGTCACATAGACCACATATTCAGGCCCCAGGATATTGCTGACCACAGGAATGCCGATGAAGCCTAAGTTAGAGAAGACGAACATCATCTGGTAGATTTTCCGCTGGTCAGGCTGCCTGTCGAAAAAGGGGGAGAGAATCATCCCCACGATGATGAAGATGAGGAACATGCCCACCGCAATCAGCGCCACGAGCCCCATGGTGCCCAGGGATATCAGGCCTACGGAAGTGGCGGCGCTGGAGAGCACCAGCATGGGATTGAACAGGTTGACGATCATCCTGGACATCCGGGTGTTGGTATGCTCGTCCAGCATTTTTTTCTTTGTCAATAAAAAGCCCGCGCCGATCATGATCAGCAGCGACAGCATCTGGAAAAATACGGTAAAAATAGTCATGGGTCTCCTCCGTTTTCAGGCGTAAAAGTGATATGCCTATTATAGCGGTGTTTTCCGCAGATGTAAAGCCGTATATTTTCCCGAAAACGAGACATAATAACCCCACAAAAGGCGAAGCGCGCCCATGGCGGCGCGTGCGTTCGGATGCGTTCAGTGCGTTCAGACAGAAAGATGTCACATGCGATCACGGACTTCGCGGGAGGGGCTGCCGGAACCACAGGGCCCGCGCCCCGGAGCCGATGGGAGCGATTCGGTGAGGTGGAGGTTGCTATGGCAAGGACGGTTGACGACAGGGGAAATGAGAAGACGGATGTTGCCGCGGATGTGCGCCCTTTTGGGCTCCGGGACAAGATCGGGTACATGTTCGGTGACTTTGGGAATGACTTCAGCTTTATTTTCGCCAGCAGTTACTTAATGGTATTCTATACGAAAGTGCTGGGGCTGAGCGGATATGTGGTGGGGCTCCTCTTTCTGGGGGCCAGGTTCGTGGACGCTTTTACGGATGTGACTATGGGGCGTATCGTAGATAATATGCAGCCTGCCAGGGACGGCAGGTTCCGATGCTGGATACGGCGGATGTGCGTTCCGGTGGCGGTGTCCAGCTCCATCATGTACCTGTATTTCGTGCGGGACTGGCCCTATGGGGCGAAGCTCGCCTATGTGATCTTTACCTATCTGCTGTGGAGCAGTTTCTGCTATACGGCCATCAATATCCCCTACGGATCCATGGCTTCGGTGATCAGCCCGGATGTGAAGGACAGGGCGTCTCTTTCCACCTTCCGCAGCATCGGAGCCAGTCTGGCCGGTCTGGCCATCGGCGTGCTGGTGCCTTTGATCGTCTACGAGACGGACGCGGAGGGGAACCAGATCGTGCGGCCTGTGGACTTTACGGTGACGGCGGCGGTCTTCGGTGTGCTGGCGGTGGCCTGCTATGTGCTCTGCTACTTGCTGTGCCGGGAGCGGGTGGTCTTCGAGAAAAAGGAGAAGGCCAAGGAAAGTGTCTGGGACATGCTGAGGGGCCTGGGGAGGAACCGGCCCCTGCTTGCGCTGGTGTGCGCGGCTCTGGTGCTGCTGCTTGCCACCCTGATGGGGCAGGCCATGAACAATTACCTGTTCCTGGATTATTTCAGGAACGCCAGGGCCCTGTCGGCGGTCAATGTGGTCAGCGTCGGGAGCACCCTTCTGCTGGCGCCTTTCATTTCGGGAATCGTCCTGCGGTTCGGGAAGAAAGAGGCGGGGGCGGTGGGGATGCTGGTGGCCGGGGTGACGTACCTGCTGCTGTTCTTCCTGCGGGTACGGACGATTCCGCTGTTCATGGGGCTTCTGTTCCTGGGGACTCTGGGGTCGGGGCTGTTCAATCTGGTCATCTGGGCCTATATCACGGATATCATCGACTATCAGGAGATTGCCGCAGGCAGACGGGAGGACGGAACGGTCTATGCGGTGTACTCCTTTGCCAGGAAGGTGGGGCAGGCTCTGGCAGGCGGCCTGGGCGGCTTCGTGCTGACGGCCATCGGCTATGTGTCCGAGGCCTCTGCCCAGACCCAGGAGGTGGCGGAGCGGATTTATACGGTGGCGACGCTGGTGCCCGGGATTTGCTATCTGGTGGTGTTCCTGATCATCCAGTTCGCCTATCCCCTGGGCAGGCGGGAAGTGGAGGAGAATACGGCTGTTCTGCGGGAAAAGAGGGAAAGACAGGATGAGATTTGACGAAAATGCGCCGGGTGGCGGCGCAGAAGCAGTATACAGGCTGGAAAACGGCAAGGCCTTTCTGGAGTGGAAGCTGTATTTTTCTGAGGATGTGACAGAACAGGGGCGGAATGGGCCAGAGACGGAGGCCAGAATCTATGTCACGGACAGAGAGGGGAATCTGGTATTGGAATGCAGGCAGCAGCTGTGGGAGGAGGAACCCCTGCAGTCCGTTCTGCTGCAGCCCAGGCTCTGGAGAGGTGTGGAGGAGCCCTATCTGTATGACACGGAAGCAATCCTGGTGGACGGAAGCGGATGCTGCCGGGACAGGGTGCGGGGGCATCTTCCTCTGCGGAGCCTGAGCAATAGGCAGTCCGGGAGCCCTGCCTTGAACGGAGCGGCGTGGGAACCCAGGGCGGTGAGGTATTTTCTGCCGGATAAGGGCGGCGCGGCTGACAGGCGCCGCCAAATGGAGAAGGATCTGCGCATGCTGCTGGAGCTTGGGGCGAACTGCGTCTGCCTGGACGGTTGGGACGAGGGCCGGGCCGGCTTGGATGAGGGCCGGGCCGGCTTGGATGAGGGCTTGGGCGGCTTGGATGAGAACCTGGACGGGGAGACAGAGCTGTACCGGTACTTTCTGCAGCTATGCGACCGTCTCGGCTTCCTGGCGTTCGGGAAGCGGAAGGGCAGTTCGGAGCATGTCTGGATACAGGAAGCTGACATCGGGGCCGGGGTGATGGGCAGAGAATCCGTCACCATGACCTGTGGAGCGGAAGTGCCGGTTCTGCGGAGCCGGAAAGAGGACATTGCCGTAAGCCGGAAAAAGGACATTCTTGTGAGCCGGGAAAGTCTTGTGAGCCGGGAAAGGGGAGCGGGAACCTTGCAGGGAGAGAAAGGAAGCGCTGCCATGGGTTGCGGAGGGGCGGAGACGCGGCTTCCGGGAGACAGGGAGAGTACCATTGGCTCCGGGCAGCAGGCGGAAGCGCTTCTGCCGGACGGGGAGCATCCCGGGCCTTGTTTTTACCGGTGCCTGGCGGAATGGGGCAGAAAGCCCTTCGTCCACATCGTGCCGGAGAGCGTGAGGAAAATGGAAAGCGGCAACTATACGGCGCTATGCTATAGCAACTGCGATAAAGTGGCCCTGTATTCCGACGGCCTCCTTTTTGAATTCAAGAGCGGAGAAAGGGAGTTCTGTTTTCAGGAGATTCCCGCGAAATCTCCCTGTATCATGCTGGCGGCAGAGGGGGAAGGCTGCGGCGAATCCCTGTCCGTCCACAAATCTTTTGTAAAGCAATGGAAAAATGAGGACATTTGGCATTGACAAGACTGCCTGTTTCGGGTACGATTTGAATAGCGGATAATAGATTCGGATGATTGGGCGGCATACAGCGCGTCATTCGACAGACTCGGTATCCGGCGCGAGGAGGCATATGAAGCTTAATACGACAAAGATAACACTCCCTGGCCTGTGGGATGCCATACGGGCACACGAGGGAAAACAATTTCTGACGAAAAAAGGACTTCCTTTTACCTATACCATAAAGGGAGGAGAACTGTTCACGGACAGGCGGGAGCGCTCCATCACCAGGAGCACTTTCGAGAAGGCATATGAGAAACTGGTTCAGGACCAGGTGGGTGAGGACGCCCCGAAAAAGATAGTGGGGCCGAAGACGCTGAACCTGTACGGAGCGCCCTACATCTGGGCCGTGTTCCTGGGAATCGGATTGATTGAGGAGGCTGTGTATGTACAGCAGAAGATGGACATATAGCCTTAAAGAGGGGTTTCACGGGCCGACAAAATATATTTGACGAAGCAGAAACGTGTATGATATAATGTCATTATTCAAAGCATGAAGCATGATGGCATAGTACAGGCGTATGGAAAACAGATGGACAGAGTCTTCCATGCAAATATTTTGGCAACTGGGTTGCCTTATTGATGGAGTTAAAAGCTCGAATTTTATAAGTTGGTGACTATAAACCAGTGCTGCGGCACATCTAACTTGTGAAACGGTCAATAAGAGTAGTAAAAGTAAAATATTTGCTATATAGACTCTAAAAACCATATATCTGTTGCTCTCACAGACAGCTGCCCGGGAAGGTTCCGGCGGCAAAAGGAAAGCGGAGATTGGTAAAGCAAGTGATGGCAGTGTCACTTGCTTTTTTTGATGGGCATGCGTGCAGAAGATATTTTGTGACAGTTCCTTAGGATAAAGGAGAAAACATGAGCGAGAAATTTACCTTGTACGGCTTTAACAATCTGACCAAGTCCCTGAGCTTCAATATCTATGACGTGTGCTACGCCAAGTCCCAGAGGGAACAGAAGGATTACATAGCCTATATCGACCAACAGTACAATTCCGAACGGCTGACCAAACTGCTGGTGGATGTGACGGACATGATCGGAGCCAGAGTGCTGAACATTTCCAGCCAGGACTATGAGCCCCAGGGGAGCTCCGTGACTATCCTGATTGCGGACGAGAGCAAGGTGCCTGTGGGGGACACCACAGTGGCCCATCTGGACAAGAGCCATATCACGGTCCACACCTATCCGGAATATCATCCGGACACCTATCTGGCCACCTTCCGGGTGGACATCGATGTGGCCACTTGCGGGGAGATTACGCCTTTATCTACGCTGGACTACCTGATCGGCTCCTTTGATTCCGACATCATCACCATGGATTACCGGGTCAGGGGCTTCACCAGGGACATCAATGGCCAGAAGCTGTTCATGGATCACAGGATGACTTCCATCCAGGACTATATCGACACGGAGACCTTGCGCAGATATGACGCGGTGGACATCAATGTGTATGAGGCGAATCTCTTCCACACCAAGATGCTGATCAAGGAAATCGACTTGCAGAATTATCTGTTCAACAGCGACGTGTATGAACTGGCCCCCAGGCTGCGGCTGGAGATCATGGGGAATCTGCGCAGGGAGATGATAGAGATATTCAGCGGCAGAAATATTTATTGATTTGTGGGCGTGCTGTCAGCTGTAGCGCTGCAAGATGGGGATTTTGGGAAAGGGGATATACAGAATGGTGCATCTCAATCAGGAAAGAGCGCCGATATACGAAGCGCTGGAAGCGTTCCGAGGGGAGCGGATTGTCCCCTTTGATGTGCCGGGGCACAAAAGGGGACAGGGCAATCCGGAACTGACACAGCTGCTGGGGAAGCAGTGCATGTCCATTGATGTGAATTCCATGAAGCCCCTGGATAATCTGTGCCATCCGGTGTCCGTGATCCGGGAGGCGGAGGAACTGGCGGCGGAAGCTTTCGGAGCCGCCTATGCCTTCCTGATGGTGGGCGGCACGACTTCTTCCGTCCAAAGCATGGTGCTGAGCGCCTGTAAGAAAGGGGACAAAATCATTCTGCCCAGAAATGTCCACAGGAGCGTCATCAACGCGCTGGTGGTGAACGGCGCCACCCCTATCTATGTGAATCCCGATATGAACAGCAGTCTGGGCATTGCGCTGGGCATGAAGGTGTCCCAGGTGGAGAGGACGATTTCCCAGCATCCGGATGCGGTGGCAGTGCTGGTGAACAATCCTACCTATTACGGAATCTGTTCGGATCTGAAGCGCATTGTAGAGCTGGCCCATGGGCATAGCATGAAGGTGCTGGTGGACGAAGCCCATGGGACGCATTTTTATTTCGGGGAGGACATGCCCCTGTCGGCTATGGCGGCCGGGGCGGACATGGCCGCTGTGAGCATGCACAAGTCGGGGGGGAGCCTGACCCAGAGCTCCTTCCTTCTGACAGGCCCCGACATGAATCCCGGCTATGTGAGACAGATTATCAATCTGACCCAGACTACGAGTGCGTCTTACCTTCTGCTTGCCAGTCTGGACATCTCCCGTCGGAACCTGGCCCTGCGGGGAAAGGCGGAATTCAAAAAGGTGACGGCTCTGGCGGAATATGCCCGGGGGGAGATCAACGGTATCGGCGGCTATTATGCCTATACTTCGGAGCTGGTCAACGGTGACAGCATCTTCGATTTCGACAGGACGAAGCTCACCGTCAATACCCTGGGGATTGGGCTGGCGGGCATCGAGGTCTATGATCTGCTCCGGGATGAGTACGATATCCAGATGGAGCTGGGGGACATGGCCAATGTGCTGGCTTACATTTCCATCGGGGACAGGGAGCGGGACGCGGAGCGTCTGATAGGGGCTCTGGAAGAGATTAAACGGAAATACAGCAAAGAAAACGCGGATTTATATACACAGGAATATATCGAGCCGAAGGTGGCAGTCTCTCCCCAGAATGCTTTTTACGCGTCCAAGGAATCGCTGCCTCTTCTGGAGACGAAAGGGCGCATCTGCAGTGAGTTCGTGATGTGCTATCCGCCGGGCATCCCGATTCTGGCGCCCGGGGAGGAGATTACGGAGGAAATCCTGGAATACATCCTTTACGCCCGGGAAAAGGGCTGCTCCATGGCCGGGCCCGAGGATGCCGGTATCCAACGGCTGAACGTGCTGAAGGAAGAATGGGCGATGTAAGATTAAGGTGCTTATGGCAGGGAGACAGTCTTCCTGTGAGGGACATAGAGGAGCAGAGACAGAAGTTGAATGGAGGTGGAAAGATGGAATTATGGTTTTCGGAGCTGCATACGCCGAATGTGAAGCTATCCATTAAGGTGGAAAGGCAGCTCTACAGCGAAGAAAGCGAATTTCAGCGGATTGACGTGTTCGAGTCGCCGGAGTTCGGGCGTTTCCTGACATTGGACGGCTACATGATGCTGACGGAAAAGGATGAATTCATCTATCATGAAATGATGGTGCATGTGCCGATGGCGGTTCATCCCAATGTGCGCAGCGTATTGGTCATCGGAGCCGGGGACGGCGGCGTGGTCAGGGAGCTGGCAAAGTACTCGGAAGTGGAGCGGATCGACTTGGTGGAGATTGACCGTCAGGTGGTACAGGTGTGCAGGGAATATCTGCCAAAAGTCTCATGCAGCCTGGGAGATGAGCGGGTTCATATCTATTATGAAGACGGCATGAAGTTCGTGAGGCGGAAAGAGGACGAGTACGATTTGATCATCGTGGACTCCACGGATCCTTTCGGGCCGGGAGAGGGGCTGTTCACCAAGGAATTTTATGGGAACTGTTACAAGGCGCTGCGGGAGGAGGGGGTCATGGTGAACCAGCACGAGAGCCCTTTCTATGAAGGGGATGCCAAGGCCTGCATGCGGGCCCACAAGCGCATCGTGGAGAGCTTTCCCATCAGCCGTGTCTACCAGGCCCACATCCCAACCTACCCTTCCGGCCACTGGCTGTTCGGATTTGCGTCCAAAAAATATCATCCCGTGAGAGATATGGACGCGCAGAAGTGGCTGGAGAGAGAACTGGAGACCCGGTACTATACCCCAAGGCTCCATGCCGGCGCGTTCTGTCTGCCGGCCTATGTGGAACGGCTGCTGCGGAAAGTGGAGATACACGAGTCGCGGTAGTCCGCAACGGCCTCTTTGAGAACCAGGTCTGCAAAACCCATGCGGCAGACTTCCAGGCGGGTGCGGGCCCAGCCGATTCAGACCTGGCGGAGCCGTTCCTGATTCAGCATGCGGTTGCAGAAATTGCCCGCCGGATTCAGACAGGCATAGACGAAGATGGGGCCGCCTTTTTCATCTGTTTCAGGAAAATCAATAGAAAGGAATCAATAAAATGGCGAAAATACTAATCATAGGCTGCGGCGGAGTGGCTTCCGTGGCCATCCAGAAATGTGCAAAGAAGGCGGATGTGTTCTCGGAAATCTGCATCGCCAGCCGCACGGTGTCCAAATGCGATGCTTTGAAGGAGAAGCTGTCGGGCACCACAACGGCGAAGATTACCACCGCAAAGGTGGACGCGGACAATGCGGAGGATCTGATTGCCCTGATCAAAAAGGAGCAGCCCAGGGCGGTGCTGAATCTGGCGCTGCCTTATCAGGATCTGACCATCATGGACGCCTGTCTGGCCTGTGGAGTGGACTATATCGATACGGCCAACTACGAGGCGGAGGATACGGAAGATCCGGCCTGGAGGGAGGTTTACGAGAAACGGTGCAAAGAAGAGGGCTTTACCGCATATTTTGACTATTCCTGGCAGTGGGCCTACAGAGAGCGTTTCGAAAAAGCCGGCATTACGGCCCTGTTGGGCAGCGGTTTCGACCCGGGGGTCACCAGTGTCTTCTCCGCCTATGCCCTGAAGCATTATTTTGACGAGATTCATTACATTGATATCTGTGACTGCAACGGCGGCGACCACGGCTATCCCTTTGCCACCAATTTCAATCCGGAAATCAATCTCAGAGAGGTGTCGGCCAACGGCTCCTACTGGGAGGACGGCCGATGGGTGGAGACCAAACCTATGGAAATCAAGCGGGAGTACGATTTTGCCCAGGTGGGGCGGAAGGATATGTATCTGCTGCACCATGAGGAGATTGAGTCCCTGGCCAAGAACATCCCCGGTGTAAAGCGCATCCGTTTCTTCATGACCTTCGGACAGAGCTATCTGACCCATATGAAATGCCTGGAGAACGTGGGGATGCTGCGCACGGATCCGATATTGTTCCAGGGAAGGGAGATCGTGCCCATCCAGTTCCTGAAGGCGCTGCTTCCCGACCCCGCTTCTCTCGGCCCCCGCACGGTGGGCAAGACCAACATCGGCTGTATCTTCACCGGGGTGAAGGACGGGAAGGAGAAGTCCATCTATATCTACAATGTGTGCGACCATCAGGAGTGCTATAGGGAGCTTGGCTCCCAGGCCATCTCCTACACCACCGGCGTTCCGGCCATGATTGGGGCCATGCTGGTGATGGACGGCACCTGGAAGAAGCCTGGCGTGTTCAATGTGGAGGAGTTCGACCCGGATCCCTTCATGGATGCCCTGAACCGGTACGGTCTGCCCTGGGTGGTGGAGGAGAATCCGGTGCTCATAGACTAAAATGCCTGGAGGTCATCTTGGCGGCGGTTTCCGCAGGAAGGCTGCCGCCATGGGCTTATCCGGTTCTGCCAATCGCTTGCCCGGCACCGCTTTACAGCGGATGCTCATCCGCAGAAGTGTCGCCAGCGTATTGCAGGTGATGCCATGCGGGGGAGAGACGGCTGCAGTCCCATGGGGAGGAGGAAGGGCATGGGCCCTACCCGCCTATCTCCTTAAAGGGGGCAATGCCTGGCGGATTCTCCTGAGGGTTTGTTCCAGATACCTGTGGATTGGGAAATCCGCCTTCAGCGCTTCCACCTCTTTCATGGCCAGCTCCAGGGCTTTCTGCAGCTCCAGAGCCTGCTGCTGCTCCTGTTTCAGTTCTTCCAGGGGATATCCCTCTTCCAGGAGGACCAGAGCGAAATCGCCCTCCGCCGCTTCCGTGGCCAGAGCGCGCATTTCGGCCCGCAGCCGCTCGTCATTTTCCCGCCATTGCCTGTAGCTGGCGTCAATCTGCTCCTGGGTGAAAGATGCCCGCTGCATCATGACCTCCACCCACATATTGCGGTGCTTCGCCAGCGCCTGGTGGCGTTTCCTGCTCAAGGCGTTTATCTGCTCCATGACCGGCTGCAGGGGATGGGTCTCCAAAGTGGCCAGGTCGATGCCGGCCTCCAGTTCCTCCCCGGTAAAGGAGCCCAGCTCCGTCTCGTCCAGCCATACCATATAGGAAGCCGCCGCGTCCAGCCCTTCCACCCGGAGGGGCATCTGGCACATCAATGCCCCGGCTTCGTAAAATGCCTGGAACTCTGCCACATCGCCAGCGGCCGCCATGGGCAGCGTCTCCGGATGATAGGTTCCGCACAGCCCTTTCTGCCCCCGGTAAAAATCTGTAAGCTTCCCCCGGAGCATCTGTGGCTCGCCCTTCTGCGGCACCGCAATTTCCGACAGGGGAGCAGTCCCCTCCCCCTGTGCCTGCAGGATATAAAAGGCAATCAGCCGATGGCCCAGGGCATTGGGGTGGATGCAGTCGGTGGTCAGGGTATTGCTTGCGTCCTCCCGCTGAATCTCTTCGGTGAGTTCAGCCATGGGCGTGTGCAGATTCAGATAGCCCACGCCCCATTCCGCGGTCTTCGTCTCCAGCAGCTCTAAGTACTCCAGCAATCTGCCCTCGTAAGTCCAGCGCATATTTCCGTTTTTGTCAAAATTCTTAGAACAGTTCTGGTCGCAGATGGGCGAGGAGAGAATCAGGATGTCCTCTCCGGCCAGGCCGTCCTCCTTCAGCCTTGCCACCAGCGTCTCCATATTGCCGATATACTCCTCCGGGGCGATCTTCAGAATGGCTTCGTTGGTGCCCAGCATGATGACTGCCCTGCTGAGCCCCCGGAAAGCCGGGTCGGAGTCATAGATCTTCAGAAAATCCGTAATCTTATGCCCGTCCGCCCCCAGGTTTCGGAATTCTACATCCCGCCCGGGGAAACGGCTCAGATAATACTCTTCCAGCATGTCCACATAGCCCTGGGACCTGTAGGTCACATGGGTGATGCTGTCCCCGATGAATCCGACTACGCCTCCGTCTTCAAAAGGGGGATAAGTCTCCTGGGAAGCTTCCGCCCGGGCTCCGGCGCTCAGCCAGAGACAGGCCCAGAACAGCGCCAGCAGCAGTTTCCAGGAGTTCTGTTTTATTGGGGATAATCGTTTTGTCATCTGTGCATTCCCTCATCTGTATTGTAGTTTTCGTTTTATCTGTTCTATGCCTGTCGGACGATCAGTCTGGAGAATCGTAAGCGGCCTGTTGGAAAGGCTGCATCGAACGGAGCCGGGAACATCTGGCAGTTCCTCATGTTCTTCCAGAGCGAGAGCAGCAGGCTGTGATTGGGATGTTGGCATGGATTGCGTCTGTCCCTATTTTACAATAAATTGCTGCGTTATGAAACAGGAAAATGGAAAAATGGAAAATGTCTGTATAGGCTTGCAAAAATGAAATTGATATCATATTGATATCATAAAGAGGGCGCAGAAGAAAATGCAGAAGAAAATGCAAAAGAAAATGCAAAAGAAAATGCAAAAGAAAATGCCAAGGACAGGATGCGGCATAAGTCCAGTTAAGAAATGTGCTGGAAATTCTCTGCCCATGTCCGGGTACAGGCGGGGCATATGCCAAACTTAATAAGGAAGTGTCTACAAATAACCGCTACAAGTCTGCAGCAATTTTTGTTGTATTTCCGGGCTTTTTCCTAAGGAATTGTCTACAAATAACTGATGCGAGTTTATAGCCGTTTTCGTTGTATTTCTGGGCTTTCTCCTAAACAAGTTGCATCAGTTATTTTCCGACAATTCCTAAACAAATTGTAGCGGTTATTTTCCGACAATTCCTAAGGAAAAGAAAATCACGTTGATACAAGAACCGCGCGGGAACGGGTATCCTGTAAATGATACTGAAACATGTCAAAAAAGACGGAGGGAAGGGAAATGCTGGAAATCAAAAACTTGACAAAGACTTACAAAGGCGGCAAGACCGCGGTGGCGAATCTGTCGCTCACAGTGCGGGCGGGCGACATCTACGGTTTCATCGGGCACAACGGGGCCGGGAAGACCACTACCATAAAGGCGGTGGTGGGAATCCACGACTTCGACCAGGGGGAGATTCTGGTGGACGGCAAAGACGTGCGCTCCCAATCTATGGCCTGTAAACAGGTGACGGCCTATATTCCGGACAATCCGGACATCTATGAGTACCTGACAGGCATTCAGTACCTGAATTTCCTGGCGGACATCTATCGGGTGCCCGCAAAGGCGCGGGAGGAGCGCATCCGAAGAGAGGCGGAGGACTTTGGAATCTATTCCGTACTGGGGGATCTGGTGTCCACCTACTCCCACGGCATGAGACAGAAACTGGCCATCATCGGAGCGCTGCTCCATGAGCCGAAGCTGCTGGTCCTGGATGAGCCTTTCGTGGGCCTGGATCCGGAAGCTTCCCTGATTTTGAAGAAAAAGATGCACGCCTTCTGCGAAAAGGGGAGCGCCATCTTCTTCTCCACCCATGTGCTGGAAGTGGCGGAGAAGCTCTGCAACCGCATAGCGGTGATTTCCGGGGGGAAGCTGGTGGCGGAGGGAGACACCAAGGAGCTGACCAGGGATAAGTCCCTGGAGGATGTGTTCATGGAGGTGATTGGACATGACAAGGCAGATTAGGCTGTTGACAAAGCTTTCCCTATACGGGATGTTCGGCTGGAACGAATTTCTGCACACGAAGGACGGCAGGAAGAAGCTGCGCTGCCTCCTGATGGGCGGGCTGTGGATGTTTTTGGTTCTTATGCTTGCGGGGTATGTGTGTCTGATGAGCGTGGGCCTTGTGGCCATGGGCATGGGATATTTCGTGCCGGCGGTCCTGGGCATGAGCGTGTCGCTGGTGGTGTTTTTCTTCACCATGGTGAAAGCGGGGCCGGTGCTGTTCGACAGGAGAGCCTATGAGAGACAGGTGGCGCTGCCGGTGACGGACAGGGCCATCATCGTGAGCCGCTTCCTCTCCATGTACCTCACCAATATGCTGCTGGGCATGGTGGTGATGGTGCCGGGGATGGCCGTGTACGGGGTGATGGAACGGCCGGGAGCCGCCTTCTATCTATATGGCCTGGTCACGGTGGTCTTTCTGCCCTTGCTGCCCCTGACGGCGGCTTCCGTAGTGGGGGCGCTGATTGCGGGCATCGCCAGCAGATGGAGACGGAAGAACCTGGCGTCCATTCTGCTGACCCTGGTGTTCATGTGCGTCCTCCTGATAGGGAGCATGCGCCTGAGCAGCGTGGAGGAAAGCCAGATGGAAGCCATGCTGCAGCAGATTGCCCTGCAGCTGGAGGGGCAGATCCGCAGCCTTTATCCGCCCGCCATCTGGATTGCGGAAGCCATGGTACAGGGAAAGCTGGAAGGGCTGCTTCTGTTCCTGGGCCTGTCCCTGGGCTGCTTTCTGGTCTTTTTGGAAATCCTGCAGCATTTTTACGGCAGAATCTGCGGGCTGCTGAGCGCCAGGGAGGCCAAGGGCAATTATCGCATGGAAAGGCTCCAGGCCAAATCCGTGATGCGCAGCCTGGTGGAGCGGGAGTGGAGACGCTATTTCTCCTCTGCGATCTATGTGACCAACACTTTGGCGGGAGAGGTGCTGATGGTGCTTCTGGCGGTGGCGGTGCCTGTGGTGGGGAAGGAGAGCGTGGACAGAATCATCGGCATCCCGGGCGTCGTGGACAGGGCGCTTCCGATCCTGCTGGGCGCATTGGCGGTGATGATGCCTTTGACGGCCTGTTCCATCTCCATGGAGGGGAAGCAGTGGTGGATGATGCAGACGCTGCCGATCAGGAGACGGGACATGATCTGGAGCAAGGTCATCCTGCAGCTGTTGGTGGCGCTGCCGTTCTATCTGGTGTCGGAGGCCGTGCTGCTGGCGGCGCTGGGACCGGGCTGGGCGGACGCGCTGAGCCTGCTGGTGGTTCCCTGGGCCTACATCCTATTCGGCGCCAGAGCCGGCATAGCAATCAATGAAAAACTCCCTGTCTTCAACTGGGACAGCGAAGTCCGGGTGGTGAAGCAGAGCTCGTCCACCTTCGTGACCATGCTGGCGGTGATGGCTGCTGCGGTGGTGCCTGTGGTCATCCTGTTCGTGGCGCCGGACTTCCCGGTGTACGGGGTGCACGGGGCGGTGGTGGCTGTGCTGGCGGGTGCGACGCTTCTCATGGAAGCCTGCGGGCGCAATGCATGATCTCCCATGGCCGCCTGCCAGAGGCCAATTGGCATATTGAATTTTCGGAAGCATTGTGATAAGATAACGGCATGGCCGACAGTTCGGCAGGACGAAAGACAGCATGGGAGCGGGATGCCAGGTGAATCGGAACAGGGATGCGTTTGCCAACGGAATAAGAGATGGGTTCCCCATCGCATTAGGCTACTTTGCGGTAGCCTTTTCCCTGGGAATTGTGGCCAAAAAGGCCGGACTGAGCCCTTTCCAGGGCTTTCTGTCCAGCTTCCTGAACCATGCCTCCGCGGGAGAGTACGCGGAATTCACCGTCATCATGGCGGACGCGCCGTACCTGGAGATGGCATTCGTCATTTTGGTGGCCAATATGCGCTATCTGCTGATGAGCTGCGCCCTGAGCCAGAAGTTCGACGCGAAGACATCCTGGGTGCACCGGGTCCTGGTGGGCTTCGGCATCACGGATGAAATCTTCGGCATCAGCGTGGGGAAGCCAGGCGCGCTGAACCCCTGCTACAGCTACGGGGCCATGGCGATTGCCCTGCCGGGCTGGGCCCTGGGGACGGTCATGGGAATCGTGGCGGGCAATGTGCTGCCGGCATCGGTGGTCAGCGCCCTGAGCGTGGCGCTATACGGCATGTTCGTGGCCATCATCATCCCGGCTGCCAGGAAGAATAAGGTCATCCGGGGCGTGATTGCGGCCAGTTTCCTGGCCAGCTTCGCCGTGTCCAGGATTCCTCTGTTGGACGGGATATCCGACAGCATGAAAATCAGCCTTCTGACCGTGCTGATCGCGGGAGGGGCAGCGGTTCTGTTTCCCATAGGGGAAGAGAAGGAGGATGCGAAGACTGAGGCTGCGAAGACTGAGGCTGGGGAACCTGACTGAGCAGGGGATGTTCCGACAGTTCCCAGAGATTGGCAGAAGAGGAAGCGGCACGGAAGGGGGCCGGAATATGACGCATGATATCTACATTTACATACTGGTAGCGGCGGCTGTGTCCTGTCTGATCCGGGTGCTGCCGTTGACTTTGATCCGCAGGAAGATAAAGAATCCGTTTCTGCGTTCTTTTTTATACTATGTGCCGTATGCTACCCTTGCGGTGATGACCTTTCCGGCCATCATAACGGCGCCGCAGGTTCCTCTGGCGGGAATCCTGGCCCTGGCGATGGGAGTGGTGGCCGCCTGGCGGGGCGTGAACATGATAGGGATTGCGGCGCTGTGCTGCGGGGTGGTCTTTGTGTGTGAGACATTGGTATCCGTCTGGCCTATGTGAGCGGGATTCCCCAGGCCGCACAGGCCGTTGGGAAGAAACTGGGCGGAGATATCTGCCCTGACGGCATGACGGTTCGAGCAGTTCCGGGCCGGAGGGATCCCTCCCGGCTGGCCTTTGCCGATATCGATTCGGAAAGGATATGGGGCAGCGGGAACACTTTGCAAGTTATTTTTCGGCAGTTTCTAAATATATTTACAAGCGAGGAACAAAATGGACACGATTAAAATCAACAAAGGCAGCACAAAGCTGATTGCCCACAGGGGCTTAAGCGGCCTGGAGACGGAGAACTCCATCCCGGCTTTCGTGGCCGCCGGGAACCGCAGCTACTACGGCGTGGAGACGGACACCCATGTGACCAGTGACGGCAGGTTTGTCGTCCTACATGACGATTCCACAGGGCGTGTGGCCTGGGATGACATTCCTGTGGAATCGTCCCGGTACAGGCTGGTGCGCAAGATTCGCCTGAAAGACCTGCACCCGGTGACGGAGACGACAGGCTGCGGCCATATCCACGAGAGGCAGGACATGATTGTGCCCAGCCTGGCGGAATACATCTCCATCTGCAAAAAATACGAAAAGACCTGTATCCTGGAGCTGAAGAACGAATTCAATCCGGAGGACATCAGGCGGCTGGTGGAGGAAATCAAGGCTCTTGACTATCTGGAGCATGTGACATTCATTTCCTTTGCCCTGAACAATATGCGGAATCTGCGGGAACTTCTGCCGGATCAGAATCTGTACTATCTGTGCGGCGAGTACAATGGAGACATTCTGAAAACGCTGAAGCAGTACAGGGTTCATCTGGACATCTATTACAAGGCCCTGACCAGGGAAATCGTGGAGGAGCTCCACAGGGAAGGAATCCTGGTGAACTGCTGGACCTGCGATGACAGGGAAGAAGCGGAGCGGCTGGTCGGCTGGGGCGTGGATTTCATTACTACCAATCTATTGGAATAAAGCTTGGGAAAGGGGTGTCCCCCGGGGCATTCCTTTCTTTTTCCGGACGGTGCTTTAGATGCCCTTTTGGATACACATTAGTGCTTGACACCCTGTGCCTGTACCATGGGGAGGAGAAATGGGACGGCCCCAGGAGCCTGAAGGATATGATGGATTTCGGGGCTGACGGGAAGAGACAGAAATGGGAAGACTATTTAAGACAGGGCACGGAAAGCTTTGAAGAAAAGATGACTTGTACCAAACAAGAGATTGGAAGGAAAAAGAGATGGATTTTACCCAATTGCCCACCCCATGCTATGTGGTGGATGAGGCTTTGATAGAAAGGAACCTGAAAGTGCTGAAAGGCGTTATGGAGCGGACGGGGGCGAAGATCCTGCTGGCCCAGAAAGCCTTTTCCATGTACGCCCTGTACCCTTTGATTGGAGAGTACCTGTGCGGAGCCACAGCCAGCGGCCTGTACGAAGCCAAGCTGTGCGGGGAGGAGATGGCGGCTCCCATGAGGGCAAAGGGAAGGATGCTGGAAAACCATATCTTCTCCCCGGCCTACCAGGAGAAGGATTTCCAGGAAATCCTACGGTATTGCGATCACATCGTATTCAATTCCTGGAATCAGTTGGAGCGGTTCGGCAGACAGGCAAAGGAGACCGGGAAAAGCATCGGCCTGCGTATCAATCCGGAGTGCTCCACCCAGGAGGGCCATGTCATCTACGACCCCTGCGCCCCCGGCTCCAGGCTGGGCGTGACCCAGGATGGCTTCCAGCGGGCATTGTCCCGGGGCAGAGAGGGATTGTCCTGGCTGGACGGGCTGCACTTTCATACGCTCTGTGAACAGGACTCCGATGACCTGGAAAAGACGCTGGATGCCGTGGAGGAGAAGTTCGGCGCATATCTCTCCGCTATGAAGTGGATCAATTTCGGCGGCGGGCACCACATCACAAGGGAGGGCTACGACATTCCCCGGCTGGAGCGGTGCATCAGGCGGATGCAGGAAAAATACGGTCTGACGGTATATCTGGAACCTGGAGAGGCGGTGGCGCTGAATGCCGGATTCCTGGTCACTGCCGTGCTGGAAACCCTGAAAAACGGGATAAATATCGCGATTCTGGACGCTTCTGCCGCCTGTCATATGCCGGATGTGCTGGAGATGCCCTACAGGCCCCCTCTTCTGGAAAGCGGCCAGCCCGGAGAAAAAGCCTTTACCTACCGGCTTGCCGGGCCCACCTGTCTGGCGGGCGACTGCATCGGGGACTATTCGTTCGCGCATCCGCTGCATCCGGGCGACCGCCTGTGTTTTGGGGACATGGCCATCTATTCCATGGTAAAGAACAACACCTTCAACGGGATGCCGCTCCCGGCGATTGCCTTGCGCAGAAAGAGCGGGGAGTGTGTCATTGTGAGGGAGTTCGGCTACCAGGATTTCCGGGAGAGACTGTCATGAGCTGTCCTGATACATAAAAGAACCCAATCTCTCGGGTTCTTTTAGGGAGTAAAATATAAAGAAAACATGAAAGGGAAAGGTACATTTATAATAAAACTGCCAAAGCAGTGTTATTATTAGTCGAAGCTGACAGAACCCTAACGAATATTTGTTAAAACTCAACAGCTCCTTTGTTTATGTATCTATCATAACCTGAAAATGTGTCTAAAGTTTGACCTTGGGCTTAAGGATTTATAAAATATTTAAATAACAAAATTAAGGAATTATTCTTATTTCGACAAATTTAGAGAGCAGCGGAGGTGTTCCATGAAAATAATCAAAGATTCCGCGCCGTCCGCGGAGGGCTTTCGCATGCCGGCGGAATTCGAGCCTCATGCGGGCTGCATCATGATATTCCCGGAGCGGGCGGATTCCTGGCAGTACGGCGCCTATGCGGCCAGGAAAGCCTTCGGGCAGATTGCGGAGGCCATCGCCAGGTCGGAGAAAGTGACGGTATGCGCAAGCGCGGCGCAGTATGACAATGCCAGGGCCCTGCTTCCCGCCCATATCCGGGTGGTGGAGATGTCCAGCAATGACGCCTGGGCCAGGGATTATGCTCCCACCTTCGTGAAGAATGCCCTGGGAGAAGTCCGGGGCATCGACTGGGGGTTCAATGCCTGGGGCGGTCTCTGTGACGGCCTGTATTTCCCCTGGGACAAGGATGATCATATGGCCAGGAAGCTCTGCGACCTGCTGGACAAGGATGTCTATGACAAACGTGACTTCATTCTGGAGGGCGGCTCCATCCATGTGGACGGGGAGGGGACCTGCATGGTCACGGAAAGCTGTCTTTTGAGCAAAGGGAGGAATCCGGAGCTGTCGAAAGAGGAGATAGAGGATGTCCTGAAAGCGTATCTGAACGTGGCGAAGGTTCTCTGGCTGCCCTGTGGAATCTATAATGACGAGACCAATGAGCATGTGGACAATATCTGCGCGTTCACGGCGCCGGGGGAGGTGGTGCTGGCCTGGACGCAGGACCAGACGGATGTGCAGTATGCCATGTCCAGGGCCTGTCTGGACTATCTGGAACAGGCTCTGGATGCCAGGGGCAGGCGAATCCGAGTGCACAAGCTGCCCTTGCCGAAGCCGGTGACCGTCAGCGAGGAGGAATGCCGGGGGCTGGACGCCTGTCTGGACAGGCCTGCCCGCACACCGGGGGAGCGGCTGGCGGCTTCCTATGTGAATTTCTACATCGCCAACGGCAGCGTTGTGATGCCGGCATTCGGAGACCCTGCCGATGAAACGGCCCGGGAGATATTGCAGAGACTATTCCCGGACAGGGAAGTGGTGCAGATCTATTCCAGGGACATCCTGATCGGCGGCGGGAACATCCACTGTATCACCCAGCAGATTCCGGAATGAAAGTGTGAGTCTGGTACCGTTTTATTTGAGTGCATTTGGTGCTGGGATGACGTTATGGGGAGAGAAGGTATGTTTTTTGGCAGAAGAGAACGGACTTGGAGAGAGGATAACAGACTCTCGGAAGTTCAGACAGCAATTCAGGCATTATATCAGAAAGGTATCCGGAAAAGCGGGGAATTGGCCCAAAGGAGTTCCGGAAAGCAGCATGATATGTGGCCTATAGATTCCGGGAGGATATGATACTGGCAAGGAGGAACAGATGGGATTGCAGAAGAAAGAGATGGGACTGGTAACGGTGGCAGCGGTGCAGATGTTCTGCAACCGTGTGGCGGAAGAGAACCTGGAAGCGGCGGAACTGCATATCAGGGAAGCGGCGGCCCAGGGGGCGCAGGTCATTCTGCTGCCGGAGCTTTTTGAGAGATGGTATTTCTGTCAGGAGAGGAACTATGATTCTTATAGATTCGCGGTGCCCCTTGAGGAGAATCCGGCAGTCTGCCGTCTCAGACAGGTGGCGGCGGAACTGCGAGTGGTGCTGCCGGTGAGCTTTTTCGAGCGGGAGGGCAATGTGACTTACAATTCGGTGGCCGTGATTGACGCGGACGGCCGGATCCTCGGCGTATACCGCAAGACTCATATCCCCGACGACCATTTCTATCAGGAGAAATTCTATTTTACCCCGGGCAATACAGGGTTCCGGGTGTGGGATACTGCCTATGGCCGGATTGGCGTGGGCATCTGCTGGGATCAGTGGTTCCCGGAGGCGGCCAGGTGCATGGCCCTGATGGGGGCGCAGCTTTTGCTGTATCCCACGGCCATCGGTTCCGAGCCTGTCATTGAATGCGACAGCATGCCCCACTGGCGGCGCTGCATGCAGGGGCATGCGGCGGCAAATGTGGTGCCGGTGATAGCGGCCAACCGCGTCGGAGAAGAGAAAGTGGAGCCGTCCAAAAACAATAACAACCAGTCTTCCGCCCTGACATTCTACGGCTCCTCCTTTATCACGGACGAGACCGGCGAAGTGGCGGAGGACGCGGGACGGACGGAAGAGAAGGTGATTCTGCACACCTTCGACCTGCGTGCGATTGAGGAGCTGCGGTTCAGCTGGGGGCTGTTCCGCGACAGAAGGCCGGAGATGTATGGGGAGATATCAGGGAACGCTTTATGATTTCAACAATGGATTTCAACAATGAAGCGGTGATGGGAAAGCAGAGGATATCCTATAATTCTATCAGAACAAGCGCTTGTGACGAAGAACATGAAAAAAGGAAAGAGAGGATGAATTATGGATATCATGGTCAGCGAGAATCTGAAAACGTTTCGAAGAGAACGGGGAAACACCCAGGAAGAGCTTTCAAACCACCTTGGGATTTCTGTACAGGCCGTGTCGAAGTGGGAGCGCGGATAATATCATCCTGATGCGGAAGGCTTTGAAGGAATTTCCGAACAATCTTTCTCTCATGGAGAATCTGGCCCATTCCATGCTGTTCACTGATAAAGGAGAATATATGGACGAGTGCATAAAACTCTGCGAGACCATACTCAGCAAAAGCATTGAGGACAGGCAGCGGTATGCGGTGCTGCAGACTACCGTCTATGCCTACAACAAAAAGGGTGACAAAGAAAAGGCGAGGGAGTATGCCGAGAAACTGCCGGATTACTATTGTACCAGAAATGTGGTGTTGGAATGCGTCCTGAAGGGAGAGGAGCTGCTGGAACTGGCACAGCATAATATCGTGGCTTATGTCAGTCTGATAGACGATGCTGTGGGCTGGATGCTGCGTGCAAAGGAGTACACCCCGGAAGAAAAAATCTTCGCATATGAAACGGTGGCAAAGCTCTACCAGCTGTTCCTATATGATGAGAACTACGGATATAAACATACTGGGCTGCACATGCTCTGGATGAACATAGCAAAAGAATACGCACAGTGCCGGAACAGCGAAAAAACCGTAGACGCCCTGAATAAAGCATATCAACATGCTCATGTGCTGGATCATTTCCAATCAGGCAGTTACACCTCCATGTTCGCGGACAAAGGCACCTATTCCAAGGATGGATTCTTGAGGAACTTTGAGGCAAGCTATATGGACTGGCTGCAAAAGACCATGGAAAATCCTGTCTTTGACTTTGTGCGCGAAACGGAGGCGTTTAGGCGGATAGGGGAGGGCTCTTTTTAGGCTGGTATAGGCTCTCGGAATTTCAGGAAGCAGAATCAGGCATTGGGTCGGGACGGCACCTGGAAAAGTGGGGGAACCGACCCAAAGGAGTTCCGGAAAGCAGCGTGTTATGTGGTCTGGAGATTCCGAGAGGATATCCGAATTCCGATATTTTTCTATTCCACCAGTTTCGCATTCGGATAGATTCGCTCCATCCGCTCGTCCGGGAAATGGGCGTCCAGAAATAAGTCCAGGGGGCTTTCGGAAGTGCCTGTGGAACCATCCTGGCTGTTACCGGCAGCGTCTGCGGAGCCCCATTGGCCGTCATCGGCAGCGTCTGCGGGGCTCCCCTGGCCGTCATCGGCAACGTCTGCGGGGCCCCATTGGCCGTTACCGGCAGCGTCTGCGGAGCCCCATTGGCCGTCATCGGCAGCGTCTACAGGGCTCCCCTGGCCGTCCTCCGCCATGTCGGCTGCGGTCATACCGGCCCCCTGGGTATGGCGCTCCGTGTACCGGGCCAGCGCCAAAGAAGAGATAATCATATTGAATATCATAAAGACAATCAAACAGTTGCACAGCACCTTCCCCGCCCGCACCGGCAGCTTCTCAATCAGCCCCGACAGCCAGGGATAGATGGCCTTCAGCCAGACCACGGCGGCAATGCCCCAGAAGAAGCAATACAGCAGATTGATGCGCCCGCCCAGGTTGAATGCGAACCCGCTGTAGTCCCAGAATACCGTACCGAACGCCAGTTCTGTAAACACGCTGCAGACATATTCATAAGCGCCGCCCAGCAGAGTGCCCGTCAGGAAGATATACCGGTCGCTCTTGTTGCGGTAGCGGTACAGGAACAGGGTCAGAAGCGCGCAGCCAAGCCCCCACACGATGCTGAAGGGCCCGTAGACCACGCTGCTGCGGCTCATGAGCACCCCTGTGGTCAGCAGGCAGAATATGGTCTCCGTGACGTCCCCCAGAAAAGCGCCGATGAAAAACAGCGATACCAGCTTATAGAAACTGCACCCCGCCGCGAAAATCGCCGTCTCCGCCTTGGATTTTTCCCGAAAGTCCTCTGCGATGACCTCCCTGTCAATGGCCGGGAAGGATTTCTGCATACGCCGCTGCACCCCAACAGTGAGCCTGTTCTCCAGCAGCCGGGAAGTCTGCTGCATCCCCTCGGACAGCGCAGACAACCGCCTGGCCGTCACCTTCATGCCCAGGACGGCCATGGCAGTAGTGATGAAGTCCACAGCCAGCAGCCCCGCCGCGCCCCACTGCAGAATCAAGGTCACCGGGCGGGGTATCCTGCGCAGCAGCTCGCACAGCACAGGATTGGCGAAAAGCATGGTCCCCAGCGCCAGCAGGCCCCACAGCAGGGAATATCGCAGGCACACATATCCGCTCAGGTTGTACCTGATATCGGAATAATCCCACAGCTTTTTATGGAATATCTTCTCCATCAGCATTCCCGTAGCGTATTCCAGCATACTGGCCAGCAGCATTCCGCCCAGGAACAGGAAGAAGGGCCTGTCCGTCAGCTCCGGCAGGAACACCGCGAACAGCACGGCGCTGAACCCATAGATAGGGCACACCGGGCTGTTCACGAATCCCCGGTTCACGAACTGCCTGCGGCTGAACGCGGAAAAACATACCTCCATGCACCAGCCCAGGAAAGAATAGATGAAAAATAGATAGCATAAATCTGTTAAAACGTATGTCATGCCTACGCTCCTCCCTTGTGAAGATTCAAGACAATTCCTCATGATTCATACCATTCTATCATAGCCTTTCAAGGGCTTCAAGCCATATCGGCATCATTTTACGCCCCCCGTTTAACGCGCCTGCCAGGCCATGGCGCAAGGAATTTGGAGGATAAGATCAGGCTTCTGTTCGGCACCGGCAATCCGGCCATGCCGGCGGGGCGGCACAATGCCTTATCTGGCAGAAAGCGAAGCCCTGGAGACCCGCCAGGAGGCGTGAACGTGCGGACACACGCTTGCCTTATCTGGCAGAAAGCCCTCGAAAACCGGCATCACGCCCTCCTTCCCCAGACGCTCCAGTGGCAGCGCTCCTTCCGTGATTCTCCTGCCCGCCCGGACATACATGGCTTTTGCGGTATTTCAGTGGCGAAATCCCGTTTTCTTCGCGAAAGATGCGGATAAAATGGCTGACGCTTGCATAACCGGTCATTTCGGAAATCTCCAATATCGATTTGTCCGACAAAGTGAGCAGGTTCTTGGCATATTCCATACGAAGCTCCCTTAGATAATGCTTGAAAGACATATGGTAGTACCTTTGAAAAAACTCCGAAAACCTGGTGTGTGAATATCCGGACATGGCAATCAATTCCGCTGTGGATCTGGTAAAATATTCAGGCAGCTTGACACGGGAAGTGAACTCATAAAGCCATCCTGGAGGGGGATCGCTTTTACAATGGATTTCTTCGTAGCACATTCCCAAAATATCGGCAATGACAGAAAGGATGCAGATATTGTAGGCATTGCGGTTATGGTCAAAGTGCCCCAAACGCTCCTTCATTTCAAGCCTTGCCAGGCGGGACAGGATTGCTGCAAATTCATGGCTGTCCGCCCCGATCTTTACTGAGTCCTGGGTATGGACGAGATAGTCGAGGAATTCCCGATCAAAGAGATCGAGGCATAGTTTTTCAAGCTTTTCCAGGGAAATATAGATATCTCGATGCTCGTGGCTTTCGCTTGCGTCCAGTATGGCATGGACTGCAGACGCGCTGACGAAACAGATATCGCCGATTCCCATCTTTTCAGCTCTCCCATTGGCCACATTGGTGGGATTTCCTCTGACGAACAGGATAATTTCACAATTATTATGTTTATGCTCCATGGCTGGAAAATAATGGTTCGCCGTGGAAAGATCCCGTGATTCCGATAAAGGTATGGGCATATTTACCAAATCCTCCCTTTCCATTGTGGATTTCCTTGCAATAAATGTCCTGTAACCTGCCTTTGCGGCTCCAGGAGGTGTTTCGTGGCCTCTTGCACGCAATCCCGGGACGGCTGTGCGTCAAGCCCTGTCTCCCTTGCGGGTTTGCGTGCATCAACAAGACGCCCGGACTTTTAGGTATGGCTGCACGGGAGTTTTGCATGATTCTATTTTAGTTTGGACATAAGATATTGTCAACAGAAAGGGGAAAGCAAAATGGGACCCTTAACAAATTGAAATGATTTGCAAAAATCGATATTTTTTATATGGAAAACGAAAGGAAACGATAGGCAATTCCGCGAGTATGTGCTATGCTTTATTTGATGCAATGACCCAATACACATTCTGTAGTTTTGGAGGAGGAAATCACAATGGAAGCTAGGAACGAAAACAGCGCATATCTGTACGACTTAAGGACGAACGGCAGGATATGCCCCCTGGGAATCGACTGTGGGCATCAGGCATTCTCATGGAAGATGCAGTCCAATGTCATCGGGCAAAGGCAGACTGCATACAGAATTGTAGTCAAGAAAACGGACGGCAGGATGGTCTGGGATAGCGGAAAGGTCATGTCCGACCAGTCTCATGATATTGTCTATGGAGGGGATTGCCTGGAAGCTACAAGCGGCTACACATGGGAGCTGACCGTCTGGGACCAGAAGGAGAATATGCTCAGCGCATCCGCATCCTTTGAGACCGCGCTGCCCACAGCGGAGGGCTTCGGCGAGGCCAGATGGATCAGCGCCGCTGAAGCCGTGGACGCTGCTGCACGCCGTCTTCCCGTGTTCAGGCGTTCGATGACCATTTCCAAAAACATTTCCTGCGCGAGGCTGTATTCCACCGCCCTTGGGGTATATGAGAACTTTATCAACGGCGAGCGGGTGGGTGTAATCGGAGACGATGGACGAATCAGATACCATGAGCTGAAGCCCGGCTCCTCTGAGATGGCAAAGCGTAAATTCTACAGCACCTATGATGTGACCGCCATGCTTCATCAGGGGGAAAACGTCCTTGCCGCGCTTACGGGAAACGGATGGTGGAACAGCCTCATCGCGGCAAACTACGGAAAACGGATAGCTTATCTGTGCAAATTGGTCATCCGATATACGGACGGCACCGTGGACGTCATCTGTACCGATGAAAGCTGGAAGGCGGCGGAGGAATCGCCCATGGAGACGGCGGATATCTACAATGGGGAAAGCTATGACGCGCAGACGGATCTCGGGTTCATGCGTGCAGGCTATGACGACAGCGGCTGGAGCCATGCGGAGATCAACCATGAGTACTCGGGAGAGGTCACCCCATGGATCGGAAGCCCCATCATCGTGCGCGACGATTTGGAACGTCATGGGAAATCTGTCACGATCTATCAAGGCGCCGTGGATGCGGATGAGAATAGATACGGCAGAATCAACATTCTCCGCAAGCTGGAGATTCCGGCCGGTGCGAAGGCGGAGTTCAGCCTCCGCGCGGGAGAGACCGCCCTTATCGATTTCGGGCAGAACGCCGCGGGCTGGGAAGCATTTACCGTCAGCGGCAGGCAGGGCACTGTGGTCACGATAGAGCATGGCGAGATACTCAATGACCATCTGGGCGAGAAATCCCGGGGCAGCGATGGACCTGGCGGCAGTATCTATAACCTCAACTACCGTTCGGCAAAAGCGCAGACAAATTATACCTTGAGCGGGACTGGCGAGGAACACTATCATCCCACCATGACCTACTACGGTTTTCGGTATATAGAAATAACCGCCACCGATACGGTCCATTTCAAAGAAGTCACCGCACAGGTAGTCACCTCGGTGGAGGAGGATACAGGAGAAATCGTGACATCCCATGAGAAGATCAACCGTCTGGTCTCTCTGGCAAGATGGGGACAGTATTCCAATTATCTCAGCGTTCCCACGGACTGCCCTCAGCGGGACGAGCGGTACGGCTGGATGGCGGACACACAGGTATTCGCCATGGCAGGATGCTATCTGGGGAATAACAGGACCTTCCTGGAAAAATTCCTGCAAGACGTGCGGGACGCCCAGCCGGAAAATGGCGCTTATGGCGGCGTGGCGCCTACAGGACGCTACGGCAATGAACAGGGGGGCACCGGATGGGCAGACGCTGGCGTAATCGTTCCCTATATCCTGTGGCAGATGTACGGAGACGTATCTGTCATCAAAACCCACTGGGCTTCCATGGTCCATTATGTGGACGGCTTCCTGGGCAACACGGAGAAGCATGGCCCCGTGAACATCTGGGGCGACTGGGTAGCCTATGAATCCAATGACGGTGAGATCCAGGACATCCTTGCGGCGGCATACTATGCCTGGGACGCGCAGATGATGGCCGAGATGGCGGGGGCGGCAGGCTTTGAGGACCAGATTGAGAAATACAACTCTCTGTTTGCCGATGAAAAAACTTATTTCATTGAAAACTTCGTGACTTCCGATGGAAAGATGAGACGCGGGGAGCAATCCGTCTGCCTGTATGCGCTTTACCTTGACCTGCTTCCCGATCGGTCATCAGTGGATGCAGTGACCGATCAGCTGCTGGAAAATATCAAGCGAAATGGAAACAGGCTCCAGACGGGTTTCCTTGGCACGAAGATCATCCTGGATACCCTGACTAAGATCGGCAGAAACGATGTGGCATATACCCTCCTTTTCCAGGAGCAGAATCCCTCCTGGCTCTATACGGTGAACCAGGGCGCCACTACCGTATGGGAGAGGTGGAACTCCTATACGGTGGCGGACGGCTTTGCCGATGTGGGCATGAATTCCTTCAATCATTATGCCTATGGCGCTGTGGCAGGCTGGATGTTCGCCACGATGGCAGGGATTGGCATAGGCCAGCCGGGATTCAAACGGATCTGCCTGGCACCTGCGCCGGATCGGCGCCTGCCCCTTGTCAGGGCAGAGTATCAAAGCGCCTATGGCCCGATCAAGGTGGAATCTGAGTTCCAGGGAGAGCTTTGGCAATATGGCTTTGCCATTCCCGCAAATACCACAGCTGAGATCCGCATTCCTGTGGGCGGCGCTCATATTACCGTGGACGGCAGCGAAGCCTCTGCACTGTCCTGGGAGAAGGATGGAATCGTTCTCTGCCGGATAGAGGACGGCATCGCTGTCTTCGATGCGGCGGCGTCAAAGCATACCATCCTTGTGGCTCATGACTCCTGTTTGACCTTAAAGGCCTCATGGCAGCGGTGATCAAAATAGGGCGTTAAAAATCAATAAGTCGTTTCCGATGGCTTATACAAAATAAGGCTTCCAGTCTCTCGAGAATGGAAGCCTTCAAAGGCCGGGAGGCCCTTCATTCAGCGGGATGCAGACACATGCAATGCCTTATCGGGCAGAAAACCCTCGAAGATTGGCATCACGCCTTCTTTTTCCAGCCGTTCCAGAATCTCACGGCTGCGGATGGTCCAGCCTACCTCGTGGACGCCATAGAGCCGCTTCATCAGCCGCAGGCTGGGACAGGCCCGGTCTATGTAATTGTAAGCTATGAAATCAGGCCGGGTGAGGAAGGAGGTCAGCAGCAGGGTCAGGATAGCCCGGATAGGCCAGGTGATCGCGCCCGCCTCCTTGGCCCGCATGAAATTCTCGCTGAGCTGCCCCCGGATGACAGACGGGTAGCGCTTCTTCAGGTGCAGCAGCGCGGCGGGATGAAATGATTCAATGCAGTAGGACCCGTTCCAGTCCTTCAAAAGAGCCATCGCAGCATCCGTCAGGGCGGCGGCATTGCCATGCTCTACCTTCAGCTCCACGATCAGGGGCGTCTTTCTCTCAAACAGCGCCAGCACGTCCTGCAGCAGGGGAATGGTCTCGCCGTTTCCTTTCAGGGGATAATCCTTCAGATCCTCCAGCCGCAGATTCTCAATTACGGCCTGTTTGCCGCAGACTCTGCTCAAATCGCTGTCATGGACCACGGCCAGATGCCCGTCTGCCATCAGGTGCACGTCCAGCTCCGCCCCAAAGCCGTTCTCTACAGCCTTGCGGAAAGCGGTCAGGGAGTTCTCCGGGATGTTCTGGCTCATGTCGTGGAGGCCCCGGTGGGCATAGCGGACATCCGCCAGTTTCTCCCAGCCGGACTGGCCCTTCCGCGGCAGCAGCATCAGGCACCAGAGCAGGAGCAGCGCCATCGCGATGAAAAGAATGTGAATTAAAATGTTCATAAGAATATCCTTTCTTGTGTCCTAATCGTCCATATCCGCAAAAGCAGCCAGTCCTTTTTTTGGCCTCTGCCTTGCTGTCTCCATGGCGGACGAAGCACATGGTGACGGGAATAGCTGGATTGTGCAGAGGCGCCTGGAAGACAGACAATCGCAGTCTTTTTGGACAAAGCCATTTTAACACAAGGCTTGCTGCTTTTCAAGATGTGGGGAGGAACAGCGTGCAGTCCATGGCGCTTACCGGGGCAATTGGGGGCGATGCTTTATGAAAGCAGCTCGCTGCCAATCGATTTCCTCGTATAAATAGCACAGGCTCATCTCCTTAATCGCTCCTATCGCCGGCATTTCCACAGGAAGGGCGTCACCTCCCCTCAAGGTCGTGTTCCCAGGCAGGGCTTGATACGTGGCTTGCCGTGGCGAGGTTATATGAGAGCGTATTTGAGGATATGTGCGCGGTGACGCATGTAGTTGTTGCCAAAGCCGGAGAACTGCATTATAATAATAGCGATGAAGACGGCATTTGCAGCGACAGGAAGCCGAATGTCGGATAGCTTACATTTCAGGGCTTGGGAGGGTTATGGCCCTGGCGGCTTAAGAAGAGGTGTATGATATGGGACAGGAAGCGGACAGAGTGGATTCCAATCAGGACATAGATGCGCTGATAGCTTTGCTGGACGGCTGCGTCCAGGCTGGGGACAGCAGGATCAAAATTGATGTGGTGGAGGGACAGGGGGAGATGGTGGGCAGGCAGTACCACCATGGCCGCTGCGACATCGGAAGTCCCTGGGCCTGTGGAACGGCCTTTGACGTGCTGGAGTGACAGGGAAGTGCGAAGCATTGATGCTATGGCTTTGTAACATTGTAGCATGCAATATTTATGTAATATATAGAAAGAAGTCATACGGGAATGGACAATCATGGAAAATGATTTGTTTATTCCCGTAACTTTTTTCGGGGGAGCGAGTCTATTATAATAGCTGGAAGCCAAGGCGCTGCTGCATGGGCCCTGCACCGGGACGTCACGGGCCGCAGGGCTCATGGAGGGAAGCCGCCAGGGCCGAAAGGCGTATTTAAAAGCTGTAAGGGGCAAGGCGCAGGTGAAAGCTGCACCAAATCCCAGGATGTGGGATGCAAGAAGGCCGTCAGGGAGCATAGGGCAGGCGGCATATGCAGGATTGGAAAGGATACGATAAGTTATGAGATTTGCTGCGGCATATGAGCAGAGCAGGGACGCCGTCTACGGCTATCTGGTGTATATGACCAAAAACGTGCCGCTGGCTGAGGACCTGAGCCAGGAGGTGTTTCTGCGGATGTTTCTGCATCTGGACAAGTTCAGAGAGGAAGCAAGCGTGCGCACCTGGGCCCTGCGCATCGCGCGGAACGTGTTCCTGAGCTATGCCAGGAAGAAGCAGCCGGTTCTTCTGGAAGAGCAGGAGTGGGAGCCGGAGCCGGACGTGAACCGGAACCAGCCCGAGGAGGAAATCCTGCGGAAGGAGGAGGCGGAGCGGGTAAGGAGCTGCCTGATGTGCCTGGGGGAGCAGGAGCGGACGGTGCTTCTGCTGAGGGACTTCGAGGAGCTTTCCTATGAGGAGGTGGCCAGGATCATGAATCTGACAGCGGAGGTGGTGAAGGGCCGCATCTACCGGGCCAGGCAGAAGTTCCGGAAGATTTATGACGGCACTGTCAGAAAGGATGCAGGGATGCCCCGTGCAGGCACAGAGAAAGAAAGCCCAAGTAAAGCTTAAGGAGGCCGGAACCAGGAAAGACAGAGAGGAGATGACAGAATATGGATCAGGCACAGGATAGAATCGAAATTCCGCAGGTCACCTATCATGGTGACGATAAGAAGTTAAAGGAACGGGTGTCCAAGTTCAAAGCAGGTACCCTTCGAATCGTGATATTTACAATCGTGGGACTGTTCATGGGGTACTACAGCCATACCTATGTGACAGATCCCTTTTTCCCCACAAAACTGATCACAGCGATTCCCTATAAGGTCATGGAGGCCATCTACGGCTCCATCCTGCATGTGGATACGATGGTTTCCAGGGAATTCTGGGGCTACACCCTGGAGTGGGAGTTCTTCCCCTACAGCGCCCTTGCCAACCCCCTGGCGGAGCCCTTTACCACCATGTTGATTGGCGGGGCCATCTACGGATCCTTCGCCTATTTCACAGGGGACAAGAGGGTGTTCACCTTACAGCGGTTCCTGAAGTTCGCGGGGGGATGGTGCGCCCTGATATTGCTGGTGGCAGGGCTGGCTTTCGGCATGAACGCCAAGGCCAAGGCGGACAATGAGAACTTCGGCGAGGTTGACCATTTTTTCTTCCACAGCGAGACAGGCGGGAGTTCCGTGGCAGGGAGCGGTTCAGAGCAGGGAGAGATGGTGCGGCAGCGCTTCTACAGCGAGCTGGCGCCGGTGGATCTGGTGCGGGACATGAAAGGCGAGCTGCCTTTGGGCATCTATTTTGACGGCGGGCTGCGGTACGGCCTGTACCAGGTCAACTATGAGATGCAGTATGTGGTCACGGAGGGAGGAAAGATTTACCATATTTCCAAGGAGTTCGCGCAGCTGGTGGAGGATTATGTGGAGAAGGGGATACATCCGTGCAGGGAGACCCGGGAGGTGGCAGAATGAATGGAATCATATCTGAAAATATACGAAAAAATGAATTGAAGATAAGCGGCAGGAAGGATTGGATTATTTTCTGGTTCTTTGCGGTGATGGTTTCCTATGTGGCGGGCAGCTGGCTTGCCAGGCCCATCAATACCTGGCTCAACGGCATGACCGGGCCATGGCTCACGGATATGAACATGCCCGCCAACTACGGGCGCACCATCGGAGCGGTAATCTTGCTGACGGCGATGACGGAAGGATTGCTGTTCCTCAGAAAGAAGAGTGTGAAAGCGAAGATAGGCGTGGCCGCGGCAGGCGTGGCGCTGGCTGCCATGATTGTGGGAATCCATCAGGTGCACTGTAGACTGATTGTGTCCGTGCTGCACAGCGAGGAGCCACGCAGCGTGACGCTGTTTCTGGATGGCAGCCAGAAAAGGCTGGTCTCGGGGGAATATCAGGAGCTGCTGGAACTGTGCAGGAATCTTGAGGTGATAACGGATCCGGAAGAACGGGAGACTAGCATGGCCTGGTACGAGGGGGAGGAAATCCGGTCAGGAGGCGCTGACAGCGTGTGGCTGACGTTCCCCCGGAAATATGGGCATGGGTATATCCTGAATCTGCATGTACAGGACGGATATATCTACCTTTGGCGGGGGTATCAGGGGTATGAAAAGCGGATTACTTTTTTCAGGGACAATGGGCTGACGGAATGGCTGGAGGAATCAAAGCGCGAATGATGGATGATGGAAACTAAATCGAAGAGTGGAGGACCTGTAAAATGGCACAGAAGAAGAGAAAGCAGGTTTTTGCGGCAGTGATGCTGGGTCTTGCCGTTCATATGGCGGGGTGTGGAGGAGAAGCGGGAAATGATTCGTCGGACAAAGACGTTGACAAGGGAGGAAGCGGTGCGGCGGATCAGGGAGAGACGGGCGGAATCATTCTGGCAGAGGGAGAGCGCCTGTACGCCGTAGACCAAAAGGAATATGAAATCCCGGCCCCTGATGGTTATCTTAGCAGTAAAGCCAGCGCAGACGCCTGGGGCGAGGACTTTTACATACTGACAGAATATGCCGTAGAGGGAGAAAGCGGCGGAGAGGAAAGATTATTTTTCCTGAACATATTTGACGGGCAGAGCCGGGAGATGACACAGAATCCTTTCTCCCTGGAGCTTCCGGAGGGATATTCGGTTTCTTCCATGGAGGCGCAGGGCGGTCAGAAGCTGTCTTTCCGGCTTACGTCCTATGACGAGGAAGCTGGGGATATTCTCCTGGAGACGAATCTGGAAGGGAATGTGACGCTGCGGGAAGATTCCTTCCCAGACGAAGAGGCATATCCCTGGAATCCAGTGAATACTGTTGATTTGGATTTGACGGTGTATGACAACACGGACGGCACTGTAATCTTGAGCCAGTGGAATATGGGGGAACTGACCACCAGGCTCTTCTGGTATGACAGGGAAGACCATAGCCGCAGAGCCATCTGTGAGCTGACGGATCATCTGGACGCGCTTTATCTGGATTCATCTCAAGTGCTTTACTACATCAGCGGAGGCAGTATTGTGAGACGCGGTCTGGCTGATCTGAGAGAGGAGCAGCTTTTTTCCATGCAGGAGCTGCCGGACTCCAATGCGTCTTACATGGCATTGATACCGGGAGCGGAGGGGGAGCTGCTTTTTTGCACCTGCGAGGCGACGGGAGGAGAGCTTCAGGTATTTACCCTGTCCAACAAAGAGAGGGAGACTGTGGATGAGATTCGCATGGCTTATCTGAGTGAAGATATCCGTGGGCAGGCCACTGAAATAGCGGCGGAATACTCTCTGAGCCACCAGGATTGTCCTATCCGGGTCGAGACCGCGGCAGGGGACGAAGAAGATTTCAGAAATAAGATTTTGATTGAACTGGCGGCGGGGAAAGGCCCTGAACTGATTTGGGTTTCTATGGATGACCTGGAGGCTCTGGCGGAGAAAGGGGTTCTCATGGATATGAGGGAGCTGATTCCAGAGGAACTGATGGAACAGATTTTTCACAATGTCATCCAGGCGGGAAGCGTGGATGGAACCATGGTGGCACTGGCGACGCAGTTCACGGTGTCTTCCCTTGTGACCTCCAACCAGGTCTGGGAGAAGGATTCCTGGACGCTGCAGGAATTTATGGATGTGGTGGAATCCAGAGACAGCTGGCGGTATATGGTGACATATCCGATTTTTGGCTCTCCTCCACTGAACTGCCTGCGCAACATGCTTCCGAATCTGGAGGACACTCCCTTTTTGGATATGGGGCAGAGGAAGGCTCATTTCGATCATGAAGATTTCATCAGAGCCCTGGAATTGTGTAAAAGATTCGGAGCCAGAGAGGATGACGCGCAGCTGGATTATGATGAATGCTGGCGGATGCTGAAGGACGGGGAGTGCGTTGTCCAATGTCAGAATATGTATGACGGCTTTCCGGGATTTTCAAAGTGGATGGCTCAGAACGGGGATAGCTGTCACTTTGTGGGGGCGCCTGGCAGCGGAGCCGGCGGGTGGATAGAGATTCACGAGGGGCTTCTGGCTGTAAATGCGAAAGCGGAACATATTGAGGAGATTAAGGAATACATCGCCTTGCTGTTGGATGATGAGAATCAGCTTCAAATGCCGGCGTGCAATGTCAGGATGGATGTCACGAGAGACTGCCTTGAGATGGTGCCCACAGTTCCGGGAATAGATGAGACTACCGGGGAGGAAATACAGCTGTATGAGCCCAGAATGAAGATTGAGGAGGGCAAAGTCTTGCTCATCGACCTGAAACCGGACAAGACCTCTTATCTGGAAGAGTATATGGATTTCCTGGAAAACGCTGCGGTAAAACGCGGCTGGCCTGAACAGATCGACAAGATACTGGTGGAGGAGCTGGCACCGTATTTTAACGGAGACAGGGAAGCGGAAGACGCGGTGGCGAACATTCAGAACCGGGTGCAGCTTTATCTGTACGAAAAGGAATAAATATGAGACGGCATGGCGGGAGAGCTTTCAGGGTGTTTCCATGGTGCGAAGAGCGTGAAGGGCTTCATATAGGAGCCTTGATAGGCCAGCTCATTTTTTCTTGCATTTTCCTGTAAAATATGGTAAGGTAATGGCGGTACAAAGAGGGATTTCTATTCAGTTAAAGGAGGGCGTTTGATTATGAGAAAAAGTATGAGGATGGTGTGTGGGATTAACTGAATAGAGGGCATGGAAGTGTCTACAAAGTAATCGCTGCAAGTTCATAGCGAGTTTTATTGTATTTCTCGGTTTTTGCCTGAATAAGTTGGAGCGGTTATTTTCCGACAATTCCAAGTAAGATGCCATTTTTTGAGTACCTTTATGAATACTGTTGATTTGGGACACATCATAACGGTGTGTCCTTTTTGCGCGCAAAATAAGGCGCGGCGAGCAGGCGAAAGGGTCTGTTTGCTGCGCCTTTTTGTGGTGAGGGACGTTGGGAAATAGCGTTTTGTCACTGCTGTGCGCAAGGGATTTCAGGAAAGGGTCAGGTGATGTTTTATGGCAGAGAGAAGAATTCTTAGAGAGATGGTTGATACGCAATTTGCGGAATATACAGGATTATCCTGTAAAGACATGGAAGCTGAAAAAACAAAAAGGGCATGGGCGGGGAAGGTCCGTGCGGAACAGACACGAAACTATATTATAAGGAGAATGAAGATTGAAGAGATTAAAATATTATCTACTGAACATGAAGCCCACCAGCGAGACCTATGAGGAAATGTATGAAGGCAAAATGTACGAGACATTTTTGGACAAAGACCCTATCGTGCACAACCACGCGATGTACTGGGATGGGGAGATTGGATACGAGATTACCAAGAGCAACCGTCTGGAACTGTCCAGGCCTACGGTCACGATTCATATCCCGCTGAAAGACCTGAAGTTAGAAGGAGCTAACACCGCGGCGCTGGATTATATCTTTCGTACGTTTCTTCCCTATGTCAGGGCTCTGAATGAGGGGAACGACAACCGCAAGCGTCCGGCCAGGGAGAACGGACATTATGACGTCTATGAGCCGAACAATAAGGTATTGAGCCGGAATGTAGCCACGGTGCGCTGGGTGGCGCAGAAATATTACAGGATTCTGAAGGGGGACACAGTGGAGGTCATAGACGGGCTCCGGGACAGGGGCATCCCCCAGTATGCCCCGGGGAAGAACTGCATGATTGTCCCCATGGACGGAGAGAGGGATGTGCCGGCCTATCTGTGCGTCAGCCTGATGCTACAGGTACAGCTGCCCCTGGGAAAGCACAAGAAAGCCATTCAGATGCTGACCCGCGACCTGCCGGAGGCGGTGAACTGTTTCGTGAACGAGTTCGACCACCAGGGGCTGCGGCTGGCGCTGGCGCTCTCTGAAAAGCAGCAGGCTATCCGCAGATGGCTGAGGGACAGCGGATACTGTGCCTTCGTGGCCAACGGCAGCATTCTGCCCCGGGAGAAAGGCGGCGATGGACCCATGGCGGGGGCAGTGTCCTTCTGCTCCGTTCCACAGGATGAGGTGGAAGTGGAAGGTGTCAGGGGGATGGCGTTCCGAAAGGGGGTCACGGTGATAACCGGCGGCGGGTATTCCGGCAAGAGCACTCTGTTGGACGCCCTGAGCGCCGGAATCTACGACCATGTCCGGGGGGACGGCAGAGAGCTGGTCATCACCGACGAAACCGCCATGAAGATTTCCGCGGAGGACGGCCGGTGCGTGCGCCATGTGAACCTGTCCCCTTTCATCAAATGGATTCCGGGCGGGAACCCGGCGGATTTTTCCACGGAGCATGCTTCCGGCTCCACTTCCCAGGCGGCGAACATTATGGAGGCCGTGGGGTGGGGCGTGAAGCTCCTCATGATTGACGAGGACAAATCCGCTACCAATTTCATGATTCAGGATGCTGTCATGAAAGCCCTGATTGAAAAGGAGCCTATCACGCCTTTCGTGGAAAGGGTGCAGGAGCTCTACAGCCGCCACGGGGTCTCCGCCATCCTGGTGATAGGCGGCAGCAGCGAGTATCTGCAGGCGGCGGATTGCATTTATATGATGAAAGACTATCGCATCAGCCAGGTGACGGACGCGGCGAAGGCTCTGCAGAAGCGATATGTCCGGGCGGCAGCAGAGACGACAGGACAGGATGCAGAGCCCCGGAGCCTGCATCCCTGCCAGGAAGAGGGCATAATGCCGGAACCGGGAGACTTCTCGTTCCGGGACGAAGTAGATGCCCGTTTCCTCAGCGCCCGTCCGGAGGGCTCAGCCACGGAAGTGCTGAAGGTGTCTGACCTGGGCTTCCTCATCCTGGGAGACCAGCAGATTGATATCCGCATGCTCCATAACATAGCCACGCTCCCCCAGCTGAACGCCATCGCGTTCCTGGCCAGAAAGCTGATCAACCAGGTGAACCCGCTGGAGCGGTTCCAGAAGCAGACAATTGACGCCCCGGAAGAAGGGGGCAGGGAGCCCAAGTGGATCTGCCGTGAAGAGGAAGTGGAGCGCCTGTTGAAGGAAATCCAGGAGGAAGGCCTGGAATCCGCATACACCGCTTTCTTCACAGAGTGCCAGAGGTGGATGGATCTGCCCAGGAAATACGAAATCCTGGCAGTTCTGAGCCGGATGAGAATCGGCTGATTTATTATAAATAGTTTTTTAAAACTATCGCGATAGTATTGACAATGCTGTACTACTATGATAGTATAGGAACATGAAAACTATCGCGATAGTATAAAAACCAGGAAAGAAGACCGGGACACCGCAAAGGGCATAGGAGGCATTTTCCTGCCCGCGATTCCGGCGGAAGGGAGCAAATATGGGCATAAAGCTTTTTGACTCGGAGCTGAAAGTGATGGCGGTGCTTTGGCGGGAGGGGGATTCCACGGCCAAGCAGATTTCGGACATCTTAAAGGAAGAAATCGGCTGGAATGTGAACACCACCTACACCGTGATTAAGAAATGCATCAAAAAGGGAGCCATCCAGCGCAGGGAGCCTAATTTTCTGTGCCACGCGCTGGTTTCCAAGGCGCAGGTGCAGGAGACGGAGACGGACGAGCTGATTGAAAGGATTTACGATGGTTCAGCCGACATGCTGTTCGCGTCCCTGCTGAACCGGAAGCGTCTTTCCGATGAGCAGATTGGCAGACTGAAGAGAATCGTAGAGGAAGGAAGATAGGAGGCAGATATGGAATTGGTTCAAAGAAGTCTTCAAGGCGGTATCTTGATTCTGGTGATTGTGGCAATCAGGGTGCTGTGGCTGGACAGATTGCCCAAGAGGACATTCCCGGTTCTGTGGTGCGTGGTGCTTGTGCGTTTGCTGGCGCCCTTTTCCGTCTCCTCTGGGGCCAGCGTGTACTCCTTTTTGCAGAGGGCGCAGCGCGCGGCAGATGCGGCGCTTCCCGGTATACCGGAGAACGTAACGGTCAAAAGCGACCCTACTATATGGCAGACCGTACAGGAATTGACGCTGGGACAGGAGACGGCTCTTGCAGGTCTGACGGAACAGGGAAGACAGATGCAGATGCTGCCTGTCATCTGGTGCATCGGGGCTGTTTTCTGCGGAATCTTATTCCTGGCATCATACCTGCGTTGCCTGAGGGGATTCCGCAGGTCAGTGCCTGTGGAAAACGGAGAGGTGCGGCAATGGCTGCACAGGCACAGGGCAGGACGTTTCATTACAGTGAGGCAGTCGGAGGGGATTTCGGCTCCCCTGACTTATGGAATCTTCCGCCCGGTGATTCTGCTTCCGGGCAGAGTCGCCTGGGGCAGCAGCCAGGAATTGGCTTATATCCTGCAGCACGAATATGTGCACATCTGTCACTGGGATGGGGCGGTGAAGCTGGCCATGGTGGCGGCTCTGTGCGTCCATTGGTTCAATCCGCTGGTCTGGATTATGACCGGGCTGCTGAGCCTGGACATTGAGCTGGCCTGCGATGAGGGTGTCCTGCGCCGTTTCGGGGAGCAGGCCCGGGTGGGATATGCCATGGCGCTGATTGGGATGGAGGAGAAGAAGCGCAGTCTGATGCCGCTCTACAATGGATTCAGCAAAAACGCCATTGAAGAAAGGATCCATCTGATTATGAAATATAAGAAAATAAGGTACATGACCGTCATAGCGGCATCGTTGCTGGTATCAGCCACCGTACTTATGTTCGCCACATCGGCGAAGGTATCGGAAGCGAAAGGGCAGGCCGGGGAGGATGAGGCGGAAGGCACCGGGAGCGCCTGGGGAATGGAGGGGGACGCCGCAGACCTGGGGGATCTGCTGATGGATCCGCCGAAGGGCGGCCTGGGCGTTTTAGAGCCCGGTGCCGGTTCGGAGCCGGGAGCAGATTCCCCAGCCGGCAGCATGCCGGTTGGTTCGCCAGGGGCTGGCGGCATGGGAGCCGATATGCCGCATTCCGGCCATGTGAGCGGAGCCGATGCGGTACAGTCCGGCGATGCAGGCGGAGCGGGAACGGGGGATTCCCACATTGCCGGAAACGGCGGGGCGCAAGACGGGAACCCCCAGGCACAGGGAGGGCCGGCATACACCCTGCAATATATGCAGGAGGGCATGCCCCAGGAGGAACCGGCGAATCTGTATGTAGGACAGGGCTACTGTCTGCTGATTCCCGTGGAAGGCTGGCAGCTTTATGCACCGGATGCCTGGATGTGGGAATACAATGAACAGGTACAGTTCTGGGTGAATGACTATACCGGGAACACCCTGGAACAATCAATAAACAGCTTGAAAGAAGACGGATATTCGGAAATAGGAGAGGGGGTTCTGAGCAGGGAGAAGGACGGCAGAATCTTTTTCGCCCAGATACGCCAGAGCGGGAATGCCGTCCTGTGCATAAACTATACCTATCCCACGGATTCGGAGCATGTGGAAGGCTTTGGGAGAATTCTGCCAGCCATTGCGGACAGTTTCGGCATCATAAGGAAAGAGAGCCAGGGCGGCCTTTCCGAGGACGCCAGACAGGCAGAGCAGACAGCGCTGGATTTCTGGGCAGCCTATCTGGCCGGGAACGGGGAAGCCATGGAACAATATCTCACAAAAGACTGCCAGGACAGGGACACATTCCCGGACGGCGTGGACGGACATGTGGCGGCGGAGGCTTTGGTCAATTCCGTGAAAGGCCTGGAAATAGGAACCGTGGCAGTGGGAGAATCCTGCCAGATTTCCGTGGAGTTCCGTCCCGCAGCGGGAGCGGATTATCTGGAGTATCTCACCCTGGAAATGATAAAGGAAGCGGATGGGTGGAGAATCAGTTTCTACGGCCTGGAACAGTAGAAGATGCAGAGAGCGGAATGGGAATAAGAGGATACAACCATGCATTTTGTAGAAGCAAAAGGAATCTTGTCGGCTCAGAACGGGATGAACCTGTACAGAGGATGCACCCACGGCTGCATCTACTGTGACAGCAGAAGCAAGTGCTACCAGTTCACCCACCCCTTTGAGGACATTGAAGTCAAGGAAAACGCGCCCCGGCTTCTGGAGAAAGCCCTCCGCTCCCGGCGGAAGAAATGCATGATAGGGACAGGAGCCATGTGCGACCCCTACATGCACTGCGAGGAGGAGCTGGGGCTGACCAGAAGGTGCCTGGAAATCATAGACCGCTATGGATTCGGCGTGGCCGTCCAGACCAAGTCGGACCGCATTCTGCGGGATCTGGATCTGTTAAAAAGCATCAACGAAAAAGCCAAATGTGTCGTCCAGATGACCCTGACCACCTACAACGAGAACCTGTGCAGGATACTGGAGCCCAATGTCAGCACCACCGCGGAACGGGTCAGGGCGCTGGAGATATTCCGCGACAACGGGATTCCCACAGTGGTCTGGCTGTCCCCCATTCTGCCTTTCATCAACGATACCAGGGAGAACATTGAGGGCATCCTGGGCTGCTGCGTCCGGGCCAAGGTCCACGGCATCCTCTGCTTCGGCATGGGGATGACCCTGCGCCAGGGGGACAGGGAGTACTACTATGCGGCGCTGGACAGGCATTTCCCCGGCTTAAAGGAGCGCTACCGGAGACGGTACGGACAGGCCTACGAGATACCCAGCGACAGAAACCGGGAGCTGATGGAACTGTTCTACAGAATCTGCGGGGAACACGGCATCCTCTGCCATGTGGAGGATTGCTTCGCCTATCTGCACGAATTTCCGGAACGGTATGAACAGCTGACTTTATTTTAAGAATAAATTTTTATTTAAAATTAAAACTAATTTTTGATTATCCTTTTATAAGTTCTTATATGCCGGTATAGCCTGTATTTTCAGGCTTTCCCGGCATTTCCCATGTGGAAGAAACTCACAAATACTTTTATATCCTCTCATGTTTTCGCTTTCAAAAGTAGTATAAGTAGTAGTAAAACCGCCTCGTACTACTAAGCCGCCAGCCGATCCATCTCTGCCTTTGCGGAATCGAATGTTGCATGAGCGTAATAGTTCAGCGTCATGGTGATGTTGGAGTGGCCCATAAGATACTGTAATGCTTTCGGGTTCATTCCCTTATTTGCCATATTCGTGCAGAACGTATGCCGTAAGGTGTGGGGCGTCATTACCTTGGGTAATGCTTCTTCATGGGTCTTGTTGTATTTCTTGGCAAGTCCCTTAAACATGCTGTCATAATTGACTGCAACTTTCGGCAGGCCGTCCCGATTCAAAAACAGGAAATTGCCGTACCCATCAATGATAATGGGTTTTGCACCTTTGCGGTTCTGCAACACTCGCTTGAACGCCTGATACACTTTGTCGCTCATGGGAATCTGTCTGACGCCGCTTTCCGTCTTGGGGACTTCAACATAGTAGCCAATCTTTGAGCTTTTCAAAAGCTGGTGGTCTACGTTGATGATCCGGTTATTAAAGTCAATGTCGGTATCAGTCAATCCGCATAATTCAGAAATACGAAGCCCTGTCCCCAATAGGATAATGAGTTCATCATAATACTTCTGATAAACCTTGTCACCTTGGGCAAAGGACAGGAAACTTTCTTCCTGTGCTGGTGTGAGAGGCACCTTTGGTTCCGTATTGTCTTTCAGGACGGTATTCAGCTTGAAGTCAAAAGGATTTTTCCTGATACAATCGTCCTGTATGGCGGTATAAAACGCCGCTTTCAAGGAGCGCTTGTCGTTGCTGATGGTCTTAAAGGAATAGCCTTTCTCTTTCATTCTAAGCGCCCATTCTTTCGCGTCTGACAGCTTCACACTCTCAATGCTGCAAGAACCGAGCTTATCCTGTTCGAGAATCTTCATCAACCGCGCACGTCCATTTTCGGTGTTGTGCCTGACGTTTCCCCTCTGCCTGATCTGCTTTGCATAAAGCTGGCAGACGGTCATTTTCTTTCCTATGGGGTCGATCCCGTCGTTAAGGTCTTTCAGTAAAATTGCTTCCTTTTCCCTCAACGATATATCGTCGCGTTTTCCTGCCGGAATCTTGTCCGTAGGCGTCAATTTCCACGAATAAAGGAACTTCGGTTTACCAAAGGTATCTGTATATTTGTAAGCATATCTTCCGTCTTTTCTCCGGCTCTCTCCGGACTGCAATAATCTATTTTTGCTGTCCCGTCTTTTCTCTGACATAGTGCCTCATGCTCCTTTCCCTGTCGGAAAGAGCCTTGATATGCCTACACCTATTATAGCATATTCAAGGACAAATTACATCATATTACGTCCAAAGTATCAATTATTTTTTCAAACTGTTTCCGCTTGATCTGAATCCGATTACCGTTGAAAATCACCCAGCCGGACTTGGTGTTTTCCTCCGCCAGCTTACGCAATTTGTTCTCCCCGATACGGAAATATTTAGACGCTTCCTCAATGGTAAGCGTGTATTTTTCCCAGATAGGCACATCAGTTGTTTCCATCATGTTGCCCCCTTTCACGAAGTAGAAAAATGGTTTCCAGTTACAAAAGGGGCATAATAACGGACGGCTGCTGGCACAGCTCCACGGGAATCTCACCCCCGCATGGTTCTCATGCGGCCCTGCTCGTTGCCTGCGACGCTTTTAACGCTCGGACTGCGACGACAAGGGAGTATCATTGTCCCGCCTGCATGTTATCGCCCGCAAGCTGCCACGCTTGCATTACGGCATGGTGTTGGTCGCTCCGCTTTCTCCGTAGGGGAAAGTATCATGGCGCACCCGCCGCCCGGCTCGGTACAGACGGAATGTGTCCGTTTGCCCTATGCTGCGCCGCCGTTGTCTTGCGTCGCTTTCTTTATCAAAGTGCAGCCCTGCGGCCTCCGGGGATCAGGGAAACGTGGAAAGGGTAAGGCCGTTTCCTCTGGCCGGGGGCCGTGTCATCAGGTAGTGATGACGATGGAATGAATGAGCTTAATTTGCAGACGGTGTTTCATAAACTCGTCCACGCGGACATGAGGCTGGCCGTATTCGTCGTAGAGCTTGCGGGTACACAGTTTGTTTATGTAGCCATCGTAGTACCGCAGCACGCGATCCACGGCGTCAGCTTCCCCAGCGCGGGCCGCTTCAATCACCGAATAAGGCAAAAGCTCCCTGCCTTTGTAATTGGGCTGCTTCATACGGTTCAACCTCCCTCCGGCATGATTGCCAATAGTTTTGTCCGAAGCTCTTTCAGCGTTTTCGCCCTGCGCCGTTGGACGGCGCTGCGGCTCATTCCCATAAGGTCGGCTATTTCCTGATCGGTCATATCCAGAACGCAGCGCAGGATCAAGATACTTTGCGCGTCTTTGGACAGACTGGAAAATGCGTCGGCCACAAGCTCATTGTCGATCAATAAGTCGTACCCATGAGAGCTAAAAATATAGCTGTCACTGGGGTAATGATCTTCCGTGCAGAGCTTGTCCATTTCTGCCTGCGGTAGAGCGTCGAACGACGTTTCACGGTCGCGGCGGCGCTGCATTTCCCGCAGGTAGTCAAGGGCCTCATGGTACAGCACCAGCTTACAGTAGCGGTCAAACTGGCACCGTTCGCCATAGTCACGGGGGATAGCTTCCATCTTCTCACCCCCTTTCTATGGGGGTATAGGTGGTTCTCTCCCTTTCCGCCAACAAAGCGAACGGTTTTCCGCCGCCTGCCCGCTAATCGCCTCCTATTTGAAAATTTCTCAAAATATTTATTAAGCGGTGAAGCAGACCGCAGAAAACGACAAAAAACGCCCGGCTGGTGGCAGACCAGCCGGGCGAAGAAAGAAGCGAAACGATATGAAATTACACGATATAGTTCATACTCATATGCGAGCTTATCCCGTGGCGGGGTAAGGCTTTTTTTAAGTGGTTATTGAGTGAATTAGGGCGAAGATAAATAAGCATGGCGGCGTCCTCTCATAAGCCGCCTACTATTGCCTGCTATGAATCGAAAAGCGCAGACAGAAAAAAATGACGGCTCCGATTTCTCAAAGCCGCCGTATATGATAAAAAGCACAGGGAAGTGGCTGCTATACGACGGCTTTTTTCTCTTGCCGTCGTGCGGCAGTCGTTTATTTATTTTGTTTCATTTTTGCAACACTAATCATTTTTACTTTCACCGGAAAAAGTTGAAGTAATCGGTTTTTTAGTCCCGAAATGATAATTTCTTTATTCTTTTGTAGGCCGCGAAAAGCAATTTGAGCAACTTTTTCCGCTGACATAGCAGTGTGCGGAGTAATAGTCCCCTCTCTATTAAAGAAATTCGTTTTGGTAGCTCCGGGGCATAAAGTGGAAATCACAACACCCTTGGATTTTGCTTCATATCGGATAGCCCTTGTATAGTTCAAAACAAATGCTTTGCTTGCAAAGTATGTTGAAGTATATGGGCCGGGCTGAAAGGCACCTGTTGAAGCAACATTAAGGATTTTACCTGTCCTTTGTTTATACATATCCAGTAGAAATAACTTGCACAACAAAACAAGGTTCGTTACATTTACAGTTATCATCTGTTCATCTTGTCGAAGATCAATTTCGTCTGTTGCTCCCACTAAACCAAATCCTGCATTGTTAATCAATACAGCAATAGAAATTTTTTCCTTTCTTATCTGGTGATATAATTGTTCCGCTGCATCGATTTTGGTCAAGTCTTGTTCAAAGATATAAATTGGAATGGAATAGCTGGTTTCTAAAGAATTTTTTACATTATCTAAATGGTTTTGGTTAGAAGATACTAAAACAAGCCCATAACCATTCTGTGCAAACAATTTTGCCAGTTCAAATCCGATACCACTTGTTGCGCCGGTGATTAATGCAAATTTCAAGCTGAACACCTCCTTTTGAGAATGATTATACTTCTCCAAAAAGCGGCTGTAATTCACCTATGTTAATTCATATCTGGTTTTTCAACTTTTTTCTAATTCTGCTCATAGAAGCAGCCTTAATACCAATATAGGACGCTATATATTTTAGCTGTAACCGCCTCTGCAAGTTTGGATATTCCCTGCAAAAAAATATATAGCGCTCTTCGGCAGTAAGCAGTAAAAGTTTTCTTGTTCTATCCTCCAACTTTCCGATTTCGTTTAAGTATATACTATGAATGAGTTGATTTACGCGTTGATCTATTGACATGATTTTCTGTATTAGAAAATAGGGAAGTTTAATACATTTACATTCTTCCAAACAATCCACAAAAAAAGTCGAAGTGTCTTTGGTACGATAACATTCCGAACCAAAAAAACCATTTTCATAAACAAAATATTTTGTAACCTCATTTCCATCATCATCAATATAATAGCCTCTGACAAGTCCGTAGATAATAAAATAGAAACAATTTATCATTTCGCCCATTTCAATCGGCATAGTACCTTTTTCAAATATTATAATTGAGGCACCTGTATCAATAATATTTTCAACGCTGTTATCAAAATCAATTTTTAGGCATTTTTTAATATATTCACTTGGACTAATAACCATTATATACCTCCTGTTTATGGATACTACTCTCCTACAAGCACGCCCTGTACCGGCCCTAAGAGCAGGCCGGAAAGCAAGCATATCACATTTCCCATATGTAGGCGCATGTTATCTATGACCGTAGGGATTGGTATTTGCAGAAACGCGGAAGCCACATAGACTGCCGCAGCCATAACGCCAACCATAGCAAAAAATTGCGGTAAAGTTCGTCATGGCCTGCCCCAAATTCAGAGCGGGCATTTCCGCAAAGGAATCCACCTTGGAGGCAGCAGCATACGCAGCCATACAGTCGGTTCCAAAACCATTGATTAGAATTTTTATCTGTCATCATGCGGCAGCTATTACACAGAATGATTTATCTTATCTTTCCACTTGCCGGACAATAGCCGACAGGATAGGCTAATGGTACTCACAACAAAGCTCAACGGCCTGCACAGCAGAACACCGACAAAACCAAAGTAATGCGCCAGCACAAAAGCCGAGAACGTGCGGAAACAGAGTTCCAGCAGCGTATTGAACAGTGGATAGGCAATCTCACCGGCTCCACGCAGGAAGTTTGTCAACAGATAGAGGCTTACGCACAGGGGGAACGTCACGGAAATAATACGCAGATATTGAACCCCTATCGGTATGACTGCCATTTCCTTTCCCACCACCAGAACCATGAGCAGCGGCGAAGCAAACCACAGGATTGCCATAGCAAGTGTGGTAAACACCGCCGCGATCTTGAAGCTGTCTTTTAGGCCCTGTCGGGTGCGGTCATATTCCCCGGCCCCTACATTCTGTCCGATATAGACACTTAACGCCACGCCTAAATTGACGGCGGGGATTGTTAAGATACTTTCAATTTTATAGGCCGATGTATAGGCCGATATTTCATTTACACCAAAGGTATTGATAATGCCCTGTATGAAAAACATGCTGATGGCGGAAGCCCCGTTCTGGACAATCCCCGTGATACTAAGCTGCAAGATCGGGACAATCAGCCCGGCACTTGGGGCTGTCCTTATTACCGGGTGTTCCTGCCGGTATAAGTGCAGGCCAACCAATACAGCCGCCAGAGCTTGTGAAAGAACCGTGGCGGACGCAGCCCCGGCAATCCCCCAGCCAAAACAGGCCACAAATAAGTAGTCCAACAGAATATTGAGGACACAGGACAGGCAGATACACCTAATCGGTGTTCGGGAATCCCCTTTTGCCTTAATCAGCGCAGAATAAAAGTTGTAGATTGCCAAAAACGGAATCCCAGCCGCTACAATCCGAAGATAAAGGGCCGCAGGGCTTGTGATTTCCTCCGGTATCTGCATAGCCTTAAAAATCCACCCGGCAAGAGCAAAGAACAGCACAGCCAGCCCGAAGCCCACGGCTACTATCAACGTCTGCACGGAACCATAACATTTACAAATCTGTCCTTTATCCTTGGAGCCGTATAGCTGCGCCACAAGGATAGATATGCCGGAAGCAATCCCTAAAACAATGCTGTTGATGATAAGCGTCGGCACATAGGAGTTACCCACAGCCGCCAGCGCATATTTACCCAGCACATGCCCCACAATGGCCGTGTCGAAGATGTTATAAAGGTTTTGTATCACGCTCCCCGCCAGCAGCGGCAGGGAGAATTTTAACAATGTGTTCAGGGGCTTCCCCGAAGTCATATCCAGTTCCATAGGCTTACTGCAAATATCTTCTTACGGTAGGCCGCAGGGCGATCCCCAGCGGAACAGCCACGATAATAGATACAACGGCGTTGACGCTGGACACAACGGCTTTCTGTGACAGGGTAATCATAACGACCTCCAACGGCAGGCCCAAAACGAAGCGGTGTTCGATGTAGCTCTTTGAAAGATAAAGAAGCACATAGGCAAATGCGCCCAATGCCGAACCGATAATATACCGCTTGTGTGAGCTTATCCCGGAATTTTTGTGAAATGCGAACATGCCGCAAATCCACGCCATAAGAAACTTAAAAACAAAGGTGAACGGCGCGGACGTGATGTAGGCCGGATTCGTCAGGTCAAAGAACATGGAGCCGATCCCCGCCGCAAGCCCACCCTGTACCGGCCCTAAGAGCAGGCCGGAAAGCAGGCACATAACATTTCCCATGTGCAGGCGGGTGTTGTCTATGGCCGTGGGGATTGGTATTTGCAGAAACGCGGAAGCCACATAGACCGCCGCAGCCATAACGCCAACCATAGCAATTTGTTTCAGTGTGATTTTCTTTTCCATCTTGGAACCTCCTTGTGTGTAAAATTTATGCCTCCTTTAGAGCTGCCTGTTTCCTTGCAATATGCCGGAAATACAGGAAGCGGATCAGCAGACCACCCAGCCAGCCCACGGGTGCGGCAATCCAGATACCGCGATAAGCCAATTCGGTTCCAGACAGCAGGATTGCCGTGGGAACCTGTAAAAGACAGAGGGAACCGATTGACGCAATCATGGGAACCAGTGCTTTCCCATATCCCAGCAGCAGACCGTTCAAAATCTGCATAGCTGCAAAAATCAGATAGAATACCGATACCGTCCGCAGGTAGCCGTTCCCGATCTGGACAACGCCGGGATCACGGTTGAACAGGGAAATAAAGAGGGACGGGAACAGGCATATGACAATGGATATGAGGATTGAGATACCCACCCCCATAGCCAGCGCCGATTTGCCGCCCCTGATTACCCGGTCAATTTTCCCGGCCCCGTAGTTCTGCGCGGTAAAGTTCGTCATGGCCTGCCCCAAATTCAGGGCGGGCATTTCCGCAAAGGAATCCACCTTGGAGGCCGCAGCATACGCAGCCATACAATCGGTTCCAAAGCCATTGATTAGAAACTGTATGGACATAAAACCAACGCTTACAAATACCTGTTGCAGCATGGCGGGCGTTCCGATCACCAGACTTTTCTTCAACTCGTGGCGGTCAAGCTGTAAATCCCAAAGTCGGATAAACAGGTCGGGGTAACGCCGCCGCATGTAAAGCATACAGGTAATGAATGAAAAAGCCTGCGCGGTCACGGTCGCAACCGCAGCCCCGGCCACACCCCATTTCAGGGCGGTAATGAAGAAAATATCCAGCACGATATTGATAAGCGTTGCCGCAATCAGAATATAAGTCGGTGTCTTGGAATCCCCGACGCCTCTAAGGATATTCGTCAGGGAATTGTATGCGAATGTGGGGATCACACCGATAAATATAATCTTCAAGTAAGTATCTGCTATCGTCAGCAGATTTTCAGGCACCCGGAACAGCACTAAAATCTGATAGGAAAAGCAGGCACCGGCTGCCGCTATGACAAGGGAAAGAACCGCTGAAAACAGAAAGCCGGTATCAACCACCTTTTTCACCTGCCGCATATCTCTGGCTCCAAAGTAACGGGAGGTCAGGACGCTTGCGCCCAGAGAAATCCCCGTGGACAGCGCAATCAGCAGGAAATTGATCTGATAGCTGAATCCCACCGCCGCAAGGCTTTCTTTCCCCAAAAAGTTTCCGACAATCACGCTGTCGGCCACGTTATAAAGCTGCTGAAATAAGTTTCCTACCAGAATCGGCAGGGAAAAGTAAAAGATCGTTTTCAGCTCGCTTCCCTGTGTTAAATCTTTCATTGACATTCTCCTATGTTTCCGTGCAAGTCACCATGTTGTTGTAATATCTCTTTTAGCTTTATCAGCAGACAGTCCATTTCCTGATCCGTTCCCACCGCAATACGGAGGTAATCGGAAATGCGCTCCGGCTTGGAAAAATGGCGCACATAAATCCCAGCGGCCCGCAGGCTTTCGTAAATCACACCGGCCTTTACAGACGGGTGCGTAACGAACAGAAAATTGCTTTTGGAATCCTGAAAGGAAAAGCCTAACTGCTTCAATTCCCGCTTTATACGCTCTCTGGTTGCGATAATCAGGGCGTTTGTTCGCTCAAAGTATTCCCTGTCCCGGACTGCCGCCGCGCCCAGTGTTTGCGTCAGGCGGTTCATGGTATAAGAGTTAAAGGAGTTCCTGACATCGTTTAAGTAGCTGATAAGCTGCGGGCTTCCAAACGCATAGCCGACACGCAGGCCGGCAAGGGCGCGGGATTTTGAAACGGTCTGGATAATCAGCAGGTTATCGTATTTATCCAGCAGCGGGAACGCGGATATGCCGCCGAAATCAATATAAGCCTCGTCCACGATCACCACCACGTCCTGATTGTGGCTGATAATATCCTCTATCTCCGGTAAGCCCATCAATATCCCTGTGGGGGCGTTGGGGTTAGGAAAGACTACGCCTCCGTTCTCCCGGAAATAATCACTTTTCCTGATCTGAAATTCACCGTCTAAGGGAATCTGCTCAAACGGTATCTGAAACAGCCGCGCCCACACGTCATAAAAGGAATAGGTAATATCCGGGAACAGCACAGGTTTCCCGGAATTAAAAAAGGTCAGAAATGATACGGCCAGCACATCGTCAGAGCCGACACCTACAAATATCCGGCTACGGTCAATCTGGTAGAAATCCGCAAGGGCCTCCACCAGAATATTAGAATCCGGGTCGGGATATAGCCGGAGTTCCCCTGTCTGGAATTGTTCCAGTGTTTCGGCCACACGGGGAGAGGGCGGGTAGGGATTCTCATTCGTATTCAGTTTGATGATGTCCGCCTGTTTGGGCTGTTCGCCCGGTATGTAGGGAAGCACTTGGCGGATATTCTTTTCCCACGTTTTCATAAGCAGCCCCTTTCTAAGTCCGGTACCGGGACAGGAACCGGAAAATCCGGTTGACGGCTTCTTTCAGGTTTTGCAGGGAAGCCGCATAGGAAATCCGTACAAAGCCCTCCCCACACTCACCAAAGGAATCGCCGGGGACAACCGCCACCTTTTCCTCTTTCAGCAGCTTCAACGCAAATTCGCCGCTGGATAAACCAAACTCCCGGATATTGGGGAACATATAAAATGCTCCCTGCGGTTCAAAACAGGGCAGGCCCAGCCTTTGCAGCTCATGGTAGAGGAATTTTCTTCTCTGGTCGTAGGATTCACGCATGGCTTCTATATCCCCGTCCCCCTGTTCCATCGCTTCGATGGCCGCATACTGGCTGATGGTAGGTGCACACATTACCGCAAACTGATGGATTTTTACCATCTGTTCGATAATCTCATGGTTTCCCAGCGCGTACCCCAGCCGCCAGCCGGTCATGGCAAAGCTCTTGGAAAAACCGTTGATAATTATGGTTCGTTGTTCCATGCCGGGCAATCCGGCGATACTACAATGCTTCACGCCATAGGTAAGCTCCCCGTATATTTCATCGGATATAACAATCAAATCGTGTTTCTGAATGACAGGTAACAGGGCTTCCAAATCCTCCTTTTCCATCACGGCCCCGGTCGGATTGTTGGGGTATGACAGGATCAGCACCTTGCTTTTGGGTGTAACCGCCGCCTCCAACTGCTCCGGCTTCAGACGGAACCGGTTTTCCTCTGTCAAGCGGATTGGGACGGGAACGCCGTCAGCCAGCTTAATACAGGGGTAATAGGAAACAAAGCCCGGTTCCAGATAGATCACTTCGTCCCCTGCATTAAGCAGCGCCCGCAGCGCAAGGTCAATGGCCTCGCTGCCGCCAACCGTGACAATGATCTGGTTTTCAGGATTGTAAGTAAGCCCGGTTTTCCGTTTGGTGTAGCTGCTGATTGCAGCCCGAAGTTCTTGCAGCCCCGCATTGGACGTATAAAAGGTTTTGCCGGACTGCAACGCCTGTATGCCTGCCTCCCGGATATGCCACGGGGTATCAAAATCCGGTTCCCCGACGCCGAGGGAAATCACGTCGGGAATTTCGTTCGCCATATCAAAAAAGGCCCGTATGCCGGAAGATTTTAGGTTCAATACTTTTTGTGACAGCTTTTCCCTCATGGCGTCACCACCATTCTTTCGTCCGCCTGCTTTGCCTCAAAGCTCACGCCCAGCTCCTTATATTTTGTCAGCGTGAAATGGGTAGTGGTACTCTGGACTTCCTCAATGGAGGCCAGCTTTCCCGACACGAAAAGGGATATTTCTTTCAGTGTTTTCCCCTTTACCATGACAAGAAAATCGTAAGCCCCGGACATTAAGTACAGCGTCACTACCTGCGGATAGGCATTGATTTTCTCTGCCAGCTTTTGATAGCCCTCGCCGCCCTGCGGCGTAACACGCAGCTCTACCAAAGCGGTCACATCATCATCATTGACTTTGTTCCAGTCAATCAATGTATGGTAGCCACAGATCACATGCGCTTTTTCCAGACCGGCTATTTCCCTTTGGACTTCTTCTTCCGAAATCCCCAGCATAATTGCAATTTCATGTTCTGTCAGTTTACTATTGTTCTCCAACATGTGAAGAAGCTGCTCCCTGATTACTTGTTCCATGTTCTTACCTCCTTGCGCTGCATATAATCATAACAATTATAACAGTAGCATTGACTTTGTACGGTTTCAATAGTAGAATTGTATGCAAGACAATGTTTTTAAGGAGGTGCGCTATGCCTGTAAACTCGTTTGAAGATTATCCGCTTACATGGAAGCCGAGCAAGGCCCTGTTAAAATTCCCGATGTATATATCCCTTTCAGAGCTTTTGGAACAGGACATTTTAAGCGGGAGGCTTCCGCCCAAAACAAAGCTGCCGCCGCAGCGGGAATTAGCGGACTTTCTGGACGTGAATTTAAGTACCATCACCCGCGCCTTTAAGCTGTGCGAAACAAAAGGCTTAATCTATGCGGCGGTGGGAAGCGGGACGTATGTTTCCCCCAATGCGGCCCTGCCGAATCCAGACACGCAGGAGGAAGCGGAGTACATAGACCTTGGCCCCATCAAGCCCTACTATCAGTTCAATTCCATTGTGGCCGATACCGCACGGGCAATCCTGCAAGGCCCGAAGTCGGAAAAGCTATTTGAGTTCAGCTTTACCTTGGGGACAGCCCACCATAAACAGGTCGCGCAGAAATGGCTTGCCGAGTTCCAGATCAACGCCGCTATGGAGGATATTATTTTAACGTCCGGTACACAAAACGCGCTGGCGATTGCGCTTCTTTCCCTGTTTCGGGCCGGAGATAAGATTGCCACTGATACCTATACTTATTCCAATTTCATCACTCTTGCAAAGCAGCTTAATATCCAGTTGATACCGATAGAGGCCGACGGACAGGGTATGCTGCCGGACGCGCTGGAAAAGCAGAGGAAGCTGCATGAAATAAAGGGGATTTATTTAATGCCCTCCTGCACAAATCCCACGGGGATCACCATGCCGTCAGAGCGCCGGAAAGCAATCAGCCAGATTATCAGCAGTCAGGACATGGTTCTGATTGAAGATGATACCTACGGCTTTATCGCGGACGATAAAATCCCGCCGATGGCAACCATGATCCCCGCGCACACCATTTACCTGCACGGAATTTCAAAATCCCTGTCTGCCGGGCTGCGGATCGCTTATCTGGTGTTTCCGCACCGCTTCCAGAAAACCTTTTTGAATACGGCCAATAACATTAACCTGAAAATCCCGCTGCTCAACGCGGAGATTGCAAGTGAGCTGATTGCAGGCGGGGCCGCGCGGGAGATCATCGACAAGAAGTGTATGCTGTCAGAGGAACGGGGCCGCCTGTATACCAGATACTTTCCAGAACAGCCGCCAACGAATCCGTACAGCTTCTTTAGGTGGCTTCCGCTCCCCGCAGGCTGCAACGGCTACAACTTTGAAGTGCAGGCAAAAAATCACGGCGTAAAGGTATTGTGTTCAGACCGTTTTGCGGTGGGGAATACCGCCCAATTCGCCGCGATCCGGCTGGCTACCTGCTCCCCCCGGACAATGGCCGATCTGGAAAACGGTTTGCAGATTATTCAAACGCTTATAAAGGAAAATCAGACGGTGATCCAGCGGGAGGAATTTATCATTTGAGTTGACACGACAACAGGAATTATAAACTGTAATAAAAGTGCATATTACGTCATTCCCCGCGCATAGTATGAACTATACAATGTAAAGGGGTGAAATGATATGGCGAAAGGAACAGAATATCCCGGTTTTGAAACGCTTGGAGCGGACATCAAAGAAGCGCGGAAAGCATTGGGATTGTCCCGCAGGGCATTGGCTGAACAAGTCAGTATTGATCCCCGGTATCTTGCAAATATAGAAAACAGCGGCGATCTTCCCAGCGTCCCGGTACTTTATGAGCTGGCGAGGATATGCAAGCTCCCCATAGAACGCTACTTCCACCCGGAAGCAGAGCCAGAGGGCAGCGAACAGCGCCAGAGGGTCGGCCACAAATTAAAGCTGTGTCCCGAACCGTATTTGCCGATTATCAAGGGAGCCATTGACGGAGCTATCAAAATCAAAGAGTAGAGGACGTGAAAAGCGTTCTCTATTTTTTGTGCTTTTATCGCTTCCAGCCCGCATTTGGCGGGCATTTTTTTGTGGCGGAAACGCCTTATAGACGTAGAAACGGTAACGTAGCAAGCATAGGAAAAGAGTACCCTTTTCCGTATTTCTGCCCGCCCGGTCGG
>CAJUFI010000011.1:38641-82460 GCA_910585665.1 uncultured Acetatifactor sp. | reverse complement strand
AACGAAAACGGCTATAAACTCGCATCAGTTATTTGTAGACAATTCCTTAGTAAAGAAACCATTTGACGAATATCTGAAAAGCGATGAGTTGCCCTTGAGCCACTTAAAAACAACCATATAACATTTCGCCAGCTTCTCCCAACATAAAAATATTGAGAAGACAAGAATAAAGCAGTATTCTTAAAAAAGAAAGAAAACAAATCACAAATAGCACGGCTCCCCGCCACAACTCATCACCTAGCGCCCCCTGGAGAGCCCGTGCGGAAAAGAGGATGCTATGAAGATTTTGGTCACAGGCGGCGCCGGGTTCATCGGCAGCCATACAGTGGTAGAACTGCAACAGGCAGACTACGAAGTAGTAGTTCTGGACAACCTCTGCAATTCCAGCGAGAAATCCCTTGCGAGGGTGGAAGCCATCACCGGGAAAAAAGTCCCCTTCTACAAAGCGGACATCCTGGACAGAGCGGCCCTGGAGGAAATCTTCTCCAAAGAAGGCATCGATGCGGTGATCCATTTCGCCGGGCTGAAGGCAGTGGGAGAGTCTGTGCAGAAGCCCTGGGAATACTATGAGAACAACATCGCAGGCACATTGACCCTGGTGGACGTCATGAGGAAGCACAATGTGAAGAACATCATCTTCTCCTCCAGCGCCACCGTGTACGGCAATCCCGCCGTCATCCCCATCACCGAGGACTGCCCCAAAGGAGAATGCACCAACCCTTACGGCTGGACCAAGTCCATGCTGGAGCAGATTCTCTCCGACATCCAGAAGGCGGACAACGAGTGGAACGTGATTCTTCTGCGCTACTTCAACCCCATCGGCGCTCACAAGAGCGGTACCATGGGCGAGAACCCCAATGGCATTCCCAACAACCTGATGCCCTATATCACCCAGGTGGCCGTGGGCAAGCTTCCCCAGCTGGGCGTCTTCGGCGATGACTACGACACCCCTGACGGCACCGGCGTGCGAGACTACATTCATGTAGTAGACCTGGCCGTAGGCCATGTGAAGGCACTGAAGAAAATAGAGGAGAAAGCCGGCCTGAAAATCTACAACCTGGGCACCGGCACCGGCTACAGCGTGCTGGACATGGTCAGGAACTTCGAAGAAGCCAACGGCGTAAAAATCCCCTACGCGATCAAGCCCAGAAGGGCCGGGGACATTGCTGCCTGCTACGCGGACGCGAGCCTTGCCAAGAAAGAGCTGGGCTGGGAAGCCCGGTACGGCATCCGGGAGATGTGCGAGGATTCCTGGAGATGGCAGAAGAACAATCCCAACGGATATGAAGACTGATGAATGGGGAAAGCAAAGGAGCGGCCATAATAGGCCGCTCCGAGTTTTTCTGCAAATCTTTCCTATTATGGAAACCAGAGAAGGTCAATATCCCGGCCGGCGCAAAACTCTGCCGGCTCCTGTCCCGAATCTGTGCCCACAGGCTTAGGAACTGTCGGAAAATAACTGATGCAACTTGTTTAGGAGAAAGCCCAGAAATACAACGAAAACAGCTATAAACTCGCATCAGTTATTTGTAGACAATTCCTTACGCCCGGCAAGAAGCTCAATCTGACGGATTCCCTGTTCTGCATGGCCTCTATTGGTACATAGTACAGAAAACACCCCTTGGGCGTTAGATTGCTGTAAGAATTGAATTCTTGGCTTTAAAATATACTGCCTAACGATTTCACTTGCCGTGAAACCAGACTGCATAACGCTGACTGGTTCAATCGCATGATTACATTAGGCAGTATTCAGCGTTATGCAGTATAACATGCTATGAGGGGGACCGCAATAGAAATTTTGCCGAGGAGCAGCCAACCGTCCCCGTCCTCCTTAAGCCACATAGCAATACATAAAGACAAAATGGCACATGCTCCCCGCCATAACGAACAGATGGAACACCTCGTGTGACCCGAAGCCCTTATGCCTGGAGTTGAACAGCGGCAGTTTCAGCGCGTAGATTACCCCGCCCACAGTATAGATGATCCCTCCCGCCAGCAGCCACAGGAAAGCCCCTGTGGACAGCGTGTCGAACAATCTGCCGAACACCAGCACGCAGACCCAACCCATGGCGATATAAATGACAGAGGAGAACCACTTGGGGCAGGTGATCCAGCAGGCCTTCACCAGCATCCCCGCCAGAGCGATTCCCCACACCAGAGCCAGCATGGTATACCCCACCTTTCCGCCCAGCACAATCAGGCATACCGGCGTGTAGGAACCGGCAATCAGCACGAAGATCATCATATGGTCCAACTTGCGGAACACCCGCAGATACCTGTCCGCCAGGTTCACGGAATGGTAAGCGGCGCTGGCGGCGTACAGTAGGATCATGCTGGCGATGAAGATGGCCATGGCCATGAAATGCTCGCCCCCAGACGAGACCCCGGCCTTGACCAGCAGCGGCACCGCCGCGAATACCGCCATGAGCATGCCGATGAAATGGGTGATTGCGCTTCCTGGTTCTCTGATTGTGATTTGCATATGGATACCTCCTAAAACCTTGCCATACATATTTATATTGTATGCCAGCAACCCATACCATGAGCCCCGACTGCAGACCGCGGGCAAGGTACCTGGTACATTTTCTTGCTGTAAATTCCGGCGGCCTGCAGTATATATGGATATTATCTGCAATAGTGGCGAAAACTATGAACGAATTCTTGAAAACATGATACATAGTTTTTGAAACTACATGTCGCTAATTCCATATTATACACGGATTAGGAGAAATGTCAATATCAATCTTCTTCAATCACCTGAATCTCCAGATAATCGAAATCGATGCTTTCCACGAAATTGTCCTGGGTGAAACGCGCCTTGCTGTGCCGCCTGAACTCGGCTATGGTCTTGTCCAGCCAGATAGGACGCGACAGATCGAACTGATAGCACGCCTCGTCCAGAGCCCGGAAGATTTTGTGGGTGCGCGTGTCCTCGCTGTCATCGGGGATGCAGGCATCCCGCAGCATATGATTGTCCTGAAAAATTTTTGCCCATAAACGAAACATCTCGACTCATCCTTCCCGTAATTTTTTTCACCTGTGCGGTTGCAATCCAATGGCTTGTCTGCATGCAAGCTATTGCAATGCAGACGGGCCATTGGATTAGCAACCCACTTCCAAATGAGCAAAACGCGGCTGCGAATGCAGACGCAAGAGCGCGCAAGCGCGAGTTTTGCGAATGCGGAAGTGGGTTGGATGCTCGAATGAGCATCCAACCGCACAGGTGGAATTTTTTTCACCCGATTCCTTTCCGCGTTCCTCAAGGCGGAGACGAACCGGGTCTCCTTTGATGGCTACCTACATGGTAAAGGATTTCCGCCACAAAAGCAAGACGCATATTTCCGCCCTGATCCGCATATACATGGAAGGTACGCTTTGCGGGCCCGGGAACAGAGGCAAATCATTTAAAAGGATTAATTTTTTGTGAATCATATACAATTGCGCTGGTATTTATGGTATAATATCATTATTCTGGAAAGGAAGCGGCCTGAGAGCCGTCTTGTCATGAGCGATTCGGGACCATGGCAGAATATCCTTGTACAGGACAGAAAGCGGCCAGGTGGCCACAGGCACCGTGGTGTGGAGCCGTCACAGCAGGCCGGATGCGCCACCGAGAATACGAAGCTGATTAAAGGAGCAAATATGGAACTGAAGGAAGACAATGGCGATGGAATCGACAGTTGGAAAGAAGTGACCCTGATATACAATGCCGCGCTGAAAATGATGGAGACCAAGATGGAGATACTCAACGACGAGTTCCAGCATGTCCATCGGTACAATCCCATCGAACATATCAAGGCCCGCATCAAGACGCCGGAAAGCATCGTGAAGAAGCTGAAGCGCGACGGGCATGAGTCCACCATCGACAATATGGTGAAATACGTGAACGATATCGCGGGCATCCGCATCATCTGCTCTTTTACCTCTGATATCTACAGAATCGTGGACATGATCAGCGAGCAGAGGGACATCCGGGTGATTGGGGTGAAGGATTACATCACCTTTCCCAAGGCCAGCGGATACAAAAGCTATCACATGATTGTGACTGTGCCCGTGTACCTGTCGGACAGGACGGTGGACACCAAGGTGGAGATTCAAATCAGGACAGTTGCCATGGATTTCTGGGCCAGCCTGGAGCACAAGATTCACTATAAATTCGAAGGGGACGTGCCGGAGAATATCAAGAACGAACTGGTGGAATGCGCCAAGATGGTGGCGGATCTGGATGTCAGGATGCTGAAGCTGAACGAAGAGATCCTCACGATCACCAGGGAGCGCATGCGGTAGGATTAGTTGGCATTGCAGAATCTTGTAATCTCTTGTAATCCGGAGAAGAAAATGGTAGAATACTGGGGACAAAAGAGGTTTGGGATGTCTGTCGGCAGGATTGACAGATCAGGAGGAAGAACGAATGGACATGTTCATGGATAAGCTGGCGCAGAAGCTGACGGCACAGGAGATCATCAAGGCGAACACAGCGGCAGACGTGGAAGAACTGAACAAACTGAAGAACCAGATAGCAGAGTACAATGAATGCCTCGGGAAGCTGCAGAAGCTCATAGACGACGGCTTCGGGAAGCTGTCCGGCATACATGCGGACGACGGCGAGATAGGCCGCCTGGTGCGGGAGAATTCCGAGGGGACGAAAGTGCTGCGCCAGGATGTGGCGGATTTCCAAAAATCCCTGGGGCAGCTGGAAGAAAGGCTGGATAGCCTGGAGAAGGGTGCGGCGGAACAGATGGAGACGTGGTCGGCGTCCGCGGAGGAACGGCTGGATAGCCTGTCGGCGTCCGTGACGGAACAGTCGCAGTCCCTGACAGAGGCCGTCACAGGGCAGGTGGCATTCCTCACCGTTTCCATGGGAGAGAGGATAGACAGCCTCTGCGGACAGCTGGAGGCGCAGGCCAACGGCGGGATTTCTGAGAGGCTGGAGGCCATGGAGGAGAATGTCCACAAAGAGTGCGTGAAAGTGTACCGCAATGTCCAGGCCGTGATGGTGGAGGAGAGCGGAAAGCAGGGCGCGGCCCTGGACGAGGCGAAAGCGGGCGTGGCGGACATGAGAGGAAAACTGGGGACCGTGCTGGGGATTTCGGTGGCGGCCATGATCCTGTCGCTGGCAGGCATCGTGATCCAGATTCTGAGCGGCCTGCGTATACTGCCCTTCTGACTTTTGGGACGGAGAGGAGAGGACATGGGGAAGGAAATCTGGAAGCCGGGGAACATGCTGTACCCCTTGCCGGCGGTGATGGTCAGCGTGGCCGATCCGGCGGGCAGGCTCAACATCATTACCATTGCCTGGGCGGGGACGGTGTGCACCAATCCGCCCATGGTCAGCATCTCTGTCCGGCCGGAGCGGCATTCTTTTGGAATCCTACAGGAGACCGGGGAATTCGTCATCAATCTCACCACCCGGGAGCTGGTCTTTGCCACCGATTACTGCGGCGTGAAGAGCGGCCGTGAGGTGGACAAGTTCAAAGAGCTTGGCCTGACGGCGGTTGCGGCAGACCAGGTCGGAGCGCCCCTTATCGGCGAGAGCCCGGTCAACATGGAGTGCAGGGTGCGCGACGTGCTGCCCCTTGGCTCCCATCATATGTTCCTGGCGGATGTGGTGGCGGTGCATGCCGATGAGAGATACCTGGATGAAAAGCACAAATTCCATCTGGAACAGGCGGATCCGATCGTCTATTCCCATGGGGCTTATTACGTTTGCGGGGAAATGCTGGGAACTTTTGGACACAGTGTGAGCAGGAAGAGAAAGTGACGGGTGTTCGGATGGAAGACAGGAAGCGGGTGCGCCTGGCTTTTTGGATGATATTTGCGGCGGCGCTCCTGGTTCGGTGCATCGGTTTCGCCGCCGTGCCCACGGGGGTGAACCAGGACGAGGCCATGGCGGGAGTGGACGCCTGGGCGCTGTCCCGATACGGCACGGACCGTTTCGGCATACGGCTGCCGGTGCATTTCACTGCCTGGCGATACGGGCAGATGAGCGTGCTGCTTTCCTATGTCATGATCCCCTTCATCAGATTGTTCGGTTTTGGCATCTTTTCTGTCAGGCTGCCGATGCTGCTGGTAAGCTTCGGTTCGGTGGCGCTGGTGTACCTGGTGGGGAAGAGGCTTTTTTCTGTTCGCCTGGCCCTGGGGATGATGCTGCTTGCGGCAATCAATCCCTGGCACTTTATGCAGAGCCGCTGGTCGCTGGACTGCAACCTGTTCCCCCATGTTTTTCTGCTGGCTTTCTATCTGCTGCTGGTGGGACTGGAGAAGCGGGCCTTTCTTTATTTCTCCATGGTTTTCTTCGGCTTGACGTTATATTGTTACGGGATTGCCGCGTATTCCGTGCCCCTGTTCCTGGCATTCCTGGCCGGGTGGTGCCTTTGGAAAAGACAGCTGCGGCTGCGGGAGGTCTTTTGCTGCATCCTGATTTTCCTGGCGGTGGCCCTGCCGGAGATTCTGGTCCTGGCTATCAATTTCTTCGGGCTTCCCACCATTGAGACGCCTCTGTTCACCCTGAGCTATTTTCCGGAGAGCGTCAGAAGCCGGGACATTCTGCTGCTGAACTTTTCCTTTCCGCAGCTTTGGCGCAACCTCCGGGCCATGTTCCGGACCTGTATTCTGCAGACGCCGGGCTCGCTGTTCAATGCCCTTCCCGCTTTCGGGCCCATGTATCATATCTCCATCCCCTTTCTGCTGACGGGGATGGTGTGTTTCCTGCGGGACCTGCTTCGGGAGAAGGATATGGCAAGGCGTACAGGGCTGACGGCCCTGTGGGGATTTTTCCTCCTGGGCGTGTGGGTGGGGCTGACCACATTTGAGGTGAATGTGAACCGGGTCAATATTATCTTTTTCCCTCTTATCTTTCTGTGCGGTTATGGAATCGCGGCGGTGCTGCGGCGGTTCCCCAGGGCCGGGATGCCGGTGTGCGCTGTCTACGGGACCTGCTTCCTTCTGTTCCTGGGGACGTATTTCACGGCATTCGCGGAGGATATCGGGAGGTATTTCAACGTGGATTTCCTGGAGGCGGTGCAGAAGGCCGATTCCCAGGCGGGATATGAGTCCCTCTACATCACCGGGCACATGGACTGGCAGTACAATGTGTACATGGCGGAGATCCTGACCCAGTATGCCTGCGAAATCGATGCCGCCTATTACCAGGAGAGGACCAATGTCACCGGGGGCAGGGAACTGCTGCCCTACAGCCGCCGCTACCATTTCGTCAACGTGGACTATCTGACGGAGGCGGAGGCGGGCGGACTGTACCTGGTGCATGTCTCCGAGCTGGAAAAACTTCCCTTTGCCTACCGGATCCTGGGAGAGACAGGCTGCTACTGCCTGCTGACGCCTGGCCCATGAGCTTCTTGCCCAGGAGGACATTCAGGCAAGGCGATTTTGGCCAATGGGGCCTGAGCGAGGACGCGGCAGAAAGAGAAAAATGCGGTGATGCATAATTTGGCCGGAGAAGGGGATAATCTTATCGTACGCCAGTAAAACTTTACAAGCAGCGCAAATGTTGCTAAAATAGCTTTACGGCAAAATTGCGGCAAGAAACAATGCAAAATACAAAATATCGAACAGACAGGAATTGGAAGACGGATGAAAAGGAAAAGCAATCATAAAAAGTACAAATTTACATATATTAAGGCTACGGTGGGCACATTGTTTCTGTGTCTTCTGTGGTTGAGGGGATACACCCCCTATGAGGAGACAGGAGAGAATTTCTTCCATATCACCCTGAACGGGCAGGACATGGGCACACTGGACGACAAGGACAGGATAGACGAGCTGCTCCTGCAGGCCCGGAAGAACGTGGCGTCCGAGAGCGACGAGCTGGTATTCATGCGGGCGGACATGACGGTGGTGGGCGAGCAGGTGCTCTGGGGCGAAGCGGATTCTGAGGAGGATGTGGCCAGACGGATGGAAGAGGCGCTGCGGGCCAGCATCCAGGAGACCCTGCACCGCTCCTACACGCTGAAAATCAACGAGTACATCGTCAACCTGGCCAGCGTGGAGGACGTGCGGAGCCTCCTCCAGGCGGCCATCGACAAATACGGCAACGACGGGAAGTTCAGGGTGGAACTGACCAGCGACGGGGAGCGGGAGTTCAGCGTCCTGACGGCCCAGGTGGTGGCGGCGTCGGAACAGGAAGAGGAGGACTGGCGTTCCTATACCCAGGCCGGCATCCGGGATTATTTCTGCGGGCTCAACGGGGTTCAGGAGGCCGAGGGGCCCATGGAGTTCGAAGACTACGAACTCGGCATCCTTTCCATGGATTTTTCCGAGGAGATAGAAATCGTGGAGACTTACCTTCCGGAGAGCCAGCTGACAGGCCTGGAGCAGGCCGTCAATCTGGTGGTCATGGAGCAGGAGACCCCCAGCGTCTATGAGGTGGTGGCCGGGGACACGCTGTCGGAGATCGCCATCAAGGTGAACATCCCCATGGATGCGATCGTCGCCATGAACGACAGTCTGGAGGATGAGAATACCATGCTGCAGATAGGCCAGGAGCTGCTGATCACGGTGCCCGAGCCGGAACTGTCCGTGACCAGGGTGGAAGAGGAGTACTACGAGGAAACCTATGACGCGGACATTCAATATGTGGAGAACGACAGCTGGTACACCAACCAGATGGTGGTGCACCAGCAGCCCTCCGCCGGATTCCGCAAGGTGGTGGCGGACGTGTCCTATGTGAACGACAAGGAAGTGGGCCGCCAGATATTGAAAGAAGAGGTGGTCCAGGAAGCGGTTCCCAAGATTGTGGAGAGAGGGACCAGGATTCCGCCCACCTATATCAGGCCCATATCCGGAGGCCGCAGGAGCTCCGGCTTCGGCAGAAGGAACGCGCCCACCAAGGGGGCAAGCTCTTATCACAAGGGCGTCGACTGGGCCACGCCCACAGGCACGCCGGTCTATGCTTCCTGCGGCGGCACGGTGGTCAAGGCCGGATGGGGAAGCGGCTACGGATATGTAGTCTATATCAACCATGAGGACGGCAGGCAGACCCGGTACGGCCACCTGAGCAAAGTGCTGGTCAGCGTGGGACAGACGGTAAAGCAGGGAGACCGGATTGCCCTCAGCGGCAACACAGGCGTCAGCACAGGCCCCCATCTGCACTTTGAGATTCTGATCAACGGCGTCCAGGTGAATCCGGAAAGTTACCTGGATTGATGCCTTCGGTCCTTCGCCGCCCCGGAAAGCGAGATCCGGGGACGGCGCGGGAGCGTCCGCACACAGGAATGCACGTTCGGTTTACAAATGAGGGAAAATGTGGTAACATAGGCTTTGTTCGAAAAACAGGGCCGGACAAGAGACAGCTGGTTGTTTGGATAATCAGGCCCAAAGCAGAGGAAAATAGAATGGAACAATATGTTATAAAAGGTGGGAATCCCTTGGTGGGGGACGTGGAGATCGCAGGCGCCAAGAATGCCGCGCTTCCGATTCTGGCCGCAGCCGCCATGACGGATGAGACCGTATATATAGAAAATATTCCTGACGTGCGCGACGTGAACATCCTGTTGGAGACCATGCGGGGAATCGGCGTGGCGGTGAAGCGCAACGACAGGCACAGCGTCATGCTGAATGCAGGAAATGTCCACAATCTGATAGTAGAGGACGAGGGGAGCAAGAAGATCAGGGGTTCCTATTATCTCCTGGGGGCCTTTTTGGGAAAATATAAACAGACGGAGGTGGTCCTGCCGGGAGGCTGCGATATCGGCTGCCGGGCCATCGACCAGCATATCAAAGGTTTCCGGGCCCTGGGGGCGGAAGTGGTGATTGAGCATGGGCTGGTGAAGGTCAGGGCACAGCATCTCCACGGGGAGCATATCTATATGGATCGTGTCAGCGTGGGCGCTACCATCAACATCATGATGGCTGCCGCTCTGGCGGACGGCATGACCATCATCGAGAACTGCGCGAAAGAGCCCCATGTGGTGGACGTGGCCAACTTCCTGAACAGCTGCGGCGCCAACATCAAGGGAGCCGGCACGGACGTGATCAGGATCCGGGGGGTGGCAAGGCTCCACGGCACGGAATATACCATCATCCCCGACCAGATAGAGGCGGGTACCTTCATGTTCGCCGCTGCCGTCACCAAAGGGGACGTGACGGTGAAGAACGTGATTCCCAAGCATCTGGAGTCCGTCACGGCGAAGCTGCTGGAAATCGGCTGCGAGGTGGAGGAGGCGGACGACTGTGTCCGGGTGGTGGCGTCCAAGCCTCCGCTCCACACCCAGGTCAGGACGCTGCCCTACCCCGGCTTTCCCACGGACATGCAGCCCCAGATCACGGTAGCGCTGGCCCTGGCCAAGGGCACCAGCATCGTGACGGAGAGCATCTTCGAGAACCGTTTCAAATATGTGGACGAGCTCACCAGGATGGGGGCCGAGATTCGGGTGGAAGGCGGGGATACCGCCATCATCGACGGCGTGGCCAAGTACACCGGAGCCAGCATTACCGCGCCGGATCTCCGCGGCGGGGCGGCGCTGGTGATAGCCGCGCTGGCGGCCGAGGGCTTCAGCACGGTGGAGGACATCAAGTATGTGGAGCGCGGCTACGAGGATTTCCATATCAAGCTCCAGGGCCTGGGGGCTCAGATAGAGCTGGTGGAGACGGACAAGGACATCCAGAAATTCAAGCTGAAAGTAGGCTGAAATCCAGACTGGACATTGACGAAATGACGTTAAGGCGGAGTCGGACAGAAGGAACCCTGCTGCCGGGAGACGGAGATGCTCCGCGGCGGCAGGGCATTTTGCGGTCTGCTTGACATTTCCCCTTATCGGGAGTATGATAAAAATGGCCGGTTGTCGATTGCGGCAGCGGGCAGAATGTGGAAAGGCTGCCGGTCATGCAGGGACTGGGAGGGCAGCCGGCTGGATGTCAGCCAGAGCAAGGGAGGCGGTGAGGAGTCTATGGGGCGGAACGGAAAGGGATACAGGGCGGGGATGCTGCTGCTGTCGCTGTTCTTGAGCGGCTGCGGCGTTGACGCGGCGGGGAGTCCCGGCACATCTGCCGCCCGTGTGGAGGAAGAAAAGGTTACTGCGGCCACCTATGGCAGCCAGGCTCCGGCCAATCCGTACAAGGCACCGGAATACATGGGTTCCGCGTTTCATGCCGAGCACGCCCAGGGAGAAGGGGACGTGCTGCTGGACCTGGAACATGTCGGCCAGGGGTACGTGGGCATCAGCGTCGTTTCGGATGCCAAGATAAAGCTCCTGGTGCTCATGGGAGAGGACCAGAGCGAGCAGTACACCGTCCCCCAGGACGGGACGCCGGTGATCTTCCCGCTGCAGATGGGGGACGGCACCTACACGTTCAAGGTGATGAAGCATGTGAAGGATAAGACCTACGCCCGCATTTACGCGGTGGACATGAACGTGAAGCTGGAGGATGAGTTCCAGCCTTTCCTCAGGCCCAACGCCTACGCGGATTATAATGAAGATTCGGAATGTGTCCTCCTGGCGGCGAAGCTTGCGGCCACTGCGGAGGATGAGCTGGGAGTGGTGGGGGCCGTCTACGACTACATCTGCGACAACATCGTCTATGACAGGGAAAAGGCCGAGGCGGTACAGACGAGCACAGGGTATATGCCGGTGCTGGACGAGACGCTGGAGACGGGGGAGGGCATCTGCTTCGACTATGCCTCCCTTGCGGCGGGGATGCTGCGCAGCCAGGGGATTCCCACCAAGGTGGTCTTCGGCAACGTGTCTCCGAACGATGTGTATCATGCCTGGAACATGTTCTACACTGAGGAGACCGGCTGGGTGACAGTGGAATATGAAGTGAAGGATGACGGCTGGAACCGGCTGGACCTGACCTTTTCCGCCAACGGCGCGGACAGCGACTTCATCGGAGACGGCACCAACTACCTGGACGTACATTATTATTAAAAGACGCAGGATAGACACTGGATATAGGAGGGGGAAGCTATGAGACGTGGGAAACTGGACAGCTTGGGGGTCAGCGCATTCTGTGAGAGCATGGCCATGATGGTGCAGTCCGGCATCCAGATGGATGAGGCTGTGGCGCTGCTGCGGTCCGGCGGCGGACAGAGCGGGCCGCTGGAGCAGGGAATCGCGGTCATGCAGGAGCAGACAGAGGCAGGAAAAGGCCTGGCCGCCGCCATGGAAGCCACGGGGATTTTCCCGGAGTACGCAATCAGGATGGTCACGGCGGGAGAGTCTGCAGGCAGGCTGGAGGATGTGCTGTTCCAGCTGGCCCGCTACTATGAGGACCAGAAGACTATGACGGATAAGCTGAAGAACGCGGTCATCTACCCGGTGGCCATGCTGGCGATCATCATCGTAGTCCTGGTGGTCATGCTGACCATGGTGCTTCCCGCGTTCACGGATGTGTATGACAGCCTGACAGGAAGCCTGACGGCATCTTCCTATGCCTATGTCAGATGGGCTTACATACTCTGCTGGGCGGCGCTGGCCGTCATGGTGGCGCTGGCCCTGGCACTGTTGCTGGGGTTCGGCATATGGAATACGAAGAAACGGAATATCGTAGAAGCGGCGCTCCGCAGGATTCCTGCCTGCGCTTCCATCCTGGAGGGGCTGGGAATGTTCCGCTTTACCGCGGCATTGTCCACTTTTCTGTCCAGCGGCGAGATGCAGGACATCGCTGTGGCAGAGAGTAGGAAGATGGTTGGCTGCAAGCCGGTGGAGGAGAAGATCGACCGCTGCGTCAGCCGCATGGGGAAGGGGTACGGCATTGCCCAGGCTGCTTATGACGAGAGGTTGTTCGAGCCCGTCTACGGGCGGATGCTCCTGGCGGGGGAGCGCAGCGGCAGTCTGGAGTCCGTGCTGCACAAGCTGACCAATCTCCTGGAGGAGCATTGCGCCAGTCTGGTAGACCGTCTGGTGGGCATCGTGGATCCCGTGCTGTCGGGTGTCCTGATGCTGGCGGTGGGGTTGTCCCTGCTGAGCGTCATGCTGCCGCTGATCGGCATGATGAATTCCATCGGATAGTGACATAGAGCGTGATGTACCCTCCGCGGCGGAGCGGAGGCAGGGAGGTGCTGCCCATGTATGTGGATAAGAAAAAGAAACGCTGGCCCGGGCTTTTATGGATTCTGGCCGGGGCCGCGGCGGTGGCTCTGCTCTGGTGCCTTGCGGTGCCTGTCTCCGGGGAGGACATGAGCGAGGAGAGCGCCAGGGCGGTGAAGGCGGCGGTGGATCGCTGCGCGCTGCAGTGCTATGTAGTGGAGGGGGCTTATCCCCCCAGCCTGGAATATCTGGAGGAAAATTACGGGCTCCAGATCAACGAGAGGGAGTTTTTCGTCAGCTATGAGATCTTCGCCTCCAATGTGCCGCCGACAGTGAAGGTGATTCGGCGGAATTGACGGGGCAGAGCCGGTTTGTGCCAGGCGGGAGGGGCTGGGTTCTGCGCCCGGGGCGGAGCGGACGACTTAGGGAAAGGAGGCGCGGCCTGTGAAGAGGGACGGAGGTTTGTCTGGAATCTATACGATGGTGGTTGCGGGACTTTTTCTGGCGGGCTTTTTTCTGACGGTGGTCTTCGGGGCCCAGACCTATCGCCAGATCGTGGCGGGACAGACCAGGAACAACCAGGCCAGGGTGCTGCTTTCCTATATCTCTACCTGCGTCAGGCTCAATGACACCCCGGGGGCGGTGTCCGTCCTGGAAGAGGAGGGCAGGCCCGTGCTGTCAATTGCCGATGGGGACACCGGTTTTGCCCTGCGGATCTATCAGGAGGGGGACCGCCTTGTGGAGGATTACGGGGAGGCGGGGGCGGAACTGTATCCCGCCGATGCCCAGACCATAGGGGAGACGAAGGTATTCCGCATAGAAGAGCTGGGCGGGGATGCCTATGCCGTGGTCACGGACGCGGGCAGGGTGCTGTTCTGCTTAAGGAGCGATAAAAGGACGGAGGGCCGGGCGGATGATTGAGAATGGCAGCCCTGTGGGCGCGGGAAAAAGGAGACGCCATATTACGGCCTTCTATATAGAGACATTGATCCTGGTGGCTGTGTTCATCCTGGTGATTCTGGTGCTGACGAAGGTCTTCGCCTGGTCGGGACGGCTGGGAGAGCGGGCGGAGATTCTGACAGGGGCGGTGCATCTGGCGGAGAACGCGGCGGAGGCCGCGGCGGCTTCGGAGAGCCTGGAGGACCTGCGGGCGCTGCTGGACGAGAACGGGAACGCCGGGATTTCGGAGGACGGTTCAGGTGAAACCGGCGGCATTCTGCAGGCCTGGTATGACGGGACGGGGAATCCGGCGCCGGAGGGGGACTTCCGGGTGGAGGTGTCGTGGAGGCCTGCCGGGGACCTGGCAGAATCCGGCGGAGGAGAAGGCCTGGTGGAGTGCACGGTCTCGGTGTTCTGGACAGAAGAGGCGGAGCCGGTCTATGTTCTGGAGACGGCGGTGTACGTCCGCTGAGGACATGGCGGCCCGGAAACCCGCTGGGACACGGCAGACCGGCGGCAGGCCTTTGCTCATTTTTCTGCTGCAAATTCCCATGGTCTATAGCATGGCTTCAAGCATATGTTCGATAAGGCGCCGTGAAAAGTCCCGGGCTTGGACTGTCACGGCAGTGTTCGGAGAGAAGGAGGATGTCATATGAGGCATATACCAATCAAGCTGGGGCCGCTGGCGCTTCTGCTGGCAGTCATCAGCATCTGCATGACCACGCTGGGCATCCTGTCATTTGCCACGGCCCGGGCGGACTGGAGCCTGGCGGAAACCTATGCCGATACGGTGCGGATCCGATACGGACTGGAGGCCCGGGGCCAGCAGTTCCTCAGCATGGCCGGGGAGGCAGTGCAGGGCTCAGCCGGGCTGGGCGGACTTCCGGACACGGAGACGGACGAAGAGGGCGTGGTCTGGAAGGTCTTCACGGAGGGGGAGTACGGCCTGCGGGTGGGCGTCGCCCCGGAGGAGGACGGCAGCCTGCGGGTGGTGAGCTGGAGGATGGAGAAGGAGTGGGAACCGGATGAGGATATGAATCTCTGGGACGGGTTCTGACAGGCGCGGCCGGAGACGGACGGACCGGAATGAATAAAAGAAGGGTGGACATGGATATGAAGTTACAGGAGATTCTGGAGCTGGCAGTAAATGATGAGGATGTGGCGGACATTTTCCTTGTGGCCGGTCTGCCGGTCACGATGAAACGGAATGGCGTACAGGTGCGGATGGAGGGCCAGGCCCTGATGCCGAGGGATATCGGAGAGCTGGTGGAGCAGATCTACACGGAGGGAAGGCGGATTCGGACGAAGCTGGACGCGGGGGAGGACGATGACTTCTCCATCTCCATGTCCCGGCGGGAGAACTTCCCGGGGGGAAGGTTCCGGGTCAATGTGTTCCGGCAGAGGGGATCCCTCGCGGCAGTCATCCGTGTCATCCGGTTCGAGCTTCCGGATCCGGCGAAGCTGGGCATACCGGAGGACATCCTGGCTTTGGTGGGGGAACAGAACGACAGGAACAACCGCAACGGCGGCCTTGTGCTGGTGACGGGCGCCGCGGGCACCGGCAAGACCACCACGCTGGCCTGCATGATCGACCGCATCAACAGCACCAGGGACTGCCATATCATCACCATGGAAGACCCGATAGAATATATCCACAGGCACAAGAAATCCATCGTGACCCAGCGTGAGATCTTCATCGATACCCCCAACTATCTGCAGGCCCTGCGCTCTGCGCTGCGGGAAAGCCCGGACGTGATTCTGCTGGGGGAGATGCGGGATTACGACACCATTTCCGCCGCCCTGATCGCGGCTGAGACAGGCGTGCTGGTGTTCAGCACTTTGCATACCAACAGCGCCGCCGACACGATCACCCGTATCGTGGACGTGTTCCCGGAGAAGGAACAGGCCAGGACCCAGCTGGCCCAGGTCCTGAAGGCCGTGGTCTGCCAGCAGCTGGTGCCCTCCACTACGGACGACGGGGACGGGAATCCCGTCCGGATCCCGGTCTTCGAAATCCTGAAAGCCACGGACGCCGTCCAGAACATGATCCGGGAGAACAAGGTGAACCAGCTGGGCGCCGCCATGCAGGCCGGCGTGAACGAGGGCATGTGCACCATGGACAGCAACCTTCTGCGTCTGTGCAGGGAGGGGAAGATCACCAAGTCCACGGCGCTGAAATTCCGCACCCACTACGGGTACGAATATATGGAGAAGAGGCTGGGATAAAACCCGGATAAAAATTCCTGTTGACAACAGGGCCCATTCGTAGTAAGGTAGAGGATGGATAGAGGATAGCAGAGGACATCAAAGGATATCCAAGGATATCCTTCACAATTTCATAGGATTTCTCTTATTCAGAGTCGGTGGAGATACATAGGATCGATGAAGCCGCGGCAACCCCATTTGAGGAAGGTGCCCACCTGAGCGAGTGTTTTTCGAACAATAAGAGGATTTGACATCGACAGATTAGAGTCCGCTCATTATGGAAGAAAGGCATTCCATGATAAGCGGACTTTTTTATCTATATTTTCATATTTTTACATAGAGAAAGGAAGAAGAAAATGGAAAAGCATTTATTTACATCGGAATCAGTGACAGAGGGACATCCCGACAAGCTCTGTGACGCTGTGTCGGACGCCATCCTGGACGCTTGCATGGAGCAGGACCCTATGAGCCGCGTGGCCTGCGAGACCGCCAGCTGCACCGGCTTTGTGCTGGTCACCGGCGAGATTACCACCGCCGCAAACCTGGACATTCCCGCCATCGTGCGCAGGACCGTGAACGAGATCGGCTATAATGACTCCAAGGTGGGTTTCGATGGCAATACCTGCGCCGTCATGGTGGCACTGGATAAGCAGTCCCCGGACATCGCCATGGGCGTGGACAAAGCCCTGGAGGCCAGAGAGGCCCAGATGACCGACGAGCAGCTGGAAGCCATCGGCGCGGGGGATCAGGGCATGATGTTCGGCTATGCCACCAACGAGACGCCGGAACTGATGCCCTATCCTATTTCCCTGGCCCACAGGCTGGCCAGACAACTGATGAAGGTCCGCAAGGACGGCACCCTTCCCTACCTGCGCCCGGACGGCAAGAGCCAGGTGTCCGTGGAGTACGATGAGGACGGAAAGCCCATCCGCCTGGAGGCCGTGGTGCTCTCCACCCAGCATGACGAGGAAGTGACCCAGGAGCAGATCCGCGCGGACATCAGGAAATATGTCTTCGATCCCATTCTGCCCAAGGAGCTGGTGGATCAGGACACCAAGTTCTTCATCAACCCCACAGGCCGTTTCGTCATCGGCGGGCCCCAGGGGGACGCGGGGCTCACAGGCCGTAAGATTATCGTGGACACCTACGGTGGATACGCCCGCCACGGCGGCGGCGCCTTCTCCGGCAAGGACTGCACCAAGGTGGACAGGAGCGCCGCCTATGCCGCCCGCTACGTGGCCAAGAACATCGTGGCCGCGGGCCTGGCAGAGAAGTGCGAGATCCAGCTGTCCTACGCCATCGGCGTGGCCCAGCCCACTTCCGTCATGGTGGATACTTTCGGCACAGGACGCGTCAGCGATGAGAAATTAGTGGAAATCATCCGCGAGAACTTCGACCTGCGCCCTGCCGGCATCATCAAGATGCTGGATCTGCGCAGGCCCATCTATCGCCCTACCGCGGCCTACGGCCATTTCGGGCGGGATGACGTGTCCTTTCCCTGGGAGGCTACGGACAAGGCGGAGATTTTGAAGAAACATCTGTAATACTGGGAGACGGAAAATGGGCAGAAAGAGACAGCTTTACCTGGACTGGATTAAGGTGGGGGGAGCAGGGATGATCGTGATGCTCCACACCATGAGCAATACGATGAATGCAGGCGGATTTTATGTTTCGGATTTCCGCATACAGGTGTGGTATGTCCTGCACCAGTTCCTGTTTACGGCTGTCCCCCTGTTCATTATGGCTACCGGAGCCGGCTTTTTATCCACAGGGCGCTCCTGCGGCTATAGGGACATGGGGAGGCATATTGCCAGAATCGTATGCTGTATCCTGTTTTTCGGAACTGTGTTTTATGCAATGCGGATGTTGGTGGAAAGGAATCCGTTCGGGCCTGCGGACCTGGTTCTGGCTATCTTTCAGGACAATACATGGTCACATATGTGGTATCTGTACCGCTTGCTGGGACTCTACTTTTTTATGCCGTTATTGTGGGCTTTCATGAATGTCTCGAAGATGTGGGAACAGGTTGTTTTTGCAGGGTTGTTATTGTTTTTTGCCTCTGTCTATCCTTATGTCTGCGGGGTGATTGGGTTTATTCCGGCCAGGATTCTGCCTGTTTCCGGCACATGGCTTTTCTGTGCTGTGGCGGGGGGAATCCTGGGCAGGCTTCCCGTTGAAAAAATGAGAAAATACCGGGGCCTGATTCTGGCAGGAAGCCTGGCAGGCCTTGGAGGAGTCGTCTGGGAAGGGGTGCGGCAGACGGTGATGTCGGAGGAACATCCTTTCTTGCTGCTTCTGGCGATGAGCCTGTTTGCCTGGATGAAGCTTTGGTGCGATGAAAAGGAAAGTTTCCCGGGGATGGGGAAACTGGCCGGAAATATGCTGGGCGTGTACATTATCCATCCTGTGTTCATTCATATATGCGTGAAAGTGCTGCGGTTTAACCCCCAGCTTTATCTGCCGGTGCTGACTGTTCCGCTTACCGCGGCGGCGATTTATGCCTTGTCAGTGGCAACGGTGTGGTTTTTGCGCAAAATTCCGATTATCAGAAGATATCTGCTGTGAGATTCCCCTGTAATCTTTTTCTCCCAAACCTTTACAAACCTCCTGAATTTCAGTATAGTATATTGTAGGTAAATTTGTTCGCAGAAGACAAAAGGAGGTTCCTCATATGGCATTCGTACATCTCCACGTCCACACGGAATACTCCCTCCTGGACGGTTCCAATAAAATCAAAGAGTATGTCGCCCGGGTGAAGGAGCTGGGCATGGACAGCGCCGCCATCACGGACCATGGCGTCATGTACGGCGTCATCGACTTCTACCGGGCGGCGAAGGAAGAGGGCATCAACCCGGTCATTGGCTGCGAGGTCTATGTAGCGCCCAACTCCCGTTTCGACAAAGAGACCACCGGCGGCGAGGACAGGTACTACCATCTTGTCTTGCTGGCGGAGAACAACACCGGCTACGCCAACCTGATGAAGATTGTCAGCAAGGGCTTCACGGAAGGGTATTATTACAAGCCCCGGGTGGACATGGAAGTCCTGAACCGTTACCATGAGGGGCTGATCGCGCTGTCCGCCTGCCTTGCGGGGGAAGTGCAGCGCAACATCGTGAAGAACCTGCCGGAGGAGGCCAGGAAGGCCGCCCGGAAGTACGAGGAATGCTTCGGCAAGGGCAACTATTTCCTGGAACTGCAGGACCACGGGATTCCGAACCAGCGCCTGGTGAACACGGAGCTTCTGAAGATGAGCAAGGAGCTGGACATCCCGCTGGTGGCCACCAACGACGTCCACTACACCTACGAAAAGGACGCGGACTCCCACGACATCCTGTTGTGTCTCCAGACAGGCAAGAAGCTGGCGGATGAGGACAGGATGCGCTACGAGGGAGGCCAGTATTTCGTCAAGAGCGAGGAGGAGATGAAAGGACTCTTCCCCTATGCCTGGGAGGCCCTGGAGAACACCCAGCGCATAGCGGACAGGTGCCATGTGGAGATTGAGTTCGGCGTCACGAAGCTCCCCCGGTTCGAGGTGCCGGAGGGGTACGACTCCTGGGGATACCTGAATAAGCTGTGCGATGACGGGCTGAAGGAGCGTTACGGCGACGACAGCCAACCGGCGGGGGACACGGGGCAGACTCTGCGGGAACGGTTGGACTACGAGCTTGCAGTCATTCGGCGGATGGGATACGTGGACTATTTCCTGATCGTGTGGGATTTCATCAATTACGCCAGGAGCAACGGCATTCCCGTGGGCCCTGGAAGAGGCTCCGCCGCGGGCAGCATCGTCTCCTACTGCCTGAAGATCACCAATATCGAGCCCATCCGCTATAACCTGCTCTTCGAGCGCTTCCTGAATCCGGAGCGGGTGTCCATGCCCGACATCGACATCGACTTCTGCTACAACCGCAGGCAGGAGGTCATAGACTATGTGGACAGGAAATACGGCTCCGACAAGGTGGTGCAGATCGTCACCTTCGGTACCCTGGCGGCCAAGGGCGTCATCCGGGACGTGGGCCGGGTCATGGATCTGCCCTATGCCTTTGTGGATTCCATCGCCAGGATGATACCGGGCGAGTTGAATATCACCATCGACAAAGCCCTGGAAAAGAATCCGGAGCTGCGGAAGTCCTATCAGGAGGACGAGCAGGTCCGTCACCTGATCGACATGTGCAAGCGCCTGGAGGGCCTGCCCAGGCACACCTCCATGCATGCGGCGGGAGTGGTCATCTGCCCGGAGGCGGCGGACGAGTTCGTGCCCCTGTCCCGGGGAAGCGACGGCTCCATCACCACCCAGTTCACCATGACCACCCTGGAGGAGCTGGGCCTTTTGAAGATGGACTTTCTGGGCCTGCGGACGCTGACCGTGATCGCGGACGCGGTGAGATTCGTGGAAGAGACCAAAAATGAGCATATCGATATCGACAACATCGATTACAACGATTCCCAGGTCCTGGCGGCCATCGGCACCGGAAAGACCGACGGCGTGTTCCAGCTGGAAAGCGGGGGGATGCGGGGGTTCATGAAGGAGCTGCGGCCCCAGAACCTGGAGGACATCATCGCCGGGATTTCCCTGTACCGCCCGGGCCCCATGGACTTCATCCCCAAATACATCAAGGGAAAGAATAACCATAAAGATGTAGTCTATTCCTGCCCCCAGCTGGAGCCCATCCTGGCGCCCACCTACGGCTGCATCGTCTACCAGGAGCAGGTGATGCAGATCGTCCGCGACCTTGGCGGCTACACCTTAGGGCGCAGCGACCTGGTGCGCCGTGCCATGAGCAAGAAGAAGCAGTCCGTCATGGAGAAGGAGCGGGCCAATTTCATCTATGGAAACGAAGAGGAGGGGGTGCCGGGCTGCGTGTCAAGAGGCATCAGCGAGCAGGTGGCCAGCGGCATATTTGACGACATGACTGACTTCGCTAAATATGCCTTCAACAAGTCCCACGCGGCCTGCTACGCAGTGGTGGCCTACCAGACGGCCTGGCTGAAGTTCTATTATCCCGTGGAATTCATGGCGGCCCTGATGACCTCCGTCATCGACAATTCCAAGAAGGTGTCCGAGTACATCCTGGCCTGCCGGAATATGGGCATCCAGCTGCTGCCGCCCGACATCAACCAGGGACAGAGCGGGTTCTCCGTAGACGGCGGAAGCATCCGCTACGCCCTGACCGCCATCAAGGGAATCGGACGGTCGGCCATCGACGATATCATGGCAGAGCGCAAGGCCAGGGGGCCTTTCACCAACCTGAAGGATTTCCTGATGCGTACCGAGGATAAGGATGTGAACAAGCGGGCCGTGGAGAATTTCATCAAGGCCGGGGCGCTGGACGGGCTGGGCGGGACCAGGAAACAGTTCATGAGCGTCTACATGCAGATGATGGACCATATCACCAAGGACAGGAAGAGCAATCTGGCGGGGCAGATTTCCCTGTTCGACATCGCGGACGACTCTCAGAAGGAGGAGTTCGATATCCGCCTGCCGGATGTGGGAGAGTATCCTAAGGAGATGCTGCTGGCCTTCGAGAAAGAGGTGCTGGGCATCTATATAAGCGGCCATCCGCTGGAGTCCGACCAGGAGCTGTGGCAGAAATACATCACCAACACCACCAACGATTTCGCGCTGGACGAGGAGACTGGGGCCGCGCGGGTGGCGGACCAGGCCAATGTCGTGGTGGGCGGGCTGATCGCGGACAAGACCATCAAATACACCAAGAACGACAAGGTGATGGCTTTCCTGAACCTGGAAGACCTGGTGGGCAATATGGAGATTGTGGTCTTCCCCAGGGACTATGAGCAATACGGAAGTCTGCTGGCGGAGGATTCCAGGATTTTCATCAAAGGAAGGGCCAACATGGAGGAGGGCAAGGACGGCAAGCTAATCTGCGAGCAGGTGGTGACCTTTGCGGAGGCGGCCCAGGCCAATGGCGCGCCGCTGTTTCGGAACCGATATGGGAACGGCGGCTACGGAGCGGGCGGTTACGGCAAAAGGCAGGGCGGCAGCGCCTACGGGCGGCAAAACGGCGGCCAGGGACAGCCAGGCGGCCAGGGACAGCCAGGCAACCAGGGACAGCCAGGCGGCCAGGGCATGGGACGGCAGAATGACGGAAGACAGTGTGATAGTCGCACTGCGCCCGGAAAAGTCCCCTCGGGCATCTGGATCCAGTTCCCGGATGCGGACAGCTATTTTGCCAGAGAGAGGGAACTGCTCTCATCTATCGCGGATTCCGATGGGAATGACGATGTGGTCATCTTCCTGAAGGACGCCAAGAGCTATAAGCTGCTGCCGCCCAACCGCCGGGTGTGCGCGGACGCCGACCTGCGGCGGAAACTGGGAGAGCTGTTCGGGCCGGAAAATGTAAAATTACGTTAAAAAAATGGTTCAGGTATTGAAAACCGTCCTTAAAAGGATTAAAATGGTAAATTGAAAAGAAGGAGGTACAGTCTAATGGCGAAAGAGATAAAGACGATTGCGGTTCTGACCAGCGGAGGTGACGCGCCGGGCATGAATGCCGCCATCCGTGCGGTAGTCCGCACCGCCATCTATAGAGGCGTGAAAGTGAAAGGCGTGAAGAAAGGCTATAACGGCCTGTTGAACGAGGACATCATAGATATGGAGCCCCGCCATGTGTCGGATATCATCCAGAGGGGCGGCACCGTGCTGGGAACGGCCAGGTGCCTGGAATTCAAGAAGGCGGAGTATCAGGAGAAGGCTGCGGAGATCTGCAGAAAGCACGGCATAGACGGCATCGTGGTCATCGGCGGGGACGGCTCCTACCGGGGGGCCCAGGCGCTCTGCAGACAGGGCGTCAACGCCGTGGGCATACCCGGCACCATCGACCTGGACATCGCCTGCACGGAGTACACCATCGGCTTCGACACGGCAGTGAACACCGCCATGCAGGCCATCGACAAGGTGAAGGACACTTCGTCCTCCCATGAGCGCTGCAGCATCATCGAGGTCATGGGCCGCCACGCAGGCTATATCGCCCTCTGGTGCGGCATCGCCAACGGCGCGGAGGACATTCTGCTCCCGGAGAATTACGACTATAATGAGCAGGAGATCATCAACCATATCATCGAGAGCCGCAAGAAAGGCAAGATTCACCATCTGATCATCAATGCGGAGGGAATCGGCCATTCCACTTCCATGGCGAAGCGCATCGAGGCGGCCACCGGCATCGAGACCAGGGCCACGATCCTGGGATACATGCAGAGGGGCGGCAGCCCTACCGCCAGGGATCGTTACTATGCCTCCATCATGGGCTCTTACGCAGTGGACATCATGCTGGAGGGCAAGAACAACCGCGTGGTGGGCTACCGCTACGGCGAGTTCACGGACTTCGGCATCGAGGAGGCCCTGCAGATGCAGAAGGACATCGACAGATATCAATACGAGGTGGCCAGAAGGCTTACCATTTAAAGCGCTCCCCGGAGGGGCGGCGGATACAGGCGGCTGTTTCGAGAGAAAGGCCGCCTTTTCCTGTATTCCGGGACAGGCCATAGAGAACGAGGAGGGAATATGATTTCCAGCAATTCGAATCCGAAGGTAAAACAGATCGTCCAGTGGCGGGACAGCGCGAAAGAGCGCCGCAGCGCCAAAGTCTTCCTGGTGGAAGGCTTCAAGATGTACGAGGAGGCGCCCCCGGGGGACATCCGGGAAGTCTACCTCACCCCGGAAGCGCTGGAGAGGGCGCAGGGACATCCCGGCCTCCGGGAGAAGCTGGAGGGCACAGGCTACGAGACGGTTTCTCCGGAGGCCTTCCGGAAGATGTCCGACACACAGGCGCCTCAGGGGATCCTCTGCGCGGTCAGCCAGCCCCGGTACCGCCTGGAAGAGATCCTGGATGCTCCCAGCCCCCTGCTTTTGCTGCTGGAGAACCTCCAGGATCCCGGGAACCTGGGGACGATGCTCAGGACCGGGGAAGGGGCAGGGGCCACCGGCATCCTCATGAGCGATGATACCGTGGATATCTACAACCCCAAGACCATACGCGCCACCATGGGCTCCATCTACAGGGTGCCCTTCGTCTATGCGGGGGATCTGACCGAGGCCATAGGGCGCATGCGGGAACGGCAGATTCGCGTCTACGGGGCCCATCTGGCGGGAAAGCGGTATTATGACAGCTTCTCCTTCCGGGAGGGGACGGCTTTCCTGATAGGCAACGAAGGCAAGGGGCTGAGCCGCAGCCTGTCGGAGATGGCGGACAGCCTTCTGAAGATTCCCATGGAGGGGAAAGTGGAGTCTCTCAACGCTGCCGTCAGCGCCGCCCTGCTGATGTATGAGGCCCATCGCCAGAGGCGGTAGCCCGTGCGGACGGGTTGACGAATATGCCTGATTATGCCCGTTTGACGAAAAACTTGACATTTCCTTTTCCAACTGCTATGATAGCCTTGTAACAAATTTAATAAATTTGTAATAAGTTCCTTAAAAATGTGGATTAATTATTACGAAATATTATGATTTGTTTATGGAGGGTAAAAAAATGACAAAACGCAGAAAGCTGTTCACTGCAGTGGAAAGGAACTGTTCCAGGTTCTTGGGGCTTTTGTTATCATTATGCATGATGCTGCAGATGGACTTGATTGCCAGGGCCGATGGGGACGATTATATGGATCAGACCCGCGGCGGCGTGACGGCAGTGCTCAACCCGGGCTCGTCCAACCCGGCGGATGTCGTGATCGCCACGGCCAAGGAGCTGAACCTGGACCTGACGGCGGACGAGAATGAGCCGCAGGAGACCAAACTGGTCATGGCCAATGTGAAGAACGCTTTGAACGTAAGGAGCGATGCCAGCGAGAGCGCTGACAAGGTGGGGATGCTGTACAAGGATTGCGGAGGCACGATCCTGGAGCGTCGGGACGGATGGACGAAGCTGCAGTCGGGCAACATCATCGGATGGGCCTCGGATGAATACCTGCTGTTCGGCGAGGAGGCCCTGGCCATGGCCAACGACGTGGGCAAGATGGTGGCCACCATCGACACGGAGACGCTCCGGGTGAGGATGGAGCCCAACCTGGAGGCAGAGGTCTACGGCCTGCTCCCCAAGGGGGAAATCGTGGAAGTCCTGAACCAGGACGCTGACGGCTGGGTATGCGTGGATTACGAGGGCAGCGACGGTTATGTGTCCAACGAGTTCATCGTGATGGACTTCCTCATCGATGCCGGAGAGACCCTGGATGAGATCAACGCCCGCATCGAGGCGGAGAAGAAAGCGGAGATGGAGGCGAAGCGGCATAAGAACTACGGCGAGTACACCACGGACGCGGACACCACTTTGCTGCTGGCTGCCCTGATTTACTGCGAGGCAGGTTCGGAGAGCTACGAAGGAAAGCTGGCGGTAGGCGCGGTGGTCATGAACCGTGTCAGGAGCGCGGCATATCCCAATTCCATCCACGGCGTCATCTATGCTTCCGGTCAGTTTACGCCGGCTATGAACGGCAAGCTGAACAGGGTCTATGAGGCCGGCAACATCAACGCCAGCTGTATACAGGCAGCCCAGGAGGCGCTGGCGGGCGTGTCCAACGTGGGCGACCTGACCCACTTCCGCCGCAACAACGGCAGAGAGGGCCTGGTGATCGGCAATCATGTGTTCTATTGATCTACTTAGGAATTGTCGGAAAATAACTGCTGCAATTGCTTCAGGCAAAAGCCCGGAAATACAATAAAAATTGCCATAAACTTGCAGCAGTTATTTGTAGACAATTCCTTAGGATGAAACGGGGCGGCGGGCAGAAAATGCCTTGCCGCTCTTTTGATGCCCGGAACGATACCGGCCTGTAATGTGCGAAAGAAACATATTGCTTAAAGCGGTTTTTTGTAGTAAACTAGATACAGTACAGGGCAGACGAAGGGCATGTGGAGGGATTGCTTATGGAAGAGATTATGATTTTCTGGATGGTACTGCTGATTTTATGTATCGGAATCGAAGTGTTGACCTTGGGGCTTACCACCATATGGTTCGCGGCGGGCGCACTGGTTGCCATTTTCGCGGCTCTGCTGCAGGCGCCTATTTTTATCCAGGTGATCCTGTTCCTTGTGGTATCCCTGTTGTCCCTGTTCTTCACCAGGCCGATTGCCGTGAAGTATTTCAATAGGGACCGGGTGAAGACCAATGTGGAGAGCATGGTGGGCCGCCAGGCCATCGTCACCGGAGAGATCGACAATCTTCAGGCGATGGGGCAGGTGACGGTGGGCGGCCAGGAGTGGAGCGCCAGGAGCTGGGACGACCGGGTGAAGATTCCGGTGGGGACAGTGGTGGTGGTGGCTGCCATCAGCGGCGTCAAGCTGATTGTAAGGGCGGAGCAGCAGGTTGCCGGGAATACGCAGACGCAGGCGGACCAGGATCCATATGAGTCCGGGATTGCGCCTTCTTCGGAAGGGCAGGCGGCCGGGAAGGATGAGACGCCCGTACCCAAAGCCGCGGACGAGGATGAGGCAGAACACAAGGCCGGGAATGATGGCGCGGCAGAGCGAGGGTCCATGGACGGCGACACAGCAGGCCAAAAGGCTGCAGAAGACGCTGCGGCAAGATGGATGGACATGGACGATGATACGGCAGAGCACAAGGCTGTGGAGGATGGCCCGGCAGAATAAAGGGCCAGGTTTCAGGTAAGGATTTTTTAAAATCACATAAAATGCGTGCCGTCATACCGGCACAGAAAGAGGTAAAGTTATGATGGGTTGGGTTTTAGGTGCGTTAATTGTAGTCATTCTTCTGGTGGTCGTATCCTGCCTGAAAATCGTTCCGCAGGCGCAGGCGTATGTCATCGAGCGTCTGGGAGCCTATCAGGGGACATGGTCGGTGGGATTCCACATCAAGGTTCCTTTCGTGGATAAAGTGGCCAGGAAAGTGAACCTGAAAGAGCAGGTGGCGGACTTCCCGCCCCAGCCGGTGATCACCAAGGACAATGTCACCATGCGGATCGACACGGTGGTCTTCTATCAGATCACGGATCCCAAGCTGTTCACCTACGGCGTGGAGAATCCCATGATGGCTATCGAGAACCTGACGGCCACCACGCTGCGTAACATCATCGGTGACCTGGAGCTGGATCAGACATTGACCAGCCGTGAGACCATCAACACCAAGATGCGCGCGGCGCTGGACATCGCCACGGATCCCTGGGGCATCAAGGTGAACCGTGTGGAGCTGAAGAACATCATCCCGCCTGCCGAGATCCAGAACGCCATGGAGAAGCAGATGAAGGCGGAGCGCGAGAGACGTGAGGCCGTGACCCGTGCGGAAGGCGAGAAGAAGGCGAAGATCCTGGAGGCGGAAGGCGCCAAGGAATCCGCCATCCTGCGCGCCGAGGCCGACAAGCAGTCCGCCATCCTGCGCGCCGAGGCGCAGAAGGAGAAGATGATCCGCGAGGCGGAAGGTGAGGCGGAAGCCATCCTGAAGGTGCAGCAGGCCAACGCGGACGGTATCCGGATGCTGAAGGATGCCGGGGCGGACGAGTCTGTGCTGAAGATCAAGAGCCTGGAGGCTTTCGAGAAGGTGGCGGACGGTCAGGCCACCACGATTCTGCTTCCTGCGGAGCTTCAGGGCATCGCCAGCCTGGCGGCAACCTGGAAGGAAAGCGTGAAGAAAGCATGAATGCCATAGGGGCATAGCAGCAGACGGACAGCGCAGGCGGAAGGATGCCTGTGGCTGTCTGCCAGAGGATGCAGCCGGTTTCTGGAGAAAGGTTCTCTCGGGAAGCGGCTGTATCTGTTTTGTCAAAAATAAATCGGAAAAGGCAGGATAAGGAAATGGATTTGAAGGGACGGGATTTTTTGAAGCTGTTGGATTTCACGCCGGAGGAAATCGGATATCTGGTGGATTTGGCGGCGGATCTGAAGGATAAGAAGAGGAAGGGGATTCTGGTGGACAGGCTGCGGGGCAAGAATGTGGCCCTGATTTTCGAGAAGACCAGCACCCGCACCCGGTGCGCTTTCGAGGTGGCGGCCCATGATTTGGGGATGGGGACCACCTATCTGGATCCCGCTGGCTCCCAGATCGGCAAGAAGGAGAGCATCGCGGACACGGCCAGGGTGCTGTCGGGCATGTTCGAAGGAATCGAGTACAGGGGCTTCGGCCAGGATATCGTGGAGGAGCTGGCCCGGTTTGCCAAGGTGCCTGTGTGGAACGGGCTCACCAATGAGTTCCATCCCACCCAGATGCTGGCGGACCTTCTGACCATCAAGGAGCATTTCGGGCGGCTGGAGGGCATCCGGCTGACCTATATGGGGGATGCCCGCTACAACATGGGCAACTCGCTGATGGTGACCTGCGCCAAGATGGGGATGCATTTCACGGCCTGCACCACGCGAAAGTATTTCCCGGAGGAGGCGCTGGTGGCGCAGTGCCGGGAGATTGCGGCGGGCACCGGCGGCAGCGTCACGCTGACGGAGGATGTGGATGCGGGGACGAAGGGAGCGGATGTGATCTATACCGATGTGTGGGTGTCCATGGGCGAGCCGGACGAGGTGTGGGAGGAGCGGATCAGAGAGCTTTCCCCCTATCAGGTGAACCGCGCCGTCATGGAGAATGCGGGGGAGGGGGCCATATTCATGCACTGCCTGCCCGCCTTCCACGACCTGGACACCAAAATCGGCGCACAGATGGGAGAGCGCTTCGGCATCACGGAGATGGAGGTCACGGATGAGGTGTTCGAATCCCCTCAGTCCCTGGTGTTCGAGGAGGCGGAGAACCGGATGCACACCATCAAGGCTGTGATGCTGGCTACTCTGTAAAATGTTATCAGGCAGGACGGGCGTTAAGAGATGAAAGCTAAGATATTGGCGCTTTTGCGGGAGCGGGAGGACTATGTGTCGGGGCAGGAGATCTGCGGGCGCTTCGGCGTCTCCCGCACGGCAGTGTGGAAAGCCATAGGGCAATTGAAGAAAGAGGGATACCGCATCGAGGCGGTGCAGAACCGGGGATATCTGTTGATGCCGGAGGAGGAAGTATACGGCCAGCATGAGCTGGAGAGCCGCATGGGCACCAAATGGGCGGGACATCCGCTCTGTTATTATGACGAGCTGCCGTCAACCAATCTTCAGGCGAAGCTGGACGCGGAGAACGGCGCGCCGCAGGGGGCTTTGGTGGTGGCGGACATGCAGACGGCAGGACGCGGGCGCAGGGGCCGGGCCTGGAGCAGTCCGGCGGGGATGAACGCGTACTTTACCCTGATATTGAAGCCGGAGTTTCCGGTGGAGATGGCTTCCATGGTGACGCTGGTCATGGGGCTGGCCGTGGCGGAGGGTATCCGGGAGACCTGCGGGGTGGAGGCCCGTGTGAAGTGGCCCAATGACATCGTGATAAAGGGCCGGAAGGTCTGCGGCATGCTGGCGGAGATGAGCACGGAGCGGGATTTCATCCACTATATCGTCATGGGCGTGGGCATCAATGTGAAGCGGCAGGAATTCGTGCCGGAGATAGCGGATATGGCTATCTGCCTGGAACAGGAGTGCGCGAAGCCTGTGTCCAGGGCGCGCCTGATTGCCAATGTGATGGGTATATTTGAACGGTATTACGATATATTCCGGAGGGACGGAAACCTTGAGGGGTTTTTGGAGACCTATAACGAGCTGCTGGCAGGCCGGGACGGAGAGGTGCGGGTGCTGGATCCGAAAGGGGAATTCCGGGGCATATCCAGAGGCATCAACAGTACCGGAGAGCTGCTGGTGGAGCGGGAGGACGGCACGGTGGAGGCGGTATATGCCGGGGAGGTGTCCGTGCGGGGCATCTACGGGTATGTCTGACCGGAGCGCGGGATTGGCTGTCCGGAAAAGGACGGATGGAAAGGAAAGTGCGGATGGAGAGCAGGAATACGGTGCTGTGCGGCGCCAATGCCTATGAGCAGAAATATTATTTCAATGAGCAGTTCAAGGGCATCCCGGAATCTATCAAGGATGAACTGCATATACTGTGCGTGTTGTTCACGGAGGAAGTGGGGGGCGTGTTTCTCATAGCCTTCGAGGAGGACGGGAGCATCGTGCTGGAGACCAACGCCGATGACGACGATATCACCTACGATGAAGTCAGCAGCGGCCTGCTGGTGTCCGAGATAAGGAGACAGAGGCAGGAACTGTTGGAGTCCCTGCAGCTTTATTACAAGGTATTCGTCATGAAGGAGGATATTTCGGAATATTTGTCATGAGGCCAGTCCACAATCAGGTGGTTCCGAATTGATGTTATGGAGCAGCAGGTTTGGTGAGGGATATGGAAAAAGCGATTTTGGCTGACAGACAGAGGGGTATGGTATGATATTAGTGATTGATGTGGGCAATACGAATATGACGCTGGGCGTCTACGACGGGGAGGAGCTGCTGGCCACTTTCCGCATCACGACCAAGCTGCCCAGGACATCCGATGAATACGGAGTCCTGCTCACCCAGATGTTGAAGAACCGTGGAATCGAGGCGGACGGCCTGGAGGGTTCCATCGTGGCCAGCGTGGTGCCGGACGTGATGCACTCGCTGAAGGGGGCGCTGGTCCGCTATACCAGGACGAGGCCCATGAGCGTGGGGCCGGGGGTGAAGACGGGCATCCGCATCGTCACGGAGGATCCCAGGGCCATCGGGGCGGATCGGATTGTGGACGCGGTGGCTGCCTATGAAAAATACGGCGGCCCGGTGCTGGTGCTGGATTTCGGCACGGCCACCACATATGACCTGATTACGGAGAAGGGCGAGTTCGCGGCGGGGATCACGGCGCCGGGCATGCGCATCAGTTCGGAGGCCCTGTGGACCCAGGCCGCCAAGCTGCCAAAGATAGAGATCCGGAAGCCCAGGTCCATCCTTGCCCAGGAGACCATCAGCAGCATGCAGGCGGGGCTGGTGTACGGCCAAATCGGCCAGACGGAGTACATCATCAAAAAGGTGAAGGAAGAGAGCGGCCTGAAGCAGCTGAAGGTGGTGGCAACCGGCGGCCTGGGGCGGCTGATTGCGGAGGAGACGGAGGCCATCGACATCTATGACAGCTACCTGACGCTGGAGGGCCTGCGCATCATCTATGAAAAGAACAGAAAGTCCTAGGACGTAGAACAGGAAAGGAAGGCGGAGGCCCGAGGAGAAGGACGGTATGGGGAAACTGAAGATTGGCGACGTGGTTTTGGAGAATAACGTGATTTTGGCTCCCATGGCGGGGGTGACGGACCTGGCGTTCCGCCTGCTGTGCAGAAGGGCGGGGGCCGGGCTGGTGTGCATGGAAATGGTCAGCGCCAAGGCCATCTATTACAACAATAAGAACACAGAGGAGCTTCTGGCCATCCATCCCCAGGAGGTGCCTGCATCGCTGCAGCTGTTCGGCTCTGACCCGAAGATTCTTGCGGAGATGGCCAAACGCATCGAGGAGCGCCCTTTTTCCATCCTGGATTTCAATATGGGCTGTCCGGTGCCGAAGGTGGTGAACAACGGGGAGGGCTCTGCCTTGATGAAGGAGCCGAAGCTGGTCGAGGAGATTCTCTCCGGGCTGGTGCGGGCCGTGGACAAGCCTGTGACAGTAAAAATTCGAAAAGGGTTCAACGAATCCTGCTGCAACGCGGTGGAGATCGCCAGGATAGCGGAAGGGTGCGGTGTGGCGGCCATAGCGGTGCACGGGCGGACCAGGGAGCAGTATTACAGCGGCCGGGCGGACTGGGATATCATCAGGCAGGTGAAGCAGGCAGTGAAGATTCCGGTCATCGGCAACGGGGACGTGGACAGCCCCAGGGCCGCGAAGGCGCTGTTGGAGCAGACCGGCTGTGACGGCGTCATGATTGGCCGGGCGGCCCAGGGGAACCCGTGGATATTCCGGGATACTGTGGCGTTCCTGGAGACCGGGAGCGTGCCGGAGCCGCCGGACAGGCAGAAGAAGAAACGGATGGTGCTGGAACACGCGGATCTGCAGCTGAGGACCAAGGGGGAGTATACCGGGGTGCGGGAGATGCGCAAGCACCTGGCCTGGTACACGGCAGGCATGCCCCACTCCGCCCGGTTCCGCCAGACGATCAATTCCATGGAGACTTTTGGGGAACTGATTGCGGGGGTGGAGACTATTTTTGGATGAAGCCGCATATATTGTGGCATGGACACGATTGTATATTTTTATAAAAAAAGAGGTGCGGAAGCGCCGGAAGCCGAGCCTGTGGGGCTGAAGACTTACCTGCTGATACGGGTGGGGCTGGATGTGGGCAGGGAGGAATGGTTTGGGAAAAAGCTGGCGGCGAAGGGATATCCTGTAGGAGGCAGCCGTGCCGGGGAAGACAGACGCCGGAGAGGGAGCGGCCATTCGGGAGAGGTCGGCGGCTCTATGGGAGGAACGGAGGCGGCGGAGGCCGGCTCCAGGGGAAGAAGGGCAGCTGCAGAGGGCGGATGCTTCGGAGCGGAAGTCGGCTCCGAGGGAAGGATGGAGAATATAGAGGGCAGTCGTGTATGGGGGCTGCTCCGTCCGCTGAGGGCACTGAGGCAGAGACGGAAGGCCAGGGCGGAGGTCAGGCGGGAGCAGGAGCTTGAGGCCGCCAGGGAGCAGGAGCGGGAACGGCTGATTGCCGCCAGGGCGCAGATTCTTTCGGAAGTGGAAATGTCCATGGGCAGGCTGGCTGCACAGATAGAGGAGTTCGCCGAAGGCTGGAAGGACTGCTATTTTGTATATGAGGATAGCGTTCGTAAGAGTCTGGCGGCTGAGGCCTCCCCGGCCAGGCGTGGTGAGGCCCCTCCGGCCAGGCGTGGGGAGGCTGAGGCCTCTCCGGCCAGGCATGCGGAGGGTGGTGCATCTCCGGACAGGCGTGGGGATGTTGGCGCGGCGGAGGCGATTCTTCCGCTGCTGTGGGAGAGGCATTTCCAGGGAAAGGACTTTCGGGGGTATGCACAGCGGTTCTGGGTGGAACAGCTGTTGCCGCAGGCGGTGCAGCCCCATTTTGTGATACTGGGGATGGCTCCCTGCCTGTTCGAGGTGATAGAGGCATGCGCCCGCAGAATGAAGAGCCTGCGCTGGATTCTGCCGGAGGAGGACTGTGACGAGGAGCTGCAGGGCTTCGTGGAGGATTTCTGCACGGAATACGGGCTGGCTATCATGCTGGAGCCTTTTGGGAGCGCGGCGGCTTTGAAACGGCTGCGGCTTGTCTGCGGGCAGCCGGTGAATGTCCTGGACTTTACCGGGGAAGCTTATATGGCGGTCTCGGATGTCCCGAAGGGAAGCGTCTGGCTGGATATGTTCTCTGTGGAGGAGAAGCGGCGCAGGATTGCCGCCAGGGGCGGGGGGATTCTGTACGTCTCCCTGAAAGAGAAATGGAAGACCGTGCAGAAGCGCTGCGTCTGTCCTATAGTGCCCTGATGTTGGGATTGTAACGGCGCTGTCGGCAAAGGCTGTTTAGAGATGGTCTGGAAGGGGCGCAGATGGCGTGGGTGGTGTGCGGACGATTTCTGGCTTAGCGGATGTCCGCTCGGCGTGTGAATGGAAAGGCAAATTGGCTACAATATTGTCTTTGTATGATTTCGCCAGATATCTTGACACTGCCCGAAAACAAAGGTATACTTATAAAAAGCATAAACCGTCTCTCATAGTCGGGGATTGCGGCAGAGAGGCAGGCGGGCAGCAAGGGAATGACAGAATACACAGAAAACGGAAAATCTGAATCATAGAAAGAATAGAACAGGAAGGATGTATTGGAAATGCAGGAGAAGAAAAATATTCTGACTTACGAAGGACTCAGGAAATATGAGGACGAATTGCATGAGCTGAAAGTCGTGAAGCGCCAGGAGGTGGCCCAGAAGATCAAGGAGGCCAGAGAGCAGGGCGATCTGTCTGAGAACGCGGAGTACGACGCCGCCAAAGATGAGCAGCGCGACATCGAGGCCAGGATTGAGGAACTGGAGAAGATTCTGAAGAATGCGGAAGTGGTGGTAGAGGACGAGGTAGACCTGGACAAGATCAACATCGGCTGCGTGGTGAAGCTGCTGGATATGGAATTCAGCGAGGAGCTGGAGTACAAGATTGTAGGCTCCACCGAGGCGGACAGCCTGAAAGGCAAGATTTCCAACGAAAGCCCTGTGGGCAAGGCTCTGATTGGCTGCAAGGTGGGCGACAACGTGGAAGTGGAGACTGCCGCGGGTGTCTTCAGCTATAAGGTGCTGGAGATTCAGAGGAGCCGCTAAGGGACACAGGGAGGGAAGCGAAGAATCGGAAAAGGCCGGACGAAAAGCAAGTCAGAATAAGACTGGTCCGGAAATGGACGAAAGAAGGGCTGCCGCAGAAGCGTTTGCGACAGCCCTATATTTTTGCCCCGATGGAAATGAGCGCTACAGGATTCTTTTTTGGACATGCCTGGAGATCAGGAAGCTGGCCGCCACGCCTATGAGGCCGGGAATGGCGATCTCCAGGGTGTCGGTGAAGATGGAATGCCACATCGTTTCAACACTATCCATGCCTTTCATCCACAGGTCATAGTTTATGGTCAGGAAAATCCCCGTCATGTTCAGGCAAAGCAGCCAGCTGCAGTTTTTGTCCCGCCGGATGACGCACCACAGGTTGTAGATGAAGAAGAGGATTTGTGCCACAAAGGCGGCTATGATCTGCCGCTCCAGAAAAGGGCCCGTCTTCTGCAGTTCCATCCCCAAGATGGTCTGGGAGATTTCTGTGGCGGTCCTCAGGCGCGCCGCGAAGTACAGAAAAAGCAGGATGAAATACAGATCCAGCACAAAGGACACCGCTCCCAGCAGATATTCCGCCTTTCCCAGAGGGGTCCTGCATTTATAGCCTATGCTGAACAGAAGGTTCGCCAGGATGCAGATGACGAACAGTAGGGCGGGGTGAGAGAAGATGACATAGTTGATGTGGTTGGCAAAAAATACCTCAAACCCGCAGTAAAGCAGAAACACCAGGATGATATAGCAGACCGCATTCTGGAACTTCATCCGGTTCTTTATCTTTTTCAGGCTGTCCAGTTCCTTCTGCTCCAGTTTTTGGCCGGAAAGGGAATGGCCTTTGTAAGTCTCCAGCATCTGGCGGCACCCGCCGCAGCTGCCTAAATGCTCTTCCACGCAGCGCTTCGTGGACTCGGAGCATACTTCGTCCACATAAGACGGTATCAAATCTCTAATGATGTCACAGTTCATCTGTTCCATGGTTCTCCTCCTAATATAGAATGCAAATTCGTTTATGTGCATACGTCATAATGCCCCCTGTATGAGCGGAAGACGGTTTGGACTGGAGCGGTGCGTCTTCTTTCTGCCGCGGTCTTTTTGGCCTGTGCAGATAGGCCAGGCGGCATTAACCGGGCTCGATCAGAGACAGCTTTGCGCGGTAGAATGTGACCCGGGCCCAGTTCTCGCTTCTGCCGAGGATTTCTCCGATTTCCCGGTAGGACAGACCGCTGAGCACCCGCAGCTCTACCGTTTTCCGCGTGTCCGGGGGAAGGGCCTGCAGTTTGTCCCAGACGTCCGCCAGCTCGATGTTCGCCAGGGCCTGCCGTTCGGTGTCACATGAGGACTCCAGGCATTCGTCCAATTCTTCCAGCTGCACGCGGTTGGTCCTGGTCCAGTGCTGGTAGAGCAGATGCTTGGCGATCTGGCAGAGCCAGGTGGAAAGCTTGCAGCTGTGGTCATAATTGTCCAGGCATTCCAGCGCTTTCAGGAAAGTCTCCTGCATCAGGTCTTCCGCCAGCGCGGAATCCTGACATTTTTTGTACAGAAAATAGTATACAATCTGTGAGTACTGCCTGTACAGCTCATCCATGCCCCCTCCTTTCTGCTCCCTTGGGTCTGTTCGGTCTTCCACGGCGGCTTCTGCCCGGCGCATGCTTTCCGGAACCGATTTGGGATGCCGGTGTTTTCCGCGGGAGTGGTCTGTTCTTTCGCGCGTTCACTTGCTATATCCGTTTTGAAAAGGTTTCGTTACACTTATTTTAGGGAAATAGGGGATGTATGGCAAGCCCCCTGGGGAATCTGCAATCTGTCAGTTTTTACCAGGGAATGCTTTGAAAAGAAGGGGAACGCCGGATTTCGGAAATGATGCCGGCTGAACCGCAGAAGAGGCTGCCGAAAACAGCATCCCCAGGGGATATGCGGGAACGCGGCTATTTCCGGCAGCCTCCGGCAGTCTGCGCGATATGCGGAAAGTATGGGCCGTCTGGGCTCAGGCAGCAGAAACGAAGCAGGTCAGGTAGAGATAGACGGCGTACACGGCCAGGAGCAGAAGGCCCTGCCATCTCTGGAATTTCTCGAAGAGCATGGCGGGGATCAAAGCGATGCATCCCACCAGCAGACAGGCGGGCAGGTCGAACCTGGCGGAGGTCTCGGCGATGGGGAGGGCTTTTCCGGAGACCAGGGAGCTCAGGGGCAAGATCAATGTCAGGTCGATGATGTTCGCTCCCAGGATATTGCCCGCCGACAGGGAGGACTGCTTCTTGATGATGGCGGTGATGGTGGTGACCAGCTCAGGCAGGGAGGTGCCCACGGCGATGATGGTCACGCCGATGACGCGCTCGGGGATGCCCACCATGGAGGCCAGGGCGCTTCCGTTGTCCACCAGCAGGTCCGCGCCCCATACGATGCCGATTGCGCCCACCACGAATTTCACCAGATTGGCGGCGACTTCTTTCTTTCCGCTGACTTTCCGGCGGGGTTCCGTATCGCCGTTGGTTTTCATGGAGCGCAGGGCAGAACTGACGTTCTCCCATAGGAAGAACAGGAAGACGATGACCATGGCGACAGTCAGCGCAGTCCCCATCTCCCCTGCCATACCGGCCATCACGATCAGGATGGCAGCCGCCAGCATCAGGATGGATTTCATCAGATAATCGGCGCGCTTGATGACGCCAGGCATGCAGATCAGGGAGATGGCCATGATCAGGCCGATGTTGGCGGTGACGCTGCCCACGGCATTTCCGATTGCCATGTCCACGCTTCCCTTGGCCGCCGCCATGACGGACACCAGCATCTCCGGGAGCGTGGTGGCCAGGCTGACGATCGTGGCGCCCACGATCAGTTTCGGGATGCCGCTGACCTCCGCGATCCAGGACGCCGCGTCCACGAAATAGTCGCCGCCCTTGACGATAAATATGATGCCTGCCAGAAACAGCACGATTACCATTGCAAGTTCCATTTTTTCATCCTCTTTCTTTCGTATTTTTTGACAAAGAAAAGACCCATGCATAGCTGCAAAAACATGGACAGAATCCGGAGGACCTTCCGCTTCTACAGTTATGTATGAGTCTCGTTATTTAAGACAAGCCAGACCAGGAGGCCGCGTTTGTTGACTTGCCACGCGTATCGCGCTGACTACTCCCTCATAAAGGTATTTTCGCCGTTTACGGTAGTGTAGCACAGGCCGGGGCAGGCTGTCAAGATGTTTTTTGGCTTTCCCGGGGACAAACATCGTATTTCCGTCAATTTATTATCGCTGGATATGCATCAGGGGGAGCACGGATGCTGCTCCCCCTGAAGTTCTGTTATCGTTTGCCCCGTGACCGCCCTTGGGAACTGTCGGAAAATGGATTCAGCCGCCGGCGGCAGAGGGGCAGAACCAGGCTCAATATTCCGTCGTGTACACTGTGATGCCGCTGTCCTCGGAGGGGCTCTCCAGGATGGTGTTCTTCCCGCACCAGACCGCCTGGAAATCGCTTAACTGTTCCAGCGGCTTTAAGCTGGTCACATTGTTGTCCGTGATGTCCAGATACTGCAGATGAGGGAGCTTCTCCACGAAGTCCAGGCTGTCTATCTGCAGGGAGGCCAGGTACAGCTCCGTCAGGTTCGGAAAATGGTCGAACATGTCGTAATGGTCCGCCAGGTTTACCTTATTCCCGTTGTTGTAAGTGGGATCGTACAGGACGGCGGTGCCGCTTAAGGACAGGGCCGTCAGGTTCTCGTTGGTGGGCATGTTGTCAAAGTCCAGGCCGATCTGGCACTCGTCAAGGTAGAGGGTTTGCAGGGTGGGGATACCGAAAAGCTCCTCCACGTTTCCGAAGACAGAAGTGTCTTCCAGGCTGAGCAGGGTCAGGTTGGGCAGGCGGGTCAGCGGCTCCAGGGAGCTGACATAGGAGGAGAAATCGTTGATGTAAAGGGCCATCAGGGACTGTAGGGAGGCTATCGCCTCAAAGGTGTTCCCGGAGCAGTTCTCCAGGGAGAGATAGGATATGCTCTGGGCTTCCTGCAAAGCGGTAAGGTCGCCGGCGTTCTTCACGGCCAGATACTCCAGGTCCGTCAGGGCCGAGAAGGAGGGCAGAGAGCTGTTGTGGCCCCAGTCCATCTCCAGGACCAGTTCTTTCAGGAGCGTCAGGTTCCCAATGACGGAGTAATCGTTCATGCTGTAGGCTTCGTCCAGATACAGGTACAGGTATTCCAGTGCCGGGCAGCTCTCCAGGGCATCGATGCTGGTGACTTGTCCGGTTTCCACGCTTAATTCGGTGAGCATGGGCATGTTCCGGACGAAATCGATGCTTTTGAGCTGGGGGGACTCAATGCTGAGCTGCTCCAGGCTGGTCAGGGACATGAGGGGGCTGAAATCGGTGAGCCGGTCGCAGTTCTCCAGGGTCAGGCCCAACAGGTTCGGGAAATCGGTCAGGGCCGAGATGTCCTCAAGTCCGGAATAATCCACAGAAAGGTATTCCAGGTTGGGGAAGGCGTCCAGCCCGGCCAGGCTGCTCTTCAGGAAAGTGTCCGTGATCCCCAGGCTGGTGATGTACTCGGGATTGGGAACGATTTTCAGCTGTTCCTCCAGGGTGTTCTCCGAATAGAGACCATAGAGGGAATTCAACCCCTTAAGATCCCCTCGCTGTAAATCGTCGTCGATGGAAATCCATTCCAGTCCGGTGAAACAGGACAGGTCGGACAGAGCCAAACCTGCATCGCTCTGGTAGGTGACCGTCTGGGCATCGCCATCGTCCAGCTGGTAGGTGATGCTCTTCTCGTCCCGGTTGATCTGGATGGCCGTGAGGCTGGCGTACTCTTCCGCGGTGATGCTGCTGCAGGGCTTGCCCCAGATGTACTCCGCCACCTGCTGGAAGAAGCTGGAGGTGGGCATGGAAGCGCTTGCCGTCTTGTTTCCCGCGGCGGAAGAAGGCGACTGTCCGGAGTCCTCGGAAGGGTCTGCGTTTCTGGGGGAGCTGCTGTTTGCCTGGGAGCCGCTGTCCGGCTTAGGCAGCATATTGCTGAAGTCACCGGATCTGGCGATGATGATGACTGTCAGCAGGGCCACGCAGGCCACTACCGCCACGGCTGCCACCGCAATCCCCACCGCGGGGTTGTGTTCCGCGTTCCGCCGGGGCGAGGAGCCGTTCTGCCAGGAGGCGCTTCCTGTTCTGCCTGAGGCGGACTGGGAGGCGGCGCCTGAGTTGTACTGTGAGGCGGCCCCTGAGTTGTACTGGCCGGAGGCCCCTGTCTGTCCTGCAGAGCCGTTCTGCCAGGAGGCGCTGCCCTGCCCCTGAATGTCGGACTGCGTTGTCTGGTTTCGGATGTAATAGCCGCATTTCTTACAGGTCATCTGCCCGTTCATCATTTTCAGCTTCGTGCCGCACATGGGGCACTTGGTAATTTCGTTTGCCATGTTTTCCTTTCTCCTTATTTATAGTCCAGTGTCTGCTCCGCCCAACATCCCAATATGGGCAGAGAATTCTCGGCCGCGAAGAAATGCGTCCGTAAATTCTCTGGGGCACTGTGAACAAGGTCATTGTACCATATAATCAAGTCTCAGTCCATATCCCGTCAGGGCTTTTCGGCGGCAGGGTCCGTGGCGGGCCGGCGGAAAGCGGCAGCTCCGCCGACAGCCCAGTCACATGCCTCCCCCAGAAGAGCCGCGCACCGCTCCAATCCCTCCCGGTCGTCCTGGGTGAACCGGCCAAAGGAAGGGCTGTCGATGTCCAGCAGGGCCACAAGCTTTCCGGCGTGGCGGATGGGGACCACGATCTCCGAGTTGGAGGCGGCGTCGCAGGCGATGTGCCCGGCAAATTCGTGGACATTGGCTACCAACTGCGTCTCGCCCGTGGCGGCTGCCGTGCCGCAGACCCCTTTTCCGAATGCGATGCGGACGCAGGCGGGCCTGCCCTGGAAAGGCCCCAGGATCAGCTGGCCCTCCCGCGCCAGGTAGAAGCCAACCCAGTTGATGTCGCTGAGATTCATATGAAATGCCGCAGAGGCGTTGGCCAGATTGGCGATAGTGTCCCGCTCCCCTTCCGTCAGGGCCTCCAGCTGCTGGCACAGCAAAATATAATCCGTCTGATTCTTCATGGCTGCATGTCCTTTCTGACGGGCGCGGCAGATTTGCGCTGAGGCAGGCCTCGCCCTCTGGATAATTATACTATATTTTTCTAAAAATACCAGATTCCTATTGACATTTCCCTTCGATAGCGTTATCATTCCAAATGGTTTGATATTCAAATATCTTGATTATCAAACATATTGACATTCAAACTATCTCATATAGTTTTTAAAACCAGCAACAGTAGAAAACAAAAAAAGGAGAAGAAGACATGTTTGACAAGTTGAAGGAGATCATCGAAGAGAAACTGAACGCGGAAGGCACACAGATTACGGAGGCCACCAGCTTCAAGGACGATTTGGACGCGGATTCCCTGGATCTGTTCGAGCTTGTGATGGCGCTGGAGGACGAGTTCGAGGTGGAGATCCCCTCTGAGGATCTGGAGAAGCTGGCGACGGTGGGAGATGTGGTGGAGTACCTGACGGCCAAGGGAATTGAAATGTGATTCGCGCCGGGGAGCAGAACATGAAGACGAGGATAACAGAGCTTTTAGGGATAGAACATCCCCTGATCCAGGGGGGCATGGCCTGGGTGGCCGAGGCCTGTCTGGCGGCTGCGGTGTCCGAGGCAGGGGGCTTCGGCATCATCGGCGCAGGAGGGGCTCCGGCCCAGTTCGTGGAGGAGCAGATCAGGAAGTGCCGCGCCATGACGGACCGTCCTTTCGGTGTGAACATCATGCTGATGAATCCGGAGGCGGACGAAATCGCTCAGGTAGTGGTCCGGGAAGGCGTGAAGGCGGTGACCACCGGCGCGGGCAATCCCGGCAAGTACATGGCCGCCTGGAAAGAGGCGGGCGTGAAGGTGATTCCGGTGGTGGCCAGCGTGGCTATGGCGCGCATGATGGAGCGGGCCGGGGCGGACGCGGTGGTGGCCGAAGGGATGGAATCCGGCGGGCACATTGGTTCCACGACCACCATGGCGCTGGTGCCTCAGGTGGCGGACGCGGTACATATCCCGGTGATCGCGGCGGGAGGAATCGCGGACGGCAGAGGGGTTGCCGCAGCTTTCATGCTGGGCGCGGAGGCCGTGCAGATGGGCACCCGTTTCGTGGTGGCGCAGGAGTCCATCGCCCATGATGCCTACAAGAAGAAGATCATCGGTGCCAGGGATATCGATTCCGAGGTGACGGGAATGAGCCACGGGCATCCGGTGAGGCAGCTGCGCAACCCCATGACCAGGGAGTATCTGAAGAAGGAAAAGGCCGGCGCTTCCTTTGAAGAGCTGGAGCAGCTGACTTTGGGCGCGCTGCGCAAGGCTGTGATGGAGGGCGATACCGTGAACGGCACCCTGATGGCAGGGCAGATCGCGGGCCTGGTGAGCAGGGAGCAGACCTGTAAAGAGATGATAGAGGAAATCATGGGCCAGGCCGCGGGGCTTCTTGGAAATCGGGCCATGTAAGGCGGCAGCAGAAAGGTATGGGAATCAGAATGGGCAAGACAGCGTTTATCTTTCCGGGACAGGGCGCGCAGTACAGCGGCATGGGGAAGGATTTTTTCGAGACATATGATATTGCGAAGAAGGTATATGTGACGGCAGGGGAAGCCGCCGGCATGGATGTGGCACAGCTGTGCTTTACGGAGAACGACAGGCTGGACGTCACGGAGTATACACAGATCGCCATGTTGGCTACAGAGGTGGCAATCTTAAAGGTGCTGGAGCAGAAGGGAATCCATGCGGACTGCGCCGCGGGCTTAAGCCTGGGGGAGTACGGCGCCCTGGCGGCTGCCGGGGTGATGGAGCTGCCGGAGCTGTTCTGGCTGATCCGCTGCCGGGGCATCTTCATGCAGGAGGCCTACCCGGTGGGCGGCGCCATGGCGGCGGTGCTGGGCCTGGACGCAGACACCATAGGGCGCGTCTGTGAGGAGACTTCCGGGACGGTGTCCATCGCCAATGACAACTGCCCCGGACAGATCGTGATTACAGGGGAGGCCCAGGCAGTCCAGGCGGCCTGTGAAAAGCTCCAGGAGGCCGGTGCGAAGCGCTGTGTGCCATTGAAGGTCAGCGGGCCTTTCCATTCCGCCCTTCTTGCTGGCGCGGGGGAGAAGCTGGCGGCGGAGCTTGAAAAAGTATCGGTGAAGGCCCCCGAGATTCCCTATCTGTGCAATGTGGAGGCAGATTATGTGACGGACAGCGCCCCCATCAAGGGGCTCCTGGCCAGGCAGGTCTCCTCCACCGTGAGATGGCGGGAGACCATGGAGAGGATGCTGGCGGACGGCGTGGACACGTTCATCGAGATTGGGCCGGGTCGGACGCTGGCCGGTTTTCTGAAGAAAATGAGCCGGGACGCGAAGGTGCTGAATGTGGCGAAGGTGGAGGACGTGGACGCAGTGACGGCATTCTTCGGCCAGGAAGCATAGATGCCTTCCGGGAGCCCTGGACACAGGGACTGGAACAGGGAGCATGGCCTTCCGGGCATCCGGAACGTGTCCGAGGCAAGCGCATAAAACGACAATGGCCGACTGGCCCAAAGGGAGGATGGAAACATGGAAGAGGAGAACAGACTGGGAACCGGAAACGGGCTTGCGGGCAAGGTGGCGTTGGTGACGGGCGCAGGCCGGGGAATCGGCAGGGCCATCGCTCTGGTCCTTGCAGGGCAGGGCGCCAGGGTGCTGGTCAATTACAACGGCTCCAGAGAGCGGGCCCTGGAGGTAGTGGAGCAGATAGAGACCGCGGGCGGACAGGCGGAGGCCATCGGCTGCGATGTGTCCGATTTCGATGCCTGCGGCAGGATGGTGGAGGAAATCATCGGAAAGCATGAACATGTGGACATTCTGGTGAACAACGCCGGCATCACACGGGACAATCTGATCATGCGGCTGTCTGAAAATGACTACGACAGTGTCTTGGATACGAATCTGAAAGGCGCGTTCAACACCATCCGCCATCTGTCCAGGTATTTCCTGAAGCAGCGCAGGGGCAAGATCATCAATATCTCCTCCGTGTCAGGCGTGCTGGGCAACGCGGGGCAGTCGAACTATTCCGCCTCCAAGGCAGGGCTGATCGGACTGACGAAAAGCGTGGCAAAGGAGTTGGCCAGCAGGAATATCTGTGTCAACGCGGTGGCACCGGGCTTCATCGAGACGGAGATGACGGCCGCCCTGCCTGAGCGGGCCAGGGAGGCCGCGGTGTCCGCCATTCCCATGGGCAGGATGGGAAGCGCCCTGGATGTGGCCAATCTGGTGGCCTTTCTGGCAGGCAGCATGTCGGACTATATCACAGGCCAGGTCATCTGCGTGGACGGCGGCATGACCTGACCCCGGAACTATAAAACAGCAACGCTCCGTCCAGTGCCCGGAAAGAAGGCGGCTGCAGAGCAGCGGACTGTCTTTCCGCCAGGAAATGGTACTGGAGGGAGTGTTGCGGAACTGGGAACAGCAACGCTCCGTCCAGTGCCCGGAAAGAAGGCGGCTGCAGGTCAGCGGACTGTCTTTCCGCCAGGAAATGGTACTGGAGGGAGTGTTGCGGAACTGG
>CAJUFI010000011.1:25831-38541 GCA_910585665.1 uncultured Acetatifactor sp. | reverse complement strand
GAACAGCAACGCTCCGTCCAGTGCCCGGAAAGAAGGCGGCTGCAGGGCAGCCGATCGTCTTTCCGCCAGGAAATGGTACTGGAGGGAGTGTTGCGGAACTGGAATAGAGGATTAGGAATGAAGAGAAGAGTAGTAGTGACGGGTATGGGGGCCGTGACTCCCATCGGCATCGGCGTGAAGGAATTCTGGGAGGGCGTCCGTCAGGAGCGGATCGGCTTCGCACCCATCACGAAGTTCGATGCCTCTGACTATAAATGCAAACTGGCGGCGGAGGTCAAGAACTTCCAGCCGGAAGCCTATATGGACAAAAAAGCGGCCCGGCGCATGGAACTGTTCTGCCAGTACGCGGTGGCGGCGGCAGGGGAGGCCCTGACGGACGCGGCGCTTGACATGGAGAAGGAGGATGCCTACAGAGTGGGCTGCTTCGTGGGAAGCGGCGTGGGAAGCCTGCAGGCGCTGGAGCGGGAGCACGGGAGGCTGCAGGAGAAAGGGCCCTCCAGGGTAGGTCCTCTGTTCGTCCCCATGATGATATCCAACATGGCGGCGGGAAACGTGAGCATCGCCTATGGCCTGAAAGGCAAGAGCCTGAACGTGGCCACTGCCTGCGCCACAGGCACCAATTCCATCGGGGAGGCCTTCCGGGCCGTGCAGTACGGAGAGCTGGACGCCTGTGTGGCGGGAGGCGCGGAGGCGGCGGTGAGCCCGCTTGGGATTGCGGGCTTCTGTTCCCTGACCGCCCTGTCTGACAGCACGGATCCGAGCAGATGCTCCATTCCCTTTGACAAGGACCGCAGCGGCTTCGTCATGGGGGAGGGCGCGGGGATCGTGGTGCTGGAGGAGCTGGAGCACGCCAGGGCCCGGGGTGCGCATATCTATGCTGAAGTGCTGGGCTACGGCTGCTCTTCCGATGCCTTCCACATCACTTCCCCTGCGGAGGACGGCTCCGGCGCTGCCAGGGCCATGGTGAACGCGCTGGAAGACGGAGGGGTAGTAAAAGAGGCACTGACCTACATCAATGCCCACGGCACTGCCACCCACCACAATGACCTGTTCGAGACCAGGGCCATCAAACTGGCCTTCGGCGACCACGCCAAGCGGCTGAAGATCAATTCCACCAAGTCCATGATAGGCCATCTTCTGGGCGCGGCGGGGGCGGTGGAGTTCATCGCCTGCGTGAAGGAGCTGCAGGAGGGATTCATCCATAGGACGGTGGGGCTGCAGGAGACGGAAGAGGAGCTGGATCTGGATTACTGCAAAGAGAGCCACAGCGGGGAGTTCGCCTATGCCTTAAGCAATTCCCTGGGCTTCGGCGGCCACAATGCCAGCATCCTGCTGGGCATGCGGCCATAGAAAGAAAGGGAACAGCCTATGCCGGGGCGCAGGGAGCTGAGGCCCAAAGGAGTTGCCTTACGGCAGCACCCAAGGAGTTGCCTTACGGCAGCTCCTAACAGGAACCCTGGCGGGCTGGATAAGGGAGAGGATTGCATATGTCATTGTATACCGCAAAAGAAATCATGGATATCATTCCCCATCGATATCCTTTTTTATTGATAGATACCATAGAAGAGCTGGAAGCCGGCGTGCGGGCTGTGGGAAAGAAGTGCGTCAGCATGAATGAGCCCTATTTCCAGGGGCATTTTCCGGGGAACCCCGTGATGCCCGGCGTGCTGATCATGGAGGCCCTGGCCCAGGTGGGGGCGGTGGCCATCCTTTCCGCGCCGGATTGGAAAGGCCGCACGGCATATTTCGCCGGAATCGACAAGGCGAAGTTCCGGAGGAAGGTGGTCCCCGGCGATGTGCTGACGATGGAGACGAAGATCATCAAGTGCAAGGGGCCAATCGGCGTAAGCCAGGCGGTAGCCACTGTGGACGGCCAGGTGGTGGCGCAGGGGCAGCTGACTTTTGCCATTGGGTAGAGCATCTGCAAGTAAGGAGGCATTGACATGAGTGGACTGTTCAGGAAAGAATCTTCTGAGAAAAAGAGCATACTGAAGGAGAAGCGGGGCACTTTTTTTGCAAGGCAGACAGGGCGGAGGAAGGATTCCGCCCAGGATGACGGGGGCGAAAAAGAGGGCGGACAGGGCGCGCAGACAGGAAACGCACAGACAGGAAACGCACAGGCAGACCAGGCGGAAGAGGCCGGGGCGGCGGCCGGCGCCCGCCAGCAGGAAAAGGACAACTACATGATCCGTTGCCCCAAATGCGGGAAAATGGTGAACCGTGACAGGGTGGCCAAGCGGAAATACATTTGTTACGAATGCGAGGGCTACTTCCGGGTCAGGACAAACAACCGCATCCGCATGGTGGCGGATCCCCATACCTTTGAGCCCTGGTTCGCGGATATGCCTCCCCGCAACCCCCTTTCCTATGAAGGATATGAGGAGAAGCTGGCGGAGGCCAGGGAGAAGACAGGTCTGGACGAGGCTGTCACGGTAGGGCAGTGCCAGGTGTTCGGCGAGGACATCGTGCTGGGCATCTGCGACTCCAGGTTCCTGATGGCCAGCATGGGACAGGTGGTGGGAGAGAAAATCACGGCGGCCATTGAGAGAGCCCTGGAGAAGCGGCTCCCCGTGTTCTTCTTCTGCTGCTCAGGGGGTGCCAGGATGCAGGAGGGGATCATCTCCCTGATGCAGATGGCCAAGACCTCCGCGGCGATCCAGAAGCTGGGGGAAGCGGGCTTATTGTACTGTACCATACTGACAGACCCCACCATGGGCGGCGTCACGGCCAGTTTTGCCATGCTGGGGGATGTGGTCATGGCAGAGCCGGGCGCATTGGTGGGTTTTGCGGGGCCCAGGGTCATCCGCCAGACCATCGGGCAGGAGCTGCCGGAGGGCTTCCAGACAGCGGAATTCCTGGTGGAGCACGGCGTCATAGACGGAATCGTGAAGCGGGAAAACTTGAAGAAGACGCTGTATTTCCTGATCAAATCCCATCAGGGCAGGGAAGGGGAGTACGCTGATTTCACAAAAGGGAAGGAATTTCATTTCGTGCTGAACGAAGTGCTGAAGGAGCAGACCTGGACAGTCAGGCCCGTCAGCGTATGGGAGAAGGTGAAAGCGGTCCGCAGGCTGGAGCGCGCAAGCGCCTGCGACTATATGGAACATATATTCGATTACTTCGTGGAGGCCCACGGCGACCGGTGCTTCCGGGACGACCCGGCCATTATCGGCGGCATCGGCTTCCTGGAAGGGCAGCCCGTGACGGTAATCGCGGAGCACAAGGGGAAGGACGGCAGAGAGTGCCAGAAGCGCAACTACGGCATGCCCATGCCGGAGGGGTACCGCAAGGCCCTGCGGCTGATGAAGCAGGCCGAGAAGTTCAACCGACCCATCGTCAGCTTCGTCAATACCTCCGGTGCCTACTGCGGCGTGGGGGCAGAGGAGAGAGGCCAGGGGGAGGCCATCGCCCGGAACCTGCGGGAAATGGCCGCTTTGAAGGTGCCGGTGCTGTGCATCTTCATCGGAGAGGGCGGCAGCGGCGGCGCTTTGGCCACAGCCGTGGGGAATGAGGTGTGGATGCTGGAGAACGCCACCTATTCCATCCTTTCCCCGGAGGGATTTGCCTCGATTCTGTGGAAGGATTCCTCCAAGGCGAAAGAGGCCAGCGAAATCATGCGCATCACGGCCCAGGACCTGAAGATGCTCCATGTCATCGAGAAGATCATCCCGGAGTTCGGGGGCGCGGACAGCACCACCGCCGCGGCCATCGGCGGCTACCTGAAAGAGCAGATCATGGAATTCCTGGAGACATTCCGCGGAAAGACCGGCCAGGAAATCGCCGACCAGAGATACGAAAGATTCCGGAAATATTAAAAAAGAGTGACTGCCCTGCCCGGAAAAGCCATGATGGATATGATTGGCGCTGGGCGGGCGGTTACGGAACTGGAAACAGGAACTGGAATAGAGGTAAAATATGTCGATAAAGATTTTAGGAACGGGAAGCGCCCTCCCTGTGAGGAGGGTCATGAATGAGGAGATTGTCCGGATGGTGGACACCTCCGATGAGTGGATCAGAGAGCGCACGGGCATCGGCGGCAGGCATGTGTCCGTGGGGGAGACAGCGGCGTCCCTTGCGGCGGACGCCTGCAGCCGGGCCCTTGAGGACGCGGGGAAGACGGCGGAGGAGGTGGAGCTGCTTTTGGTGGCCACCTGCTCGCCGGACGAGGTAGCGCCCTGCACGGCATGCCGGGTGCAGGACCGGATTGGGGCCGGAAATGCCGTGGCTTTCGACCTGAACGCGGCATGCGCCGGTTTTTTGTTTGCGCTGCACACAGCGTGGGCCTATGTGGAGGCGGGAATCTATCGGAACGCTTTGATAGCCGGGAGCGAAGTGCTCTCGAAGGTGGTGGACTGGGAGGATAGGGGCACCTGCATCCTGTTCGGGGACGGAGCCGGGGCCGCGTATGTGGAGAAATGCGTTGAAGGAGGCGTGCTGGGATTTGTGCAGCATGCGGACGGAAGCCGTGGCTCGGTGCTGTCCTGCGGCAGCAGGCGGCTGGACAATCCCTGGTTCGGACAGCGGGATTTCCAGAAGTACCTGCAGATGGACGGGCGTGAGGTCTTTGCCTTTGCGGTGCGCCAGGTGCCACTGAACGTGGAGGCGGCCCTTGAGAAAGCGGGGCTTGGCGTGGCGGACGTGGATCTGTTCGTGCTGCACCAGGCCAACCGGCGGATCATAGAGGGAATCGCGAAACGGCTGGGGGCGGACATGGATCGGTTCCCCGTGAACCTGGACCGGGTGGGGAACACTTCCTCCGCGGCCATCCCCCTTCTGCTGGACGAACTGAACCGTCAGGGACGACTGCGGCGGGGCATGAAGCTGGTGCTGTCCGGCTTCGGGGCGGGACTCACCTGCGGCGCCTGCGTGTTGGAATGGTAGAGAAATTTCTATTGACTTTTTTCGAAAAATTGGTACATTATAAGTATGCGGCCCGGTCTGTCCGGGCCCTGGTTCAGAGAGGATAGCGGAAACGAAATGGTACACAGTACGAAGCGCTCCATAAACGAACTGCTGGTGAGCCTGTTCAACCATGTGATGGATCTGGAGGCGAAAGCGGTGCTCACGGAAGAATACCGCGACATCACGAACAATGACATGCATATCATAGAGGCCATTGGCGTGGAGGAACCCAGGAACATGTCGGTGATAGCCCACAGGCTTTCCGTCACGGTCAGCACCCTGACCACGAATATGAACGGGCTGGAGAGGAAAGGCTATATCCGGAGGGAACGGAGCGTGGAAGACAAGAGAGTAGTGCACGTGCTCCTCACGGAGAAGGGCCGGAAAGCCTTTTACCACCATCGGGACTTTCACAAGAAGATGATCAAAGCTATCGTGAAAGGCCTGGATGAAGAGGAACTGGAGATTCTGTACCATTGTCTTGTGAACCTCAATGATTTCCTGGAGCCGGAATCAAAAAGCGAATGAGCGGTCAGAGTTCTCCGGGTAGGTCTGGAAGAGGAAGTGGGGCGTCATGGGCATAGGTGAAAAAGTCAATCGGATGCTTAAGGGATTCAAATCCCTGATATATGGCAGGACAGCAATGATTCTGCTGGGCTTTCTTGCACAGCTTGTCATACTGATGGTAGGCTATATTTTTCTGCACAATTATAGCTATCTGTTCTATGGGTTTTTCCTGGTCGTCAGCGCCATTGCGGTGGTGTATATCTACAACGCGCCGGGCAATCCGGACCTGAAGCTTTCGTGGATGCTCCCCATCGCCATCTTCCCGGTCTTCGGCGCCATCTTTTATCTGACCATCGTGATGCAGCCCGGGACTACGGTCATGTATGAACGGCTGAAAGACCTGTCGGAAAATACGAAAAAATATGTGCTCCCCAGGGAGGAGACCAAGAACAGGCTGCGGACAGAAAGCCCTCATATGGGACAGCTGGCCCATTACCTGGAGAAATGCGACAACAGCCCGGTGTACGACAGCACCCAGGTGAAGTACTACGCCCTGGGGGACAGCCAGTTCGTGGATATGGTGGAGGAGCTGAGACAGGCGGAGCGGTTCATCTTCCTGGAGTTCTTCATCGTGTCCGGAGGCCATATGCTGGGGACGGTGCTGGACATCCTGAAGGAAAAGGCCAGGCAGGGCGTGGAGGTCCGCTTTCTGTGCGACGGCACCAATGTGCTGTGGAATCTGCCCAGCTTCTTCACGGAGATGATGGAGGAGGAAGGGATACAGTGCAGAATGTTCGCCCCGATCCGTCCGGTGTTCTCTCCCCATTACAACAACCGGGACCACCGCAAGATTCTGGTGGTGGACGGCAAGGTGGCCTTCACCGGCGGCATCAATCTGGCGGATGAATATATCAATGAAAAGGAACGTTTCGGCCATTGGAAGGACGTGGGCATCATGATCAGGGGCGACGCCGTGGAGCGGTTCACCTATATGTTCCTGGAAATGTGGGACGAGTCCGAAAAGCAGCCGGAGGACTATGAAAAGTACAGGCTTCCCGCCGAGGCGGCCGTGTCGGACGACGGGTATGTAATCCCCTATAGCGTATGTCCGCTGGGCCCGGAGCGGGTGGGGGAGATGGTATACCTGGAGATTCTGGACACGGCGCATACCTACGTGCACATCATGACCCCCTATCTGATACCGGATTATCAGATGCTGACGGCGCTGACCTATGCCGCGAAGCGGGGCGTGGAGGTGGTCATCATCATGCCGCATATCCCGGACAAGAAATACGCATTTTTCCTGGCGAAGACTTATTACGAGCAGCTGCTGGAGGCGGGCGTCAGGATATGCGAATATGAGCCGGGGTTCGTCCATGCGAAGGTGTTCGTGTCGGACGATGTGAAAGCGGTGGTGGGCACGGTGAACCTGGACTATCGCAGCCTGTACCATCATTTTGAATGCGGGGCGGTGCTCTACCGCAATTCCCAGATAGCCGTGATAGAACAGGACATACAGGATACGTTGGAAAAATGCATCGAGATGAAAGTGGAGGATTACAGGAAGCTGAAGCTGACAGAGAGGATGCTGGGAAGGATTATGCGGATTGTAGCGCCGCTGATGTAGGGCGGGCAATGGAGGTTAGGGCAGGTCGTGGGCCTGCTCTTTTTTTATGACAAAATTTCCCTGATGAAACCTTTCCGGGTTTTCCTCGTCTATAAGAGCAGAAGGCCGTTGGAAGGTTACAGAACCGTTTCGGAATGGAAGCGCGGGGGCGCTGAAGGAAAGAGGCGGGGCAGAAATGGAGGAGATACAGTGAAAGATGCGGAGATACTGGAATTGTACTGGGGGAGGGAGGAACGGGCAATCTACGAGACCCAGAAGGCCTACGGCAACTATTGCTACAGCATCGCCTGGAATATCCTGTATTCCAGAGAGGATTCGGACGAATGCGTCAACGACACCTGGCTGCGGGCCTGGAATGCCATACCGCCCAAGCGGCCGGGGCGGCTGTCCCTGTTCCTGGGGACCATCACGCGGAACCTGTCCCTGGACAGATGGAAGGAAAAGCATGCCATGAAGAGAGGGAGTGGTGAAATGGAACTGGCGCTGGACGAGCTGGCGGAGTGCGTGCCTGCTGCACATGACACGCAGGCGGCGGTGGAGGCGGCGGAACTGGAAAGGATGCTGAACGCGTTCCTGCGCACGTTGCCTGAGCGGGAGTGCAATATCTTTCTGCGGCGCTACTGGTACGTGGAGGAGTACAGCGAGATTGCCAGGCGATACGGCATGAAGCTGAATACGGTGAAGACATCCCTGTTCCGCACGAGGGCGAAGCTTCGGGATTATCTGGAGAGGGAAGGAGTGGTCATATGAGCGGGAGAGGGGACAGAGAGAAAGCAGACGTGCCCGGCAGGGACGGCGCCGGGGGGCGTAAAGGGGCCCTGCGGATCATGGACGCGCTGTCCGGGGTGGACGAGGAGCTGTTGGAGCGCTGCGAGCAGAGCGGGCAGAAATCGGACAAGGCGTATCGCAGGCCCCTGTGGCAGCAGGCCAGGGCCTGGGCGGCGGTTCTGTGCCTTGCGGTGGTAGGGGCCGCCAGCTTTGGCGGATATCGGCTGATGCAGATGGGAGGAATGGGCTCCATCGCCGACGGCAGTGCGGACGAGGCCTGGCCCATGGAGACGATAGAGCGGGCAGTGAATGGCGAAACCATGGAAGAGGAGGAAGGCGCGGCACAGGACGCCGCCGGGCCGGACGGAAATGAAGCGCCTGAACAGAAAGAGGAGAAGGGCGAGGATAAGGAGCAGCTGCAGGAAAACGTCAACGAAGCCGAAAAAGGCAGCGCTCAGATGACGGGCGGAGCGGCGGACCAGGGTGTCCGGCAGGAGATGTCTGCGGATATGGAAGGGTGTCCGCCGCAACGGAGCCAGAAACTCACCGAGGCAGAGGCTCGGAGCGCAGAGGGGCTCGGCATCTATGTTCCCACAGCGCTCCCTCGAGGGTATGCTTTTGAGAGCTCCAGCCGGAATCTGGACCGGCAGGAAGAGAATCTGACGCTGTGCTGGTTCAGGGGGATGGATTCCATCCTGTTGAGCATAGAGGAGGCGGATCCCGTCCCTGCCACAGTGGACATCGCCAGGGCGGAGATTTATGATGTGCGCCTGTATGAGATTCCCTACGGCGAGACCGTGCCGGAGGAATACAGGGAAGTCTTCCAGGATCCGGTGTTCGCCGTGGAAGACCTGAGCCTGGAGGTCATAGAGAGCCGGATGGCCTCCTACAATGACAGCGGAGACACGGACACGCCCAGAGGCAATTTCAGGGTGCTGTATCCGGACGGGGTGCTGGTGCGCTTTAACGGGCGGGGGACTCCGGAGGAAATCTGGGAGATGTTCTGCTCCATGGGAGAATAAAAGGGGAGGGCCAGCGCACTGGCCCTCACTCTTTTTCACGCATACGATACCCGATGCCCACTTCTGTGAACACGTACTGTGGGTCAGCGGGATTCCGCTCGATTTTACGGCGGATATTGGCCATATTGACCCGCAGGATCTGATTGTTCTTCTCTGCGTATGGCCCCCAGATCTGCCGCATGATTGCATTATAGGTCAGCACCCGCCCGGAATTCTGCGCCAGCAGGGACAAAAGCTGGTATTCGATTTGGGTGAGGTGGATCTGCCTGCCCGCCAGGTTGATCATCCGTCTGTCGAAATCGATTTCCAGCTCCAGCGCCCTGTAAGTTTCGCTGGGGGCAGTGGTCCGGTTGTGCCGCAGGGCGGTACGGATGCGGGCGGTCAGTTCATTTGGATAGAAAGGCTTGGTGACGTAGTCATCAGCGCCCAGATCCAGGGCGTGCACCTTTTGCTGCTCTTCGTCACAGGCAGAGACAATGATCACGGGGACATGGCTCCAGCCGCGCAGCTGCTGCAATACTTGAAAGCCGTCGATGTCCGGCAGGCCCAGATCCAACAGGATCAGGTCGGGGCAGAGCGAGGCAGTCAGGCTCAGGCCCTCTCTGCCGGTGGCGGCGTTGGTGACGCGATAGTTGTCTTTGCTCAGGAGAGCTGTAATGTAGGCGCACATATTTTTATCATCCTCAATCGTCAGAATGTGGATTTTGGCATTCATTACAAACTGTCACATCTCCTTTTGGGCAAGGTGAAAACAAATTCAGCCCCCTTTTCGTGATTGCGGCATCTGATGGTTCCCTGGTGGGCGGCAATGATGGTCTTGCTGAGCGCCAACCCCACGCTGGACCGCTTTTCCGCGTCGGAAGTCCGGGAGGAGGCGCAGTCAAAGCAGCTCTCCAGCTGATTTTCCGGTATGCTGTCCCCATAGTCCCGGATGAGGAAGGTCACCTCCTGGGCGCCGTCTTCCACGATGATGTCCACATCCTTTTCACCGCTGGAGTGGAGAAGGGCATTTTCCAGCAGATTGATCACGGCCTGCTCGATCAGTACGGCATCCATGGGAAGCAGGATGATGCTCTCCGGAACCGCCACATGGACTGCGCTGTTGGGATGGCGCTTTTCCAGCTTCTGCAGGGCTTCGCTGAGGACTTCCTCCACGATTTCCTCTCTGGCGGAGAGGAGGAGGCCGATGTCCTCCAGGCGGGTGATGGCCAGCAGGTTCTCCGCCATGTCGATCAGCCAGCTGGAGTCTTCATGGATGCGGGACACGAGCCGCAGCCTTTCCTGTTCCTCCAGGGTCCCATGATTCTCCAGATAGATGAGGCTGTTGCCCATGATGTTTGACAGAGGCGTGCGCAGGTCATGGGAGATGGCGCGCAGAAGGTCCGTATGGACCTGGACCGGTGCCGGATTCAAATCAGGATTCGGAGAGGCGTCCTTTTGTCCGGAGGGCCTGGTGGCCAGCCTGGAAGCCAGGATGCCGACCATTGTGCCGACGACGGTCCCGCCTAAAAAGGTGGCCATGTCAGGACAATGATTCTTGCTGCATGTTGAAATTTGTGTTTTCTTTCTCATTCTGGTATCCTTTCGTTTCATTTGATGCTGACTATCTCTTGTCTTCAATATTATATATTTTTTGGCTCCAGGAAGCAAGGGAATCTGCGTAAAGATATTGTTAAGAAGATGTAGTCAAATAAGGATCCTTAAGATTGGCATTTTGGCTTGCGCCCTGTCCCCATGGTGGAGTACAATAGAAGGAAAACGGAATGAGAGGCGGGAGGAAAGGAGGGGCCGGATGAAAGAGAGGGAAGCTTTCCTGGATAAGATGAGGGTGGCGGCCACCTGCGCGGTGGTGCTGCTCCACACAGTCACGGGGGTCATGGACACCACGGACATGGGGCCGTATCCGGCGGAGCAGAAGGTCTTCCTGGCGGCCATGGATCTGATCTGCTGGTGCGTGCCGGTCTTTTTGATGATATCCGGGTATCTGTTCCTGGCACCGGAAAAGAACATACGTTTCGGCGACATGCTGAGGAAACACTGCAGGCGCATGATGCTGGCGCTGTTCCTGTTCGGCGTGCCTTATGCGTGCCTGGAGCAGATGATGACTGAGAGGTGCTTTCGGCCCGGGATGGCGTGGGAAGCCGTCCTGATGGTGCTGCGGGGGGAGAGCTGGTCGCATATGTGGTATCTGTACCTGATTCTGGTGCTGTATCTTGTGACGCCGCCTCTCAAGTGGGCGCTGGCCCGGCTTCCCATGGGGGCAGTATACGGCCTGGAAGCGGCCTTGGCTTCGGCCTTCAGCCTTCTGCCTTACCTGTCCCGGCTCTTTGGGCGGGCGGACATTGCGGCGCTGCCGGATTGGGGGATATATTTCTTCTATTATATATGCGGCTATCTGTTCGCGGTGCACGGCCGCTGTCTGCGCAAAGGCCCATGGCCGGGGAGGATCCTGGCGGGGCTGGCCGCGCTGCTGGCGGCAGGCATGGCCCTCAGCCGGACAGCGGGGGGATTTGCGATGCGGATAGCCTATAACTATCCCTTTATCGTATTGCTCTCTCTGCTGCTGTTCGGGTGGGGGGTGAGCACAGAACAAAAGCCCCGGAAGGGACAGCGTCCCGGGGGCCTTTCGTTCTGGGAGCGGGCGGCGGAATTGAGTTTTGCGGTGTACCTGATCCATCCGGTGTTCCTCAACATTGCCTACAAACTGTTTCATGTGACGCCGCTGTCCTTTCCGATCGGCGTCTCGCTGCCAGTCTTTTTCCTGGGCACGCTGCTTCTGTCTGCGGCGGGGGCGTGGGTGCTGCGAAAGATTGCGCCGCTGCGGAAGTATGTGCTCTAAGGGACGGCATGGAGGCCGCCGGTCACCGCTGCCACCGCCCGGCGGCCCCGCAGGGGAGCACCAGGCCGCTCTGAGACACGGGAAGGCCGATTTCCGCCGCTTCCACTTGGCCGCCCAGGTGCCTGGCCAGGGTCTCGTTCATCATGTAGGACAGCACCGCGGGCTGCAGCCCTGTGGTGTAGGAATTGATCAGGAAGAACAGGGCGTCTTTGGAGAGCAGCTGGGCCGCCAGCTGGAGAAAGGGCCAGATGTTGTCCTCCATCTTCCAGATTTCGCCCTTGGGCCCTCTGCCGTAGGAGGGCGGATCCATGATGATGCCGTCGTATCTGTTGCCCCGGCGGATCTCCCGCTCCACGAACTTGGTGCAGTCGTCCACCAGCCAGCGGATCGGCGCGTCTCCCAGCCCGGAGGCCTGGGCATTCTCTTTGGCCCAGCTTACCATACCCTTGGAGGCGTCCACATGGGTCACAGCCGCTCCCGCAGCCGCGGCCGCCAGGGTAGCCCCTCCCGTGTAGGCGAAGAGGTTCAATATTCTGACAGGAGTGTCAGAATTCGGGCGGGCTCCGGCGATGAGGGAGGAGAACCATTCCCAGTTCACGGCCTGTTCCGGAAAAAGCCCCGTATGCTTAAAGCTGAAGGGCTTCAGGCGGAAGGTCAGGCTGTCCCTGGAGCGCCTGACCCCGGAGGGATTCTCCCGCCGGGAGGTTCCCCGAAAGGCATAGGAAATGCTCCACTCGTCGGGGAGCCGGAAGAACTCCCACTCCCCGCCGCCCTTGGCGCTGCGGTGGTAATGCCCGTTCCTGTTCTTCCAGCCCGGGTGGCTGCGGGGCGTGCTCCAGATGACCTGGGGATCCGGGCGGATCAGGATGTAGTCCCCCCACCGCTCCAGTTTCTCCCCGCCGGAGGCGTCCAGCACTTCATAATCGTTCCAGTTGTCTGCAATCCACATATCGTTCTCCTGTCTCTTATTCAATTAGGAAAGTTCTGTTCATTAGGAAAGTTCTGTTCATTAGGAAAGTTCTGTTCATTAGGAAAGTTCTGTTCA
>CAJUFI010000011.1:0-25731 GCA_910585665.1 uncultured Acetatifactor sp. | reverse complement strand
TTAGGAAAGTCCTGTTCATTAGGAAAGTCCTGTATTGATTTGGAAAGTCCTGTCCGGGACGGTGCCGTTGCTTTTTCTTCCCATCAGCGATGAACGCCCGCGGCAAATTTCTGTAATCGACAGTATAAATTAAAACATATTTGCGTAAGAATGTCATTTATTTTTCAAAAAACGGATTGTACTAAAAAAAATACAATATTTTTCAAAAATCTCTTGCAAAGTCAGGAATTGCCATGTATACTAGGTGTTGCTGTGACATGATAGCTGTGAAGCGCGAGGTTGCTGGTCAGCAGCAATGGTGATCAGGTTTTCCGTGGAGCGAATGTCAAGTTCAAACTGACGACAAGTCACTGTACCTAATGTAAGTCTGCGAGACGCAGCAAAGATTGTGTGGTCCTGAGGTCAAGAAAGTTGCGTGAGAGGTCAGGACACACACGGGAGAGTGTACAGTCACCGCTTGTCGTACTAAGATGAAGTTTTCATCTGATGAAAATCCACGTTTTCATTCCCAAGAGTGCGAAAAGGAGGCGACTTTTTTTATGGCAAGTCAAGTAATGAGAATCACGTTGAAAGCATATGAGCATCAGCTGGTGGACGCATCCGCCAGGAAAATCATCGAGACTGTGAAAAAGACCGGATCTGAGGTGAGCGGTCCCGTGCCCCTTCCCACAAAGAAAGAGGTCGTGACGATTCTGAGGGCCGTACACAAGTACAAGGATTCCAGGGAACAGTTCGAGCAGAGGACCCACAAGAGGCTGATCGACATCATTGCACCCACCCAGAAGACGGTGGACGCGCTCCAGAGACTGGAGATGCCCGCAGGCGTGTATATCGACATCAAAATGAGAACCAAATAATGAAAATAAAACCTCTACTTAGACGTATGAACACGTAAGGCGGCAAGCCGCCTACGGTTATAAGGCCCTGTAGACCCAAGGCCTTGCGCAACAGTAACCGTGTGGTCCGCTATGTAGATGAAGCCTTCGGGCAGAAAGAGAGGAAACATGAAGAAAGCAATTTTGGCTACCAAAGTCGGAATGACTCAAATCTTCGCGGAAGACGGCACCCTGATTCCCGTCACCGTCCTGCAGGCAGGCCCCTGTGTGGTGACACAGGTCAAGACTGTGGAAAACGACGGCTATAAGGCGGTACAGGTGGGCTTTGTGGACAAGAAAGAAAGAATCGTCAACAAGGATGCCGGCGGCAAGAGAGAGATCATCCACAGGCATGGCGCTACCAAGCCTGAGCAGGGCCATTTCAAGAAAGCAGGCGTAAGCTGCAAGAGATATGTCAGAGAGTTCAAGTTCGAGAACGCCGAAGAGTACACGCTGGGAGCGGAGATCAAGGCGGACATCTTTGAGCAGGGCGACAAGATTGACGCGTCCGCCATCTCCAAAGGTAAGGGATTCCAGGGCGCCATCAAGAGACTGGGCCAGCACAGAGGACCCATGAAGCACGGTTCCAAGTTCCATCGCCACCAGGGTTCCAACGGCGCCTGCTCCTCCCCCAGCCGCGTGTTCAAGGGCAAGGGGATGCCCGGCCACATGGGATGCGTGAAGGTCACCGTCCAGAACCTGGAAGTGGTGAGGGTGGACGCGGAGAAGAACCTGCTGCTGATCAAGGGCTCAGTGCCCGGTCCCAAGAAGGGATTAGTCACCATCAAAGAGACCGTAAAGGTAGAATGCTAGTTTAATGCGAAAGGAGGGCCAATCATATGGCAAGCGTATCTGTTTATAATATGGAAGGCAAGGAAGTCGGTACAATCGAATTAAACGATGCGGTATTTGGTGTGGAGATTAATGAGCATCTGGTACACATGGCAGTTGTACAGCAGCTTGCAAATAAACGTCAGGGAACCCAGAAGGCGAAGACCCGCGGCGAGGTATCCGGAGGCGGCAGAAAGCCCTGGAGACAGAAGGGAACCGGCCACGCGAGACAGGGTTCCACCAGGTCCCCTCAGTGGAAAGGCGGCGGCGTAGTGTTCGCGCCCGTTCCCAGGGATTATTCCTTCAAGATGAACAAAAAAGAGAAGAGAGCGGCATTGAAGTCCGCCCTGACCAGCAAAGTGCAGGACAATAAGCTGATCGTGCTGGACGAGCTGAAGCTGGATGAAATCAAGACCAAGAAGTTCGTGGCTGTGATGAACAACCTGAAGGTGGAAAAGGGCCTGGTGGTCATCGCTGACAACGACAAGAACGTAGTGATGTCCGCGAGGAACCTGGCTGATATCGACACGGCTCTGGCGAACATGATCAATACCTACGATGTCATGAAGGCAAAGACGGTAGTCCTGACCAAGGATGCCGTGGCGAAGATAGAGGAGGTGTTTGCATAATGGCAGATATCAAGTATTATGACGTAATCCTCAAACCGGTAATCACCGAGAAGAGCATGAACGGCATGGCCAGGAAGGAATATACGTTCCTGGTTCATCCCGAAGCGAATAAGAGCCAGATCAGAGAGGCAGTGGAGAAGATGTTCGAGGGCACGAAAGTGCAGCGTGTCAACACCATGAACTGCCCCGGCAAGAAAAAGAGACGCGGCACTGTGGTGGGAACCACTGCCAAGACCAAGAAAGCCATCGTCAAGCTCACCGAGGACAGCAAGGACATCGAGATTTATCCCGGCCTGTAATAGGACGGAAAGATGTTCTAAGGCACCAGAGTACACTGCCTAAGAACATCTAAGTTCCGTCCAAGGGAGCGTAAGACAGGATTTAAGTATGTGGCTGCAACGGGCAGCCGCGCAAAGAATCAAAGAAAAGGAGAATAGACAAATGGGAATCAAGACATATCGTCCCTATACACCTTCCAGAAGGCATATGACAGGTTCTGACTTCTCTGAGATCACCAAGAAGACTCCGGAGAAGAGCCTGTGTACTTCTTTAAAGAAGCATTCCGGCCGCAACAACCAGGGCAAGATTACCGTGAGACATAAGGGCGGCGGATGCAGAAGAAAATACAGAATCATCGATTTCAAGAGAAACAAGGACGGCATCCCCGCAACGGTCATCGGCATTGAGTACGATCCCAACAGGTCCGCCAATATCGCCCTGATCTGCTACGCAGACGGCCAGAAGTCCTATATCATCGCTCCTCAGGGACTGACCGACGGCATGAAGGTCATGAACGGGCCCAACGCGGAAGTGAGAGTGGGCAACTGTCTGCCTCTGTCCGAGATTCCCGTAGGTACCATGGTGCACAACATCGAGCTGTATCCCGGCAACGGCGGCCAGCTGGTCCGTTCCGCGGGCAACAGCGCACAGCTGATGGCTAAGGAAGGCAAGTACGCCACCCTGCGTCTCCCCTCCGGCGAGATGAGAATGGTTCCCCTGGTATGCCGTGCAACGGTAGGCATCGTGGGCAATGCTGACCACAACCTGATCAACATCGGTAAAGCGGGCCGCAAGCGCCACATGGGCATCCGTCCTACAGTGCGCGGTTCCGTCATGAACCCCAACGACCATCCTCACGGCGGCGGCGAAGGCAAGACGGGTATCGGACGTCCGGGTCCTTCCACTCCTTGGGGCAAGCCGGCACTGGGCCTTAAGACACGTAAGGGCAAGAAGGCATCCGACAGGTTGATTGTGAGAAGACGCGACGGCAGGGCAATCAAGTAATAATGAGGAGGAAAGACAATGGCTAGATCACTTAAAAAAGGACCTTTCGCAGATGAAAGCCTGTTAAAGAAAATAGATGCTTTAAATGCTTCAGGACAGAAGCAGGTCATCAAGACCTGGTCCCGTCGTTCTACAATTTTCCCTTCCTTTGTGGGACACACTATTGCAGTTCATGACGGCAGAAAGCATGTACCTGTATATGTTACCGAGGACATGGTTGGCCATAAGCTTGGCGAATTCGTCGCAACCAGGACCTACCGCGGCCACGGTAAGGACGAGAAAAAGTCCAAGGTTAGGTAAGGATTAAGGAGGGTATAGATCTATGGCTAAGGGACATAGAAGTCAGATTAAGAGAGAGAGAAATGCACAGAAGGACACAAGGCCTTCGGCAAAATTGTCTTATGCGAGAGTATCCGTGCAGAAAGCATGCTTCGTGCTGGATGCTGTCAGAGGCAAGGATGTGGAGACCGCGCTTGCAATTTTACAATATAATCCCAGATATGCTTCCAGCCTTATCAAGAAGCTGATTGAGTCGGCAATCGCCAACGCGGAGAACAACAATGGAATGAACAGGGATAACCTTTACATCGCAGAGTGCTACGCGAACAAGGGACCTACCATGAAGCGCATCAAACCCAGGGCACAGGGCCGTGCTTACAGGATTGAGAGAAGAATGAGCCATATCACTGTTGTGCTGGACGAGAGGAAGTAGGGAAAGGAGCGGACGAATAAATGGGACAGAAAGTTAATCCTCATGGCTTAAGAGTCGGAGTAATTAAAGAGTGGGATTCCAGATGGTACGCTGAGGCTGATTTTTCAGATTATCTCGTGGAAGATTACAATATCAGAAAGTACCTGAAGAAGAAATTATACAGCGCGGGTGTCTCCAAGATTGAAATCGAGAGGGCATCCGACCGCATCAGAGTCATCATCCACACCGCAAAGCCCGGTGTCATCATCGGTAAGGGCGGCGCGGAAATCGAAGTCACCAAGGCTGAGCTTTCCAAGATGACTGACAAGAAGGTCCTGATCGACATCAAGGAGATCAAGAGGCCTGACAAGGACGCGCAGCTGGTGGCCGAGAACATCGCACAGCAGCTGGAGAACCGCGTATCCTTCAGACGTGCCATGAAATCCTGCATGGGCAGGACCATGAAGTCAGGCGCGCTGGGAATCAAGGCTGCCTGCGCAGGACGTCTGGGCGGCGCGGACATCGCCCGCACCGAGTTCTACAGCGAGGGAACGATTCCCCTTCAGACACTGAGAGCTGACATCGACTACGGCTTCGCTGAGGCGGACACCACCTACGGCAAGGTCGGAGTCAAGGTTTGGATTTATAAAGGCGAGATACTTCCTACAAAAGGAAATCAGGCGGAAGGGAGTGATAAATAATGTTAATGCCCAAGAGAGTAAAACATCGTAAACAGTTCCGCGGCAGTCTGTCCGGCAAAGCAATGAGAGGCAATACCATCACTCACGGTGAGTATGGTCTGGTGGCTACGGAGCCCTGCTGGGTAAGGTCCAATCAGATTGAGGCGGCACGTATCGCTCTGACCCGTTACACAAAGCGTACCGGACAGGTGTGGATCAAGATTTTCCCCGACAAGCCTGTGACGGCAAAGCCTGCCGAGACGCGTATGGGTTCCGGCAAAGGTTCTGTGGAGTATTGGGTAGCAGTCGTTAAGCCCGGCCGTGTCATGTTCGAGATTGCCGGTGTTCCCGAGGATCAGGCAAAGGAGGCATTGCGCCTGGCAATGCATAAGCTTCCCTGCAAATGTAAAATCATTGCAAAGGCAGATTCGGAAGGCGGTGTAGAATAATGAAATCTAGTAAATTTGTAGAAGAATTGAAGAACAAGTCCGTAGAAGAGTTACAGAAGGATCTTGTCACTGCAAAAAAAGAGCTTTTCAATTTGAGATTCCAGAACGCAACCAACCAGCTGGACAATACGGCAAGGATCAAAGAAGTGAGGAAGAACATTGCGCGTATTAACACAGTCATTACCGAGAAGTCAAGAGCGTAATTGTCCCAGGGCAATGAAAGGAGATCAATCGTGGAAAGAAATTTGAGAAAAGTGCGTACTGGCAAGGTTACCAGTAACAAGATGGATAAGACAATCGTCGTGGCGATCGAAGAGCATGTAAAGCATCCCCGCTATAAGAAAATCGTGAAGCGTACCTACAAGCTGAAGGCTCATGACGAGAATAACGACTGCAACATCGGAGATACCGTCAAGGTCATGGAGACAAGGCGTCTGTCCAAGGACAAGAGATGGAGACTTGTCGAAATCATAGAAAAAGCCAAATAAGTTTGGCCGGTTCATGTGAAATTTGGCCGTAAAATCGGCGAAGGAGGAAAATCATGATTCAGCAGGAGACAAGACTGAAAGTCGCTGATAACACCGGTGCGAAAGAACTGCTTTGCATCCGCGTCATGGGCGGCTCTACGAGAAGATATGCACATGTCGGTGATGTGATAGTCGCTACCGTGAAAGATGCAACACCAGGCGGCGTTGTCAAGAAGGGCGACGTAGTGAAGGCAGTAGTGGTCCGCACGGTGAAGGAAGTTCGCCGCAAGGATGGTTCCTATATCCGGTTCGACGAGAATGCAGCCGTAATCATCAAGGAAGACAAGACCCCCAGAGGTACCCGTATTTTCGGGCCGGTGGCGAGAGAGCTTCGTGAGAAACAGTTCATGAGAATTGTATCTCTGGCTCCCGAAGTGTTATAAGGAGGTGCGACATGGCCACATTGAAGATTAAAAAGGGCGATACCGTGAAGGTGATTGCCGGCAAAGACTGTAATGCAGAGGGAAAGGTAGTTTCCATCGATGTGAAGAAGCACAGGGTCGTGGTGGAAGGCGTGAACATGATTACCAAGCATGCGAAGCCCTCGGCTGCGAATCCCAATGGCGGCATCGTCCGCAAGGAAGCTCCTATTGATATTTCCAACGTAATGCTTGTCTACAAGGGAGTGCCCACAAGGGTCGGCTTCAAGATGGAGGGAGACAAGAAAGTGCGTTTCTCTAAGAAAACAGGCGAAGTGATTGACTAATCCAACTGTGTGCAGCACAGTTTGGGAAGGAGGAACAGAAAGTGGCAAGATATAAAGAAGCGTACTACGAGACGGTCGTAGACGCAATGACGAAGAAATTTGGATATAAGAATGTTATGGAAGTTCCTAAGCTTGAGAAGATCGTCATCAACATGGGCGTCGGTGAAGCCAAGGAAAATCCCAAGGTTCTTGAAAATGCCGTCTCTGACATGGAAATCATCACCGGCCAGAAGGCAGTCCTTACCAAAGCGAAGAAGTCTATCGCGAATTTCAAGATTCGTGAGGGCATGAACATCGGCTGCAAGACCACCCTGCGCGGCGAGAAGATGTATGAGTTCCTTGACCGCCTGGTGAACCTTGCCCTGCCCCGCGTGCGTGACTTCAGAGGCGTCAATCCCAATGCTTTCGACGGCAGAGGAAACTATGCCCTCGGCATCAAGGAGCAGTTCATCTTCCCTGAGATCGAGTATGACAAGATTGACAAGACCAGAGGTATGGACGTCATCATCGTGACCACCGCGAAGACCGATGAGGAAGCGCGCGAGCTGTTGACACTGTTCAATATGCCTTTCGCAAAACAATAAGGAGGTAGATTTTTCATGGCTAAGACATCGATGAAGATTAAACAGCAGCGCAAGCCGAAGTTCTCCACCCAGGCTTATACGCGTTGCAAGATTTGTGGCCGTCCCCACGCTTACTTAAGAAAGTATGGCATTTGCAGAGTCTGCTTCCGCGAGCTGGCATACAAGGGGCAGATTCCCGGCGTCAAGAAGGCGAGCTGGTAAAGGCATGGCAAGTGAGCAGGTAGGTTGCTCGCCTGCGAGCTGGTAAGAAGGAGGAAAATACAATGACAATGAGCGATCCCATCGCAGATATGCTTACAAGAATCCGTAACGCAAATTCTGCCAAGCATGACACGGTAGACATCCCTGCTTCCAAGATGAAGCTGGCAATCGCACAGATCCTTCAGGATGAGGGTTATATCAATAAATATGATGTGATTGACGACGGCAACTTCAAGGCTATCCATATCACCCTGAAGTACGGCGCCGACAAGAACGAGAAGATTATTTCCGGTATCAAGAGGATTTCAAAGCCGGGTCTCCGGGTATACGCAGGCAAGGACGAGCTGCCCAGGGTACTGGGAGGTTTGGGCATTGCCATCATTTCCACCAACCAGGGCGTGATCACGGACAAAAAGGCGCGCGAGCTGCAGGTGGGCGGCGAAGTATTGGCGTTCGTCTGGTAACAGGATGAAAAGAAATTCTAAGGCGTCAAAGTACGCCGCCTAAGAATTTCTAAGTTTCATCCGGAAGAATGCCAAGGGCAGGCATTCTTCTGGACTTGCGGAATGGGAGGATGCCAGGCGAACAAGTTCGCTTCGGGAAGGTGTTCTTCTGGAATCGCGGAATGGGAGGATGCCAGGCGGACGGGTTCGTTTTGGGAAGGCGTTCTTCTGGACTTGCAGAAATTGGAAAATGTTTTATAAAATATAGGAGGTACGGGCATGTCACGTATAGGTAGGATGCCAATCGCGGTTCCCGCGGGCGTAACCGTGGAAATTGCAGAAAATAACAAGGTGACCGTCAAAGGTCCCAAGGGCACTCTAGAGAGAGTGTTGCCCTCTGAGATGGAAATCAAGATGGAAGGCGCGGAGGTTCATGTAAGCAGGCCCAATGACCTGAAGAAGATGAAGTCTCTCCATGGCCTTACAAGGACCCTTATCAATAACATGGTGACAGGCGTCACCCAGGGTTACGAGAAGAAGCTGGAAGTCAACGGCGTAGGCTACAGAGCCGCCAAGTCCGGCAAGAAGCTGACCCTGAACCTGGGATATTCCCACCCCGTGGAGATGGAAGATCCCGAGGGAGTAGAGTCCGTGGTGGAAGGTACCAACGTGATCATCGTCAAGGGAATCGACAAAGAGAAAGTCGGCCAATTCGCTGCTGAGATCAGAGACAAGAGAAGACCGGAGCCTTACAAGGGCAAGGGCATCAAGTATGCTGATGAAGTCATCAGACGTAAAGTTGGTAAGACCGGTAAGAAATAATAGATAAGGAGAGTATGAAGATGGTTAACAAGAAGTCAAGAAAAGAAGTACGTGTGAAAAAGCACATGAGAATTCGTAACCGCTTCAGTGGCACCGCCGAGAGACCTCGTCTGTGCGTGTTCAGAAGCAATAATCATATGTATGCTCAAATTATCGATGATACTGTTGGGAATACATTAGTATCCGCTTCCACCCTTGAGAAAGACATCAAGGCAGAGCTTACGAAGACCAATAACGTTGATGCGGCGGCATACCTGGGGACTGTCATCGGCAAGAGGGCAGTCGAAAAAGGAATCAGTAAGGTTGTCTTTGACAGAGGCGGCTATATATATCAGGGTAAAGTTGCAGCATTAGCTGACGCAGCCAGAGAAGCTGGCCTGGAATTCTAGGAAAGGAAGAGGAACACACCATGAAACAGACAATCATAGATGCAAGCCAGTTCGAATTGACCGATAAGGTTGTAGCCATCAAGCGTGTTGCCAAGACCGTCAAGGGCGGCCGCAACATGCGCTTCACTGCCCTGGTGGTGGTAGGAGACGGCAACGGCCATGTGGGCGCGGGACTCGGCAAAGCTGTAGAAATCCCTGAGGCTATCCGCAAGGGAAAGGAAGATGCGATGAAGCACCTGGTGAACGTCGCATTGGATGACAACAACTCTATTTCGCACGATTTCATCGGTAAGTACGGTTCCGCCAATGTGCTGCTCAAGAAGGCTCCCGAAGGTACAGGAATCATCGCCGGAGGTCCTGCCCGTGTGGTATGTGAGCTTGCCGGCATCAAGAATATCCGTACCAAGTCCCTTGGCTCGAACAACAAGCAGAATGTCGTCCTTGCCACGATCACCGGTTTAAGCCAGCTGAAGTCGCCGGAGGAAGTGGCCAGGAGCCGCGGGAAATCCGTTGAGGAGATACTGGCGTAATACGATGAAAAGTTCCATCGGTAGAAAGGAGAGCAACAATGGCAGATACAGATAAGAAATTAAAGATCACTCTGGTAAGGTCCACGATCGGGGCCGTGGCAAAGAATAAGGCAATCGTTGAGTCCATGGGCCTTCGCAAGATCGGCAAGACGATCATCCTTCCCGATAACGCTGCCACGAGAGGACAGATTCGCCGTGTGAGCCATTTACTGAAAGTCGAAGAAATATAGTCGAAAAGGAGGTGTTCGAGATGGAATTATCCAATTTAAGACCTGCGAAAGGTTCTAAGCACAATGATTTCAGGAGAGGCCGCGGACATGGTTCCGGAAACGGCAAGACCGCCGGCAAGGGACATAAGGGGCAGAAGGCCCGTTCCGGAGCTCCCAGAATCGGTTTCGAAGGCGGTCAGATGCCTTTGTACAGACGTATCCCTAAGAGAGGCTTCACGAATATCAATTCCAAGGAAATCATCGCCATCAATGTAAGCGATCTGGAGCGTTTTGAGGACGGCGCCACCGTAGACGTGAATACGCTGCTCGAGACGGGCGTCATCAAGAAGCGGGGGGACGGCGTGAAGGTCCTGGGGAACGGAAAACTTACCAAAAAGCTCAATGTCAAGGTAGACGCGTACAGTGCATCCGCAAAAGAAATAATTGAGGCGCTTGGTGGAACAGCAGAGGTGATGTAATGTTAACAACGCTGAAAAACGCATTCAAAATTAAAGAGCTCAGGGACAAGATTCTCTTTACCTTCGCCATGCTGGTTGTGATCCGTATCGGATCACAGCTGCCTGTGCCGGGGGTGAACGGCGAGTATTTCAGGAGCTGGTTCGCGGCCCAGGGGGGCGGCGCTTTTAGCTTCTTTGATGCGATTACCGGCGGTTCGTTCATCAATATGTCCATTTTAGCCTTGAATATCAGCCCTTACATTACATCTTCCATCATCATGCAGCTGCTGACGATTGCAATCCCCAAGCTGGAGGAGATGCAGCGCGACGGCGAGGAAGGACGGAGGAAGATTGTCTCCATCACGAGATATGTAACGGTGGGCCTGGCCCTGATCCAGTCCACAGCCATGGCCATCGGCTTTGGAAGGCAGGGATATCTGATAGACTACAATGCATTGAACGTAATCTGCGCGGTTGCGACGCTTACTGCGGGCAGTGCGTTTCTCATGTGGATTGGTGAACGGATCACCGAGAACGGTATCGGAAACGGTATTTCCATCGTCCTGGTCATCAACATCATTTCCAGGCTGCCGGAGGACTTGGGCAATCTGTTTGAACAGTTCGTGTTCGGTAAGGCTCCTGCCACGGCAGTGCTCGCCGCAGTGATCATCTTCGCGGTGATTATTGCCATGGTAGTGCTGGTCATCATCCTGAATGACGGCGTCCGCCGGATTCCTGTGCAGTATGCCAACAAGGTGCAGGGCAGAAGGATGGTGGGGGGACAGACATCCAACATTCCGCTGAAGGTGAACACGGCGGGTGTCATCCCTGTCATTTTCGCCCAGTCGCTTATGACGCTTCCGATTTATATCTCCTCCTTTGCGGGATATTCGGGCACGGGCGTATGGAGCGAGGTGCTGAAGTATCTGGACTCCCGCTATTGGTGCAGTCCCAGCCAGCTGAGGTATTCCATAGGATTGCTGGTGTATATCGTATTGATTATCTTCTTTGCGTATTTTTATACGTCCATCACTTTCAATCCTCTGATGATTGCCGACAATATGAAGAAGCAGGGCGGCTTTATTCCAGGCATCAGGCCCGGAAAGCCCACCAGCGATTATCTGAACAAGGTCCTGAACTATATCGTGTTCATCGGCGCGGTAGGTCTGACAATCATCGCGGTGCTGCCGTATCTGTTCAGCGGCGTATTCAATGCAAACGTATCTTTCGGCGGCACAAGTCTTATCATCATTGTCAGTGTAGTGCTTGAGACCATGAAACAGGTGGAATCACAGATGCTCGTCCGCAATTACAAGGGCTTCTTGGAGAAATAGGAGCGAAAACCGAGGGCTGGAAGCTTTCGGCTTGGAGCATGAAGCTTACAGGAGGGGCTTTCCCGTGGATTGGGGAAGCTCCTCTTATAAAATATCCCGGACATCCCAGGGCGATTCAGGGTCAGGGAATCCGGGTTTGGGCCGCCATGGTGAGGCGGCATGGAGGTAAGAATGAAAATTATTATGTTGGGAGCGCCTGGTGCCGGAAAAGGGACACAGGCCAAGATGATTGCAGAGAAATACGGGATTCCCCATGTGTCCACAGGAGATATCTTCCGGGCCAATATCAAGAACGGCACGGCGCTTGGCAAGGAGGCGAAGCAGTACATGGATCAGGGCCTTTTGGTGCCGGATGAGCTGACGGTGAAGATTCTGCTGGACAGGGTGGCCCAGGAAGACTGTGCCGGCGGCTATGTGCTGGACGGCTTCCCCAGGACGATTCCCCAGGCCCAGGTGCTGGACGAGGCTCTGGGAAAACAGAACGAGAGCATTGACTATGCGGTGGATGTGGATGTGCCGGACGAGAACATCGTGAAGAGGATGTCGGGCAGACGTGCCTGTCTGAAGTGCGGCGCCACCTATCATGTGGAGCATATACCGCCCAAGCAGGAGGGAATCTGCGACAGCTGCGGATCCGATCTGGTGCTGCGGGACGACGATAAGCCCGAGACGGTGCAGAACAGGCTGAAAGTGTACCATGAGCAGACGCAGCCCCTGATTGAGTACTACACACAGAAGGGCATCCTGCGGACGGTGGACGGGACTATGGACATGGAGGAAGTGTTCCGTGCAATCGTGGCCATACTGGGATAGGAATTGGTGCCATGGCGATTATAATTAAAACAGAAGATCAAATCAAGCTGATCCGGGAATCCTGCAGGCTGCTGGCCATCGTGCACAAGGAGCTGGAGGAGATGATACGTCCCGGCATAACTACCAGGGAGATCGACATCAGGGGGGACAGCTTGATACGGAAGCTGGGGGGGATTCCGAATTTCCTCCATTACAATGGATTTCCGGCGAGCATCTGCGTGTCTGTGAACGATGAGGTGGTGCATGGCATCCCCAGCAAGCACCGCGTCTTACAGGAGGGCGACATTGTGAGCCTGGACGCAGGCATGATTTATAAAGGCTACCATTCCGATGAGGCAAGGACCCACGGAGTCGGCAAAATCAGCCCGGAGGCCCAGAAGCTTATCGATGTGACCAGGGAAAGCTTCTTCGCGGGCCTGGAGAAAGCGAAAGCCGGGAACCACCTTTTTGAGATTTCCAATGCGATAGCTGCGTATGTCAAGCCCCACGGCTACGGCATCGTGCGGGATCTGGTGGGACACGGCGTGGGGACGAAGCTCCACGAGGATCCCCAGATTCCCAACTTCGCGCAGATAAAGAGAGGGCCGAAGCTCCGTCCCGGCATGACCCTGGCCGTGGAGCCTATGATCAATATGGGCCGGCCGGACGTGGAATGGCTGGATGATGACTGGACTGTAGTCACAGAGGACGGCTCCCTGTCGGCGCATTATGAGAATACTATTCTGATTACGGACGGCGAGCCGGAGATTCTCACGGTATGCTGACACGGCGGAGGGCGGAATGAGCATGATAGGACAGCTGGCGGCTTCCAGGGCCGGGCATGACAAGGATACGGTGTATGTGATCGTAGGGCAGAAAGACGACTTTGTGTACGTGTGCGACGGAAAGCGGAAGCTGCCCGACGCGCCGAAAAAGAAGCGCAGGAAACATGTACAGCCGATCAACGAGTGGGTGGATGCTGAATTGCTTGCCAGGCTGCGAAGCGGCGGGACGGTGCATCCGGCGGAAATCAAATATGCATTGAAGCAGTATGCAAGGAAAAGCAGTCAAGATTGAAAATGGAGGAAATATATGTCTAAAAGTGATGTAATCGAAATCGAGGGTACCGTGGTAGAGAAGCTTCCGAACACCATGTTCCAGGTAGAGCTGGAGAACGGACATCGGGTGCTGGCACATATCAGCGGCAAGCTGCGCCAGAACTTCATCCGCATCCTTCCCGGGGACAGGGTGACGCTGGAACTGTCTCCCTACGACCTGACCAAGGGGCGCATCATCTGGAGAGATAAATAATGTGGGAAGGACCTTTCGGAAGCCATCGAAATATTCCTATAAGAATGAAATATTGAGAAAAAATGGTTGCAAAGAGGGTTTTCCCATGTTATAATACAAAATGGTCTTTTTTGAAAGGAGGGTTTAACGTGAAGGTTAGATCATCAGTAAAACCAATGTGCGAAAAGTGCAAGATCATCAAGAGAAAAGGACGCATCAGAGTAATCTGCGAGAATCCGAAACACAAGCAGAGACAGGGATAATCACCGCATGAGTGCAGTCCCGGATGGTGCTGCGCCGTGTCAAGTGAGTACTTGTCCTGTTTTTATGTGCGGCTGAACCAACGGCAAAGATGCGGGCACAGGCGTGCCTGAAGTTTTGTGCGTTGATTATCATAGAACTGGGATAGGGCTTACGGGAGATTACTTCTTGATACCAAGATGAAAAGATTTTCTAAAGTTCCAAAGTACGGAACTTAAGAAAACTAAGTTTCATCTATGAAAAGTGTGCAAGCACATTTTTCAGGGTGGCACAGGTTATAAGTCTTGGAAAGATCGGATGGATCAGATGCAAAATGAGAGTCCGGTTGGGTGGAAGCCCCAATCAATTAGTAACAGAAAATGGAGGAAATGTAAATGGCTCGTATCGCAGGTGTTGACTTACCTAGGGAGAAACGTATTGAAATCGGACTGACCTATATCTATGGAATCGGCAGGACTACCTCTAACAAGCTTTTGAAAGAGTCGGGCGTGAATCCGGATACCAGAGTGCGGGACGTCACCGATGACGAAGTGAAGAGGATCACGGAGGCTATCGAGAAGCTTGGCGTCGTGGTGGAAGGTGACCTGAGGCGCGAAGTGGCGCTGAACATCAAGAGGCTTCAGGAAATCGGCTGCTATCGCGGCATCCGCCATCGTAAGGGCCTTCCTGTCCGCGGTCAGAATACCAAGAACAATGCCAGGACCCGCAAAGGACCCAAGAGAACTGTTGCGAACAAGAAGAAGTAATAGGACAGGTTTTCAAGTAACTGCAGAATGATGAGAAAGTAGGTTAGTTTAAAATGGCGAAACAAGTTGCAAAAAAAGTGACAAAAAAGCGCGTAAAGAAAAACGTTGAACGCGGACAGGCACATATCCAGTCTTCTTTTAACAATACCATTGTTACATTGACGGATACCCAGGGGAACGCCCTGAGCTGGGCAAGTGCCGGTGGTCTGGGATTTAGAGGTTCAAGGAAATCTACTCCATATGCCGCGCAGATGGCGGCAGAGACAGCTACTAAGGCCGCATTGATACATGGGCTGAAGTCTGTGGACGTATTCGTGAAAGGACCTGGTTCAGGGCGCGAGGCCGCTATCAGGGCGCTTTACGCATGTGGCCTGGAGGTAGTGAGCATCCGTGACGTGACCCCTGTCCCTCACAATGGGTGCAGGCCGCCTAAGCGCCGCAGAGTATAGTGCGGGAAGAGAAGTTCAGGTTGTTGGAGGAAGGTGCTTTGGCACTGTAAACAGACAAGAAAGTTGAGGAAAAGGAAAAATGGCAGTAAATCGAGTACCCGTATTGAAGAGATGCAGAGCTTTGGGATTGGAGCCTTCTTATTTGGGCTATGACAAGAAGTCTAAGAGACAGAACCTGAAGGCCGGCAAGAAAGTGAGTGAGTACGGCCTGCAGCTTCGGGAGAAGCAGAAGGCGAAGTTCATCTACGGCGTTCTGGAGAAGCCTTTCAGGAACTATTACAACAAGGCCGACAGAATGAAGGGCATGACCGGTGAGAACCTGATGGTCATGCTGGAGAGAAGGCTGGACAACGTGGTGTTCAGAATGGGATTGGCCAGAACCAGAAGAGAGGCGAGACAGGTGGTAGGCCACAAGCACATCATGGTGAACGGCAAGAAGGTGAATATCCCTTCCTATCTGATCAAAGCCGGCGATGTCATCGAACTCACGGAAAAGGCAAGGTCCATGCAGAGGTACAAGGAAATCGTCGAGGTGACCGGCGGCAGACTGGTGCCTGACTGGATGGAAGTTGATTTAGAAGGTCTGAAAGGCACGATAAAGAACCTTCCCACCAGAGAAATGATTGATGTTCCTGTGAATGAAATGCTTATTGTCGAGTTGTACTCCAAGTAAGCCCTGCTGGCCTCTGAGGCCATATTCCGCCGCTATGTGGGGTGGATATGGCTTCGGAGCGCTTGTGCATTGACAAACAAAAAAAGGAGGGTATTCGAGTGTTTGATTTTGAGAGACCTAATATTGAGGTTGCTGAGATTTCAGAAGACAAGAAGTATGGCAGATTCATAGTGGAGCCTTTGGAAAGAGGCTACGGCATCACTCTTGGCAATTCTTTGAGGAGAATCATGCTTTCATCTCTGCCTGGAGCCGCAGTCAGCCAGATTAAGGTTGAAGGCGTCCTGCATGAGTTCAGCGCTGTCCCCGGCATCAAGGAGGACGTGACAGAAATCATCATGAACATCAAAAGCCTCGCTATCAAGAACAACAGCGAGACCAATGAGGCCAAGACAGCATACATTGAGTACGAAGGCGAAGGCATCGTGCACGCTTCTGATATCCAGGCAGACCAGGATATCGAGATTTTGAACCCGGATTTGGTGATTGCCACGCTCTGCGGCAAGGACGCCAAGCTTTACATTGAGCTGACCATTACCAAGGGCCGAGGCTATGTGAGCGCCGATAAGAACAAACACGAGGATTTACCGATTGGTGTCATCGCCATCGATTCTATATACACACCTGTTGAAAGAGTAAATGTTTCGGTAGAGAATACCCGTGTAGGGCAGATTACCGATTATGATAAGCTGACGCTGGATGTGTTCACCAACGGAACCCTTGCACCGGACGAGGCAGTGAGCCTTGCGGCGAAGGTGCTGAGCGAACACCTGAGTCTTTTCATTGACCTGTCCGAAAATGCCAAGACCGCGGAGGTCATGGTGGAGAAGGAAGACGATGAGAGGGAGAAGGTGCTGGAGATGAGCATCGATGAACTGGAGCTCTCCGTCCGTTCCTTCAACTGCCTGAAGAGGGCCGGCATCAATACGGTGGAGGAACTGTGCAACAAGACTTCCGAGGATATGATGAAGGTCCGCAACCTTGGGCGGAAGTCCCTGGAAGAGGTATTGGCTAAGCTGAAGGAGTTGGGGCTGCAGCTGAACCCTAGCGAAGAAGGATAATCTGCAGATGGTAAATCCAAAAGGTTCATCTGTGGTTCATCTCTAAATGGATATCAAAGAGCCGCAAAAGCGGATGCACTCGGTGAGTAAGACCAAAGGGCGTGGCCGGGTGTACCATGAAAGGAGAAAGGAATACTATTATGGCAAAGTACAGAAAATTAGGCAGGACATCACCCCAGAGAAAGGCGCTTTTGAGAAATCAGGTGACGGCGCTTCTGTATCATGGAAAGATTGTCACCACGGAGGCCAGGGCTAAGGAAGTGCGCAAGATTGCGGAGCATCTGATTGCTATGGCTGTCAGGGAGAAGGACAATTTCGAGACGGTGACGGTCACTGCGAAGGTTCCCGTAAAGGACAAGGACGGAAAGCGCGTCAAGGAAGTGGTGGACGGCAAGAAGGTCACGAAGTTTGAGAGCGTAGAGAAGGAAATCAAGAAGGACCTTCCTTCCAGGCTCCATGTGAGACGTCAGATTCTGAGAGTGCTTTATCCGGTGGTGTATGTTCCCACTGAGGCTGCGGGACGTAAGAGAAATACCAAGGAAGTAGACTTGGTGGCAAAGCTTTTTGACGAGTATGGGCCCAAGTATGAGAATCGCCATGGCGGTTATACCAGAATCATCAAGAAAGGCCCCCGTAAGGGCGATGCGGCCATGGAGGTCATTCTGGAGCTCGTCTAAGGGCTTCCCTTCCACGAAGAGAGCGTGGGAGAAAGGAATGTCGCGGTTTGCGAAAAATGATAGCAATGAGACAAAGGGAGCCAATGTGAGTTGGTTCCCTTTTTACGACACAGGGACGAGGGGAAGGCGTTTGCGGGGCTGCGGATCTCCGGCGGCCGGCAGAAGGAATCAGTTGGTTTTCTGGAAGTGCTGGTAATCCTTTACGCTGTTCCAGTTGCCGCCCCAGATGAAGCCGTGGCTGGTGAAGAGCTTATAGCATAGATCGTCCTCGTCGATTTTATAGGGAAAGCGCGCGCTGCGGTCAGCGTAGGGGAGGGCGGAGGGAGGGGACACTTCCTCCGTGCCGTCCTGGGCATAGGTGATGTAAGGGTTGTACAAAGGATTGATATCGATGGCCAGGCCGTAGGCATGCTTCGACAGGCGGTCGCTTTCCTCCACCGGGCGATAGTTGAAGCAGGAGGTATTGTTGTCCTCCATGGAGGCGGTGTCATCGCCGTCGTAGGCCTCGATCAGGAGGACTTTTTCCAGACGGTATTCATTGCGGTAGAGCTCCTGGAAAATCTCTGTCAGGTCCTGGGCGATGGCAGCGTTGCAGATCAGTTCCCCCTCGGCGGAATCGCCTTCGAAGTCATAGTGGAGGATGTGCACATACATAAGCTCCTGGAAAGTGATTTCCGGTTCCGCAGCCTCTGGGCTGTCGTCAGGGGCAGGGAAGGAAATGCCTGTCATATAGCGGCGGAGGTTGTCGGAAATGGGCTCATAATAGAATCCCTCGGCCAGGGTGACGCGCTGTTCCAGCTGGCTGGAGCCGTTCAGGGAAGCGCCCACCAGAGAAGAGGCCGTGTCAGGCTGTGCAGTCTCATCGGAAGAGGCCGTGCCGGGCTGTGCAGCCTCGTCGGAAGAGGCCGTGCCGGGCTGTGCAGCTTCATCGGAAGAGCCGTCTTCGGGCTGTCCCGGTTCACCCGCTGAGCTGTCTCCGGGCCGATTCGATTCGCTGGAGATATCGGAATCCGCAAGGGCATCGCTTGAGCCATCTTCGCCGTCATCGTCAGAATCCAGAGAAGTGCCGTTGATGCTGGCATATTCGTCCAGGCTCATGGAATTCCTCGCGGCCAATCGGCTCAGGCTGCCTGCGATGACTACGATGGCAGCCAGGATAACGATCATTTTCAGAATCTTGTCTCTATCCATAGGGGAAGCTTCCTTTCCGTGCGGTTTCGGGGGTGTGGAAAATACAGCGGCAAATCAAAAGCGCATATGTCAAGGATATCATAAGGAGAAGATTTTGTAAATTGCCGCCTTGAAACATTTTTGGACATTCCCTGCCGGCGGTTTCCTGTTTTGCATTAGAATCTGAGAGAGCCGCAGAATGCCGGAGTGTCCTTCTTGGGAAAAACAGTTGTAATCATCCGGGAAATTTAATATAATATGAGACAGAAAAAACAGGCCTGCGCACCGGGCCGCGGAGGAAGAGGAACGGGAGTCTATGGGAATCGTCAAGACAAAAGATTTGACCTATGAATATGTCAGGCGGGACGAGGAAGGGAACGTGGAGGGCTTTACCACGGCTGTGGATCAGGTGAGCCTGGACATACGGAAAGGGGAGTTCGTCGCCATCCTGGGCCACAACGGATCCGGCAAGTCCACGCTGGCCAAGCATTTCAATGTGATTCTGAATCCCACGGAAGGGACGGTCTGGGTGGACGGCATGAATACCTCGGAGCAAGAGCGTGTCTGGGACATCCGCCAGCGGGCCGGGATGGTGTTCCAGAATCCCGACAACCAGATCATAGGCCAGGTGGTGGAGGAGGACGTGGGATTCGGCCCGGAGAACATGGGCATTCCCACGAAAGAGATTTGGGAGAGGGTGGAAGAGAGCCTGAAGGCCGTGGGCATGTACGAGTACCGCAAGCATTCCCCTAACAAGCTGTCCGGCGGGCAGAAGCAGAGGGTGTCCATCGCCGGGGTGCTGGCCATGCATCCGAAGTGCATCGTCCTGGACGAGCCCACCGCCATGCTGGATCCCAGCGGGCGCAGGGAGGTCATCAGGGCAGTCCGGGGGCTGAACGACGTGGAGGGCATCACGGTCATATTGATCACCCATTATATGGAAGAAATCATCCACGCGGACCGTGTGTTCGTCATGGACAGCGGCAAGATTGCCATGGAGGGCACCCCCCGGGAGATTTTTTCCCAGGTGGAGCGATTGAAGGAGCTGCGCCTGGACGTGCCCCAGGTGACGCTGTTGGCCTATGAACTGCAGAAAAAGGGCGTCAGGCTGCCCGACGGGATTCTGACTGCCCGGGAGCTGGCGGACGCCCTGGCGGAAATGAGGTAGGTATGTCGATTATATTGGACCATATCAGTTATGTATACGGTGAGGACGGGCCGATGGCGGTGAAAGCGCTGGACGATGTCTGCCTCCAGATTCCGGACGGGCAGTTCGTGGGCATCATCGGGCATACCGGATCCGGCAAGTCCACGCTGGTGCAGCATATGAACGGCCTGCTGAAAGCCACCAGCGGCCATATCTATTTTAACGGCGAGGATATCTACGACAGGGACTTTGAGATGAAAAAGCTGCGCAGCAAGGTTGGGCTGGTCTTCCAGTATCCCGAGCATCAGCTTTTTGAGATAGATGTATTCAGCGATGTGTGCTTCGGGCCGAAGAACCTGGGACTGGACAAGAAGGAGGCGGAGCTCCGCGCCTTCGACGCCCTGCGCAAGGTAGGTCTGCCCATGGAGCTGTACTATCAGTCCCCCTTTGAGCTGTCCGGCGGACAGAAGCGGCGGGCCGCCATCGCTGGGGTGCTGGCCATGGCGCCGGAGATGCTGATTCTGGACGAGCCCACCGCGGGCCTGGATCCTAAGGGAAGGGACGAGATACTGCACCAGATCAAGCAGCTGCAGACCCAGACCAATATGACGATTCTGCTGGTGTCCCACAGCATGGAGGACGTGGCGGAATATGTAGACAGAATTGTAGTCATGAACAAAGGGAAGGTCATGTATGACGATGTGCCCAAGAAAGTGTTCTCCCATTATAAGGAGCTGGAGGAGGTGGGGCTGGCGGCGCCCCAGGTCACTTACATCCTCCACGAGCTCCGGGAGCGGGGATTCCGGGTGGACGTGAACGCCACCACGATTGAGGAGGCGGCGGAAGCGGTGCTGCAGGCGCTGAAAAATGACGGAAAATGATACTCATCTATATGGAAAATGTTAGTGTTTGTGAGAATGAATTTCGGTAGGGGAGCGATATGCTGAGAGATATCACATTAGGACAATATTATCAGACGGAATCGGTGGTGCACAGGCTGGATCCCAGGGTGAAGCTGGGGGGGACGCTGCTTTTCATCATTTCCCTGTTCCTGTTCCGCAATTTCCTGGGATATGGGGTGGCGGTGGTGTTCTTGGGAGTGGTCATCGGCCTTTCCCATGTTCCTTTTCGATATATCGTAAAGGGAATGCGGGCGATTCTGTTTTTGCTGCTGATCACAGTGTTTTTTAATCTGTTCCTGACACCGGGGACGGAACTGGTCTCCTTCTGGAAGCTGACCATCACGGTAGAGGGGCTGCGGATGGCTGTCAACATTGCGGTCAGGCTGACCATGCTGATTATAGGCTCCTCCATCATGACCCTGACTACCACCCCCAACAACCTGACAGACGGCATGGAGAAAATGATGAAGCCTCTGAAGCTGTTCCGGGTGCCGGTACACGAGGTGGCCATGATTATGTCCATCGCCCTGCGGTTCATCCCGATTCTGCTGGAGGAGACGGACAAAATCATGAAAGCCCAGATTGCCAGGGGGGCGGATTTCGAGACCGGGAACATCGTAAAGCGGGCCAGGGCGCTGGTGCCTCTTCTGGTGCCGCTGTTCATATCCGCCTTCCGCAGGGCCAATGACCTGGCCATGGCCATGGAGGCCAGGTGCTATCGGGGCGGGGAGGGCAGGACGAAGATGAAGCCGCTTGTCTACCAGAAGCGGGACAGAATCGGGTATCTGTGCATCCTGTGCTATCTGGCCGTGGGCATCACGGTGGGGAGGCTGACGCTCTTCTGATTTGCCGGGTGCCGATTCCTGGCAGAGCTGCTGTGGACGGGGTACCGTATTCCGGGGGATTTCGCCGGGGAGGGAAGCGACAGGGCTGTGAGATGGGAAGAAATCGGGAAGCGCACTGCATGGCGCTGGGAGACGGCGGCTTCAGGGGCGCTGCTGAAGAAAGCTTCCGGCAGCCGGGAGGAAGGACAGAAGACAGAGTAGGAGACGGGAGAAAAGGAAAAGGGGAAATGGAGAGAAAGCGTATCCGTCTGACAGTTGCCTATGACGGCACCAACTATCATGGGTGGCAGCTGCAGAACAATGGAAATACAATCGAAGCGGAGCTGAACAGATGCCTTACGGAGCTGCTGAACGAGCCGATACAGGTGGTCGGCGCCAGCCGCACGGATTCCGGAGTGCATGCGCTGGGGAACGTGGCTGTGTTCGATACGGCGAGCAGGATGCCGGCAGGGAAGATTTCCTATGCGATGAACCAGAGGCTTCCGGAGGACATCCGTATCCAGAAGTCGGAGGAGGTGCCCGCGGACTGGCATCCCAGGCACTGTGAGAGCCGCAAGATTTACGAGTACCGAATCTACAGGGCGGAGTTCCCCATGCCCGTGAAACGGCTGTATTCGTATTTTACCTATCATTCCCTGGACGTGGAGAAGATGCGGGAGGCCGCCGCATATCTGGAGGGCAGACATGATTTCAAGAGCTTCTGCCAGGCAGGTTCCCAGGTCCAGAGCACGGTCCGGACCATCTACATGCTGTGGGTGGAGGAACAGGGGCCGGACATCGTGATCAGGGTGTGCGGGAACGGCTTCCTGTATAATATGGTGCGGATCATCGCGGGAACCCTGCTGGAGGTGGGGGAGGGGAAGCGGGAGCCGGAGTCCATGCAATGGGTCCTGGAGGCGGGAGACCGCGCCGCTGCCGGTCCCACCGCTCCGGCCCACGGCCTGACGCTGATGAAATATGAATTTTTGGCTTAGACATCCGAAAAGAATGTATTTTTTGGAAAATAATGATTGACAGAAGATACCGGCTATAGTACAATATTCAAGTGTGACAATGTTTCTGAATGCCAAGCCAAAGCCCCGGCGAAGCATTTGAAATAGAAGAAAACCGTCCCGCGAAATCTTGAAATGCAGCCCGGACATCTGCAGGACATGACGGAAACGGGATACCGACTCAAGGAAAACGCAATACGGAGGGAACGTAATGAAAACTTTTATGGCTAGTGAAGCTACAATCGATAGAAAATGGTATGTAGTAGACGCTGCGGGTATGACCTTGGGACGCCTTGCATCAGAGGTCGCCAAGGTTCTGAGAGGTAAGAACAAGCCTATCTTCACGCCTCACATGGACACAGGTGATTACGTAATTGTCATCAATGCTGAGAAGATCAAGGTGACAGGCAAGAAGCTTGACCAGAAGATTTATTATCATCATTCCGATTATGTGGGCAGCCTGAAAGAAGTCACCCTGAAAGAGAAGCTGGCCAAGAAGCCTGAACAGGTGATTGAGCTGGCAGTCAAGGGCATGCTTCCCAAGGGACCTTTAGGAAGACAGATGTACAAGAAGCTTTACGTATACGCGGGACCTGAGCACAAGCATGCGGCTCAGAAGCCTGAGGTACTGACATTCTAAAGGATAGGAGGAGAAATCAATCATGGCTAAGACAGAGAGATACTATGGCACAGGCAGAAGAAAGAAATCCATCGCAAGAGTGTATCTGACACCCGGCAAAGGCGATGTTGTCATCAATAAGAGGAATATGGACGATTATTTCGGGATGGAGACCTTGAAGGTCATCGTCCGCCAGCCTTTCATGGCTACCGGCACCAATGAGAAGTTCGACGTGCTGGTGAACGTCCGCGGCGGCGGCTACACCGGACAGGCAGGTGCCATCAGGCACGGTATCGCAAGGGCGCTGCTCCAGGTGGACGCTGAGTACAGGCCGGTTCTGAAGAAGGAAGGCTTCCTGACCAGAGACCCTCGTATGAAGGAGAGGAAGAAGTACGGCCTCAAGGCGGCTCGTCGCGCTCCGCAGTTCAGCAAGCGATAATTCAATCGGATATTGCAGAGAAAAGGCATTCCCCGGAAACCCAGTGTTTCCGGGGATTTCCTTATATTCTGAAATTCTATGGGACAGTCCAAAATCACGCAAAATTTTTACGGTAACTAACAAATGCAAAAATGTTTTCCTTGTGTCTTGTGCAAGACAGTGATATGATGTTAAAAACGGAAACAGGGAGGCATTGATGAACCGGACAGAGTATAAAAATCAATTCTACAAAGACCACTATGACAGGATAAATCTTGCATTGCCAAAAGGTGAGCGGGAGAGGGTGAGGGCAGCAGCCTCCGGCCTGGGGATGTCGGTCAATGAATACCTCTATGCGCTGATATGTGACGACCTTGCCTCCGGGGAGAGCAAGTTCGGGAAGAAAAGGCAGGGGTTTGGCGAGGAGCAGCGGCTATAGAGCGTTCCTTCTGCTCCATCCAGTATAGTGTCCCATTGAATCTGTGCCAGATATTTCATTGGCCTACCGCAGTGGGGACACTTGGTATAGCCCCAATCCTGTACCCAGTTTGCAAAACCGCCAATGGTATTGACATCACAGAACTCCGCTCCATAGAATAGGGGGACCGACTCCGTGCCGAGCACAAGGTGATTTTGGGTCATCGCTGCAAAGTCCTCTGCCCGGATATAGTTCTCACAGTGGTACGACAATGTACTCGCCATAGAATGTCCCTCCATTCACTCCACCCGTATAATAGGCCGGTAAAAATCGTAGTCGCCGTCCAACCTATCGTTCTTCTGCACCTCCGGCTTTCGGTGGGGCGAACAGGGAAGAAAGCCCACCAGCATAGGTGAAATCGTGACCTGACGGACCGGAGCCATGTCTTTACGAATGAAATTCTCTGGAGCCCCCTTGTATTCGCATTCCCCCAATATATAGTTCAGCTCCGCCAGATTATCTTCATCCAAGCCCTCAGAGAATTGCTCCCAGCCCAGTGTAATGGTGCCGCCGGGGACAAAGACAAGCTTCCGGTATGATATAATGTGTATGGAGCAGAGTGTCAAAATACGGCAGAAAAACCGTTATTTTGCTGAATATAACATATCCGCAACTCAAAGTTGACAATGTTCCATTCAGAAAAGATAGAAAGTAACAATCTAATCCGATAAGATTGACCTATCAAAACAAACCAAGGAGGACACATATGACATTCGGAGAAAAATTGTTTAAGTTAAGAAAAGAAAAAGGGCTTTCACAGGAAGCACTTGCTGAACAAATCGGAACAACCAGACAGGCGGTTAGCAAGTGGGAAAATAATCAAGGATTTCCGGAAACAGAAAAGTTATTACAATTATCCAATATCTTTGAAACGTCTATAGCCGTTCTGTTGAAAGATGAGAAATCCTCTGACACTGTAAACGAGAGAGGCTATTATGTAAGCAAGGAAATGACTACAGGATTTATCGCAAACCAGAAAAAAATATGTAGATATGTTGGTATAGGATTTATGTCGTGGGCGTTGGTGGGAATACCCTATGTCATGTTTACATCTAATTTGACATGGCGTTTCTTGGGAATGGCAATTTTTATTATCATAGGCATTAGTTCTTTTGTTTTAGGCTCATTTTCGGAACAAGAACAATATAAAGTCTTGAGAGAAGAACCTCTGATACTGGATTATGCGTATTTGCAAGAATTATCTAATGCGTATCAAGTAAAAAGGAGAATTTATGTCGCTATGTCCGTGCCAAGTATTATTTTATTTATAGTCGGTATTCTGGCAGTGTCTTTAACGATGAGCGGAAAGTTTGATTGGTCAGAATACCATTCGTTTGTGTTTTTAGGTCTGGCAATAGGACTTTATGGATTTTGCTATTTTATTGGAGTTATGGGGGCTTACGAATTGCTGATTAAAAATGAGCAATATTCTTCTTGTTTATCGTTCAAGATAAAACGCAAAATAAAAGATAAAATCAATAATCTTTAATGCGCAATTTTGAGGACAGGAGGGATGACCTTAAAGAGTTGACCCGTTACAGGAAGAGATTGGGTAACTACAACATCCTCATA
>CAJUFI010000010.1:12616-83742 GCA_910585665.1 uncultured Acetatifactor sp. | reverse complement strand
GGGAACGGCAAAATTTTTTACACTTCTTTTACTTCTTTATCTCACATGAGCAAAAGCATATGGACTGTCTCTACAGATTTAAAAAGAGAGAGATTGCGTCAGATGAATGTGTAAATGAACTCAAAAACGCGTTACATTACACTGTCCCGCTGGAAAGCATACTGAATGCGAAAGACGAGTCGGACGTCTATTTGACCCATGCTGAATTGGGGTGTCTGTACAGCATTGCCATGAAATCCCGAGATGAAGCAGAGGAGTTCAATATTGAGTTGCTGCAGAGTGTAACCAGGCAATGTATTCCTGAATATAGCATTGATATAAGCTTATATGAGATGATTATGAGCGGTGTGGCAAGCCGACTTGGAAATGCAGGCGAATATGGGAAAGCTACGGCAATCAGTATGAAAATCATACAAGAAAGTTTGGGTGCAAGGAGAATGAGTATACTTCATCATTGCTTGTATGACGTTCTTTGGAATTGGATGGAGACTGCAAAAAAGAGCACCTCTGTAGAATCGGGCATTCCTGTTGCCCAGGAACTACAGAAGTGCGTCCAGCTAGCTAGGCTTTGTAAGGAAACATTTTATGAAGAGTTTTATTCCGGTAAATTATAATTCAGAATCATTAAAGCTTTTATCAATATCTTTATCCGGACGGTCGCTTAACGGCTCACAGCCATTATCGTCCCCAGGCTCCTCGCCGCTGTCCGTTTCAAAAGGTTCCGGAGGGAACAGGGTCGGTACCGCCAGCTCTGGCAGGGGAAGCAGGCTAATGGATAGGACAGAAACTGTGGTGATGATTGCTTTTTTGAACTTGTTTTTCATGTTGGTTATTCTTTTCTTTAATCCCAAAGAGGGTTCATTCCCCGCAGCTTGCTGCGGGGGGCATTAAAGAATCATATGTCTTCATTCTATCAGGGTTGGAGAAGAGAGACAAGGGACAGAGTTGTCAAAAAAGAGCCAAAGAAGAGTTGACAAATTTTGACAACTCTGTCCCTTGCAAAATAACTACACATTGTGATACAATAAGATTGATTACGAGCTAAAAGATTTGACAGTTCTATAAAAAGGCTTTTCAAAGTTTTCTGGTACGTTGGGATTATTGAACAATGGCAGTTGTTTCATGTCATTTGTCCTTAATGATGCCAGTACACAGCGGACTGGCATATCCGCTTTTAGTTGATGCGAGCGCGGCGTCCTTAAAAGATGGAAGACTAATAAACAACGAGTGCAATGAACCTGATTAACGCATATCTAATTTTAGGAGTTTATTTCATGAAAATAGTAAGAAAAGTATTCATAGTATATGGCATTATTTTGTCTATCTTTTTGTTGTTAAAATTTAATCTATCTATAGATTTTATAATGGGAAAAATCGATTCTGTCAGATGGAGCAGAGAACAAGGGGCATGGAATATCAATTTAATGCCGTTCAGAACCATTTCTTCTCAACTGTCCCTTATAAAGAGCATACCAGCAATCGCCCTCAAGAATCTTGTTGGGAACATTGTTGTTTTTATCCCATTTGGCTTTTTGCTCCCCATGGGATATGAGAAAATGAGGAAGTGTCACAGGACGCTTTTGACGGGATTAGTGTACATATTGTTTATAGAATTGATCCAGTTTGGCTGTATGCTGGGGTCATTTGATGTTGATGATATTATATTAAATAGTCTGGGAATTATTTGCGGATTTATTGCTTTTAAGATAATCTCAGTTAGTCGCCACTAAAATCAAGGACAGACCCCTTTTCTCCCAGAGAGAGGTGAATGCTTTTTGTGGGGCGGGCTTGTAGTGGACCGATTATCATGGTGCACTGGCTTATGGGAGACGGAGGGAGAGGGATGGAGGGAAGGATATACTTCCATAATTTTCTTGCAGGGATGCGGAAGGGGAAAGGAGTGAACCTGGAAAGGCTAAGCAGCGGCCTGTGCTCAGCGGAAATGCTCAGCCGCATCGAGGCAGGCGAGAGGATGCCGGACAAACTGATGCGGGACAGGCTGATGGAGCGGCTGGGCTTCGAAAACGACGGCTTCGAGGACTATCTGCAGCCTGAGGAATATGAAGTATGGCAGACCCAGGAAAAGCTGCTGCGCGCCGTGGAGGCAAAGGAGACTGCGGAGGCGGAAAGGCTGCTGGGGCTCCTGGAACAGGCGGACAGGAAGGAGAACGCCGTCCTCAGCCAGTTCTGCCTGGCCATGAGGGCGCAGCTCATGCAATATCAGGGCGCTTCGGAAAAGGAATTGCGGGAGGCCTTCCGGGAGGCTTTGTCTCTGACCGTGCCGGATATCCCTGCGGGGAAATGGGAGGGGAGGCTCCTTGCAGTACAGGAATGGAATCTGCTGATGGAATACATACATTATGGCGCTGACGCAGGGTCCGTGGCTGCGAAGGGATTCGCTGGCACCTACACTGCCCAGGCTGTCGAAGCCCTGCTTACAGCCATGCAAAGTTCGGGCATGGATGACTACAGCTATGCCAAGATATTTCCCAAGGCGGTATATTATCTTTGCCTGGAGCGGATGAAATCGCCTTTGGACAGCGCTGCCTGCCGCAGGCTGCTGCGGATATGCGCTGAAGCCGTGGAGAATCTGCGCTCCTGCATGCGGATGTACTGGCTGTGCGAGCTGCTGGAAGCCATGGTGCGGATTCTGGAGATATACGTGGGCCTGTTGAAGGCGGACTTCCGTGAGCCCGCTCCGGCATCCTTCGGCCAGGCATGGAATCGGCTCATGGGGGAAACAGTGAAGACGCAACCCGCGGCGGACAGGGCAGAGGGCGAAGCGGAAGAGCCAGGTGCTCCGGAACAGACAGACGACTTGGAGAGCCTGTCTGTTCTAGCTACGCAGATTAGGGAATGGCGCGGCACACTGACTGGAATATACCGGGAGTACGGCATAGCGGAATATATGGAAAACTTCTGTTACCTGTACAGCCAGACCAAGAACTACCGCATCGGCGATGTGGTGAGGAAGCGCCGCAGGATGCTTGGCATGTCGGCGCAGGAGCTTTGCGGGGGCATCTGTAGCGAGAAGAGCCTCAGGCGGCTGGAGAACAACAAGGTAAAGACCCAGAGGGCCATCTGGGGGGAGATGTTCACCAAACTAGGGCTGTCGCCGGAGTATCATCGGGAAAGTATCGTTACAGAACGGTATGAAGCAATTAATATTTACCGAAGTGCGAAAGGAGCCATGAATAATTATGATATGGAGAAATGCCACCATTTGCTGCAGCGATTGGAAGAACTGGTTAACACTGACATTCTGGCCAACAGGCAGGAATTGAAATCCATGGACAGTATATGCAGGTTGAATAAAGGAGAGATTACCGCAGATGAATGTATGATTGGGCTTCAAGAAGCGCTGCTACAAAATGTTGAGAGCGTTACACTTATCGGAGTGGAAGGTACGGGAGATGGCGAACTGCCGAAAAGGGGTGTGGAGGGCGGCGCTATTGCTGAACCTTGCGCTCACGAAAACAATAATAGTGGACAGGCTTGGATATCCATCCATGTCAGCCCACTATCTGAAAGTACGTGTAAACTACTGAACCGCCTTGGTACCGAACGGTATGCCAGGTGGTGTGGAAGGGGGACTAATCATCCCCCTATCCGATTGAAGAATCATATGTCTTCATTCTATCAGGGTTGGAGAAGAGAGACAAGGGACAGAGTTGTCAAAAAAGAGCCAAAAAAGAGTTGCCAAATTTTGACAACTCTGTCCCTTGCGAGATTACTGTATGCTGTTATATGATTAAGTAATATTATTAAACTGTCTTTAGGATAGTGATTGAGATTAATATGTTAATGAAATAGCCTTCACTCACATCATAAGGAATTGTCTACAAATAACTGATGCGAGTTTATAGCCGTTTTCGTTGTATTTCTGGGCTTTCTCCTAAACAAGTTGCATCAGTTATTTTCCGACAATTCCTAAGCATTTATTCGCAAAATTGAAATCTGTTTTTATACAGATATATTTTCTTGACATATTAGTATAGAATTCACAATCCTGGCAAAAACGTCCTGTGGTATGATGCCTACAGGGCGTGTTTGTTAAAATTCTATGATAAGGGAGAGAAATGGATAAGACAGAAAAAAGACAAGGTGTGGTTCAAACGTTGAGAAGCACTCGTTTTATGTTTGCTCGTGTTTGGAAACTACGAGCGGGAAAGGGATATGTTGCTCTCAAGTTCATCATGGCTTTGCTGGATGCGGCATTGTCGTTTGCAGCTGCGGTCATGCCCGGATTGATTATTGACCAGCTGATGGGAAGGGAAGTTTCTTCATGGCTGATATTGGAAGTAACGATATTAGTGCTTGGCCCCCTGCTGGGTGAGGTACTGACTGGTATAGGGGGTCGGGTCATATGCAGCCTGGGTCAAAAGATTCAGCTGACATACATAGAAGAATTTTATCGCCATACTATAAAAATGGATTATGAGATGCTGGAGAAACCTGACATTCAGGAGCAGAAGGGCAGGGCTATCGATTTGTTGGGAAACTGCTTAGGAGTGGTAGACCAGATTGGAGCGCTGTTTCGTTCTATGGTAAGCTTGTTTCTGCTAATATCCATCATTTCTCTGTTAAACCCTTTGGTCATCCTGGTGATGCTGTTTGCTATCGTTGGAAATTCTATTGTGTTGAACCATCTCAATCAGAAAAGCCATAATTTTGACAAGGAAATAGGCCGTAGAAAGAGAAAGCAGGATGCTATGCAGCATATGCTGGATATGTTTGAGTATGCTAAGGACACAAGACTTTTTCGGGCAGGTGGACTATTGGTAGAAAAATTTGCCGCTTCCCGGCGGGAGATGAATGTACCTATACGGGAAAAACAGGCTGCAGCGAACCTGGCGTTCTTGGAAACGGCATTCCTGGGACTTATAAGCCGGGCAGTGTTATATGCATATCTGGTCTATATGGTGGCACAGAAGGGCATGACAGTAGGAAATGCGGTCGTTTTTCTCTCTGCTTCGGAAAAGTTTTCCGCAGCGTTAGATTCCATCCTGAATGCATGGCTTGCATTAGCGGCGGATGCAATGAAGGTGGAAGATTACCTGAAATTTATTAATATTCCAAGAGAGCAGTATGGCTCTGGTACAAAGCAACCGGTATTTAACAGGGAATCTGTCATTGAATTCAAAAACGTATCCTTCCGGTATCCCGGAAAAGATTGCTTTGCTTTGAAGGATTTCAACCTTGTGATTAAAGGGAGAGAAAAGTTATGTATCGTTGGTGAGAACGGTGCAGGCAAGAGTACATTTATCAAACTACTGACCCGCTTATATAGTCCTACAGAGGGCGAAATTCTTCTGAACGGGATCAATGTAAACGAATACGACTACGAAAAGTATCAATGTCTTTTTGCTGCTGTCTTTCAGGATTTTGCCCAGTTTTATATGACAGTAGGTGAAAATATCGTTTTGGCAGATTCTTACGACAGAGAACGGCTGGATTGGGCGTGCGATGAAGCAGGGCTCACTTCTGTGGTGGAAGGTTTGCCCCAGGGTTACGATACACAGGTTAGTAAATGGATTGATGAAAGCGGAGTAGACCTGTCGGGTGGTGAAAGTCAGAAGATGGCAATCGCTAGGGCCTGCTATCATGCAGGGGAAATTTATTTGCTGGATGAACCCACAGCGGAACTGGATCCCAATGCGGAATATAAGATATATCAGCAGTTTGACCATATGACGGAAGAAAAGTGTGCGATATTTATTACGCACAGGCTTGCCGCAGTACAGCTTGCAGACAAGATTGCGGTGTTCGAGGAGGGGAGGATTGTGGAGTACGGCACCCATGAGGAGCTGTATGCAAAACAGGGGATTTATTCTGGAATGCTTGACAGACAGGCAGAGTTTTACCGAAATACAGAGAATGAAGAGGAATGTATGGAGGGTGCTGCGGAATGAAGCAATTAAAAAGGTTTCAAGGAAGTTTACAGACATTAGGTAATATAAAATTTATGTTCGACAGAATATGGGAGCAGAAAGATGGGAAAGTTTATATTTTCCTAAGGATATCCGTATCTATCCTAGAGAGTCTCTTTCCTTTGGCTGAAACAGTATTGCCTGGTTTAATAATCAACGAACTGGTCTACGTAAGGATAGGTGGTAAACTGCTATTTTTAATTACTGCCCTATTGATGATTCCGTTGCTGCGCGGGTTGCTAAAGTATGTCACAGATGGGATTTTGATGAGGCTTGCTGAAGAAATTAATGAGAAAAACTGGGAAGATTTTTATCGGTTCATAAATAGGATAGATTACGAAATCCTTGAACTGCCGGACACCCAGGATTTGAAAAATCGGGCAGATAAATCCTTGAATGACGAGACGGCGGTAATTCGTCAGTTTGCCCAGATGTTGAGCGCAGTGCTTAATGTTTTTCTGCTCTCGTCCATTATCGCCATGCTGAACCCTTTAATTATAGTTTTGGCTATTATTACTATTCTGACGAATTCAGTCGTAACAAAGCACCTGAACGAAAAGAATCATGAGACGGATAATCGGATTTGGGATAAGCTACGTCGGCAGTGGGGATTTGGATGGATGCTGGATTCCTTTGATTATGCGAAGGAACTGCGGTTGTTTCAGATGGGGGAGCTGCTGATTGGAAAATTCATGGGCATTGAACGCAGCATAAATCAGGATAGGAAAAAAATGAATTCTGACCAACATGTAGCAGCTGTTCAAGCAGCGGGACTACGTTTCTTTTATCTTGCCATTTTGTATGGATACCTTATATACAGAGTCATCCAAGAAGGGCTTGAGGTGGGTAGTATGGCTATTTTTTTGTCGGCAGCAGGTCGATTTTCTGCATCCTTGGGCGTTGTCATGGATTCCTACGTGTCCTTGTCAGCTATTTCTCTTAGGGTCGATGACCTCAGAGCGTTTTTGCGAATGCCGACGGGGCAATGCGCACAAGGAAAGCTTATGCCGCAATGTGGTGAAAATTCAATTATTGAATTTCGTAATGTATCCTTCCGCTACCATGGAAGCGGACAAAATGCAATAAGCCATCTGAACCTTGTTCTGCGTTGCAATGAAAAGCTGTGTATTGTGGGTGAAAACGGCGCGGGGAAGAGTACCTTCATTAAACTTCTGATGCGGTTATATCGTCCATCAGAAGGAGAGATACTATTGAATGGGATTAACATAAATGAATACGATTATGAAAGCTATCAACGCATGTTTGCGCCTGTCTTTCAGGATTGCGCGGAATTTTATCTTACATTGGGGGAGAATATTATATTGGGGGATTCTTGGGATATAAAGAAGCTGGACAATGTTTGTGGCTTCAGCGGTGTTGCTGCTTTTATGGAAAAACTACCTGAAGGATATAACACCCAGATAAAGAAGTGGTTTGACGAAAATGCAATCGTGCCGTCCGGTGGAGAGTGCCAAAAGATTGCCATTGCAAGGGCTTGTTACCACGGAGGCAGTATTTATCTGCTGGATGAACCCACAGCCGCCTTGGATCCCAATGCTGAATATGAAATGTATCAGCAATTTGACAGAATGACTGAAGGTAAATATACGATATTCATTACACATAGACTTTCGGCAGTACAGCTGGCAGATAGGATTGCTGTATTTGCAAATGGTGGCATAGCGGAATATGGCACCCATGCTTCATTGTATCGGAAGGGTGGTTTGTATACAGTCATGTTTGATAAGCAGGCTGAATTTTACAGAAAAGACATATAGGATAGTTCTATTAGTGGTGATGCCCAAAATGTGAGACGTTGGAATATAGAAAACCAGTTTTTAGAAAGCATGCATGTTTCTGATTATTGTTGTAAAACCGTTTCTGCGATAAAGGGAAATGGTAAGCGGATGCTTTCTGGGAAGACGATGGAACAGCATATGAATGTTAGTAGATAACAGATGTTTGCGATATTTGCTCTTTGGGCGAGCAATTGCAGGCTTTTATATGTCTTGTCCCCAAATATCGCTGCAAAAACAGGACATTCTGCTATTTTTCTGGTATAATAGGACTGCCAACCAATGGAGGTTCTGCCATGTCATTCGTATTTAATGATGCCAACGTACAGCAGCTGTCGAATGCATCATTCATCATTACCGGAAGAATATCAGGAGTGGGTGTCGGAGGTGATTCGCACCCGCCCCGATTTGGTTAAGGGGGAAACGTACACAGGGAGGCTTTCTGCTTATATCCCGGAGATGGCGCCGGATAATTTTTCCCGGCATGAGGAGGGGGTGTACCTGCAGGGCTATAATGACGGGATTCCTTATCGCTGCGCCGTCCTTGAGGTGACGCTGGCCCAAGTGGGGACGATACCATACGAGGACTCCGGCACTTATTATGAAGTTGATAAGGACGGCAATCCGGGTGAGAAAGGGCAGATACGATATAGCCTTTCAGGGTTCTGCGTAGGAACCATAGACCGGGCCATTGGCCTGGAGCAGGGCTTTGCGCCCCCGGAGGGGAAGACCATCATGCTGAAGGTTACAGTCTGTGATGAGGACGCGCTGGAAGCCCTGCAGCTGGAGGAGGGAGGGCACTACCTGGTCTACGGCATGGACTATTCCGATGTCCAGGGAATAGAGAAGAGGAATTTATTTAGTCCGAGTTTTCGGGAGAGCTTTGAGGAACTGTTCGGCAAAGGGCTGCGGGAGGAAGAGTTTACGGCGAAGATGGACTGCTTTATGACGGTCTGTGACTATAGCGCCCTTCCCTCGTCCGCCCCTGACCCTGAGGGGAATGGGTTTAAAGTTTATCAGGATAAAAGACGCGAGTATGATCGGCTCCCGGATTTGGAGGGCAGGGTCGTGGGTGAGCTTGTCCCGGCAGAAACGTACATCCCGGACTACTGCGTCCCTACCATGGCAAAGCTGGAGGGCGGGGCGGAGGATTATCTTGCGTCGGAAGAAGGCTTCCCGGTGCTGGCGGTGGAGAAGCTGGGGCATCAGGCGGTGTTTGTCCGGGAGCAGGCCCGAATCGTGGAAGGCCGTGACTTTACGGAGCGGGAACGGAGCGGCGGGAGCCGGGTCTGCATCCTGTCCCAGTCCTTGGCGGAGGCCAACAGCCTGGAGGTAGGGGATACGATTGACCTGAGGTACTATGGTTATGACTATAATATCAAGGTGCAGCAGGAGAACATGGAGAACACTTCCGTTCCCGGCGCGGCGGTGTACTCCAGGAGGGCAGGCTTCCTGACGGAGACGGAAGGCTACCGGATCGTGGGCCTGTACCGGCAGAGCGACGCATGGCAGAACAGCCAGGATCCGTATGGCTTTACGCCCAACACAATCTTTGTGCCGAAGTCTTCCGTATCCTGTGAGATGCTGTTGGGCGAGTCGGGAGTGTACTATTCCCTGCTGCTTCAAAACGGAAAGAAGGGAGAATTCGAACAGCTTGGCATTGCCGCGGCCGGGGCAGTCCTGGCCCTGTTCCTGATCCTGTTCCCTTTGCAGCAGGGGCGGACGGCGGGCCTTATGAATTCCCTTGGCGCCCGCAGGCGGGAAAGGGTCTGGCAAATCGTTGGGAGCGCTGCCTGCATCCTGGTCCCGGGCGCTGTCCTGGGCGGGATCTGCGGCGGGCTGGCCTGGAAGCGGGTGACGGCCCGGCTGATGGAGTCGGTGAGGGTGGAGATTCCGCTGGAGGCCCATACGCTGTTCATGGCGGCGGCCATGGCGGCAGTTTTTGTGGCGCTGGCATTGGCCGCGTCGCTGGCGGCAGCCCTGGCCCTGACCAGGGAAAAAGGGCTGAAGAAGAGGAAGTAGCGGGAGGATAGTCATGGGGTATACATGGATACGTTGTCGGCGGAGCCCTCTTTTCGCCGTTGCGGTCTTTCTGTTTTGGAAACGTCAATCATTTTAGACTGCAGTAGCAGTTCAGACAGTATAATTGATTTATTAAAAATGATGAAACAAATCGGATGGGATATATATAATCCGCAAGGCCAAACGGAGTATCTGCCCATAGGGGATGATGGTATGTATGATTGGCAGTGCGAGAAAATAACCGAGGGTCAATTCTACGATATGGTGTCTAAAAAATGGCTCTGAGAGAACAGATAGGCGTCGATTTATTTTATAAGAATGGGATTGAGGGGATTTCTTTACTGGCGGACACAACCGAACAGATTATGCTGAGCATATCTATTAACCGCAAAACCGTGAAAGGAAAACTACAGATGTGATTTGGTATGTAGAAAACATTATTTATAAGCTCTTTGATATTGGCGTCAGGCTATTATCTTATAAGCTGCAGGAATATGAAGACTGAAAGCATTCCGATGCCAGGGGGGACGGGAATCTTTTGGGCCATGATTGTTGACAATAGGGCGCACGCCGATATAATATATACTTGTTCTGTGACATGGCAGAAGTGTCTTGCGCAAAGAAATCAAAACCGCAGGGATTGAGGAGGAGAGATATGACAGGAAAAGTGGCAATCGGCCTGCAGAGCTTTGAAACGGTCAGAACCAGGAATATTTTCTATGTGGACAAGACGGATTTCATCAGACAGTGGTGGGACAACGAGGACAGCGTGACGCTGATTACCCGTCCCCGCCGTTTTGGCAAGACTTTGAACCTGAGCATGACGGAATGCTTTTTCTCGAACCAGTATGCCGACAGGGCGGATCTCTTCGAGGGCCTTTCCATATGGAAGGAAGAGCGCTTCCGGGAACTGCAGGGAACCTGGCCTGTAATCTTTCTCAGCCTTGCGAAGATTAAGGCGACGGACTATGAGGATATGGAATATGCCATATCCACCATCCTGTTCCAGGCTTACCAGAAGAACTTCTTTCTGTTGGAAGGAGACCATTTAAACAAAAACGAAAAGGAATACTTTAACAGCGTAAAGCCGGGCATGGACAGAAAAGTGGCAGCGGACGCGGTCAATAACCTGTCATTTTATTTGAGCCGCTATTATGGCAGAAAGGTAATCATCCTCCTTGACGAGTACGACACTCCCATGCAGGAGGCCTGGCTGTCCGGTTACTGGGATGAGGCTGTGAGCTTTTTCAGGAGCTTCTTCAATGCTACGTTCAAGACGAATCCTTATCTGCTGCGGGGATTGATTACCGGAATCACACGGATTTCCAAGGAATCCATTTTCTCGGATTTGAATAACCTGCAGGTGGTGACCACGACTTCTGAAAAATATGCCACCAGCTTTGGCTTTACGGAGGAAGAAGTCTTCCGGGCACTGGACAGTGTGGGGCTGGGGACAGAGAAGCAGGGGGTAAAGGAATGGTATGACGGCTTTACCTTCGGAAGCGTCAGGGATATCTACAATCCCTGGTCTATTATCAATTTTTTGGACAAAAATGGAGAATACAGCGCCTACTGGGCGGACAGCAGCGGGAATGGGCTTGTGAATTCCCTGATAAAGCAGGGGTCGGCGGACATGAAGCAGACCATGGAGCAGCTGTTGCAAGGGGGAAGCTTTGACACAGAGATTGACGAACAGATTGTCTTCAATCAGCTCGCCCGGAATGAGAACGCTGTCTGGAGCCTGCTCCTTGCCACGGGATATCTGCGGGTGGAAAACGTGAGGAGGCGCGGGAGGCTCTTGAAGAAATGCTACACCCTGCGGCTGACGAATATGGAAATCGAGAGCATGTTCGCCAGAATGGTGCAGGGATGGTTCGAGAGCACGGCGGCAGAGTACAATGAGTTCATCAAAGCCCTGCTGCGGGACGACGTGAAGCGGATGAACACTTTTATGAACAAGGTGGCGCTGAACACCTTCAGCTCTTTCGACAGCGGGAAGAAGCCGTCAGAGGAGGCAGAGCCGGAGCGATTCTACCATGGCTTCGTGCTTGGCCTGGTGGTAGACCTGGCGGACAACTATAAAGTAAAGTCCAACCGCGAGAGCGGATACGGCAGATACGATGTCATCATAGAGCCTTTTGTCAAAGGAGAAAAGGCGTTCCTGTTCGAATTCAAGGTCTTTGACAGAGATGACGGGGAAAAGACTCTGGAGGACACGGTGGCCGGGGCCCTCGCCCAGATAGAGGAAAAGCAGTATGAAGCGGAGCTGCTGGCATCCGGCATCCCTGCGGAGAATATCAGGAAATACGGCTTTGCCTTTGAAGGAAAGAAATGCCTGATTGGATGCGGGGAAAGGGAAGCATGAAAAGGGGCAGCACACATAATAGGCTCTCGGAATCTCAGGAAGCAGAAGCAGGCATTAGGGCAGGACGGCGCCTGGAAAAGTGGGGAACCGGTTCAAAGGAGCTCCGGAAAGCAGAGTGATATATGGTCCGGAGATGCCGAGAGGATATGCACAGTTAGGGGAGGGGGAACCAATGGAGACGAAGCTCGTTCAGATAGGGAAAGGCGGGGCGTTCACATGCGAAGATGAGGCATATTTGCGTGAAGCCGCGGAAATCATCAAAAAAGGCGGCCTGGTGGCTTTCCCCACGGAGACTGTATACGGCCTGGGCGGAGATGCCCTGAATCCGGACTCTTCCCGGAAAATCTACGCCGCCAAGGGCAGGCCCTCGGATAATCCCCTGATTGTCCATATCTGCCGCTTTGAGGATATCCGCAGAATCGTAAGCCGCCTGCCGGAATCCGCCGTCAGGATAGCGGACGCATTTTGGCCCGGCCCCCTGACCATGATACTGCCCAAATCCCGGGCAGTCCCCCGGGAGACCACGGGCGGGCTGGACACCGTGGCGGTACGCTTTCCCTCCCACCCCGTGGCGAGGAAGCTGATAGAGTACAGCGGGGGCTACATCGCCGCCCCCAGCGCCAACGCCTCCGGCCGCCCCAGCCCCACCCTGGCCCGGTATGTGGCCGAGGATATGGACGGCCGGATCGACATGATCATCGACGGCGGGGAGGTGGGGATAGGACTAGAATCCACCATCATTGACCTGACCGTGGAACCGCCCCGCATCCTGCGCCCGGGATACGTCACCCGGGAGATGCTGGACGGCATCCTGGAAAAAACTGACATAGATGTCACAATCATAAAGCCGGACAGCGGCCAGGCCCCCAAAGCGCCCGGCATGAAGTACCGCCACTACGCGCCCCGGGGCCGCCTGGTGATTGTGGAGGGGCCGCCGGAGCAGGTGATCGCCTACATCAACCGCCAGGTGGAGGAAGACCGCGGAAAAGGAGAGAAAACAGGCGTCATCGGCACCACAGAAGTACTTGAACAATACCAGGCAGATGTGGTAAAATGTATAGGGAACCGCGAAGCGGAAGAGGACATCGCCAGGAACCTGTTCTCCGTCCTCCGGGAGCTTGACGAGGAGAAGGTGGAGAGCATCTACTCCGAGAGCTTCCCGTCCAAAGGTCTGGGACAGGCCATCATGAACCGTCTGCTGAAAGCGGCAGGGCACAGGATTGTCAGGCTGCCCGCTGATGAAAACGGTACATGCATCAATGCAAGGGAATCATCGAAAACGAATCACCATAATGAAAGTGACGGCAGAACGATAAAATGACAAGAGGACAAGAGGAGGGAGACATCAACATGATAGCGATTGGAAGCGACCACGGCGGTTATGCGCTGAAGCAGAGAGTGATGCGGCATCTGGAGGAGGCGCATATCCCCTATGAGGACATGGGATGCCACAGCCAGGAGAGCTGCGACTATCCCGTATATGGCCATGCGGTGGCCAGGGCAGTGGCTGAGGGAAGGTGCGAGAAAGGCATCGTCATCTGCACCACCGGCATCGGCATCAGCATCGCCGCCAACAAGCATCCCGGCGTCCGCTGCGCCCTGTGCGCGGACAGCCTCACTGCCAAGCTGACCAGACAGCACAACGACGCCAACATGCTGGCCCTGGGAGGCGGCATCGTCGGTGAGAACCTGGCCCTGGAAATCGTGGACGCCTTTTTGGACACTCCCTTCTCCGGCGAAGCCCGCCATCAGAAAAGGGTGGATTTGATAGAGAAACTATAAGTTGCGGAACTACAAACAGGAGAAAAAATATGGCAAACGTATTCATTATGGATCACCCTCTGATACAGCACAAAATCGGCCTCATCCGCAGAAAAGAGACCGGCACCAAGGATTTCCGCCAGACCATCGGCGAGATTGCCATGCTGATCTGCTATGAGGCCACCAGAGAACTGAAGCTGGTGGACGTGGCCATCGAGACGCCCATCTGCCAGACCACAGCCAAGGAACTCAGCGGTAAGAAGATGGCCATCGTCCCCATCCTCCGCGCGGGCTTAGGGATGGTGGACGGCATGCTGACGCTGATTCCCGCCGCGAAAGTGGGGCATATCGGCCTCTACAGAGATCCCGAGACCCTGAAGCCTGTGGAATATTACTGCAAGCTTCCCGCGGATTGCGCCGACAGGGAAGTGTTCGTGGTAGATCCCATGCTGGCTACCGGAGGATCCTCCGCGGCGGCCATCCGGATGCTGAAAGAAAAAGGCTGCAAGAACATTCATTTCATGTGCATCATCGCGGCTCCGGAAGGAGTGGCGGCCATGAAAGAAGCCCATCCGGACGTGGACTTATATGTGGGCGTGCTGGACGAGAGGCTGAACGACCACGGCTATATCGTCCCCGGCCTGGGCGATGCCGGGGACCGTATTTTCGGCACGAAGTAAAAGCGGATGAAATCCAGTGCTTCTTTTCCCGGGATTTCGTTCTGGATGGGACGGCTGACGGGCAGGAAAGCGTAGGGCTTTGCACTGTGAAAGGCGGTGTGATTTGAAGATTTGGAAGAAGACAGCGTTTCTCATGGCTGCGGTTCTTCTGGCGGCAGCATTCAAGCCGGAAGCCGGGCCCATAGTGGCTTCCGCGTCCTCCGGCACCCGGGAGGAGATCGACCGGACGGAGCGGGAAAAGAACAATCTCCAGGACGAGCTGGACAAGACCCAGGAGAACCTGGACAACCTGGAAGACAAGCGGGACAGCCTGGAAAAGGAGCTGGCCTACTTGAATTCGCAGATGAATACGGTGGTGGCCAATCTGGAGGAACTGGATGCCCGGATCCATGAGAAAGAGCAGGCAATCGTGGACACCCAGGCGGCGCTGGACGAGGCCAGGGCCACGGAGGAGTGGCAGTATGCCAGCATGGTGACCATGGTCCGGCTGATGTATGAGCAGCAGGAGGACAGCTATCTGGCAGCCCTTCTGTCCTCTGGCAGCCTGTCGGAGCTCCTGAACCAGGCGGACCGCATCGAGAAGGTAGTGGCCTATGACCAGAAGATGCTGGAGACCTATGTGAACAACCGGATTCTGATAGAGGAGCAGGAGGCCAGGCTGCAGGCGGAGAAGACGGAACTGGAGGGCCTGATCGCCCAGGCTCAGGCGGAGAAGGACAAAGTCTCCGGCCTGATTGAACAGGCGTCCAGCTCCATCAATAAATATGCCAGCCAGATATCAGACGCGGAGCGAAAGGCATTGGCCTATGAAGAGGAGATCAAGAAAAAAGAAGAGGACCTGGAGTACCTGAAAAAGAAGCTGGCGGAGGAAATCGCCATGTCCCAGGCGGCGGCCAACGGCACCTGGCGGGACATCTCGGAGGTGAGCTTCGCGGAGGGGGACAGACGCCTTCTGGCCAACCTTATCTACTGCGAGGCCGGCGGAGAGCCCTATGAAGGGCAGGTGGCCGTGGGGAGCGTGGTCATCAACCGGGTGCTCAGCTCCAAGTACCCAGACACAGTGGTAGGCGTCATCTATCAGAGCGGCCAGTTTTCGCCGGTGGCCAGCGGGCGGCTGGATTTGGCGCTTGCCACGGACAAGGCCACGGACAGCTGCTACCGGGCGGCTGACGCCGCCATGTCAGGCATCAGCAACGTGGGGAACTGCGTCTATTTCCGCACGCCCATCGAGGGTCTGACCGGCATCAACATCGGCGGCCATGTCTTCTATTGAATGCGGGTGAATGCGGGATGCGCAAATGCGACGGCCCTGCAGGGGACGGTGCAGGGCCCGGCTTCAGGAAGGCTCACAGGCCCAGCCCGTCCAGGGGGGCCTGCAGCCGGTCGAACTTGTCCCGATAGATCAGAGAGAGCAGATGGTGCAGGCTGCGCAGGCAGAAGGCCGTCTGGTCTTTTGTAATCCAGTCGTGCTCCATGGCCTCCGCCAGTTCGTCCAGGTCCACCACCTTCACGCTGCCGTCCTCATGGATGATCACATCCGCCAGCAGGTCCGTGTACGTCAAAGTCCCCTGGTCCGGATCCAGGGCATACTCCACGATGTCGCAGTACCATCGCAGCAGAGAGCCGTCGCTGCGGTACATCTTGCTCACCTTCAGCCCTTCCTTCAGAAAATAGCAGGAGCATCCATGGGAAAAATTCGTCTTGGGGTTCAGGGTGTTCCATGTCGTGACGACAATCTCATCGTCCTGCTTCGCGATGATGTCATCTTTCAAAAGAATGCATTCCGCCGGAATGATTCGCTTGCGGTATATCTGAGATATGTTCATGGCTGGCTCCTTTTCATCTGTTTTTCTCCATCATACAGCACCGCAAATCATCCGTCAATGCATCCCCGCGAAACTTTCCCCATTCGAAAATAATGACAAATCCTGTAATTGCCCTAGACATTTCTGGAAAAAATGGGTATAATACAAATGGCTGATTAGTGCTTGAAAAGCCACAGAACGGCAGAAGCGGTGGTAATGTCCATGAAACAGCGCAAAGGCGATGAAAGAATCGTGTTCCAGTCCCTTACGATGGTCACGCAGTTTGGCATTAACATGATAGTGCCCATTTGTATGATGTCGGCGTTTGGGATTTGGCTTGATGGGAAGCTTGGCACCACCTGGCTCACCATTCTTTTTTTTGTGATAGGGGCAGTGGCGGGCGGCCAGAACGTATACCGCATGGCGAAGCGCATGTGCAGCGCGGAAGAACCGGACAGGGGGCAGAAGATTTCCGATGAAGATGATCGAGACGGCGAGAAAGATGAATAGGACGCTTTTGGAGATGCATATCGGCATGGTCTTCTTCGGCCTGGTCTGTCAGGCGGTGGGGGCACTGATCGTGAGCGACCAGAGGGAATATGCCCTCAGCCTCTGGTTCGGGGTGGCCTTTGCCGTGGCGGGCAGCATCCATATGTGCCGGACGCTGGACAGGGCCCTTCTGTGCGGCAGCGATGCCTCCGGAATCGTCACCAGGGGCTATCTGTTCCGCTATTTCCTGGTGGCGGCGGTGCTGGTGGTCATCGCCGTGACGGGGGTGATGGAGCCTTTGGTGTTCTTCCTGGGCTATATGAGTCTGAAAGTAACGGCATATCTACAGCCGATTACCCATAAATTGTGCAATAAGCTGTTCCATGAGGTGGATCCGGAGCCGGTTCCAGAGGAGGAGCTTGCGGCACAGGAGGGAGAAATCCCGGCCGAGCAGTGACGGAAGGCCGTCTGCGGACGGCTGAAGCGCTGGGAGGAGTCAGTTCTATTCAAAATTTTCAGGAAAGAGAGGTGAGAGTATGGGACATGGAATTCTGCTGTCTGGCGGTGCGAATGTCGATTTTAATATCCATGGGGTGTTCCAGTATTCCTTTTTTGGCCATCCTGTCTGGATAACGACATCACATATATGCATTCTGATCGTGATGCTGATACTGGTGGTCTTTGCCATTCTGGCGGGCCGCTGCATGGCAAAAGCGACGGATGTGCCCGGACGGTTCCAGAATGTGGTGGAGATGATCGTCGAGATGCTGGATGGCATGGTAGGCGGCTCTATGGGGCAGGCTGCGCCGAAGTATTACAACTATATCGGAACGATCTTCATTTTCATTCTGGTCAGCAACATATCAGGCCTGTTAGGGCTGCGTCCGCCCACAGCGGATTACGGCGTGACATTGCCGTTGGCGATCCTGACATTTTCCCTGATTCATTACAACAAGTGGAAATATCAGAAGCCTCTGACAATCTGGACAGACCTCTGTTCGCCGCTGCCGCCCTGGCTGCCGATATGGCTGCCGATCAACGTGATCAGTGCCATCGCAGTGCCGATTTCATTGTCATTGCGTCTGTTCGCGAACGTTCTTTCGGGAACTGCCATGATGGCATTGCTGTACGGCCTGTTGGGCTGGTTCGCCACGGCCTGGCCTGCGGCGCTTCATGTGTACTTTGATTTGTTCTCAGGAGCAATTCAGACCTATGTGTTCTGCATGCTGACCATGACATACATTTCGAACGAGATTGGTGATGGCACGAGACGCTAGCAGTAAGGAGTAGTAATTATTTTCAACATATTTTTAGGAGGAAAAGAGAATGGATTTCAATGAAAACTTTATCTTAGGATGTTCCGCAATTGGCGCAGGTCTGGCAGTTATCGCCGGTATCGGACCTGGTGTCGGACAGGGTATCGCGGCAGGACACGCGGCGGCGGCCGTGGGACGCAACCCCGGCGCACAGCCCAAGGTCATGCAGACCATGCTTTTGGGCCAGGCAGTGGCAGAGACCACAGGTCTGTACGGTCTGTTGGTAGCGATTCTTCTGATGTTCGTGAAACCTCTTCTGCCTTAACAGCGTGCAAAGATTTTCTAAGGCTGCAAAGTGCACAGCCTAAAGCGCCAAGGACATGGCGCTTGAAAATCTAAGCTGCACGCGAAAGAACGCCAGGCGAACAGGTTCGCTTTGTGCGGGCGTTCTTTCCGGAAGTTTTAAGAATAAGAGGCAGAAAGGAGGCAGAAAATGATACTTTTGACGGAAGGTGAGTCCATGTCGAGGCTGTTTGACCTGGACTGGCAGCTGCTGGCTGATTCCTGTCTGATGATTATTGCCATCTTTTTCCTGTTCCTGATTTTGAGCTATTTTCTGTTCAACCCGGCCAGGAAGATGCTGAACGGCCGTAAGGAGAAGATTCAGAACGAGCTGGAGATCGCCAGACAAGCGATGGAGAATGCCCAGAGCTTGAAGGCGGAATATGAGGCAAAGCTGAAAGAGGCTGACAAGGAAGCGGAAGGCATCTTGAGCGAGGCCCGCAAGAAGGCGCTGGCCAGTGAGAACGCGATTGTCGCCCAGGCCAAGGAAGAGGCGGCCCGGGTCTTAGACAGGGCCCGTGTGGAAGCGGAGCTTGAGAAGCAGAAGATGTCTGATGACGTGAAGAGGGAGATCATCTTCGTGGCATCCCTGATGGCCGGCAAGATTGTGTCCGCGTCAGTGGACGCAGAGATGCAGAATCAGCTGATTGACGATACCTTAAAGGAGATGGGTGACAAGACATGGCTAAATTAGTATCCAAGACATATGGAGAAGCCTTGTATGAGGTAGCCATGGAATCAGGTGGAAGCAAGGCTTCGGAGCTGATGGAGGAGATCCGCTGCGTGAATGAGATACTGGCGGAGAACCCCCAGTTCGATGAGCTGATGAAGCATCCGGGGATACCCAAGCAGGAGAAGCAGCAGGTAGTGGAGAGCGTCTTCAAGGGGCGCGTCAGCGATGAGCTGGCGGGGCTTCTGGAGGTGGTGGTCTCCAAGGAGCGCTATGGCGACCTGCAGGCCATTTTCCAGTACTTTACGGATCGGGTCAAGGAGCAGCAGCGGATCGGCGTGGCGTATGTGACCACCGCGGTGGAGCTGGACGCCGGGCGTCGGGCCGCTGTGGAGGCGAAGCTGCTGGAGACCAGCGGATATGCGAAGATGGAACTGCATTACGCGGTGGATACGGCCATCATCGGCGGCATGATCATCCGTATAGGCGACAGAGTGGTGGACAGCAGTGTCCGCACGAAGTTGAACGGTTTGAAGAAACAATTATTACAAATTCAGCTGGGCTGACCGGCTGGAGGAAAGGTGCGACAGATCCATGAATTTAAGACCGGAAGAAATAAGTTCAGTTATCAAGGATCAGATCAAGCGGTATGCGTCCACGCTGGATGTGTCCGATGTGGGTACCGTCATCCAGGTGGCGGACGGCATCGCGCGCGTGCATGGGCTGGAAAACGCCATGCAGGGCGAGCTGCTGGAATTCCCCGGCGAAGTGTACGGCATGGTGCTGAATCTGGAAGAAGATAACGTAGGCGTGGTGCTCTTGGGCAGCGCCAGGAACATCAATGAAGGCGATACGGTCAAGACGACCGGACGTGTGGTAGAGGTTCCGGTAGGGGATGCTATGACGGGACGCGTGGTGAATGCGCTGGGACAGCCCATTGACGGCAAAGGCCCTATCCAGACCGACAAATACCGCAAAATAGAGCGTGTGGCAAGCGGAGTCATCACGAGAAAAAGCGTGGACACTCCCCTTCAGACGGGCATCAAGGCCATCGACGCCATGATACCCATCGGAAGAGGCCAGCGTGAGCTGATCATCGGCGACCGTCAGACAGGCAAGACGGCCATCGCCATCGATACGATCATCAACCAAAAAGGACAGGACGTAAAATGTATCTATGTGGCAATCGGCCAGAAGGCTTCTACCATTGCCAACATCGTTAAGACACTGGAAGAGTATGGGGCGATGGCCTATACTACTGTGGTAGTGTCAACGGCCAGCGACCTTGCGCCGCTGCAGTATATCGCGCCATATTCGGGCTGCGCCATCGGCGAGGAGTGGATGGAGAAGGGCCAGGACGTGCTGGTGGTGTACGATGACCTGAGCAAGCATGCAACGGCATACCGTACGCTCTCCCTGCTGCTCCGTCGTCCGCCCGGGCGTGAGGCTTTCCCCGGAGACGTATTCTACCTGCACTCCAGGCTGCTGGAGCGTGCGGCCAGGATGAATGAGGAGTACGGCGGAGGATCTCTGACGGCTCTTCCAATCATTGAGACCCAGGCAGGCGACGTGTCCGCGTACATCCCCACCAATGTCATCTCCATCACGGACGGGCAGATTTATCTGGAGACGGAGATGTTCAACTCCGGCTTCCGGCCCGCTATCAACGCCGGACTTTCCGTGTCCCGTGTGGGAGGCGCGGCCCAGATCAAGGCCATGAAGAAGATTGCCGCCCCCATCCGTACGGAACTGGCCCAGTTCAGGGAGCTGGCCAGCTTCGCCCAGTTCGGTTCCGATCTGGATGACAACACGAAGGAGACGTTGGCACAGGGCGAGCGCATCAGAGAGGTGCTCAAGCAGCCCCAGTACGATCCCATGCCCGTGCAGTATCAGGTCATCATCATCTACGCGGTGACCCGGAAATACCTCCTGGACGTGCCCACGGAAGACATCACCAGATTCGAGAAGGAGTTCTTCGAGTTCCTGGATACGAAATATCCCGAGGTTCCCAGCAACATCGCTTCTGAGAAGGTGATATCCGATGAGACTGAGAGCACGCTGAAGAAGGCGATTGAAGAGTTTAAGAAGCAGTTTATGCCCGCAAGGTGAAATTTTCTGGCTGTAGTGCATAACTGAGTAGAAAGAGGATATAGAATATGGCATCGATGCGTGATATAAAGCGCCGCAAGAGCAGTATCCAGGGTACCCAGCAGATTACGAAGGCTATGAAACTGGTATCCACCGTAAAGCTGCAGCGTGCCAGGGCAAGTGCGGAACGCTCCAAGGGGTATTTCACCTGCATGTACGATACGGTGAACAATATCCTGAAGCGGGTGGGAAATGTAGAGCACAAATATCTGACTTCCGGTGCTTCCAATAAAAAAGCAGTGATAGTGATCACCTCCAACCGGGGCCTGGCCGGAGGATACAATTCCAACGTGACCAAGCTGGTGACCAAGCATCCCGGATGGAGGAAAGAGGATGTGGAAATCTACTGCCTGGGCAACAAGGGGCGCGAGGCTTTCGCCAGGAACGGCTATGTGATCAAGGAGTGCGACAGCGACATCGTCGAAAGCCCTACCTATGCGGATGCGGCTGCCCTGTCGGCACGGCTGCTGGCCTCTTACGCGGCGGGAGAGATAGGCGAGATTTATCTGGCCTACACCTTTTTCAAGAATACCGTGAGCCATGTGCCCACTTTGCTCCAGCTGCTCCCTGTGGGAGTCTCCGGTGACGAGGCGGAGACGGAGGAGAGCGCCGGAGGAGCGGAGGCGGTCATGAACTTTGAGGTAGAGGACGCGGAAGCGTTGGATATGCTCATCCCCAAGTACGTCACCAGCTTGATCTACGGGGCGCTGCGGGAATCCGTGGCCAGCGAGAATGGCGCGCGTATGCAGGCGATGGACAACGCTACCAGCAATGCGGAAGAAATGATAAGCGATTTGACCTTGAAATACAACAGGGCCCGCCAGGGCTCCATCACACAGGAACTGACAGAAATCATAGCCGGAGCCGAGGCCCTGGGCTAAGCGTGGGAAGAAGTTTTGGTTCTGCGGTTTATTTGTGATGGGTTATTTGGATGTTTAGAAATGATATTTGGCCCGCGCAAGCGGGCGGGAAAGAGGTAGAAATGGCAGGAGAAAACAGAGGCAAGGTTACCCAGGTCATCGGTGCGGTGCTGGATATCCGGTTCGATGAGGGTAAGCTGCCTGAGATTAACGAAGCGATTCGCATTCCTACCAGAGACGGCAATGAGCTGACCGTGGAGGTTTCCCAGCATTTGGGCGATGACACTGTGCGGTGCATCGCTATGGGAAGCACGGACGGTCTGGTGAGAGGGATGGACGTGGTGGCCACTGGCGCTCCCATATCCGTTCCGGTGGGAGAGAAGACTTTGGGGCGTATCTTCAATGTCCTGGGGCAGCCCATCGATAACAAGCCGGCTCCGGAAGGGGTCTCCTATGAGCCCATTCACAGGCCTGCGCCGAAGTTCGAGGAGCAGGCTACGGAGAAGGAGCTTCTGGAGACGGGCATTAAAGTCGTAGATTTGCTGTGCCCTTATCAGAAGGGCGGTAAGATTGGTCTGTTCGGCGGCGCAGGCGTGGGCAAGACGGTGCTGATTCAGGAGCTGATCCGTAATATCGCTACGGAGCACAGCGGCTATTCCGTGTTCACCGGCGTGGGCGAGCGTACCCGTGAGGGAAATGACCTTTACCATGAAATGATGGAGTCGGGCGTTATCGACAAGACCACCATGGTATTCGGGCAGATGAACGAGCCCCCCGGAGCCAGGATGCGCGTGGGCCTTACGGGGCTTACCATGGCGGAGTATTTCCGTGACAAGGGCGGCAAGGACGTGCTGCTGTTCATCGACAATATTTTCCGTTTCACACAGGCGGGCAGCGAGGTTTCCGCTCTGCTGGGCCGTATGCCTTCCGCGGTGGGTTACCAGCCTACGCTGCAGACGGAGATGGGTGCCCTTCAGGAGAGGATCACTTCCACCAAGAGCGGTTCCATCACATCCGTGCAGGCGGTATATGTGCCTGCGGACGACCTGACCGACCCGGCGCCGGCCACCACCTTCGCCCATCTGGATGCGACAACGACCTTGTCGCGTTCTATCGTGGAGCTGGGCATCTATCCGGCGGTGGATCCGCTGGAGTCCTCTTCCCGTATCCTGGATCCCAGGATCGTAGGCGAGGAACATTATCAGACGGCCCGTGGGGTGCAGGAGATTCTGCAGCGCTATAAGGAGCTGCAGGACATCATCGCTATCTTGGGTATGGATGAGCTGTCGGAAGAAGACAAACTGGTAGTATCCCGCGCCCGTAAGGTGCAGAGGTTCCTGTCCCAGCCGTTCTTCGTGGCAGGTCAGTTCACAGGCCTGGAAGGAAAGTATGTGCCTATCAACGAGACCATTCGCAGCTTCAGGGAGATTCTGGAAGGCAAACACGACGACATCCCGGAGAGCTATTTCCTGAACGCGGGCAGCATCGACGATGTCCTGGCCAGGGTATGATTGGCGCATCAATACATTGAAATGATTCAAACGGCATCTGCCTTGACAGTGTCCCAGAGGATTTCACAATGCGCAGCGACGTGAGCCCCTGGGCATCAGAAGGGCAGATACGGGATTGGACAGATACGGAACTGGAATAGGAGGAATATATGGCAGATAAGAGCGATTTCCTTCTGCGCATCATCACGCCTGACAGGATTTTCTATGAGAACCGGGCCGACATGGTGGAGTTCAATACCACAGAGGGCGAGATTGGTGTGCTGCCGGGGCATATTCCGATGACGGTGATTGTCAAGCCGGGTGTACTTTACATCCATGAGACCGGCGAGGAGAAGAAAGCGGCCCTGCATGCGGGGTTCGCGGAGATTCTGCCGGAGAGCGTGACGATTCTGGCTGAAGTCATCGAATGGCCCAGCGAAATCAATGAAGACCGTGCCAAGTCCGCCATGGAGCGGGCAGAGAGGCGCCTGCAGAACAAAGCGCCGAATACGGACATCGCCAAGGCGGAGACGGCTCTGCAGAGAGCGCTTGCACGGATACAGGTGTTGAAATAGGTTCATGGCTGCGGCGAGAGGCAGCCATGTGGGGAGTCAAATCCGCAGCGGAACAGGGATTGCCGGAGAAATCTGACAGTCTCCGGTAACAGTTAGAGAAAAACGCGCATATGCTGTTAAAAAACGCGAAGAGGAGTGCATATGGAATTCCACTCTAAACTGTTACAGCCGCTTCCGGAGGACAAAGTAAGGGGCTGGAACGGGCCCCTTCCTTTTTATATGACGTATCCTGACTACCGAAGTCGGGAGAAAGAGGCGATGCTTCTGCGGGATCTGGAATATCTGCAGCAGATGTATCCCCATGAAATAAGGCGTTACCAGAGAAGGATAGCGGAAATCCTGGACAGGACGGATTACGAGGGCAGCATGATCTATGACGAATATCCGGACAGATGCAGCGTGCAGGCCCTGGCCAGGTCCATGTCGAAGATATTGGAGAACGAGGAAGAGAGCGCGCCTGCGGAAGAAGTGGTGCAGATTCTGCTGTGCGATGAGATATACAAACGCCGCCATGGAGGCTGCAGGGGGAAGTTCTATTCCCTGTAGGCAGGCGTGTGCAGAGGAGGCCATAGGAAACCGGCTCATCGGTGAGCCGGAGGAAATGGCGGGTGTTTAGCTGCTATGGGCATAGATAATTGAGATAAAAGAGCATGGATGAACTGAGAGAATTATTCCGGCAGATGCTGGATCAGAATATCATACAGATTGTGTTGAGCAACACAAGGGATGCGGAGCGCGCCGCGAAAGTGAAGGTCCGCCCTGTGATGATCAGGGGGGAGCTATGCTTTCAGGAGACGCTCTATCAGGGGACGAAGGTCTTCCACTCCAACCACGCCGGGGAAGAGATGCAGGAGCGCCTGACGGAATATATGAGGGATCTGTTCCGACAGGCCCAGCTGAACGGGGCAGAGCTGGACGCTACCGTGCTGGTCAGCAAAAAAGGCGCCGTCTCCATCAAAAGGAAGAGACATGCTGCCGCGGCGGGCCAGTCCCGGAAAGCGCCGGATCTGGCCCACGACCGGGCCAGACAGTATCTTCTGAAGGACGGAGAGCCGGTGGATTTCCTGGTGCACCTGGGAGTCCAGACCCCCGACGGGCGGGTGGTCAAGGCCAGGTACGACAAATTCCGGCAGATCAACCGGTATCTGGAATTCATAGAGGATGTCATAGACGTGCTTCCTGCAGACCGGACGATCCGCATTGTGGACTTCGGCTGCGGGAAGTCCTATTTGACATTCGCCATGTACTATTTTCTGCATGAACTGCGGGGCAGGGACATTCAGGTGATGGGGCTGGATCTGAAAGCGGACGTGATAAGGCATTGCAATGAACTGGCCCGGGAACTTCACTACGAGGGGCTGAACTTTCAGGAGGGGGACATCAGCAGCGTCCGGGAGGGCGGAAGCGTGGACATGGTGGTGTCGCTCCACGCCTGTGACAAGGCCACGGACTACGCTCTGGAGAAGGCGGTGAAATGGGGCGCTTCCGTAATCTTGGCGGTGCCCTGCTGCCAGCACGAGCTGAACGGGCAGATCCGATGCGACGTTCTGCAGCCTGTCTTGAAATACGGCGTGATCAAGGAGCGCATGGCCGCGCTGATCACGGACGCCCTGCGGGCCAATTTGTTGGAAAAGAACGGCTATGACGCGCAGATCCTGGAATTCATCGATATGGAGCACACGCCCAAGAACCTGATGATCCGGGCGGTGAAGCCTGCCGGTATGCGTCCCAGGCGGTTCAGGGAGGACGGCACGGGGATTGACCGTGTGACGGAGTTCCTGCACCTGAGCCCCACTTTGAAGGAGCTGTTATGAAGAAATCAATCATAAAGCTGACGGTCTTCTGCCTGGTCTTTCTGCTGGCGGCGGTCATCGTGAACAAAATCATGAACAGAGGGCATGACAATCTGACCATGGAGATGGCACCGGCCAGCTTACCGCTGGTGACGCTGGTGATGGACGGGAGGGAGTACAACCAGCTCCACGGCTACACCGCGGACATGGACGTAGCCTTCCAGCGAGATACGGTGACTGTGCTGGGCGAGGGCAGGGACACGGGGTTCGCGGTGGATACCTTTGGGACGCGCGTGACAGGAATCTCCATCGAGGTCAGGAGCGCGGACGGCTCCAGGCTGATCGAGGACACGGAGATCACGGACTATGAGACGGCGGGAAATCGGATAAACGGCCGCCTGGCGCTGAAGGACCTGATTGAGAAGGACACGGAGTATTCCCTGAGGATACTGCTGGAGCTGGAGGGAGGGAGACAGGCCTCCTACTATACCAGAGTCATCTGGAGCGACAGCTTTTATGTGGCGGAGAAGATGGACTTCTGCAGGGATTTCCACGAGAGGCTCTATGACAAAGAGGCCGCCAGGGAGCTGACTAAGTATCTGGAGTCCAACTCCCGTCTGGAGGACAACAGTTCTTTCCATAAAGTGAACATCCACAGCAGCTTCCGGCAGATCACCTGGGGGAACCTGGAAGTGCGGGAAGTGGGGCAGCCCACCATGCGCCTGGTGGAAATCGCCGAACAGACGGGCTCTGTGCTGATGGACTACATGGTGGCCACAACGGAGGGGCAGAACAGTACTTATTACAGGGTGGAGGAATACTTCCGTATCCGCTACACTACGGACAGAATCTATCTGCTGGACTATGAGCGCACCATGGAGCAGGTTGCGGATCAGGAGCGGCTCTGCTCAAACGACAAAATTCTGCTGGGCATCACAGGGCCCGATGTGCCCATGACGGAGAGTGAAGACGGGAATGTGGTCGTGTTTGTTGCCTCTGGCCAGCTGTTCAGCTACAATATGACCAACAATAAGCTGACGGTTATCTTCAGCTTTTTCGACAGGGAAAACGCGGATGCCAGGACCATGTACGACCGGCATGCCATCAAGATTCTGAACGTGGACGAAGGCGGCAATGTGCAGTTCGCCGTCTACGGGTACATGAACCGCGGAAGGCATGAGGGGGAAGTGGGCGTCCAGCTGTATACCCACAACAGCGAGCAGAACACCATAGAAGAGCTGCTCTATATCCCATATGACAAAGCCTACACCGCGCTGGCGGTCCAGATGGAGGAGCTGCTCTATCTGAGCCGGGAGCAGAAGCTGTACCTGGTGTTGGACGATGTGGTGTATGGCTTCAATCTGGCGGAGAGGACATATGCCCCGCTGATGGAGATTACCCAGGACGAGGAGCTGCAGGTCTCCGAAAACCACAAAATCATCGTGTGGCCGGAGGACGGGGACATCTACCGAAGCAATGAGCTGAACATCCAGAACCTGGGCAGTGATACCAGAAGAAGCATAACGGCCCCGGAAGGGGAGGTCATCAGGCCCCTGGGATTCATGGACGAAGATATCATATACGGCCTGGCTTATGCCGGGGATGTGGCCGAGGAGAGCAGCGGCAGGGTCTTTTTCCCCATGCACAAGATATGCATCTGCAATTCCGCCGGCGTGCTGTTGAAGGAATACAGCCAGGAGGGGGTCTATGTGACCGACTGCATCGTGGAGGACAACCAGATTACGCTGAACCGGGTCAGACGCCTGGAATCCGGCGCTTATCAGGAGATTGACGGCGATCAGGTCATGAACAACATGGAGGCCGACTCCGGCAGAAACGTGGTGACGGCCGTGGATACCGAAAGGTATGAAAGATATATGGAGATCCAGGTCAGGCGCAGCATCGATACCAAGTCGATCAAGGTCCTGACACCGAAGGAAATCGTGTATGAGGGCGGGCGCAGCCTTGTGCTGCCGGAGCGGGAGACCCAGCCCAGGTATTATGTGTACAGCGCCTATGGAATCGACGAGACCTTCGTCTCTTCGGCAAGTGCCGTGAACCTGGCCTATCAGATTTCCGGGGTGGTCGTAGACGAACGGGGAAACCGCGTGTGGCTGAAAGGCAGCCGCGCCTCCAAGAACCAGATCATGGCCATCCGTGAAGCTTCCGTCACGGAGGGGAAAGACGCGCTGACCGTCTGCCTGGACACCATGCTGGCCTATGAGGGCGTTGCGAGGAACACGGAGTACTATCTGGAAAGGGGCGAGACCATCCTGGAGATTCTGGGGGAAAACCTGGAAAACGCCAGGATTCTGGATCTGACAGGCTGCGGTCTGGACGCGGTGCTCTATTATGTGAACCTGGACATTCCGGTGCTGGCCCTGCTGGAGGATGGTTCTGCCGTGCTGCTGGTGGGCTTCAACGAGTCCGGCGTAGGAATTATGAACCCCTCCACGGGCACCATATATACCATGCGGAACAGCGAGGCTGTGGAATGGTTCCAGGAAAGCGGGAACCAGTTCTTCACGTATCTGAGGGCGCAGTGAGGGACTGCCCGATTTCCCGCGGCGGAGGGACGGGAAGGATCTTTTTTATGGAAATGTCGACTAAGGAACCGGGAGGTAAAGAACATGAAGGCAGATAAGATACCGGCGTTGATAGGGTTTTTGGTGATTGTGCTGTTGGCCTTTCTGATCATATGGAAGGCTGAAGTCATAGGAATCTCGAAGGGAAGGCTGGAACAGGACGCCAGAGAGCGGCAGAATGTAGCCGAAGACTGGGAGATGGCGCAGGCCGTGGACGAAGACATATGTGCCATGCTTTTCTATGACAACGAGAGGAAAGAGTATGTTTATGCCGTATATCTCAGCAAGGAAGGCTTCTCTTATGGCTACTTTTTCACACAGGGCGGAACGGATGCCTATATGGCGGAGGGCGTCAAGGGAATCGTCTTCGAGGACAAGGGAATCGCGCTGCTGTCCCTGAATGAGGACAAGGTGTGCAAGGTGGTGACGGAGGACAGCGGAGAAGAGATCCTTGTGGATCCGCAGGAGCCCTTCGCCATCGTGCTTCCCATCGACTGCGGGGCCATCACCCTGTATGACGCCCAGAATCAGGTAGTGACCCTCTATGATACATATACGGGAGCGTGAGGAATTGCCTGAACATAGCTGCTGCCTCAAAGCAGTCCTGCCTGGAGCAGGCGCTTGCGCACCTGGCTGCCGAGGGCCATGCCGAGAACCAGCTTGACGGCATCGAAGCCAAGGTAGGGGACGACTCCAAGGAACAGCGCCTCTGTGAAGCCGATGGACTGCTGGTATGCCAGCCATACGGTGCCGAAGAGATAGCCGATGGCAGTGCCCAGCAGCATGCCGAGGAGATTGGGGAGGAAGCGGTTCATTTTGCATCGAACACGCTTGGAACGCCATGTTCCGGCAACTCAGAGGAGAATCAGGACATCAGCTCGCCGTTCTTGTACCGGGCCACGATGTTCTGGATTCTTTCGCTGGGATTCAGCAGGTCGCTGATCGAGGAGTCGTGGTTCAGGGTGTCGATGATATAGGCGATGTACTTGCTCATATCGCAGTTGATGTACCACTCCCGCTGCAGCAGCTCAGGGGTCTGGTAGACCAGATTCGTGGTGAGCACCCGGTCTATGGTACCGTTTTCATAGGCCTTGTCGAACTTGTCCAGCCCGCTGGTGAACAGCCCGAAGGTGGCGAAGACGAAAATCTTGTGGGCCTTGCGGCTCTTCAGTTCGGCTGCCACTTCCAGCACGCTGTCCCCGGAGGAAATCATGTCATCGATGATGATCATATCCTTTCCCTCCATGCTGGTGCCCAGGAATTCGTGGGCGATGATGGGATTGCGCCCGTTGACGACTCTTGTGTAGTCGCGGCGCTTGTAGAACATGCCCATGTCCAGCCCAAGCACATTGGCGATATAGATGGCCCGGGTCATGCCGCCCTCGTCAGGGCTGATGACCATCATGTGGTCGGAATCGATGCTCAAATCATTCATATTGCCCAGCAGCCCCTTGATGAACTGATAGGCAGGCTGCACCGTCTCGAAGCCATGGAGCGGGATGGCATTCTGCACCCTGGGGTCGTGGGCATCGAACGTGATGATATTGTCCACGCCCATCTGCACCAGCTCCTGCAGCGCCAGCGCACAGTCCAGGGATTCCCGGTTGGTCCTTTTGTGCTGACGGCTTTCATAGAGGAAAGGCATGATGACCGTGATGCGGCGGGCTTTTCCGCCCACAGCGGCTATGATTCTCTTCAGATCCTGATAGTGGTCGTCCGGGGACATATGGTTCTCGTGGCCGCCCAGGGGATAGGTCAGGGAATAATTGCACACGTCCACCAGCAGATACAGATCGCTGCCGCGGACGGATTCCAGAATCGTCCCCTTCGCTTCGCCGGAGCCGAAACGCGGCACTTTCGTCTGCAGCAGGTAGGAATTCCGCTGATAGCCGGAGAAGGCCAGCGAGTCCTTGTGCTCGCTCTCCCTCTCGGCGCGCCATCTCACCAGATACTTGTCGATCCGTTCGCAGAGCGGCCTGCAGCCCTCCAGCGCAATGATTCCCAAAGAGCCTACGGGAATGGTTTCCAGGTTTCTTTTTTCTTCGCGGTTGCCCATGGTGTATCCTCTCTATTCTTTTGCATGCTTATATGATGCTGATGTCTGAATCCGGAAGAACGCAGTCATTTCCTGAATCGATCAGGGTGATGCGGGTGGGGCGTTGGACAGGCGCTTTTTCAGGAGGCGGACGTCCGGCCCGGTGAGCTTGCATAAAGTAAAATGGCTGGTGATGCGGGAAAAAATCCTGTCAGAGTAGCGGTCCCGCAGCTCCTCTAAGCTGAGGTTCGTGGAAATCAGGACAGACCTGCCGCGCAGGTGCCGCTCATTCAGGCAGGTGAACAACTGGGAGGTCACGAAACTGTTGGTGATCTCCGTTCCCAGGTCATCGATGATCAACAGGCCGCAACTATATAAATCTTCGCATAAGTCATGAAGGGCTTCTTTCGATTTTATATCGAAAGCATAGCGGGCCAGCGTGTCGAAGAGGCCGGAAGCGCTGAAATAAATCACAGAGATGCCGCGCTGCAACAGTTCCCTGGCGATGCAGCCGGACAGAAAACTTTTTCCCGTTCCTACTGTACCATAAAAAAAGAGATTATGGTAGATGTCTTTGAAATTTTCTATAAAATTTTTGCTGATGTCTACTGCCGCCTCGAACCTGCGCAGGTCCTCCCCCTGGTAATAGGCGTAGGAGAGCGTGGAAAAGTTCTCCCGGCCGATGGTCTCCTGTATGTTGGACTGGGCGTAAAGGATGGAAAGCTCCTGCTGGCGGAAGCAATGGCATTTCTCCCGGAAAAGCCCGGACTGGAGGAAGCCTGTGTCCTGGCAGTCCGGACAGCTGTAGACCGGCTCCAGGTAGTCGGCAGGGAAGCCGTGTTCCGTCAACAGCTGCTTTTGCCGGGAGGCAATCTCCGCAAGCTTTACATGCAGCTCGGACAGGGCGCCTTCGTCCCCCTCCAGCATGCGCCGGCCATAGGACACGGAGACGGAGCCGATGGATTCCGACAGCTGCCGATACTCCGGGATCTCCCTCCAGACCTGCTGCTTCCGGGAGTCCAGAAGGAAGCGGCTCTCGTCCCTGGCGCGCTCGTAGCCCTTTATGATGGATTCGTATTGGGAATTGTTCAGTGCCACTTCGCTTCTCCTCTTAATTGCTGATCAGTTCCTGTTCCAGCGCGTCGAAATCGTAATTGTTCTGCTTGAACTGGTTGAAACGGTTGCCGGACTGCTTCTGGGCAGGGGGCGCGGCGTTCCGTCTGCGCTGCTGGTATTTGTCATCGATGCCCTGGATGTCGGATTTGTGGTGCACGTTCTGGCGTTTCCAGCTGCTGAGGATGCTCTCGGCGTATTCGAAACGATGCTTGTCCGTGGCCAGGACGGTGCGCTCGCAGGCCTCAATGATGACGTCCGTGGAAAAGCCGTAATCCTTCAGCCAGCGGGTGATGAACTCCATCTCCTTGGCGGTGGGAGAGCTGCCCTTTCCCAGGCCGTTCATGATGGCGTAGACATTCTTGTCATAGCGGGAAGAGCGTTTCTGGGCCTGTTTCGGCGTGGAGATGCCATCCTCCGCCCAGCTCACGGCCACTTTCTCTATGTATTTGAAATCCTTCTTGCCCCTGTCCACGCAATATTGGATCAGATAGTCGATCAGGTCATCGGAAAAATGGAGCACATCCGTGAAATACAGGATAGCCTTGATCTCCGAGGGCGTCAAAGGCTTTCCAATATAAGACTCCACGATGAACAGCAGCTGTGCCGTCTCCTGGCGGTTCTTGAACTCCCGCAATTGATCTGCGGAAAAGTTCGGTTTTTCAAAGGGATTGGCCGGGGCCTCCTCCTTCGATGGGGAGGGCGCCGGAGAGTCTGCGTCAGAAGGGATGTCCCTGGGCAGAGTGACGTTCAGGGACGGCACCGGCACGAAGGAAGCCACCACCTGGGGGGCCGGAACCATGTCCGCTCCCCTGGCGGTCCTCAAATCCCGCATATGGATGCCCACCAGATTCTTGCCGTCGTCATAGTCCAGGTCCAAAAGCTGCCGCTTTTCCCAGTATTTCAGGGCGCGCAGAACATCCTTCTCCGTGTGGTTGAACTTGTCCGCGATGTCGGATACGCTGGTGGCCATCTGCGCGCTCATCATGCGGAGCAGATAGAGATAGACCTTCAGCTGCGCGTCGTTGGCATCTTTCATATATTCGTCTATAAACAAATTGGATACTACCGTGGAATCTCCCTGATTGTCCTGATAAATCGTCAAATGCGCCATCCGTCCTGCCCCCGCTTCCTGGTATATCCGCCGGGCCTTCCGCCGGCACGCCTCCCGTCTGGCAGAACCGCTCAGACAAAGGAAGATGCCGGCACAGGAATGCCCCGCGGTAGAAAAAGTATAGCATAAGGTCCTGGAAAAGAAAATAGTCAATTTTCCCGAATTCATCGGAGAATCTGAAGACGGGCCGGGATCGTGGAAAATGTGGAAACAGTGGATAACGTTTGGACCGTCCGGGTTTCCACGGCTTTTTTCCGGTGCGTATCCACAGCCCGGAGAAACGCTTTATTTGTGGAAAATGTGGATAACTATCTGCCCAGCAGGTTTTCGCCGATTTTTACCACATCTCCCGCGCCCATAGTTATCAACAGGTCGCCGTTTATGCAATTTTCCAACAGGAAATTTTCGATTTCATCAAAGCTTGGAAAATAATGGCATTCGTGGCCCAGGGCCTGAATCTCCCGCTGGAGGGTCTGGGAATCGATTCCCAGGGTGTCCGTCTCCCTGGCCGCGAAGATGTCCGCCAGCACGACTCTGTCCGCCAGGCACAGGGCCTGGGCGAATTCCTTCAGGAAGGCCTTGGTGCGGGTATAGGTGTGGGGCTGGAAGACGCACCAGAGCGTCCTGTGGGGATAGTTGGCAGCCGCCTTCAGCGTGGCCGTGATCTCCGTGGGGTGATGGGCGTAGTCATCGATGACGGTGACGCCGCCGATGGTGCCTTTGTGCTGGAAGCGCCGGTCCGTGCCCTGATATCCCTGGAGGGCGCTGTCCGCCAAGCTGCTGTCGATGGCCAGGAAGTCCGCCAGGGCCAGCGCCGCCAGGGCGTTGCAGATATTGTGCTCTCCGGGCACGCTCAGGGAGACGCTGCGCTTTCCGCCCTTCCTGTCGTGGAGGGTGAAGGTGGGGCAGCCGAGGCGGCCATAGGTAATGTCGGTGGCATAGTAATCGCAGGAGGCGCTGAGTCCGAAAGTGATGACAGGGCAGCGCAGGCCTTCCGTGATCTCCTCCAGGCGCTCGATCTCCCCGCCTATGATCAGGCAGCCGTCCTGGGGCAGCAGCCTGGCGAATTCCCGGAAGGAATGGCGGATGTCCTCCAGATCCTTGAAGAAATCCAGATGGTCCTCGCCTATGTTCAGGATGATGCCGATCCTGGGGAAGAAATCCAGGAAGCTGTTGGTGTACTCGCAGGCTTCGGCCACGAAATACTCCGAGTGGCCGATGCGCAGATTGCCCTGGATGTCCTTCAGTACGCCGCCTATGGTCAGCGTGGGATCCAAATCCGCCGCCAGCAGAATCTCGCTGACCATGGAGGTGGCAGTGGTCTTGCCGTGGGTGCCGCTGATCGCGATGGGGGTGCGGTAATGCTGCATGATCTGCCCCATCAGCTGCCCCCTGGTCAGGGCGGGCAGGTTTTTCTCATGGGCCGCCCGGTATTCCGGATTGTCCGGATGGATGGCGCCGGTGAAGACCACGCAGTCGATGGCTTCTGTAATATTTTCGCTCCTTTGTCCATAGAATACGGTAATCCCCATGCTCTCCAGCTTCCTGGTCAGGTCGCTGGGGGCGCGGTCGGAGCCGGAGACCCGGAAGCCCGCGTCCGCCAGCAGCTGCGCCAGGGCGGACATGCTGATGCCGCCGATGCCCACGAAGTATAGGGAGCAGGGATGGCTGAAATCGATTTTATACATTTGGCTGTACTTCCTTATGATTTTTTGTTCCTTATTATTATAACACCATCGGCGGAAAAAATAAATATGAATTCTGTTTTCTGAAATGTGGAACCGGACTGGTACCCCGATGCAGGAATCCTGGAGCAAGCAGCACTTGCTGGTCACACCAGTACTGTGTTGTCGTCAGTCGATGATGTTCCGCATCGCCTCCTTCCTCCGCCATGTCCAGGCGCGGACATCAAGCACTGATTACTCGGGAATTCATGCACCGGTGTACTGGGGCAATTGTGGTTGGATGATGCAAATATTGGGAGAAATGCACAAAAAAACCGCACATTATACAAAAATTGTATCAATATCCGACACAAATAAGAAGATGAAAAATAAATATTTTGACATTCAATATTCCATTTTGTCAAACTGTGTGATATAATGGCCTTACTTGAAGCAGGTAGTGGCTGTAGGGGCATCGGACGTGAATGGCGTAGCGGTGCATGGACAGGAGCTTTGCGCAATGTAGGAAGCGGCCGGATGGCACAGAAGAGACCGAGGTGACGACGACATGGTGAAGAAAGAAATGATTGCCATGCTGCTGGCAGGCGGGCAGGGCAGTCGGCTGGGTGTACTCACATCCAAAATGGCAAAACCTGCCGTGGCATTTGGAGGAAAATACCGCATCATCGATTTTCCGCTTTCCAACTGTATCAATTCAGGGGTCGACACAGTGGGGGTCCTGACCCAGTACCAGCCCCTGCGGCTGAACTCTCACATAGGGATCGGCATCCCCTGGGACCTGGACCGCAATATCGGCGGCGTCACAGTGCTGCCGCCCTATGAGAAGAGTTCCAACAGCGAGTGGTATACCGGCACGGCCAATGCCATCTACCAGAACCTGGAGTACATGGAGAGCTATCATCCCGATTACGTGCTGATACTGTCCGGTGACCATATCTACAAGATGGACTATGAGCTCATGCTGGACTTCCACAAGGACAACAACGCGGACGTGACCATCGCCGTCATGCCCGTGCCCATGGAGGAGGCCGGCCGCTTCGGAATCATGATAACCGATGGGAAGCGCAGGATCACGGACTTCGAGGAAAAGCCCGAGACCCCCCGGAGCAACTTGGCCAGTATGGGAATCTACATCTTCAACTGGAAGACGCTGAGGAAGGCCCTCATCGAGATGGCCGAGCAGCCCGCGCTGGACTTCGGGAAGCATGTGATTCCCTATTGCCACAGAAAGGGCGCGTTCCTGTACGCCTATGAGTTCAACGGCTACTGGAAGGACGTGGGCACCCTGCATTCCTATTGGGAGGCCAACATGGAGCTCATCGACATCGTGCCGGAGTTCAACCTCTACGAGGAATACTGGAAGATCTATACCAAGAGCGAGATTCAGCCGCCCCAGTATTTCTCCAGGGACAGCGTGGTGGAGCGGAGCATCATCGGGGAGGGGACGGATATCTACGGAAAGGTGTACAATTCTGTGATCGGCTGCGGCGTCACCATAGGCAAGGATACGGTGGTCCGGGATTCCATCATCATGAACCAGACCCAGATCGGCAACAACTGCGAGCTTTATAAGGCGATCGTTGACGAGGAGGTGCGGATCGGCAACTATGTGAAGCTGGGATTCGGCGAGGCGGTGGAGAACGAAATGGCTCCCCACATCTACAACCACGGCATCGTGACCGTGGGCGAGCGCAGCGTCATCCCCAACGGCATCACCGTGGGGAAGAATGCAGTCATATTCGGCGTCACCACGGGTCTGGACTACGAGAATTCCTATCTGCCAGGCGGCAAATCTTTGATTAAGGCAGGTGAGAGGCAATGAGGGCGATTGGAATTATCCTGGCGGGAGGCAACAACCGCAGGATGCAGGAGCTGTCCTACAAGCGGGCCGTATGCGCCATGCCCATCGCGGGCAGTTACCGCAGCATTGATTTTACCCTGAGCAATATGTCCAACTCCCATATCCAGAAGGTGGCGGTGCTGACCCAGTACAATGCCAGCAGCCTCCACGAGCACCTGAGCTCTTCCAAGTGGTGGGACTTCGGGCGCAAGCAGGGAGGGCTGTATGTGTACACGCCGGCCGTGACCTCCCAGAACAGCAACTGGTACCGGGGCACGGCGGACGCCATCTATCAGAACCTGGATTTCCTCAAGAGCAGCCATGAGCCCTATGTGCTGGTGGCCTCCGGGGACGGCGTGTACAAGATGGACTTCAACAAGGTGCTGGAATACCACATCGAGAGAAGGGCGGACATCACCGTGGTCTGCCGGGACATGAGCCCTTCGGCGAGCCTGGAGCGGTTCGGCACCATCCGCATGAATGAGGAGAGCCGCGTCGAGGAGTTCGAGGAAAAGCCGCTGCATGCCAAGTCCAGGGTCATCTCCTGCGGCATCTACATCCTGCGCAGGCGCCAGCTGATAGAGATGGTGGAGAAATGTATCGAGGAGGATAGATACGATTTCGTCAGGGACATCCTCATCCGCTATAAAGATGTGAAGCGGATCTACGGTTACAAGATACGGGACTATTGGAGGAACATCGCCTCCGTGGAGGATTACTACAGTACCAACATGGATTTCCTCAAGCCGGAGGTGCGCAACTATTTCTTCAAGCAGTACCCCGACATTTATTCCAAGGTGGACGATCTGGCCCCGGCGAAGTACAATGTGGGAGCCAGCGTGAAGAACAGCCTGATTTCCAGCGGCTGCATCGTGAACGGTGTCGTGGAGGACTCCGTGGTCTTCAAGAAGAGTTATATAGGCAATAATTGTGTCATCAAGAATTCCATCATTCTGAATGATGTGTATATCGGCGACAACACTTACATCGAGAATTGCATCTTAGAAAGCCATAGCACCATTCGGGCAAATGCCCACTATGTGGGTGAAGATGGGCAGATTCGCATTGTAGTAGAGAGAAATGAAAGATACACGATGTGACATAGGTGGCTTTAGATTCCGGATAAGGGGGTTTAAAAGATGCAGGTTACAGATGTTCGCGTACGCAAGATTGCGAAAGAAGGCAGGATGAAGGCGATTGTATCCATTACCTTGGACGAGGAATTCGTGGTGCATGACATCAAGGTGATTGAAGGAGACAAAGGTCTGTTCATCGCAATGCCCAGTAAGAGGACGGCAGATGGGGAGTACAAGGATATCGCCCATCCCATCAATGCTTCTGCCAGAGAAGCCATTCAGGAGATCATCCTGGAGAACTACAGGAGAGCTTTGTTGGAGCCGGACGGGGAATAGGATGTGACAGCATAGGATAAAAGACAATTAAATCCCCAAATGCCATGGCTTTAGCCATGGCATTTTTGCCGATGGCTTAAGCCGTGGAATTTTTGCCGATGGCTTAAGCCGTGGAATTTTTGCCGATGGCTTAAGCCGTGGAATTTTTTTGCCGGTGGCGCAGGCCGTGGCATTTTCAATGAGGTTTTCCGGGCACCCCGCCGGAAGCGGTTCACTGACAGATTTCCCCCACTGCATATAGAGGAAGGTTGAGGAGCCCGTCTTCCTTTTTGTAATCCGCCATGGAGGTGCGGACGGCAAGGGTGGGGCTGTATTTCTCCCGGTAAGTCTTCAGGCTCTTTGCTTTCAGGTTGGTCTCCGCCCTGACCTCCACGGGCACAATCTGTTCGCCGGTATCTAAGACAAAATCCACCTCACAGGAGCCCCGGTCATTGGTATAGTAATAAACCCCCAGATTTTCGATGGCCTTTAGCTGTTGGCATACATATTGCTCGGTCAATGCCCCCTTGAATTCGGTAAACAGATTATTACCGTCGAGGAGGGTACGCTGACGGAGCCCGGTCATGCATCCCAGCAGCCCTACGTCAGCGAGGAACAGCTTAAAGGCTTTCAGATCCTCATAGGCTTTCAGCGGAATTCCAGCCCCGCTCACCCGGCTGACCTTGTATACCAGCCCGCAGTCGCACAGCCACATGATGGCTGATTCGTATTCCTTTGCCCGCCCGCCCTCGCGCACAAGCCCGTAGATGAATTTTTTGTTCTCCTTTGCCAGCTGGGAGGGGATACTGTTCCATATCATGCGGATTTTTGGCACGATTTCAATGGGGGCGTGTTTGGAAAAATCCTGTTCATAGGCCGCCAGGATACGCTTTTGGATTTCCCGTATCTGGTTGAAATCCTTTTCTTCGGCAAAGCTCTGCACCGCCTCCGGCATGCCCCCCACAAAATAATATTGCCTGAGCGCATCAACATAGGTCTGTTTAAAAGACGTGATTATCGGATAGTCCCGGCTTTCCAGGAGCCTGGCAAAGCGTTCACCGGCTGTGGCCATCAGGAATTCTCTGAAAGACAGGGGGTAAAGGCTTAGAAAATCCACTTTGCCTACCGGGAAAGAAGTCCCTTCGTGCAGTGCGATGCCCAGGAGAGAACCGGCGCACACAATATGATACCAGGGGGCATCTTCATAAAAATATTTCAGGGAGGAAAGCGCTCTCGGCACTTCCTGTACCTCATCAAAAATCAGAAGGGTATTGTCAGGATCGACTTTTCTGCCTGCATACAGTTCGATTCCCATAATCAGGCGGCCTGTGTCCAGGTCGGAAGCAAATAAATCCGCCATTCTGGAATTCGAGTCGAAATTGATATATATGGTATCGGCATAGGCGTTTTTGCCGAATTCTTTCATCAGCCAGGTCTTCCCGACCTGTCTTGCGCCCTCGATGATCAGTGGTTTGCGGTGTCTGCCGGCTTTCCATTTATGCAGCTTCTCGATTGCCGTTCGGTACATGATGCCACCTCCTGCCGCTTTCTGCTATAAATAAGGCCATTGTATCATGCTCTTCCGAAAATTACAATGAAAAAATGTGAAAACGATACACTTTTTACAACGAAAAAATGAATGTGGGCTGCCGTAGGATGCTCAGGAAAAGTCCGTGACATCGGACAGCCCGTCCTTCGTAAACCGGTATATCCTGCCGCAGACCTCTCCCAGGTACTTCCTGTCGTGGGAGATGCTTAAGATGGCTCCCGGGAATTCGGCCAGCATCCGCCGAATTACCGGGGCGGACAGGGCAGAGAAGTTCCGGGTGGGCTCGTCCAGGATCAATACATTGGCCCCGGACAGGCTCATCTTCAGCAGCAGTACCTTCGCTTTCTGGCCGCCGGACAGCTCGGCGATGGAGTGGTCCATCTCATCGGCTGTATATTTCAGGGAGCCCAGGAAAGTCCGGATGCGTGTGGTCTCCTCCTTGTCCCCGGATATGGCCAGATATTCTACCGGCGTCATCTCCAGATGCAGCAGATCCTCGTAATTCTGGGGCATATACGCGGCCCGGATATCCGGGCGCTTCAAAAGCTCCTCCGCCATCAGCCGCAGCAGCGTGGTCTTGCCCGCGCCGTTCTCCCCGATGATGCCGACTTTTTCCGGCCCTTTGATGCGCAGGAAGACATTTTCCGCCAGGACGCGGAGGTGATCCGGCGTGCACAGGCGGTCTGCGGAAAATTCGATGACCGTCTTTCCGGCGGGAATCGTCTGGGCTTTCTCCCCCAGCTTGAAGAAGATGGCGGTCTCCTCCTCCGGCATCTGGGTCATCTGGGCGTCTTCCCGTTCGTAGCGGCGCTCCAGGCTCTTGACGGCTTTCATTTTCTTCTTCAGGAGCCTGCCTACAGAGGGCGCCTGTCTCGATACCGCGCCCAGATGGTAGGCCACGCTCTGTTCGATTCGATGGAGCTTCTCGTCCCGGATCTCCTTCTCCCTGCGGTCGTTTGCAGCCTGCCTGGCCTGCTTTTCGAAACTGTCCTCCCGTTCCCGGCGGTACTGGAGGTAGGGCACATGGGCTATGGTGTGTCGGCAGACGGTTTTCCGCCTGATCTGCTCGATGTGGATGACCATGTTGGCCGTGCGCTCAATCAGGGTCTCGTCGTGGGAGATGAAGAGCACGATGCCCGGCCAGTCCAGAATCAGCTCCTCCAGCCATTCCAGGGTCTCGATGTCCAGGTCATTGGAGGGCTCGTCCAGCAGAAGCGCCGTGGGCTGGGCCATCAGCAGCCGCATCATCTGGGCCTTGACCTTCTCGCCGCCGGAGAGGGTGCCCATGGGCTGGTCGCCGTAGAAGAAGTCCTGGGGGACGTGGAACTTGCCCGCCAGGGCGCTCAGGCTCCGGGGCGGCTGCTCATAGAACGCCGGGTCTTCCGCAAAAAATTCATAGAGGGCCTTCTCCCGGTCCTCCTCGGGCAGCTCCTGGGGCAGATAAGCCATTCGCTCCCGGGCCGTGATTCGTTCCCCCTTGGCTTCGGCGTAGGGTTCGATCAGTTCCGGATGGTAGAGCCACTTCAGGAGAGTGGACTTGCCGTTGCCCTCCTCACCGATGATGACAGCCTTGTCTCCGTCATTCAGCGCGCAGGTAAAATCCTGCAGGATGATGCGGAAATCTTTTTTATGGGTCAAAGTCAAGTTCTTTATCTGTAACATATTAGGCCTCCTATCTTTCGTCCGCTGCAGCGCTTTATGCGGACTTCTAATCAAAGCCTGGACTTTTGCCTGCGGGGCCGGCATTCAGTCTGCGCTCAGGGGAAGCCTGTGTCCTGTGGTTTCAGGGGGGAGGTGCCGTAAATGGGTGCGGTGCAGCCGCCGGGGAACGCTCTTCGGAGAGCCAGGCGAAATTCCGGCTGGATTCCAACCAGATTTTGACGAAAATCTTAGTCGGTTCCGGGCAGAATCTGGGGGAGTTCAGTTCCGGCACTGCGGCGAAAACCCGAGAAAATCACGGCATAGAAAAAAGGCTTCGAAAACGAGGCGATAGACTGATTCGGCGTACGCAAACAAACCTGTGCGACAGGCTTTTCTCCAAAATGTCTGCTGTTCCAAATCATGTTATCGACGACTCATTCCTTCACCTTCTACCGAATGGTACCTTTCTGTTGATTGGTACCATTCTAGCATATCAGAAGCGGGTTGGCAAGAGGATTTTGTGGATAATTTTGAGAAAATCAAGTCAGGAACAAGAACATAGTGCAATAAATCTTGAAAACGTGAGAAAAGTATTTTTATTCTAATTCTTCCCGCGATGACGCAAACCTGCGGATGGAAATAGATTTTCTGATTGCAAAAAGTAAGATCAGCAGCAGGCATGACATTTCTCTGATTGAGGTGAAGTCCGGTAAAAACGATACCCTGACATCACTGAGGAAGTTTCAGAAAAAAATATAAGGAGCAGCTTTACATTCCTTATCTGCTGCATACAGGGGATTTGAAAGAAGAGGCGGGGATTGTTTATCTGCCGCTATATATGACGCCATTGCTTTGATTCAGGAGAGCGTTTTTGTGCGAGGGAGAGATGCCGGGGATTTGGGGTGATATTTTAGTGAAATTTTAAGGTATTGACGGATATGGTCAGGCTCCGGAAGAATGGGCCTGACCATATTTATTTTTCAGGAAATCTTCCATTTTGCTTTACAAGTGATCGCAACGATATGTATAATAGAATCTAAAAACAGGATTCTATTATCATAGCTTATAAGACTGGTAAAAAGCAGGAACGTGCTGCAGAAGGGCGAGACCATAGGATACAGGTGGATAAGCCCAAAGGGGCTTGTGGACTTCTTTGATTCGGGGAAATGTATCGAATCCCAGAGGGAAAGACTGAAAGAATATATAGATTCGCTTCGGTGAAAAGTCAGAAAAACAGCCGGGCGGTATGGATGAGATAAGAGAAGAACAGACTGCAAGGAGCAGAGCCTGGTCGGGATGAGTCCTGAGCGGGCAGATTGGAGAGGAAATGGTAATCATAGTCGGACTGGGAAATCCCGGAAGAGAATACGAGGGCACCCGGCACAATGCAGGCTTCCTGGTGCTGGATAAACTGGCGGCGAAGGAGAACATCTCCGTTTTGGAGAAAAAGCATAAAGCCGTCATCGGGAAGGGCATCGTGGCGGGGCAGAAGTGCGTGCTGGCCAAGCCCCAGACTTATATGAACTTAAGCGGGGAGAGCGTCCGGCAGCTGATTGACTACTATAAGGTGGACGAGACCGCGGAGCTGATAGTCATTTCCGACGACATCAGCCTGGAGCCAGGTCAGATACGCATCCGTAAGAAGGGGAGCGCGGGCGGCCACAACGGCCTGAAGAATATTATCGCCAATCTGGGCCACGACAGCTTCATCCGGGTGAAGATGGGCGTGGGCGAGAAACCCAGGGGGTGGGATCTGGTGGACTATGTGCTGGGCAGGTTCTCCCCGAAGGACAGGGAGGATGTGGAGGAAGCGGCAGACCGGGCGGCGGAAGCCATCCGCATGATTATTTCGGAGGGGCCGGACGCTGCCATGAACCAGTTCAATGCCGTGAAAAAGCCTGCCAGGGAGCCGGAGCCGGCAAAGGACGGAGGGGTTATGTGATTGTCAGTATAATAGGCTATCGGAATTTTGGAAAGCAGAATCAGACATCGGGGCTGGACGGCACCTGGAAAAGCGGGAAGCGGCCCGGAATTTCAGGAAGCAGAATCAGACATTAGGACTGAACGGTATCCGGAAAAGCGGGGAAGCGGCCCATAGGAGTTTCGGATAGCAGCGTGATAAGCGGTCTGAAGATTCCGATGGGGTATTACAAATTTTAGGAGGACAGGATGCAGGCATTACTTGCGCCGCTACAGGAGCTGGCGGAATACGGCAATATCAGGGAAGCCATCCGGAAGGGCGATGGCGTCACCGCTCTGACGGGATGCGTGGACTCCCAGAAGCTGCATATGATATACGGGCTGGGCGACGGTTTCCGCATCAAGACCATCGTCACTTACAGTGACCTGAAGGCCAGGGAGATTTTTGAAGAATACAAATTTTATGACAGGAATGTCATGTTGTATCCGGCGAAAGACCTGATTTTCTTCCAGGCGGACATCCACGGCAATCAGCTGGTGAAGGAGCGGGTGAGGGTGCTGCGAAGGCTCATGGAGAAGAAGCCTGTGACCATCGTCACCACTTACGCGGCCCTGATGACCCCCCAGGTCATGTGGAATGAAGACGGAGATATAATCGATATATACAAGGGGACTTCCCTTCAGGAGGACGTTCTGTGCAGACGGCTGGTGGACATGGGGTACGAGAAAAGCTATCAGGTGGAGAGTCCGGGGCAGTTTTCCGTCCGGGGCGGCATCATCGACATCTTCGACCTGACCGAGGAGAATCCTTACCGCATCGAGCTGTGGGGGGATGAGGTGGAGTCCATCCGCAGCTTCGATATCTTAAGCCAGCGCTCGATTGAGAACCTGGAGGGCGTCTCCGTCTTCCCGGCAGCGGAGTTCGTGCTGGAGGAGGGGCGCATCCGGGTCGGGCTGCAGAAGCTGGAGACAGAGGCAGCGAAGCAGCAGAAAATCTTTCGGGACAATTTTCAGACCGAGGAAGCCCACCGCATCGCCGTCCAGGTCAAGGAATTAAAGGAACAGCTCCTGGAATTTAAAGCTAAGGTGAACCTGGAGGGGTATATCCGGTATTTCTATGAGGACACCATGACCTTGCCGGAGATCCTGGTGCGGATTGCCAGGGGCAGGGGCGGCTCTGCTGCAGGAGGGGGGCAAAGGCCTGTGTTCTTCCTGGAGGAACCGGCCCGCATCAAAGAACAGGCCGGTGCCATCGAACTGGAATTTTCCGAGAGCATGAAGCAGCGGGCGGAGAAAGGCTATATTCTGCCTGGCCAGATGAACGTGCTCTACAGCGGGGAACAGGTGGCGGCCAATCTCCTGAAAGGCAGCGTGGTCACGGTCTCCACCATGGAAGCCAAGGGGTATTTCAGACCCGACAGAAAAATGGACGTGGCGGCCAGGAACGTGGCGCCGTACAACAACAGCTTCGAGGCCCTGGTGCGGGATCTGAAAATGTTCCGGAAGAACGGCTGCCGGGTGCTGCTGCTGTCCGGTTCCAGAACCCGGGCGAAGCGTCTGGCGGAGGATTTGCGGGATCAGGAAATCACGGCGGTGTACACGGAGGATCCCCTGCGTCAGGTACAGGCCGGGGAGGTGGTCACCTATTACGGGCATGTAGACAAAGGATTCGAGTATCCTCTGCTGAAATTCGTGGTGCTGTCGGAGACGGACATCTTCGGCGCGGAGAAAAAGAAGAAACGGACAGGCAAGCGCTACGAGGGTCAGAAAATCAAGGATTTCAATGAACTGAAAGTAGGGGACTATGTGGTGCATGAGAGCCACGGGCTGGGCATCTATCAGGGAATTGAGAAAGTAGAGATGGAGGGCGTGGTCAAGGACTACATCAAGATAGAGTACCGGGACGGCGGGAATCTCTATGTGCTGGCCACGGGCCTGGACGTGATACAGAAGTACGCTTCCGCCGATGCCAAAAAGCCGAAGCTGAACAAGCTTGGGTCAAAGGAGTGGGAGCGCACCAAAAGTAAAGTACGCAGCGCCGTGAACGAGGTTGCCAGCGACCTGGTGCAGCTTTATGCTTTGCGCAGACAAGCGCAAGGGTATGCCTTTGAAAAAGACACGGTGTGGCAGAGGGAATTCGAGGAGATGTTCCCCTTTGAGGAGACCGAAGACCAGCTGGCGGCCATCCTGGACACCAAGGCGGACATGGAGAGTACAAAGATAATGGATCGCCTGATATGCGGGGACGTGGGCTACGGCAAGACGGAGATTGCCATCCGGGCGGCTTTCAAGGCGGTTCAGGAGGGCAAACAGGTGGTGTACCTTGTCCCCACCACCATACTGGCCCAGCAGCACCACACCACTTTCGTACAGCGCATGAAGGATTTTCCCATCCGGGTGGATCTGATGAGCCGTTTCCGCACTCCCGGTGAAATCAAGAAGACCGTGACGGATCTGCAGAAAGGCCTGGTGGACATTGTCATCGGCACCCACAGGGTTCTGTCGGCGGACGTGAAGTTCAAGGATTTGGGGCTTCTGATCATAGACGAGGAGCAGCGCTTCGGCGTGACCCACAAGGAGAAGATCAAGAAGCTGAAGGAGGACGTGGACGTGCTGACCCTGACCGCCACCCCCATCCCCAGGACCCTCCACATGAGCCTGATCGGGATACGGGACATGAGCGTGCTGGAGGAGCCGCCGGGGGACCGACAGCCCATCCAGACCTTCGTCTGTGAGTACAACGAGGAGCTGGTGCGGGAGGCCGTCTCCAGGGAGCTGGCCAGAGGAGGGCAGGTGTACTATGTATACAATCGGGTGAACACCATCGCCGACGTCACCGCCCAGTTGGCGGCGCTGCTGCCCGAGGCTGCGGTGTCCTATGCCCACGGCCAGATGAAGGAGAGCGAGCTGGAGAAGATCATGCTGGACTTCATCAACCGGGAGATAGACGTGCTGGTGTCCACCACCATCATCGAGACCGGCCTGGACATCTCCAACGTGAACACCATGATCATCCATGACTCCGACAATTTCGGCCTGTCCCAGCTCTATCAGCTCAGGGGCCGGGTGGGGCGCTCCAACCGCACCGCCTATGCTTTCCTGATGTACAAGCGGGACAAGATGCTGAAAGAAGTGGCGGAGAAGCGCCTGTCGGCCATCCGGGAGTTCACCGACCTTGGAAGCGGCTTCAAGATTGCCATGCGGGATTTGGAAATCCGGGGGGCGGGCAATCTCCTGGGCGTGCGCCAGCACGGACATATGGAGGCTGTGGGGTACGATCTGTACTGCAAGATGCTGAACGAGGCCGTGCAGACTTTGAAGGGCGGTAAGGTGGTACAGGATTTCGCCACGGTAATCGACCTGGACGTGGATGCGTTCATTCCGCCTATGTATATTGTCAACGAAGTGCAGAAGCTGGATATCTATAAGCGGATTGCGGGCATCGAGAACCTGAAAGAGCGGGACGACATGCGGGACGAACTGTTGGATCGTTTCGGGGAGATTCCCAAGTCTGTGGACAATCTGCTGCGCATTTCCCTGATCCGGGTGGCGGCCCATAAACTGTACATGACGGACATCAAGGGCAAGAATGAGAAGATTCTCTTCCTCTTCCGTCCGGACGCGGGGCTTGACCCGGCGAAGGTTCCGGATCTGCTCAGGAAATATGGACAGAGCCTGTCTTTTACGGCCTATGGCAAGCCTTCTTTTACCTATAAGTATAAGAAGACAGGGCTGGTGGAGAAGGACGCGGAGCTATTGATGGAGAAGACGGAGGATTTCCTGAAGGAGGCGGAGATGCTTTTGGCAGAGCCGGAGGAGTGAACGGCGGCGGAGTTATTTCGATAATAGGTTCCGAGGGACGAACAAATGTTTTTTTGAGAGAGTTTTATGACCCTCAAAAAATGTTACCTTCTATATCAGAACAGCTTACAACACTGATTTTGAAATAGGAGGTAACTTTTATGAAAGGATACAATACATCGGACGGCTACATGGGACTGGTGGATGGGAAATACATCCTTTTTGCCAGCGAGGCGGACTATAGAGAGTATCTGGAAGATTGAAAGGAATGCGCTCCCTCAATTCTCCTCGGCATCATTCCATGTCCCCTTGGTGAAGGTTTCGTCCACCATATCGCTGATGCCTGTCAGAAGCATGATGACACCCTGTACTTTGTGGGGCTGGATGACATAAAAGCCTTTCTGATGCTCATCCTCCACGACGATATCGGCGGCCAGAAGCGGCTTCATGTGATGATAGACCTGTCCGGTAGATCCGAAGCCGCATTTCTCCACCAGCGCTGTTACGGACTTGGGGCCGCGGAGTATCTCCAGCAATATCGCAAGGCGGTTTGGGTTGCCGATGCAGGCCAATACTTTGCTTGCGATGCCGCTCTCGATGAGGGAGAGCAGATCCTCGGTGGGGACAGTGCTTCGTATCCAGTTGGACTGCCGCCCGCCGGATTGGTATATGCCGAGATAGGAGACCAGGCCGCTTCCGTTCCGCTCCTCCGTTTTATGGCAAAGTTCTTCCATCAGATCGCTGAGACGGCTGTCGGGATGCATTCCCTGCATGACCTGTACGCTCTCCAGCTTCTTCGCGGAGGGCTTGTTGGGAAGCGATGCCTGCACCATGTCCTGAAGATTTTCCAGCTGCTCTCTGAGAGCGTCGATTTCTTTCCCGTAATCTCGTTCCGTCATTCAATCACCATTCCTTTCTGTGCTTTTTTCGAAAACATATCCTCTCGGAATCTCCAGACCAATAGCGCGCTGCTTTCCGGAACTCTTTTGGGGCGGTTCCCCGCTTTTCCAGGTGCTGTCCTGACCCAATGCCTGATTCTCTATCCGTTGGAACTCTTTTTCGAAAATAGTGTTCTATAAATCGTGTGTTTGTGGTTTTCCGGAATTCCGTAATTACATAATACATGAAGGGGAGGATTATGTCAAGGAATTTCTGCAAATATTTTAAAAATCCGTAAATCCGTAAAAGAAAACTGCTTTCGAGCTTTTGACTTTACTGAAAAGAGACTATTTTCATTTCTGCCTGTTATTTTAGGAGAATATCTGTTATGATAGGAAATGGAGAGAAAGTTGGAAATGGGAATAGGCTTTCGGCATCAAAAATCTCCCGGAAAGCCGTAGCGTAAGCGGCGCAGGGATTTCGGGAGACGGATGATAGAAGGAGGATGTAAGGATGGACACACAGGAAGCGGCGAAGGAGACGCGGACGCAGGCAGTGCGGAATCAGTGGGAGCGGCTGGAGCGCTACCGGATACTGAACGAGAAAGTGAAGAAGGGGGAGATTCTTTTCACGGGCTCCTCGCTGATGGAGCAGTTCCCCATCGATGAACTGCGGATGACCGAGGAGATGGACGCGGTGATCTACAATCGGGGCATCGGGGGCTTCACCACGGAGGACATGCTGCAGTGCATGGAGGAGATGGTGTTCGGGACAGAGCCGGGGAAGATATTCATCAATATCGGAACCAACGACATTAGCAGGCCGGAGTACCGCTTGGAAAAGCTCATGGAGAACTACGGCAAGATTATCGGCATGATACAGGAGCGGCTGCCCGGGGCGGAGATTTATATGATGGCCTATTATCCAGTGAACGAAGTGCCGGATGACGAGTGGGGCAGGGGCATGTTCGCCACCCGCAACAATGAGAACATCCGCACCGCCAATGAAGCGGTGAAGGGGTTGGCGGAGAAGATGGGCTGCCGCTATATCGATGTGAACCAGGGCCTGACGGATGAGAACGGCAGATTGAAGAAAGCGTACACTGTCGAGGGAATCCATATGTATGCCAACGGGTACCGGGTGGTGCTGGAGAACCTGCGGAAATACCTGTGACAGGGCTGGCCGTGTCCGCAGCCAGCAGAAAACACTCTCGTTGTACGCGCCCTGTGTAAGGGGGCAGGATGCCTTATGGCGCTGAAGTATGTATCATGACAGGAGACCTTGCGTTTCAGGGCGCCAGGTCTCCTGTTCTATTATAGAGGGCAGGCATCTTGAGGGCAGGCATTTTATGGAAGGAGAATCAGTATTCAGCATTCCAGGCCCACCAGGATGCCGCCTTTTTCCGCGTAATAGCTGCACAGGGCCCGCGCCGCGTAGATGCGGATGTCCGGGTTCGGGAACAGCGCCCTGATCTGGGCCGCCAGGGCGGCGGCCATTTTTCCGTTGCCGTTGTGGGAGATGCGGACTTTTCCGCCCTGGTATCCCAGTTCTTTCATGTATTTCAGGAGGCTGGACAGCACGCACTGTTCCCCGCGGCATTTGTTCAGCATCGCAAGCTCGCCCTGGTCGCTGGCCTGGCCTACCACGCGGATGCCCAGGATGCCTGCCAGCTTAGCCGCCGCGGGGCTGACGCGTCCGTTGTTTGCCAGGTTCCGCAGGGTCTCCAGGGAAAACAGCAGGCGGGTGTGCCTGGTGTAGTCCGTGATTTCGGTTCGGATGATTTCCGGAGTCGCGCCGGACAGAACCAGCTCCTGCAGCCGCTCCACGATCAAAACCATCTCCGGCCCGGCGGACAGGGAGTCGATGACGTGCACCAGGCGGCCGGGATAGCGCTCTTCATACTGCTGCCTGGCGGACATGGCGGAATTGTAGCTGCCGGACAGGGCGCTGGTGATGGTGACGCAGAAGACGGCATCGGCATCCCCGAAGGCCCGGAGCCAGTCGTCCACCCCCGGGCAGGCAGTGCTGGAGCGGCCTTTGTGGGCGGAGAGGGCCTCCTCCATCTGGGCCAGGTCGACGGTTTCATCATCGATGAATTCCCGGGAGCCGATGATGATGTGCAGGGGGACGCTTGCAAAGGGCGCCTGATCTATGGCCAGGAGATCCGCGGCGGAGTCGGATACGATTTTATATTTCATAGGGATACCTCCTTGAAAATATTCATAACTTGACTATCGGTTTTTGAGAAGCTTATTATATGTCCTTTATATCAGTTTTTGAAAAACCTGTCAAGAGGTTTTTCGTATGTTGTTGACGCTGGTGGGAATCTGCCTTATAATGATTTGCAGGTTTTGGACATAGAAGGAATCCGGCGGCCATTGCCTGCAGCAGGGGTGGCCCTCCGGAGTGAAGGAAGGGTGCGGTATGAGCGTCGACATTTGTGGATTACATATGCCCAGGTATCAGGAGCTGCCGGATATGGGGCTGTATCTGGACCAGGTGGTGAGGTACGTGAACGGTGTGCTGGAGACTTTTGGATGTCAGAAGATCACGGCTTCCATGGTCAGCAATTATGTGAAAAAGGGATATATCGCCAGTCCGGTGAAGAAGCAGTATTACGCGGAGCAGATTGCGTATCTTTTCTTCCTCTCCGTGGCCAAGAATGTGCTGTCCATGGAGAATATCAGCAGGCTTTTCGCCATGCAGAAGCGCACCTATGAGACGCAGGTGGCCTACGATTATTTCTGCCAGGAGCTGGAGAATATGCTGCAGCATATCTTCGGGCTGAAGGATTCGCTGGAGGAGGTGGGGAGCGCCGCCAGCGAGGAGAAGAAGATACTGCGCTGCGCCATCACGGCCATGTCCCATATCATCTATCTGGGATACTGTTTTGACATGATGGGCGAAGACCGGGAGGAGACGGCGGAAGGTCTCCAGAGTCCTCCATAGGCGGGGGCGCTCAGGATTTATGCTGTAGGTTAATGAAAATGCATGCGTTTTTTGTATAGGTGCCGCTGGGTAGCGGCTGAATCGGGAGGAAAGAGATGGACAACAGGAAGAAATTGATTGGCGACAGGGCATTCTACGGAAAAGTGCTGGGCGTGACGGTTCCCATCATGATTCAGAACGGCATCACTAATTTCGTGGGGCTGCTGGACAATATCATGGTGGGGCGCATCGGGACGGAGCAGATGTCGGGCATCGCCATTGTGAACCAGCTGCTGATGGTCTTCAGCCTGGCTATTTTCGGCGCGATTTCGGGGGTGGGCATTTTTGGCGCGCAGTTTTTTGGCTGCAAGAACCAGGAGGGCGTCCGCCATACCCTTCGCTTCAAGATTTATGTGTGCCTGGGGATTTTGGTGCTGGGCATCCTTGTGCTGGCGTTGGGCGGGGAACAGCTGATACAGATGTATCTGCACGGGGAGGGCAATGACCCGGCCCTGCAGGCCACTTTGGAGTACGGGAAGGAATATCTCTGGGTGATGTTCGTTGGACTGCCGCCCTTCGTCATAGAGGAGGTCTATGCCAGCACCCTGCGCGAGGGCGGGGAGACCAAGGTGCCCATGACCGCGGGGGTGGCGGCTGTGCTGGTGAACCTGGCGCTGAATTATCTGCTGATATTCGGAAAATTCGGCTTCCCTGTGCTGGGGGTGGTGGGCGCTGCCATCGCCACTGTGATATCCCGGTATGTGCAGGCGGCGGTGGTCATTGTCTGGACCCATGCCCATCCGGAGAAGATGCCTTTCATCGTGGGAGCCTACCAGGAGCTCCGTGTCCCTGGCCAGCTGACTTGGAACATTGCCAGGAAGGGCACGCCTTTGATGGTGAACGAGATTCTCTGGTCGGCGGGCACGGCCATGATGACCCAGTGCTATTCCACCAGAGGGCTGGACGCGGTGGCGGCTCTGAATATCTCCACGGTGATTTCCAATCTGTTCAATGTGGTGTTCGTGGCCATGGGGAGCGCCGTGTCCATCCTGGTGGGACAGCTGCTGGGGGCCGGGAAGATGGAGGCGGCCAAGGATACGGACAGGAAGCTCATCGCTTTTGCGGTGGCGAGCAGCATAGCCATGGGTGCGGTGGTGGCCCTGCTGGCGCCGCTGTTCCCTCAATTGTACAATACCAGCGATGAGGTGAAGCGCCTAGCCATGCTCCTTTTGAGGGTATCGGCATTGTGTATGCCTGTATTCGCTTTTCTGCACACCACTTATTTCACCCTGCGCTCCGGGGGGAAGACGATCATCACGTTCCTCTTCGACAGCGTGTTCCTCTGGTGCGTCAGCATCCCGGTGGCCTATGTGCTCAGCCGCCATACGACTATGTCCATAGCGATTCTGTTTCTGAGCTGCCAGATGCTGGATCTGATAAAATGCGCCATTGGGTTTGTGCTGGTGAAGAAGGGCGTGTGGCTGAACAATATCGTGGCAGATTGACTGTTCGTCAGCCGTGGGAGACGGCGGGGACAGGGAAAGGCGGAGCATGAGTTTTCTGAGTGTGTTTGGCTATGATTTGTTTTCAGGCGCTTTCAGCCTGGCTATGGTTGTCTGTACGGGGCTGTTTGTTCTAAGGACTCTTTCTTTTGACAAGGGGAAGTTCCGGGGCGGCGGAATCGTTTTGGCGGCTGTGTGGATCGTGATGGAAGCAGGGGCTGCGGCATTGCTTTACAAGGCGGGCCTGCTGCGGTATTATTCTGTGTCCATTCTGATGGAATATGTACTGCTGATTGGGAACGCCCTTTGCATCGGTGTTCTTTTCCGGGAGAGGTTCAGACGGTGCTGGGGCATTGTGCTGTTTGCGGGCATTGCGGCGGAGAGTTCTGTGATGATGGTCTTTATCCTGACGTCTGAAAGGCCCTATGACCTGAGCATCGGGGAAGAGAGGATTCGGTATTTATTGTCCAATTATATACTGGGGCCGGCTGCCATTCTGCTGATTTTGTTCCTTTTGCATCAATTGAAGGTGGGAGATGCGTACCGCCGGTGGCTGGAGCACAGGGACGTCTGGAACTGGGGCATGCTCTGCCTGAGTGCTTATCCCGTTCTGATATATAGTATGATGGCGCTGTTCACCTATGGAGGCATGAGCCGCAACAGCAGCATGAGCATTGCCTACCTGGTATTGATTGCGGCGCTGATCGTCTTCCACTATAAGGGGCGGGAGGAGTGGCAGCGGAAGGAAGCTGCCGCCCAGTCGCTGATCGTCCAGCAGCAGGAGGCCTATATCAGGACGCTGGAGGGGATGCAGAAGGAGATGAGGCGCTTCCGGCATGACTACAAAAATATGATGTCGGGGATGTACCTGACGGCGAAGGAGGGGGAGCTGACGGAGGCCATGGATTACATCCGGGAGCTGACGGAGGATTTCGACAGCCAGATTGGCGGGCAGATCCGGCAGATGTCCCATTTGGGCAATGTCTGCATGACAGAGGTGAGAGGGCTCCTCCTGGCGAAAATCGCCCAGATGCAGAAGGAGGGCACGGCCTGTGAGCTGGAGGTGATGCGGCCCTTTCGTGAGACAGGATGCAGGACGACGGATTTGTGCAGGTGCCTGGGGATTCTGATTGACAATGCCATGGATGAGGTCAGGGGAAAGGAGGACGCCCGGGTGCATATCATGATCAGCTGCCAGGAGGGGTATACCACGTTCCGGGTGAAGAACCGGCTGTACCACGAGGTTGACGTCCACAGAATCTGGCAGCAGGGCTATTCCACCAGAGGGGCGGAGCGGGGGATCGGGCTGGCCAGCTATCGGAAGATTCTGGATGGGTATGGGAACGTGCTGCCGGCCACGGCGGTGGAGGAGGGCTATTTTGTCCAGGAGTTCAAGGTGCAGGAGAGGAACGCAGGGTGAGGGGGATGGCCCCAGGGGATTTACGGACGCACTCCTTTCGCGGCCGAAAGATCTCTGCCCATGTCTGGGTGCAGGGCTGGGCGGATGCGGAACTTATAATAAGGAATTGTCTACAAATAACTGATGCGAGTTTATAGCCGTTTTCGTTGTATTTCTGGGCTTTCTCCTAAACAAGTTGCATCAGTTATTTTCCGACAATTCCTAAGGAGAGAAAATGCTGCCTGTATATATTTGCGAGGACGAGGAGAACGTCCGTGGGATTCAGAGGGAATGCCTGGAGAAGCGGATTATGATAGCGGGGTAAGGAGTGAGGAAATGCTGCCTGTATATATTTGCGAGGACGAGGAGAACGTCCGGGGGATTCAGAGGGAATGCCTGGAGAAACAGATCATGATAGAGGGATATGACATGGAGGTCGCCCTGTGCAGCGGCAGCCCGCTGGAGATCCTGGAGGCGGTGAGGGAGGCTCCGGGGCGGGGAATCTACTTCCTGGACGTGGAGCTGAAAGGGGAGGCCATGGACGGGTTCGCCCTGGGGCGGGAAATCAGGAAGCTGGATCCCAGGGGGTTTTTGGTGTATGTGACGGCCTATGGGAACCTGGCGTTTGAGACGTTCCGCTATCATCTGGAAGCGCTGGATTATATCGTGAAAGAGAGCAGGGAGAAGATGGAGGAGGGGCTCAGGCAGAGCCTTTTTGTGATTACCCAGCGGATGCGGGCGGAGCAGGGAGAGCGCAGGGAGTACTTTTCCGTGAAGGTGATGGATGTGGTGAAGCATGTGCCAATGGATGAGATTCTGTTTTTCGAGGCCACGGCGCGCACTCATCGGATCGCTTTACATGGGATGAACGACTGGTTTGACTTTATCGGAAGCCTGCGGGAGCTGGAGGGGCAGCTGGGGAGCAGGTTTCTCCGGACCCACAGGGCTTATCTGGTGAATGTGGATCAGATTGCGGAGCTGGATTTGAAGGGGCGGGAGATACGGATGAAGAACGGGGAGAGATGCCTGTTTTCCAGGAATGTGAAGGGGGCTTTGTTGGGGAGGATGTGATTTACAGGCATGTGCAAAAGAATTTTCTGTCGTTATGAAAAGTGCGGTTTACGGGTAGGATATTTTTTAGGAAGAAATCATTTTGGGTATTTCATCTGCAGGAATCTGTTATATTCTTTTTGGATCAGTTGTTCATCATGTATACTGATTGCATACAAAAAAGTATAAATGTAAGAGGATATGATAGATTTATTGGTAATGGATGAGTTTGCGTTACTGATATAATATTCGGCAAGCGTCATTGTCATATTGGCATACAGTATGGCTTCTAAATCCAGGTTTTCATGATTCGGAAATCTGGATTTATAATTCTGGGTTAAAAAGGTTTTCAGGCGTCCGGAAAAATCAATTGTTTCTATGTGAATATTGATAATGGATTGTGTCTGGGCGGCGTGTTTTCGGTAGATGATTGTTCATTCCACAAGGATAAGCTGCTGCGCTGAGAGTGGATTCCGGACAGGCATAGCAAGGACGCTGTCCCGCAACCTGGATATTCTGATTGCGGACGAGTCCACAGGAAATCTGGACGAAAGCCCACAGGACGGGATTATGGCGCTCTGTTCGGGTCTTGTTAAGTAGGAAAACCGCTGGGTTATCATTGTCGCTCACTCCCGCAGGGCTGCGTGCGTCCTGTGTCGATGAAGTGCCGGGCAAGGCGCATCGGGAAGGGAGTAAAAAACGGGGCAGGATGATTCCCGACCCGCTTCAGCGTCATTTATTCCGAAAACACTTTGCTCAACTCGACGAAACATCCCTCAAGCACATTGACCTTTGCCACATCCTCCTGTCCATAGACCTCGTGGATTCGGAAAGTGCCGTCGCCGGTTTGAAGCAGGACGCGGACTGTTCGGTTTTCCGGATCTACAATCCAATATTCTTGAACCCCGGCCTGCTGATATAGGTTAAGCTTCACCAGCTGGTCATGCCGTTGTGTAGAGGGGGAGAGGACTTCAATTACCATATCCGGCGCTCCCTTGCAGCCATACTTATCCAATTTGCTCCTGTCGCACACCACAGAGAGATCCGGCTCGACCATCGTGTCAACGTCCTCCGGCCTGTCCCCATCCTGTTCAAACAGCCGAACGCCAAAGGGAGCTGGATAGACCTTGCACGGTTTTCCCTCCAGATAGTTACCGAGCTGCCGACCGATTTCAAAGCAGATTTCCTGATGGATTCTGGATGGCGCGGCCATCATAAATGCTTCCCCATCAATTATTTCTATACGTTCACGCTCATCCCATGTGAGGCAATCGGCAAAGGTGTACCGTGCCTTTTGTGCTGGTAATGCCATAAAGCAAACCTCCTTGGCGGCTGTTTTTGCGCTGTCACGCGCTTCTGCTGTTGCCCGCTTATCGCCGTTAATTTCTGCGTCACATCTCGGTTCAAAAGCGATTCGCTCCTATTTCTGTGAAGCCTTGCGTCAGCGTCAGCTTTTGCATTGCTTTTTGCCATCTTCATCACTGCTTGATTAATAGTATAACATGAACAGGGCTTTACTTCAACCACCTCTTGATGCGTCTGATCATCAGCTCCATGGAGTGATAAATCTCTCATCCTCAGCCAATTTCCCGCAGGCTTCTATGGCATTGTCCAATGCATTTCCAAAGCCAGAATCATAATTCCGGTCACCATTCCTATTTTAGATAGAAATGTGTGTCCCATCGGATTCGCCGGCATGCCGATCAACAGCACCATCAGACCATAAAACATCAGTGTCAGAACAACCTTTTCGCACACCGTAATATCCTTCTGCAAACGGAGTAGGAATTTCCTGACCAGCAGGACCATGACGCTGGTGAGAAGATGGGAAATGATGTACTATTGCCATTGATGAAAAATGAACCGCAGACCGTCATAGCGAAATTCAGCCTCCCCCAAAATCCGGCCAATGCTTCCATAAATTCTTTCTTCTTCGGCTTGCTGACGTACACAGCTTCTCCCGAAGTCAGTTCCACGTCCAGCTTCTCCACCCGCTTCACAAATACCATGTTCATGATTCACACGGAAGTGCTGGATACCCTATTCTGCCAGATATATACAGACGAGCCCACTTACCGGGATGACAGCTTCCCGCAATATAAAGTCGCCCCCGCCCAGGAGATTCCGGGGCCTTCATCTGGTGCCTTTGCCGCCCGTCTTTTCATAGTTCTATCAAATTTTCATTAATTTAGGAATTGTCGGAAAATAACTGCTGCAATTGCTTCAGGCAAAAGCCCGGAAATACAATAAAAATTGCCATAAACTTGCAGCAGTTATTTGTAGACACTTCCTTACCTGCCGGGAGTTCTGGGACAGAGAGGGCGGAATCCTGTTCAGGCACCCCCCTGTTCCGTTCAGGCATATTTCCCCATGGGAGCGGATTGGGGTGGTAAGATGTCAGTAGTGGAGATGCAATCCGCCTGAACGATTGCATTTAAGCGAAAAAACGAAGAAAGAAGGAGATTCTATGGAACAGAACGTATTGCTTTCCCTGTCCCACATTTCCAAGCGGTTCAAGACGGAACAGGCGCTGAAGGACATCAACATGACCCTGCACCAGGGCGAGATCCTGGGCTTCCTGGGGCCGTCAGGGGCGGGAAAGACCACCACAATCAAGATCATCACCGGACAGCTGCGGCAGACCTCCGGGGAGGCCATGCTCCTGGGCACGGACTCCTCCAACATCGATGAGTCCATTTACGAAAAAATCGGCGTGGTCTCGGACAACAGCGGCATCTACAAGAAGATGACCGTATGGCAGAACCTCTATGTGTTCGCCGGGATATGGCAGGTGTCCCGGGAGAGGGTGGAGAAGGTGCTGGCCCAGGTAGGGCTTGGGGAGCATAGGAACAAACCCGCCGGGAAGCTCTCCAAAGGCCAGACCCAGCGGCTTGTCCTGGCCCGGGCGGTGCTGCACAAGCCCAGGGTCTTATTCCTGGATGAGCCCACCAGCGGCCTGGATCCCTCCACCGCCGTGGCCATCCACCGGATGCTGCTGGAGCTGAAGGAGGAGGGGATGGCGATTTTCCTTACCACCCACAACATGGAGGAGGCCGCGAAGCTCTGCGACAAGGTGGCGCTTCTGCACGATGGCGAGATCGTGGAGTTCGGCTCCCCTCAGGAAATCTGCCTGAAGCACAACCGCAACAAGAAATACAGCGTGCTGCTGGAGGGCGACAGGGAGCTGGTATTGGCCCAGAATCCGGAGAACGTCCGGAAAATCGCCGAGTGGATGGAGCGGGACGAGATCATGCGGATCCATTCCTGTGAGCCCACTTTGGAGACCGTGTTCCTGGAGGTCACAGGGAAAGATCTCAATGTGTGAAAAAACGGATGGAAAAGAGCGGGAAAAAGCGCATAGAAAAGCTTAGGAAAAGCATATGGAAAGGAGTTTACGGACATGAATAGCTTGAATGGAAATGTGCAAACAATGGAAATGGGCGGCTGCCCCAGCGCGCAAAGGGCAGGGAATCTGCATAAACTGGCCGCGGTAGCCAGGATCAAATGGCTGTGCATCAGCCGGAATACCATGATCATGATAGGGCCGGTGCTGGTCATCGGGATGGTGTATGTATGCAAAATCCTCTATGGAATCAATTCAGGGGGCACGCTGGTGCCGTTTCTGCGAGGGGTCCTTCTGAACATCGGAATCACCATGAACATCTGCGCGGAGGGCTTCATCATGGTGGGCACGTCCATAGCGGAGGAGAAGGAGAGCCATACGCTGCGGGTGCTGATGACATCTTCGATTACGGGGATGCAGTATTTTATCGGCAGTATCCTGTTTCCCTTTGTGATGCTGATGGCGGTGAACTACATCGTGCTCTTCATCAGCGGGATTCCCATGGACATCGTCCCCTGGATTCCCTTTTTCTTTGTGAGCATGGTGGTCTCCCTCACCAGCTGCGTGCTGGGGATGATCGTGGGAATCTGCGCCAAGAACCAGATGAACGCCAATCTGATCTCCTATCCCTTCCTGATGGTGTTCATGATGGTGCCGATATTCGGGAACATGTCGGAGGCGCTCCACAAAATCTCGGGATTCCTGTTCACCGGGGTCATGACGGGGATGACGGAATGCCTGGCGGCAGGGGAGACATATGTGATGTCGCCTTTGGACATGGCGGTGCTGTTCGGGGAGCTGCTGATCAGCGTTCTGGTATTTTTGGTGCTTTATAAGCGGAATGGGTATGAGAAAGACTGAGGAAGTACCTCTGTCATTGAATTATTATCTCCGTCATTTTTTCATAAAATGATGGAGATATTTTTTGGAATGAGGTAATAATGCGGACTTACCGTAAAAAAATTACGGAAATAGGTTGTGGAAAGCTGTAAAAATGGTTATACTGTAATCATGGATTTGTGTGCATATAATCTGTATGAGAGGATAGTAGGAAAATGTTAAAGAAATTTACATTGAAGAATTACAAGAATTTTAAAGATGAAATATCTATCGATTTTGAAGATACCGCAGGGTATCAATTTAGTACAGATTGCATCACGGATGAAACCATCAGCAAAATGCTGATTTATGGTAGAAATGCGACAGGAAAAACAAATTTGGGAAAGGCGTTTGTTGATATATGTACAGCAATATTTGGCGGGCGGCCTTATGTTGATACAGGAGTATTTCTGAATGCTGATTCAATAGACCAAATGGCGATTTTTTCATATGAGTTCAGGTTTGAAGATAATGAATTGGTGTATCGTTATGCTCGATTTTCCAATCAAGAACTAAAGGATGAAGAATTGCGCATTAACGGTAAAGTAATTTTTTGCTGTGACTTTGAAAATAATAAATTTGATTTTAAGAATCTTGAATATATCAATGCCGAAACAGCTAGTATAGATAGATATCTGCAGTCAATAGATATGGGTGATCTAGGGCTTCAGGAGCCTAAGCTGCCATTTTTGAGATGGCTGATCAGCAATGTTGCCTTGAGCAATGATTCGGTTTTAATTAAATTAGCGAATTATGTCAGAAGAATGCTTATGATTACAGCCGGAAACGCAATATTGAGAATGCCAAGACGAACGAATGATAGTTTTTATGAGTTGCTGGAAGGCTCCAATAGATTAAAGGATTTAGAAGATTTCCTGAATGAAATGGGGATAGAGTGCAAATTAGTATTACAAAAATTACCGGATGGTCAGAGAGAGTTATATTTTGGGCATGAGAAATTAGTGCCGTTTTATGAGACTGCATCCAGCGGAACTTTAGCGTTAGTTGATTTATATAGGCGACTGATTCCGAAAAGCTGGGCTCCCTCTTTTATATATTTAGACGAATTTGATGCTTTTTATCATTATGAAATGGCAGAGAAAGTGGTAAACTTTTTTAAGAGAAGATATCCTAAATGTCAGATTATTATGACGTCTCACAATACGAATTTGATGACAAATCGACTGATGCGACCGGATTGTTTATTTATTTTGTCAAAAGCGGGCACATTGACGGCGCTGTGCAATGCAACTGAAAGAGAGCTGCGAGAAGGCCACAATCTTGAAAAGATGTACATCAGTGGGGAGTTTGATAAATATGAATAGTTATCGAGGCGAGGTAAGAAAGCGAAGCCAAAACTTGCTGATTGTAGAAGGGCATCATGAAAAAAATAGGTTGTTTTGGTTGATTATCAAATGTTTTCCCGAAATCAATATCAACATGGATGAAATTTGGATATACGGAACAAATATCTATCAGTTATATAATGATATCGTGAAAGAGTATGGAGAGGAGTGGGCAGAGGAAAATGAAGATATTGATTTGCCCTTTGTCATTAGTAAGAAACAATATCCAGATAAACTCCGGTATAAAGAGGATTTCACAAATATAGTTTTGGTATTTGATTATGAGCGACATGATACAAATTTCTCGGAAGAAAAGATTTTAGAAATGCAAAGATGTTTTGTTGATGCTGCTGATATGGGGAGGCTGTATATTAATTATCCTATGATTGAGTCCTATCAGCATTTGTGTCGATTGCCGGATGATGATTTTGCTGAGCGGAAGATTCCCGTATCATTGCAGCCAGGAAAGGAATATAAGGCATTGGTAGAACGGGAAACGATATTGGGTGCGCAGGTGGACTTCCCGCATCGAATAGATGATATGCTTGAAAAACATTTTGGAGTTAGTGATGCAGAAAAAAGGGAAAAGTGCTGCAATGAGATTCTAGAAATATCTTCAGTAAACAGCATGGAAAATGCTATTGAGAATGCGTTACAAGGAGTGGTTGCAGAGCGTGTTTTACCGACAGTAAAATATCAGTTGGCAGATTGGGTTACAAAACAGGGATATGTACATACGAATCTAACGTATTGGAAGTATATAAGAGGTGTGCTTAAGCAGGTTATATTTCACAATATTTCGAAAGCTAATAGAATTCAATACGGACAATATCAGATTCCGGAGAACAGATATAAAGAATATTTTGAAAGATTGGATTTGACTGAAATATTAAAAATTCAGAATTTAGCAAGTAAAGATAGTATAATGGGATTTATTTGGGTGTTGAATACTTGTATTTATTTTATTGCAGAATATAATTTTAAGTTAGTAATGGACTGATTTCTGTATTAGCAGATTTTCAATGCAGAAAACTTGTATATAATTCCTTTTTTTACAGATACTAACTCCACACCGGATGATGACAAAGCGGCTATGGCGGTTTGTGTTTTCCAGGGCCGTTTTGCGCCGGACGTTTTCAGGCAGAAGGCTTCTGTGAAGGGACTGAAGTCGGACAGAGGTTTAGGTAAACTCGATAAATGGAGGGAATGTATTTATGAAAGCGACAGGAATTGTGAGACGAATAGATGATTTGGGCAGAATAGTCATCCCCAAGGAAATCCGCAGGACTTTGCACATCAGGGAGTCAGATCCCCTTGAAATTTTTACCGACAGGGAGGGACAGGTCATCCTGAAGAAGTATTCCCCTATCGGGGAGATGAGCACTTTCGCCAAGCAGTACGCGGAGAGCCTGGCCCAGGTGTCCGGCCACGCGGCGCTGATTGCGGACAGGGATCAGTTCATCGCGGCGGCCGGGGGCTACAAGCAGATGGTGAACAAGTCCGTCAGCCGCCAGATGGAGGAGAAGATACACAACCGGGAGACCATCATGGCCACCAGGGGAGACCGCAGCTTCATTCCGGTCTGCGACGAGGGCGGGGATGAGTACCAGCACGAGGCCATCGCGCCGATCCTCTGCGAGGGGGACATCATCGGCAGCGTGGTGCTGCTCCAGAACGACAATAAGACCCGCATGGGAGAGGTGGAGCAGAAGCTTCTGCAGTCCGCCGCCGGGTTCCTGGGAAGGCAGATGGAGCAGTAAGGGCAGGACGGGCTGACAGGAGACAAAAACGCATAGGGAGCTGCCGCATGTACGATGGAAGGATCGTATGTGCGGCAGCTTTTGCGTATATGGCTGGCGTTATGCAGTCAGGTTACTCGGAAATTTAAACTGTTAAGCAGTATAAATTGCAAAAATAGATAAAAAATTGGATTTTTCGTGCTATACTGAAACCAAAAAGATTCCCCGCCCACAGACAATTCACCACGGGCAAGAAAGAAACACAGATATCACCACAGCAGCAAAGGAGACACACGCCATGGGACACCGAATCCTCATAGTAGACGACGAGCCGGACATTGTAACAATGCTTTCCGGCTTCTTCACGGTCAAAGGCTACCAGGTCCTGGAAGCCTTTGACGGAAAAGCGGCGCTCCGGCAGATAGAGCATGCGCCGGACATCATCCTTCTGGACATCAACATGCCGGGCATAGACGGCCTGGAAATCTGTGATCGCATCCGGGGCCATGTGGCCTGCCCCATCCTGTTCCTCACAGCGCGGATTGAAGACGCGGACAAAGTGCGGGGCTTCGCGGCAGGCGGAGACGATTACGTCGTCAAGCCCTTTTCCCTCATAGAGCTGGAAGCCAGGGTACAGGCCCATCTGCGCCGGGAAGAGCGGCACAGCCAGGAGACCAGCGTGAAATTCGCCGGAGATTTGGCCATCGATTTTGCCCAGCGGTGCTGCTTCTGCCAGGGCAGCCGCATTGTTTTTACGAAGAAAGAGTTCGACATCATCGCCCTGCTGGCCCAGAACCCGGGACAGATTTTCGACAGGGAGCGGATTTACGAACGGATATGGGGCTATGACAGCGAGGGAGACAGCGGTGTAGTATCGGAACATATCCGCAGAGTGCGGGCCAAAATCGCGGAACATACGGACAGGACATACATTGAGACGGTCTGGGGGTGCGGCTACAAATGGACAAGATAAAGACACGGTTCAGGAACCTTTCCCTGCGGGCGAGCCTCGTCCTGTATGTGGTCCTGATGACCATGGTGGCCCTTGCGTTGATTCAGGGAACAGAGGCTGTCTGCAGCTACGCGATAGAGCGGCTTTATGCTTCCTATCCGTCCCAGCGGGAAAAATATTACCTGACCAGCGAAAATGGCGAAAGACTGGGAGAGGGCACTTATATCTACAAAACCCCCCTGTCGCTTACGGAAGAAGATGAGCGCTTATTGTCTTTTGCGAATGGGCTGCCCCTGGTGGCTACGCCGGTCTATTCCGCGCTCTGCATCCTGACGGCGGCCTTCCTTTTTTACCGGAACCGTCTGCGGAAGCCATTGGCGGAGCTGAAAAGGGCATCGGAAAAGATTTCCGTTAGTGACCTGAACTTTTCCCTGTCTTACGACAGGAAGGACGAGCTGGGGGAGCTCTGTGCGTCTTTTGAGACCATGCGGAGTCAACTGGCGGACAGCTTTTCCGGGATGTGGCGGCAGATGGAGGAGCGCAGGCGTCTGAATGCGGCTTTCGCCCACGATCTGCGCACGCCTCTGACGGTTCTGAAAGGCTATGACGAGCTGCTTCAGGCCGGGGAGGACAGCCAGGTTCGAAGCGTTGCTGTCACCATGGGGAAGCACATCGCCCGCATGGAGCGCTATGTGGACAGCATGAGCCAGCTTCAGCGGCTGGAGGACAGGCAGCCGGAATATCAGCGGATATCCCTTTCGGAGCTCCTGACACAGATAGAGGAAAATACAAATATTATTTGCCGGGAAAACGACAAGAAAATCTGTCTCCGGAATCAGGCGGTCTCCGGGCATTTCCGGCTGGACGGAATGTTCCTGTCTCAGGTGTGCGGCAACCTTGTGGCAAACGCGGCCCGGTACGCGGACACCCAGGTCACGCTTATCCTGGAGGAGCGGGACGGCGGGCTGGCCCTGACGGTGGCCGATGACGGCCCCGGGTTCGACGGGAAGATGCTCCGGGAGGCATGGAACCCCTATGTCACGGGGGAGGAAAGGCGGGAGGAGCATTTCGGGCTGGGGCTTTATATCTGCAGGCTGCTCAGCGAGCGCCACGGCGGGTGGCTGAAGGTGGAGAACGGCGTCAGCGGCGCAAAAGTGACGGCTTTTTTCAAAAACGGGCCAGAAAGTAGATAAAAAATAGAAAAATCTGTTCTACAATCTCCTTATCCCTTGAAAAAGAGATAAATAGCTAATTTAAAACAGCGTCCGCTCCGCACGGTGCCAGCCCATACTAAAGTGCCGGGCGGAGCAGATGCGGAACTACAATCAAGGAAAGGAGATTTTTTATGGAACTGAAGACTGTGGAACTGACGAAGCAGTACGGGAAGAAGAAAGCCGTATACCACATGAGCGTCACCCTGAACGCCGGGGTCTATGGGCTGCTGGGGGCCAACGGCGCGGGGAAGACCACGCTGATGCGTCTGCTGTGCGCCTTGCAGCGCCCCACGGAGGGGCGGATACTGCTGGATGGGAAAAACATAGAGAAGCTGGGGGAGGGGTACCGCAATCTGCTGGGGTATCTGCCCCAGGGCTTTGGATACTATCCTGATTTTCGGGCAATCGATTTCCTGAGGTACATCGCTGCCCTGAAAGGGCTGGAAGGAAAGGCCGGGGAGCGGAGGGCCTGGGAGCTTCTGGAGGAGGTAGGCCTGTCCTGTGAGGCCAGGCACCGGATAAAGACCTTTTCGGGCGGCATGAAGCAGCGGCTGGGAATCGCCCAGGCTATGCTCAACGACCCGCGGATCTTGATTCTGGACGAACCTACCACAGGGCTTGACCCCAAGGAAAGGGTGCGCTTCCGCAACCTGATCAGCGCGTTTTCCAAGGGGCGGATTGTCATTCTTTCCACCCATATCGTGTCGGACGTGGAGTTCATCGCGGAGCGGATTCTGGTGATGAAATCCGGGCAGATCGTCCACTACGGCAGACCCGGAGAAATCACCTCGGAAATCCAGGGGCAGGTGTGGGAATGCGTAGTCCCCGCCGGGCATGCGGACAGGTATGTGGCGGAGCTGAACGTGAGCAATCTGCGCAATGAGCGGGACGGACGCACTGTGCTGCGGGTGATCGCCGGGGAGCGGCCTATGGGGAATGCGAGGTTAGTTGATCCTAATCTTGAGGATTTGTATCTGTACTATTTCCGGGAGCAGCCCGCCGGAGGGCGGCGTGCGCGGGGATGGGGGCTTTCGGAGGACGCTTCCGGGGCTGAGGAGTGCGGCAGGGACTTTGGGAGTGATGTGGAATCCCAATGCGAAGGAGGGGATGAGAGATGAGGAAACTGATTGGATACGAACTGCGGAAACTTCTCGGGAAAAGGCTGACGCAGATGGCTTTTTTGGCAGTGCTTCTGCTCTCGGCGCTGTTTTCTATATCCACCTACCAGAACAAATATGCCTCCTACGGCGGCATCCAGGCATCCGGAGGGGAGGCCGTGGCCCTGGACAAGGAGATTGCCGCCAGATACGCGGGGATACTGACGGACGAAAAGGTGCAGCAGATGCTGGCCGACCTGGCTCCGAAGTCCGGCCCCCAGGGGCTGAACGCCATCTATCTGTACCAGAACGCCATGCAGTCGGCAGTGTCGGCCCGCTTTTCCGATATGTACGGGAACTGGAACGGGCTGCGGGTGGCCGACGTGTTCGGGGAGGAGGAAATCCGGATCGGCTATGTGGACGGCTGGATCTGTGCCAGCAGAGATATGCAGAAGGGCTTCCTCTTCCTGTCCTTCGTAATCCTTATCATGCTTGCGCCGGTCTACAGCGGCGAGTACGGCGGCGTGGACAGTCTCATTCTGGCCAGCAGATACGGCAGGACGAAATGCGCCGGCGCCAAGGCGCTGGCCGGAATCCTGGCGGCGCTTCTGGCCACAGCCGCGATGGTGGCCTGCAATATGGGGGCGGCATTTCTGTTGTACGGCAGCGAGGGCCTGGACTGCAGCATCCTGTTCGCCAGGCTGATTTTAACGGAGGGATATATCCCATACAACCTCACCTGCGGCGCATTGCTCGGATATCAGATTCTGCTCAGCTTTGCGGGGGCGGTGGGCACGGCGGCGGTGGCCCTTGTGCTTTCGGCGGCCTGTAGGAATCCCATGATAACCATTGTGGCTTCCGCGGCGGTTCACATTGTGCCCGCGCTGCTGCCTGTGCCGGAGTCCAGCCCTCTGTTCCGGCTTTTGGCCCTTCTGCCCGTCTACCAGATGCAGTTTGAATCCCTGATGTCCCTGGGGCAGCTCAGGGGCGGGCTGCCCTATGCCGTCTGGGCCCTGCCGGTGAGCGCCGGGCTTCTGGCGGTGGGGTATGGGGCTTCCCGGAGAATCTTTGCCAGCCACGAAGTGAGCTGATGCGGACCAGCCGTCACCCTGCATTTGGCGGCTGGTTTTTCTGCGGGCGGCAGTCCAAAATCTTAAGAAGTACCGCCGAAGCATCTATTGCCACCTTCCCAAATAAGGAATATAATGGAACCATAGAGACAGACATGGGGCTTGGGCACGGAGACCGGACTCTGCCAGGGGAAGGGAAGCCGTGCCGGAGCAGGTTCTGATACGGAGATGGAGGTGCGCGTATGCAGGATACGATTCGGGAAGCTGTGTTGCAATGTTATGGGGTTCCGCCCGGGAACGTCCGGGGGCTGGGCGGCGGATTCTATGGGAGGGTCTTTCTGGTCTCGCTGGAGGCGGAGCCTTTTTCCGTGGTTCTGAAGCTGTACCTGTTTCCGGGGCTTGCGGCCAGGGAGGCCGAGCAGACCAGGCTGCTGTCGGAGCATTCCCTGCTGAAGATGCCGCGTATCTATAAGGTGCTGGAGAAGGAGCGGACGGGACTGCCCATGGACGCGCTTTTCATGGAATACATAGAGGGCGTAAATGCCGGTGACTTCGATGCCGCCGAGCTGCCGGAGACGGCCAGGGAAGCTATCGGTGAAAGCATCGTGGACAACCTGATTGGGTACCACCGGGTGGTGAACCCCGAAGGGTTCGGCATCCTGTCCTCCGGGAGGTATTGCCCCAGCTGGCAGGAGTATTATTATCCAATCGCCCGGGGCATTGTGGAAAAGGCCGGGCGGCTTTGGGAGAAAGGGCAGATTTCGGATCAGGTGATGGAGACCTTCCGGCGGTCCATAGAGCAGTTCCGCAATATTTTCCATTTGCCCATTACCCAGGCCAGGCTGATACACGGGGACTACAATACCTGGAACGTGATGCTGGACAGGGACAGGAGCCGGGCGGTGGCCGTGATCGATCCGTTCCACTGCTGCTGGGCGGACAGCGAGTTCGACCTGTATCAGCTGGACAATGCCAACGGCAAGGGCTACGGCCTGCTGGAAAGATATTCCCGGAAGATGCCCCTGAGCGGGAACTTTCAGGCAAAGCGGCGCTTTTACGAGCTCTACACGGAAGTGAGCCATTATCATGACGCCCAGGTGGAAGTGAATTTGGAATCCGTGGAAGCCCTGGCAGAACGGCTGAACGATGTATTATAGACGTGATGCCGATAGAAACTGAATCAAGAAAACAAAAAGGAGCAGCAACAAGATGGGAAAACAACTGAGCGAAGAGGTGCAGCAGGCGCTGCGGGACATTTACTATCATGAGCGCACGGGACGGGGCAAGGAGGCTTTCGCCCTTCTGGAGCGTGCTTCCGAGGCCGGGGACGGGGACGCCACCTGTGTGCTGGCCAGGTGCCTGTGCGGCCATCAGTACGTGTGGGCGGGGCATGGGTTCCCGGAGGATGACGACAGGGCTACGGAACTGCTGCACAAATCCGTGGCACAGGGCAGCGCATTGGGGGTGCTGGTGTCCATGCGCTGTGGGGAGCTTACCCCGGAAGTACAGGCCGCCATGCCTTTTGCCAGCTTACAGGAGGCTTTTGACCAGGTGCTGGAACAGGCCCAGTGGGGGGATGCTTTCTGCCAGTATGTGGTGGGGAATACTTATTTTTGGTGGGATTTTCTGCGCATCCAGGACAAGAGCATGGAGTCTTTCCCCAGCCGGGAGGCCTTCAAGGCTTATCTGAAGGAAAACATCTCCAAATGTGAGGACTGGTTCTGGAAAGCCCTCCGGGGCGGCATGTATTTTGCGGCCAACAATCTGAACCGCTATTATACCCAGGGGGATGAGGACATCATTGCGCCCAGGCCGGAGATGGCGAAGGATCTGTGGAAAACCGGCGCGGAATACGGCCATCCCATCCACCAGTCCTTCTATGCGGAGGAACTGGAGAAAGAAGGGCGGAAGGAAGAGGCTTTTCGCTGGTACAAAGAAGCCGCAGAGGGCGGCCAGCCGGGGGCATGGTGCGATGTGGGGCGCTGCTGCGCCGAGGGCATCGGCACGGCAAAGGATGAAGCCTATGCCGTCAAATGCTATGAGAAAGGAATCCCGTCCGGTGACATCGACAGCTATAACCATCTGGGCAAGGCTTATTTCAGGGGCACAGGAGTACCTGTTGACTACGAGAAGGCCTTCGGGCTGCTTTCCTACGCCTATGACAGAGGCAGCAGATGGGGCGTCTTCTATCTGGCCAAATGCTGCTTCAACGGCTGGGGCACGCCCCAGGACTATGTCCGGGCCCGCCAGTTCCTGGATCAGGTGGACTGGAACTACTGGGAAGCGGATTATCTGCGGGGCATGATTTACGGCCAGGGGCTGGGCGTGGCTGCGGACATCCCCAGGGGCGTGGCCTATCTGCAGAAGGCGGGCAATCATCCGGAGGTCAAGACGGAGCTTGCCAGATATAAGAAGACGCTGTTCGGCAAGTGGGTGCGCCGGTAAGGGCATGGGAGTTGCGCGATAGAGCGCTTTGGCCTGAGCGGTTTTGGAATGCCGCGATGCAGTGCGGGGCGCTTGGCTGACAATAGAAAAAAGCTGTCAGGCAATGGCGGCATTTTTGCGCTTATGTTGCGGCACAGTGGGGATTCCGCCATACATAGTGCGCGATTGCCGTTGCCCGGCAGCTTCTTTAGATTTTGTGCAATTTATTTTTCGCTCATCTCTTCCAGCAATGCCATCTTGGTGTCATACAGCTTCTGGGACAAGTCCACGTACACTTCGTGAGGGTTCACCAGGCGCTTCGTCTCTTCCCAAAGGGTGTCCAGCTCTTTCTGGCAGTAAGCCCTGATGTCCATGACCTTGGGGGAGGTATAGCAGCATTCCCCGTCCTTGAAAATCTGTGCCATCAACGGACGCAGGCGGTAGGTGCCGCTTTTCAGCTTCGTCTTCTTCCAGGGTTCCAGGGAGTCGAAGAGCACCAGGTCGTCGCTCTCGTGATATTCCTCTTCCGCCAGGCAGATCAGGTCGGCCTTGATTTTACCTGTTTCCTTCTCGTAGACGCGGTATATCTTTTTGTCCCCGGGATTGGTAACTTTTTCACTGTTTTCCGATAATTTTATCTTAGGGATGAAATGCCCGTCCTCCCCGCGGATGGCGGCGAGCTTATACACGCCGCCGAAGGAGGGATTGTCCTTGGAGGTGATCAGGTTGGTGCCAACGCCCCAGGAGGTGATGGCCGCGCCCTGGGCCTTCAGGCTGTCGATCAGGTATTCGTCCAGGTCGTTGGAAGCGGAGATGACGGCATCCGGGAACCCGGCGTCGTCCAGCATCTTCCGGGCTTTCTTGGACAGATAGGCCAGGTCGCCGCTGTCCAGGCGGATGCCGTAGAAGGTCAGGGGAATGCCCGCTTCCCGCAGTTCCGTGAACACCCGGATGGCATTGGGCACGCCGGATTTCAGGGTATCGTAGGTATCCACCAACAGGATACAGGCGGAGGGGTACATGTCCGCGTAGGTCTTGAAGGCGGTATATTCGTCCGGGAAGCTCATGATCCAGCTGTGGGCGTGGGTGCCCTTTACAGGAACGCCGAAGAGCTGGCCGCAGAGCACGTTGCTGGTGCCGATGCAGCCGCCGATCATAGCCGCCCTGGCCCCGTAGGTGCCCGCGTCCGGCCCCTGTGCCCTGCGCAGACCGAATTCCATGATGCCGTCCCCCTTGGCGGCGTAGCAGACCCTGGCGGCCTTGGTGGCAATCAGGCTCTGGTGGTTGATGATGTTCAGGATGGCGGTCTCCACCAGCTGGGCCTCCATGATGGGGGCCACCACCTTGATGACGGGCTCCCTGGGGAACATGACCGTGCCCTCGGGGATGGCATAGATATCGCCGGAGAACCGGAAGGTGCTTAAATACTCCAGGAAGTCCTGCCGGAAGATGCCCAGTGAAGCCAGATAATCGATGTCCTCCTGGTCGAAACGCAGCTCCTTGATGTACTGGATGACCTGCTCCAGACCGGCGGAAATGGCGTACCCGCCGCTGCAGGGATTGTTGCGGTAGAAAGCGTCGAAAATGACCGTCTCATTGCGGTCTTTGTGCAGGAAATACCCCTGCATCATGGTGAGTTCGTAAAGGTCTGTCATCAATGTGAGATTCTGTCTGTCCATACTTCTCCCTCGTTTCTTCAGCGGCCGTCTCTGGGAGGCCGCTGACGGCTTGCGTAGCGCGTTGTGGTGTTTTCCTTAATCATATAGCATTTGCCGGGAGATTTCAAGGCTTCTTCCTCTGGCATAAAAATTCTGCAAACTCGTAGCGGTTATTTGTAGACAATTCCTTACTCGCTCTCCGCCAGGAAGGACGTCAGGTCGTACACGGACTCGTCATCCTTTTCGTCTGCCAGCGGAAGGACATAGGATGTGTCCTCAATGGGCTCGTCCTCCCGGGAGGGCAGGCTGCGTGGGGCACCGGTGCGCAGAACAAAGCGTGAGATGGCGGAAACCGCGGTCATGAAGCCGGTAAGGGGGAAAGGCGGTACGGAACGAGTCCCAATGGGAGCCGTCCCTGGAGGAAGCCAGGATGCTCTGGCCCGGGCCGGTGTGCTCGCTCATGGGATTGGTGAAGTAATGCAGATAAAATGTGCCATTCCGGAAGGCCAAGTCCGCGCCGTGCTTATAGGTTCCGCCTACGCAATCGTCCAGCTGAGGATGGGTGCGGTTGGCCCGGGCGACCTGGTAGCAGCGGACGCCTTTCACGGGCGGGAGGGAGCCGTGGTGGTAATCGCAGTTGGGCATGCGGCTGCCGCAGTAATGAGGGAGAGCGGCTTCTTCGTCCAGCCATTCCTCTACATAATCCATGGAGCCGGGGACATAATCCTGCCAGATGTAACACATTGTTTTATCCTTCTTTCTTTGTGGGGTATTGCTGAGTCGATTGGGGGAGCGCTTCCAGGGAAATGTCCTTGTTGCGCAGGGTATCTGTGAAAAGCCGCAGCTCTTCATTTTGTTGCTGTAAAGCTGTAAGCTGCGCCTGCATTTTCTGTAAAGCTGCAAACTGCTCCCGCATTTCCTGTAATTCAGCAATTTGCCGTTGGGCTTCCTGCAATTCCTGGGCCAGCTTTTGCCTTTCTGCCTCACCCT
>CAJUFI010000010.1:9082-12516 GCA_910585665.1 uncultured Acetatifactor sp. | reverse complement strand
ATCCTTCCTGAAAAGCTTCTTTGCGGAAAGCCTTCATGGTCTTCTTTTCATCATACTCGGTCAGCAGCATTTTCTTCCCCTCCGTCAAACTGGCACCTTGATTCTGAGCCTCCTGTAATTCAGCAATATGCCGTTGGGCTTCCTGCAATTCCTGGGCCAGCTTTTGCCTTTCTGCCTCACCCTTCTGATATCCTTCCTGAAAAGCTTCTTTGCGGAAAGCCTTCATGGTCTTCTTTTCATCATATTCGGTCAGCAGCATTTTCTTCACCTCCGTCTGGAACGGTAAAAGGATGTCGTCCAGTATTCTATGCTCAATGCAGTATGCCACCGCACTGTCGATCGCTTCGTCCAAAGAGAAATCCCGGCGCTGGAATTCCTTCAGCTTCGCCACGAAAAGCGAATACTCTTCCAGCCTTCTGCATCCGGACATCAGCTCCTCGTTGTACCCATAGTTGATGTTCAGGACCCGGACGGTCAGATTGAGACAGGATTTCTGCTTTTTGCCGTTTTCATCCGTGAACGCGTCCGTGAGCTGCAGAATCTGCTCCTCTTCCGCAGCGTCCTCCCCGTTGTAGAAGACGACGCACCGTGGGGCAGGGAGCCGTATCAGGCTGCTGCCATAGATGTTCCCGCCGTTCTTTCCCACCAAAGACTCGAATTCCGCCGCCAGGTAGATCAGGAACCGCAGCGGAAGGTTGGGGCAGAGGGTGCTCTGGTGCTCGTACAGGTTCAGCGAAGCGCCCAGCAGAAAGGCCACATCGTTGTTCATGGCCATGTAAACCACGTTGTCCAGGGTGACGATCTGCAGGGCCTGTTCGTCCCGGTAGTCCGTGCCGTTCAGCGCATTGTAGAGCTTCAGCAGCGATTTCCGGTCATGCTCGAAGATATAACAGAAGAGCCGGTCCTTCACGTTCCGGTTGCCGAAGAAATACCTGACGGGCAGCCGGTAGAGCCGCCGCTTCCAGGGGACAAATCTCATCTTTTTCATCATAAATCATTACCTCCTTCTGAAATGTCAGACAGGGGCATTTGATTTCGTCAGGATGTCCCTGCCAGCGTCTGAATCATTCGGCAGAAACTGCCTGAATGTGCGATTAGCACTTTTTACAGATAAATGATGATGACAACATCATAAGCAGTTTTTGGGGATTTGTCAAGCGATATCCAAAGAAATCAAAGGAAGCATGAAAAAGATTGATGTTTTTGGGGGTTCTATATATAATGAAGTAGATGGCAGGAAAAATTCCCTGACGGGAATTACAAATACAGGTCCATGGCGTGTCCGGGTTTCCGAAGGACGGCCATAAGGAGACAGCAGGGAACCGTCCCGGAATAGCCGCCATGACAAGGCGCCCTGGGGATGCCGGCACAGCGAATCAGAAAGTACGGTTTTGCGTTCCGCGGGAAAGAAGTCCTGATAGGATAAGGGGAGAAACGGCAGATGATATGTCGGCTGAGATGAAATGAGCCGGATTTGCTGTTGAATATTTGGAGGATATGTGGTATGATGAAAGGGCATTTTGATCTGGCTAAAATAAATGGAATGCTATGCATCCATGCCCGAAAATCCGTCTTGCAGCCGTGGAATCCGGCATCTTGCCGCGCTGGGTAGGATTCGTTCCAGAGAGGGGTGCAGGTGGGCCGGGACGTTGGGAAAACCGGGGGATGGAAAGAATGGATGAGATACAGAACGGCCTGAAGCAGATTCTGCGCGAACTGCTGAAGGATGTGGAAATCCGGGAAAGTATAGCGGAAATCGCGAGGAAGGACAGGGAGCAGGAAGAGGAATTCCGGAAAATAGCCGAAGTGCTGGAGGAAGAGAAAAGGCTTCTGTACCGCCAACTGGAGGAAGCGCAGACCGAATGCGGGAAGCTGCGCGAAGAGTGCCGCAGGCTGATGGAAGAAAACAGGGAAGCCTGCGCCTCCAGGGAGGAAGCCTACAGCATGCTCCGCAGCCGGGAAAAGGACTTCGCGCCGCTGGAGGATATAAAAGAAATCTGGAATGGAATCTCAGGATTGGATGAGAGCCAGAAATCGTACCTGAAGAACTTATGCGGCTCATGGGACGTGAAGTCCTTTGTTGCTTTGGGAAAGGATAAGAACGGAATCCGGCAGCTGTGGAATTTCATCAGAGACGAAATCATGAATTTGGACAGGAAACCGGAGGACATCCGGGTGCTGTCGGAATATTTTGATTTGTGCATCAATGTCTATAATATGACCAACATCAGGAAAGAGTGCTATGAAAGAACCGAAGTGCCCATAGGCGGGGAATATGATTCGAGACAATGGATCAAGACATCGGAAAGTGTAGTGAACGGAGTGGTCAAGGCGGTTCTTCTGAATGGCTATAGCACACAGGACGATGCCATAAAGCCTATCGTGCTGGTGCAATAGGGTGGAGTCCTGGGACAGGCAGTGTGCCCGGTGCGGGGGAGGATTTTGTTTTTGTGCGAGGAATGAAATTTTACTGACTGAGAAAGGAGCATGGATATAAATATGGGCAACAAATGGAGCATTGCGGAACGACCCGGAGTCTATGAGAGATGCCGTCAATTGGAAGCTATCGCACAGAAAATATTTCAATCGCCGAAAGCCTGGGTCAATGGATTCATCCGTCTGGTGAGCCTGGAGGGGACGTGGTATTACCACAGGGGGACAGATATCTTCGTACCGTTGGAACAGGAGTATCTCGAGCAGACATTCAGCGCGGACGGGAAGCCGGAGAAAGGCGTCATCCGCCTGAAGGCAGGGAACATGGGCTGGGATTATCTGGACGACCTGGAGGCGCAGCAGATTCTGCCGAATCTGGCCGAACTGAATCTGCCGAAGATTTCCGGCAAGCACAATGTGGGCGAGATCTGCCGGACCGCGGCCATCTTCCTGAAAGGCGGGAAGGTATACGACGGAAGATGCAAGGGCATACGTTTTCTGCAGAATGACGAGAAAGCCACGGTTCTACAGATTTGCCATAGCGAGAACGCGTACAGCGGGAAGGTACATAAAGAACAGAAAAATGATTCGTGGCGCTATGATATCTATCTCTGGGCGGAGACAGGCGTGGTTCCGGCTGTATTGTGCAACATCAAGGAGTGCTGGAATACAATACAGTTTTTGAGGGATAATTTTAACGACATCGATTTTACGGATTTCGTTCTGCCCGAGGGAAAGACGGAAGGCGGGGCGGAGCCGGAGACTGCAAGAGAGGCGGTCCCGGCAGCAGGGAAAGAGCAGAAAGCGGCAGAAGCTGACGGCCCTATGGAGCCTGGTTCCCGGGAGGCGCCTGCCGAGGAACCAAAAGCGGCAGAACTCCAAGAGGAGCCGCAGTCGGCAGAGCCAGAGGCTTCCGCAGCGGCAGAACTCCAAGAGGAGCCGCAGCCGGCAGAGCCAGAGGCTTCCGCAGCGGCAGAACTCCAAGAGGAGCCGCAGCCGGC
>CAJUFI010000010.1:0-8982 GCA_910585665.1 uncultured Acetatifactor sp. | reverse complement strand
GAGCCAGAGGCTTCCGCAGCGGCAGAACTCCAAGAGGAGCCGCAGCCGGCAGAGCAGAAGACTCTCGCGGAGGCAGAACCTCAGGAAGAGCCGAAGCCCGAGCCGGAGGAAGCCGCCATGGAGCCGGAAGTAGGCCAGGAGGCAAAGCCGGTGGCAGAAGAGGAGCAATCTGCAGAGCGGGAAGCTCAAGAGGAGCCGCAGCCGGCAGAGCCAGAGGCTTCCGCAGAGCCAGGACTCCGAGAGGAGCCGCAGCCGACAGAGCAGGAGACTCTCGCGGAGGCGGAATCCCGGGAAGAGACGAATCCGGAGCCGGAAGAGTCCGCTGCGGAGCCGGAAGTGGGCCAGGAACCAAAATCGGCATGGTGGGAAGAGCCCCCAGCGGAAGCCCAGCCGCAGCCTGAGATTCTTGAGAGCCCGGAGCCCAAGTCGGAGCCGGAATCCCTGGAAGCGGCAGAGGAAGCAGCCCGGGAGGAAGAGGAAACCGCCGCAGGCACACAAGAAGAAGCGGAATCCGGGAATCCGTCAGCCCCGGAAAGCACTGAGGAATGGAGCGCATCCAATCTGGAAGAGGCCGCTGAAAAACAGGACGGCCAAGAATCGGAAAAACAGACAGAACAAATCGGGAGAGTAGAGAAAATGGGTATTGTGCGGGGACAGGACGAAATCCAGCAGCTGCTGGACTGCGATAAGAACAGATGCCGTTTGGAACCTTACGACAGGGACATACTGTATGATATCATAAGGGGACATTGGGAATTATTCCAGGAAGGGGAAACATACTGCGATGACAGCGAGCAGGAACTGATACCCAGGGATCCGAGACTGGATATCAGAGAGGGCGTCATAGGCATCGACTTTGGGACCAAGAGCACCGTAGTGGTTCGGCAGGACGCCACCAACCGGATTGTCCCGATTCGGATTGGTACGGGAAATCTCAGCAGCGAAGTGAAAGAGGAGGATTTTGAAAATCCCTCCATCATTGAATTCACCAATGTGAAGAACTTTCTGGAGGATTATCAAAAAGAAGCCGGAAGGCCCCATACCTCCTGCAACGACGTCTTCGTCTCCTATGACGCGTACGAGGATTTCCGCAACTGTAAGCCGGAGGATTTCTACGCGTACTTCAGCGAGCTGAAGCAGTGGGCAAACCGCGAAAAGGGAGATGTGGTCGTCAAGGACAAGCAGAAGGTGGAGTATACCCTGGGCGCGAAAATGGAGGATGGCTCCAGTGTAGTCAACCCCATTGAGCTGTACGCCTATTATATCGGCCTTGCCATCAACAATATGCGCAACGGCATCTATTTAAAATACCTGATGACATTCCCTGTGGGATATGCCAAGGAGATAAGGGACTTCATCGCCGAGAGCTTTTACGAAGGCATCAAGAAGTCGCTGCCCTCCAGCGTCATAAACGATAAGGAGTGCATGGAGCAGTTCAAGGTGGAGCTGGGCATCAGCGAACCGGCGGCATATGCCGTCACCGCCCTGGAACAGAGCGGCCTGGAGCCCGAGGACGAGACGCAGCGGCGGATGTACGGCATATTCGACTTTGGCGGAGGCACCACAGACTTTGACTTTGGCATCTGCAGGGGCGCCACAGAGGAAGAGTACGAAGAAGAGGCGTATGACTATGTGCTGGAATGCTTCGGGGCGGACTCTGACGTGACGCTGGGAGGCGAGAACATACTGGAGCTGATAGCCTATCAGGTCTACCAGAGGAACCTGGACGTGTTCCGCGAGAAGAAGATCACCTTTACCCTGCCTCTGGGGGAGAAAGGCTTTGCGGGAAGCGAGACGCTGCTGATCAATTCCCAGATTGCCAGGAGAAACATGGCGATCCTGAAGGAAGAGCTCCGTCCCCTGTGGCACCAGGAGCAGGGATGGAGGAAGAAGTACCAGCTGGACGGCGATTCCCAGAATGAAGTGGACAAAGAGGGGATTGTAGTCTCGCTGTATAACATGGATGGCGAGCCGGTGCCCCAGTGCGTCCTGGAGTTCTCCAGCCAGGAACTGGTGGAGATGCTGAAGAATCGGATACAGAAAGGGATAGACAGCTTCTTCCAGTGCTTGCTCAAAGTGTTCCAGGACAGAGAGGACGTCACGGCGGAGGATGACACCATCTATATTTTCCTGGCAGGGAACGCGAGCAAGTCCGTCTTCGTAAAGGAGCTGTTCCAGAGGAAGATAGAGGAATATTACTCCAAATCCAAGAAAGCGTCCGAGGGAATGGGGAATGTGTCTTTCGTGCTGATCGATCCCCTGACCGGAGGGAACGAAAGCGGCGAGGGATACGTGCCGAACGCCAAGACCGGCGTGGCATACGGCCTTTTGAAGAGCAGGGACGGAAGCTCGATCAAGATAGTCAAGAACCATGAAACCGATGCCCTGCAGCAGTCCCGCTTCCACTATTATCTGGGAAGGGATCGCAGGCACTGCTTTGACTGCAGATTCTCTCCCGCGGAAATCGCATATAAAAAGTGGGTTCCGTTCCAGAAGGCGTCAAAGAGCGTGGTGCGCATCTACTACACCAACAACCCCATGGCGGATTCCAAGATGGAACAGCTGCCCATCGAGGATGTGCCTTACAAGGAGATTGGAATCAATGTGACGGAGGGAGCCTCCCTTTTCATACGGACAGTGGAGCCGGATATGATAGAATACGCAGTGGCGAAGGATGCGGAAGACATCTCGGAGAACGAAATCAAAAAATGCCTTTTTGACTGAGAGGGCATGCATGCCGCTGCCCGCCGTGCTGTGAGCGGGGAAACGAGGCAAGCCCTTGACAAATGAAAAAGCCTTGGCTATAATAGCTTATACTTAAGGTCATGAAAGTAAGAATTGAAAGCACAGACAGCAAATGCCATGACGAAGAGAGTAGCTGCCCGGGGAAAGCCCCAGCGAGCCGGTGAGGGTGTGAGACCGGCGCCAGTAGACGGACAGCGAAAATCACTTCCGAGCAGCCGGGACAAAAGGATGGTGCGGACGCGCCCCCAGTAGTCGCGGACGGCATCCCGCCGTTAGGGGGAGACGCATAACTTCCGCTTGGATATCCATGTCGGAAACGTGCGGTGTAACAGGTGGTGAAACGAATGCGGAGGCTTCGTCCTATTACGGGACGGAGCCTTTTTGTACAGACAGGAACCGCTGCGCCCCTGTGCAAAATGCCATTGCCCGGGCGGCGCAATGGCAGCAGGACAAAGCTTTCAGCGTCCGGGACAAAAAACAGAACCCAAAAAAGCAGAACCAAAAAAAGCAGAACCAAAAATGCAGAACCCAAAAAAGCAGAACCAAAAAAAGCAGAACCAAAAATGCAGAACCAAAAATGCAGAACCAAAAATCTATAGAACCAAAAATCTACAGAACCAAGAAATGCAGAACTCCAAGAAACAGGAAAGGAAGCGCGACAATGTACAAACAGGTTTCAGCAAACGTAAGCACGGTAGAACGTGAAAAAGAAGTGGAGAAATTCTGGCGGGAGAACCAGATTTTCCAGAAGAGCATCGACAGCCGCAGGGAAGGCCCGGTCTACACCTTCTACGACGGCCCGCCCACGGCCAACGGCAAGCCCCACATCGGCCATGTGGAGACCCGCACCATCAAGGACATGATCCCCAGATACCGCACCATGAAAGGCTGCATGGTGCCCCGGAAAGCCGGCTGGGACACCCACGGCCTGCCCGTGGAGCTGGAGGTGGAGAAGCTCTTAGGGCTGGACGGCAAGGAGCAGATTGAGGAGTACGGTCTGGCTCCTTTCATCGACAAGTGTAAGGAGAGCGTCTGGAAATACAAGGGCATGTGGGAGGAATTCTCCGGCTCCGTAGGTTTCTGGGCGGACATGGACGACCCTTACGTGACCTACCATGACGACTACATCGAGTCCGAGTGGTGGGCCCTGAAGACCATCTGGGACAAAGGGCTCCTGTACAAGGGCTTCAAAATCGTGCCCTACTGCCCCCGCTGCGGCACTCCTCTGTCCAGCCACGAGGTGGCCCAGGGCTACAAGGCGGTGAAAGAGCGCTCCGCCATAGCCAGGTTCAAGTGCGTGGGCGAGGATGCCTTTTTCCTGGCATGGACTACGACCCCGTGGACATTGCCCTCCAACGTGGCTCTGTGTGTGAACCCGGACGAGACCTATGTAAAGGTAAAGGCCGCGGACGGCTACACCTATTACATGGCCCAGGCCCTGCTGGACACCGTCCTGGGCAGCCTGGCGGAAGAGGGGAAGGCCGCCTACGAGGTTCTGGAGACCTGCAAGGGAACCGACCTGGAATACAAGGAGTACGAGCCGCTGTTCGCCTGCGCGGGGGAGGAGGCTTCCCGGCAGAACAAGAAGGCCCACTACGTGACATGTGACACCTATGTCACAATGTCCGATGGTACCGGCATCGTGCACATCGCTCCCGCTTTCGGTGAAGACGACGCAAATGTAGGCAGAAAATACGGCCTGCCTTTGGTGCAGTTCGTGGACGGCAAAGGCCATATGACCGCGGAGACCCCCTATGCCGGGAAATTCGTCAAGGACGCGGATCCGGATATCATCCGGGATCTGGACAAGGAGGGGAAACTGTTCTCCGCGCCGAAATTCGAGCACGATTACCCTTTCTGCTGGCGCTGCGACACGCCCCTGATCTATTACGCCAGAGAGTCCTGGTTCATCAAGATGACTGCGGTGAAGGACGACCTGGTGCGCAACAACAAGACCATCAACTGGATTCCGCCCACCATCGGCGAGGGGCGCTTCGGCAACTGGCTGGAGAACATCCAGGACTGGGGCATCTCCAGGAACCGCTACTGGGGCACGCCCCTGAACATCTGGGAGTGCCAGTGCGGCCACACGGAATCCGTGGGCAGCAGGGAAGAACTTGTGACTTTGACCGGGGACGAGAAAGCCAGGACAGTGGAGCTGCACCGCCCCTACATCGATGAAGTGACCTTCCCCTGCCCCAAGTGCGGCAAGACCATGAAGCGTGTGCCGGAGGTGATCGACTGCTGGTTCGACTCCGGGGCCATGCCCTTTGCCCAGCACCACTATCCTTTTGAGAACAAAGACTTGTTCGAGCAGCAGTTCCCGGCGAACTTCATCTCCGAGGCCGTGGACCAGACCAGAGGATGGTTCTACTCCCTGTTAGCGGAGTCCACCCTGCTCTTCAACAAGGCCCCTTACGAGAATGTCATCGTGCTGGGGCTGGTGGCGGACGAGGACGGCCAGAAGATGAGCAAGTCCAAGGGCAACGTGGTGGATCCTTTCGAGGCCCTGGCCCAGTACGGCGCGGACGCCATCCGGTGGTACTTCTACACCAGCGCCGCCCCCTGGCTGCCCAAGCGCTTCTCCGGCAAGACCGTGCTGGAGGGACAGCACAAATTCCTGGATAAGCTCTGGAACACCTATACTTTCTTCGTGCTGTACGCCAACATCGATGGGTTCGATGCGTCAAAATATACCTTGGAATACGAAAAACTGCCCGTGATGGACAAGTGGCTTCTGTCCAGGCTGAACACCGTGGTGGGACAGGTGGACGCGGATCTGGACAAATACCGCATCCCCGAGGCCGCCAAGGCGCTGCAGGACTTCGTGGAGGAGATGAGCAACTGGTACGTGCGCCGCAGCCGTGAGCGCTTCTGGGCAAAAGGCATGGAACAGGACAAAATCAACGCCTACATGACCCTGCACACGGCGCTGGTGACAGTGTGCAAGGCCGCCGCCCCGATGATTCCCTTCATGACAGAGGAAATCTACCGGAACCTGGTGTGCTCCTGCGACGCTTCCGCGCCGGAGAGCGTCCATCTGTGCGATTTCCCGACTGCGGAAGAACGCTTCATCGACAAGAAGTTGGAGGCGGACATGGAGGAGGTGCTGGAGGCCGTGGTATTGGGCCGCGCCTGCCGGAACGCCGCCGCAATCAAGAACCGCCAGCCCATCGCCAGGATGTACGTGAAGATGGGAGCCGGCGGACAGAGCGGCTCCGCTGCTGCAGCAGACTCCGCTAAGGAAACCGTGGGCCTGGACAGCTTCTACACCACCATCATCCAGGACGAGCTGAACGTAAAGGAAGTAGTCTACACCGAGGACGTGCGGGACTACACCACCTACACCTTCAAGCCCCAGCTGCGCACGGTAGGCCCCAAATACGGCAAGCAGCTGGGCGGCATCCAGAAGACCCTGGCCGCCCTGGACGGCAACGCCGCCATGGACGAGCTGAACAAAGACGGAAAGCTAAGCTTCGAAGTGAACGGAGCAAACGTGGAACTGACAAAAGATGACCTGTTAATCGATATGACCCAAAAGCCTGGCTACGTGTCCCAGGAGAACGGGAAGATGACCGTAGTGCTGGACGCCAACCTGACGGAAGAGCTGATCGAGGAGGGCTTCGTCTACGAGCTGATCAGCAAGATTCAGACCATGCGCAAGGACGCAGGCTTCGAGGTCATGGACCACATCAAAGTGTCCGTGAACGGAAACGAGAAGCTGGCAGCAATCGCCGCCGACAACAAAGATTCCATCTCCGGCAAGGTATTGGCCGAGGAACTGACATCCGGAGCCGACTTCGCCGTGGCGAAGGAATGGAACGTGAACGGAGAGAAAGCCATCATCGCCATCGAAAAAATATAAGCGCCCACAATATTTTGAAAAGTTTTATTTGTTCTCCAATTTTGTGCAAAAAGCAGTTGGAATGGCTGGTGAATTTTGGTATAATAGAAAACAGTCGGGCTGTAAGGCCGATTCGCTTCCGGGCGGCCGGGGACTGAGACGGCAGAAGAGAGACATCCCCAATCGCCAATCATAGCTACAGATACACGGCGCGGCAGAAAAGCGATCCGTGGGAGGGAGACTGCACCGAGCCGGTGGGTTGAAAGGAAGGAAGCGGAATGCGTTATAAAAAAGATAGAGAGAATGAAAGGAGAAGACCGTGAAGAACAAGAACACGACAGATGCTGCAGCAGCGGAAAAGCAGGCAGGCGCGCAGAAAGCAGCGGAAAAGAAACCTACATTTGACAAAGAGCTCTTTAAGAGAAGCGTCCTGTATAATGTCATGAATATGTACCGCAAGAACCTGGAGGAGGCCACCCCCCAGCAGATTTTCCAGGCGGCAGCCTACTCCATCAAGGACAGAGTCATCGGCAACTGGATGAGCACCCAGAAAGCCTACGACAAAGAAGACCCCAAGATGGTATATTATATGTCCATGGAGTTCCTGATGGGACGCGCCCTGGGCAACAACATGGTGAACCTGCAGGCGTACGAGGGGGCCAAGGAAGTCCTGGAGGAGCTTGGCGTGGACATCAACGTCATCGAGGACCAGGAGCCCGACGCCGCGCTGGGCAACGGAGGCCTGGGCCGTCTGGCCGCATGCTTCCTGGATTCCCTGGCCACTTTAGGGTATCCCGCCTACGGCTGCGGCATCCGCTACCGCTACGGCCTGTTCAAGCAGAAGATAGAGAACGGCTTCCAGATGGAGATTCCGGACGACTGGCTGGCAGAGGGCAATCCTTTCGAACTGCGCAGGCCGGAGTACGCCAAGAAAGTGAAATTCGGCGGCTACGTCACCGTGTGCACGGACGAGAACGGCAGAAACCATTACGTACAGAAGGACTACCAGGCAGTCAAGGCCATCCCCTATGACATGCCCATCGTCGGCTACGGCAACGGCATCGTCAACACCCTCCGTGTCTGGGACGCGGAGTCCATGGGCGGCTTCCAGCTGGATTCCTTCGACAAGGGCGACTACAGCAAGGCAGTAGAACAGGAGAACCTGGCCAGGAACCTGGTGAACGTCCTCTATCCCAACGACAACCACTACGCGGGCAAGGAGCTTCGCTTAAAGCAGCAGTATTTCTTCATCTCCGCCTCCGTCCAGGAGGCCGTGGACAAGTATATGAGGAAGCATGACGACATCCGCCGCTTCCATGAGAAGGTGACCTTCCAGCTCAACGACACCCATCCCACCGTGGCCATCCCGGAGCTGATGCGCATCCTGCTGGACGACTATGACCTGACCTGGGAGGAGGCCTGGGAAGTCACCACCAAGACCTGCGCCTACACCAACCACACCATCATGGCGGAGGCATTGGAGAAATGGCCCATCGACCTGTTCTCCAGGCTGCTCCCCAGAGTGTACCAGATCGTGGACGAGATCAACCGCAGGTTCATCCGCCAGATCGAGGAGAAATACAGAGGCATCCACGGCGTGGACGTACAGGAGAAGATCCGCAAGATGGCCATCCTCTATGATGGACAGGTGAAGATGGCCCACATGGCTATCGTGGCCGGATACTCCGTCAACGGCGTGGCCAGGCTCCACACCGAGATTCTGAAGCACCAGGAACTGAAGGACTTCTACGAGATGTTCCCGGAGCGCTTCAACAACAAGACCAACGGCATCACCCAGAGGCGTTTCCTGCTCCACGGCAACCCCGCATTGGCCTCCTGGGTCACCTCCAAGGTGGGCGATGGCTGGATCACGGATCTGCCCCAGATTGCAGGCATCAAGACTCTGGCAGAGGACAAGAAGGCCCAGAAGGAGTTCATGGACATCAAGTACCAGAACAAGCTCCGCCTGGCAAAATATATCAAAGAGCACAACGGCATCGAAGTGGATCCCAACTCCATCTTCGATGTACAGGTAAAGCGTCTCCACGAGTACAAGAGGCAGCTGATGAACATCCTCCATGTGATGTACCTGTACAATGAGCTGAAGGCCCACCCGGAGATGGAATTCTTCCCCAGGACCTTCATCTTCGGCGCGAAGGCGGCCGCGGGCTATAAGAACGCCAAGCTGACCATCAAGCTGATCAACGCCGTGGCTGACGTGGTGAACAACGACGAATCCATCGGCGGCAAGCTGAAAGTCGTGTTCATCGAGAACTACAACGTGTCCAACGCGGAGATCATCTTCGCCGCGGCGGATGTGTCCGAGCAGATTTCCACCGCCAGCAAGGAGGCCTCCGGCACGGGCAACATGAAGTTCATGCTCAACGGCGCCC
>CAJUFI010000009.1 GCA_910585665.1 uncultured Acetatifactor sp. | reverse complement strand
TCCGGGCTTTTGCCTGAAGCAATTGCAGCAGTTATTTTCCGACAATTCCTAAAGAATATTATGAGAAATTAAATCTTGTGCAGAATCTAAAGGATTGAGTATAATTTACCAGAATAGGAGTGATGCTCTATGCGGAAATTAAAGGTATACTTAGATACCTCAGTTATCAGCCACTTATTACAAGAGGATGTACCTGAGAAGATGGCGGATACAAGGCAGTTGTGGGAAATGTTTAAGGCTGGAAAATATGATGTATATTTGTCTACAGTGACGTTAGAGGAAATTGCAGACTGTCCAGAACCAAAAAGAAGCGAGTTAAGGAAACTATTACAGCAGATTGATTTTGTTACGTTAGATATATCGGATGAAATGGAATCAGTTGCACATAAGATTATTGATATGGGGATATTAACCAATAAAAGCTATGATGATTGTCAGCATATAGCAGCGGCAATTGTTACAGAATGTAATTGTATCATATCATGGAACTTTAAGCATATTGTAAACATTAAAACAATTCATGGCGTAAGGGCGATTACTAATTTAACAAGGTATAAGCCAATTGATATTCTTAGCCCTACCGTTTTATTGGAAAGTGAGGGATGATTATGGAAAAACCTATTTTAAGTCCAAATTTTACAATCGAAGATATTCATAAATTGAGAGAATACAATTATTATCGCACAAAAGATATGACACCATCGGAAAGACGTAATTATTATAATGAACGTGGAAGAGCATTTCTGAAAGAGATTGAGGATGGAAGATTACAGAAGGCGTAAAGCTTATGGAAGCATTGGTTATCAGTCCTGATTTTACCATTGAGGATATTCATAAGATTAGGGATTCTGGATTTTCAGAACCAGGAGCAGCTGACTCCACTTCATGATGGTACTCTTTTCCATTTATCCAGGCTTTTTTGAAAACAGTCCCATACTTTTTCTCCTTTCCTCCCGGTGGTTCGTTTCGGTTGCCCCTTCCCGGTACTTATACTATATCGTCAGATTTTCCGTTCTTTTGAGAGACCGGGAAGGAAAGGCATGGCATCCGATTACTTGATGTCAAAAATGTCGTTTAATCTATGCACATCCTCATCAGAAAGCGGCTCCGTGAAGATGCCACCGTATTCAAAGAAACAGCCCGCTAAGGCATCATATTTCCAGCTGTCTATGGTGGTGCCGTCTGCCAATGTGATTTTGAGGAACCGTGTCCCATAGGTGCTTTCTCCGCTGGTAAGCTTATCCTGTTGGTCCGTGGAAAAGCTGTACGAGAAGCGATTGTGATCGCCTTTTGATTCACTGTCAGCGCCATAGCATACCACATCTACAATGATGTCATAGAAGTCCTCCATGTCCTTCCGATCTGTATAAACGCTTATGCCTATCTGTTCCTGGATTGCTTTCCCGATATCTGTATTATTGCTGTCCAATGGGGCGGCGGTAATGCTGATGAAATCCTCTGCGCTGTCCACTCCGTAAATCGTGTCCAGAACGTCTCCATAGGTATAGGAAGCCCCTTCCTCCACGATAAAATCGCTGAAAACCCATAGGGAAAGGATTCCTTCACCGTTCTGTCTGAGTAGATATTTCAAATTCTCTGCCCCTGCAGGATAGTACCATGTTCCGTCCTTGTCCTGTTGATATTCTTCTCCCATGTACTTTTCCAATTTACTGCTGTCAATGGATACCTCATGATAGACAGCGGTTTTCTCTTCCATGTGGACGGCGGCGTAATGCACAGTGGTGTGGGCTGTGTAATCGGCTATCATGGCATGGAATCCATCCGGCTGAAACATGTGAAAGGAAGCGACTGCTATCACCGTAAAGCACACACAGGCCGCCATGGCTCCCCATATCTTCCAATGGGGTTCCTTCTTCCCGGTGGATTTTGCATGTACTACTATTTTGTCATCAAGTTCGCCAAGGATTTCAAAGAACTCTTCTTTTCTCATATCTCAAAACCTCTTTCTGCCAAATACCTTTTTAATTGTTTCCGCGTCCGTTCCAGCGTCTTTGATACGGTTCCCTGCTTCATTCCAGAGCCGCTTGCAATATCCGAAACCGAATCAGCATACCAGTAGCGGCGGACAAACAGGTTCCGTTTTTCTATCGGAAGGTTTCTCACGAATCTATCAATCGCCTTTATCAGCTCTTGACGGTCAATGGTCTTCTCTACATCGTCAACGTCTGATACGCAGTCTGCCAGTTCCTCCAAGACAAGCGCCATCTCACCGCCGCCCCGTTTTTCCGCATGATTGTGCCTGTACTTGTTAAACGACAAATTCCGTGTGATTTTGCCCAGGAATGCCGCTAATTGTTCAGGCCAGTGGGTCGGCATCGAGTTCCATGCGTTTAAGTAGGTATCGTTGACACATTCTTCTGCATCTTCTTCGCTGTTCAATATGTTCTTTGCTATGGCTTTGCAGTAATGACCGTACTTTTCGGTCGTTGCCCTGATGGCCTGGTCATTTCTGTCCCAATATAGCCGGATTATGCCATTATCATCCATATAAATTCTCCCCCCTCACTTATATACACAACTTTCGGGCGAAAATCTGACAGTCATTTCTTGAATATTTTATATTTTTTTGCGGGGTTTGGGAAGAGGATGACGGGAAATCGATAAATTCAGCAAAAAGCTTGACAAGGATAGAGATACGCTATATAATCATACACAATTCGGAATCAAAAGACGATGACGGAGACGTTATATTTATCTTGAAAGTCACAGAGAGCCGTGTTTGCTGAGAGACGGTACCGGTAGAGTAAATATAAGATCCCTCCCGAGTTGCAGCACGAACGCTTGGGCAAGTAGATGCTGACGGTTTTCTCCCGTAATAGAGAACGCATATGTTGGTATGTCGTAAATGGCTTGAGGGCATTAAAAGTTCATACGAAAAAGCCCGGAAATCCAGCAAAAGCTGCTATGGACTCGCATCAGTTATCTGTAGACAATTCCTTATCCCGGGAAATAGATGAAAACAGCCAACATTTGTATTTTTGCAAAGAAGGCTGTTCTTTTTTTGCTACCATGGAAGCGCGAAAAGAATACCCCCTCGACAGTGCGGAACGGTTTCGGAAATCATCTTTTATACAAGTCCAGCTAAGAAATGTCAATGCAAATTTGAAACTTGAAACAGCATCTGCCCCGTCCAGTGCCCCAGAGGATTTACGGACGCATTCCTTTCGCGGCCGGAAATTCTCTGCCCATGTCCGGGTACTGGCGGGGCAGATGCGGAACTAAAATAAGGAGGAAAACATGATAACAGAGACTTTTGACAATCAATCAGCAGCAATCATCAACCCGCGCATCAATGAAAATGCGCCCCAGGTGGATGTGTGTATCCTGACTTTTTCACATGTAATCGAAGCCTTTGTGCTGGCGAATTACGACTGCAGGCAGATTGGGGTCCTCTGGTCCGCAACGGGCTCTATCCCGATTTATTGCATCGACCATAAGGGAATGAGATTCGCATTTTATAAGACTTATATAGGTGCGCCCGCATGTGTCGGCACGGTGGAGGATAGCCTGTCAGAGATAAGGACAGACAAATATGTCGTGTTCGGCGGCGCAGGGTGCCTGAACAGGGAAATCGCACACGGAAAGGTCATGATACCCACCCAGGCCTATCGGGATGAGGGTACTTCCTATCACTATGCACCCGCATCGGATTATATCACTGTCAGGAATGCGGATATCGTCGCCCGGTTCATGGAGGAAAACGGAATCCCTTACGTGAAAGGCGGGACATGGACCACTGACTCTTTCTATCGGGAAACCGTCAATAACTTTGAAAAACATAAAGCGGACGGCTGCATCTCGGTAGAGATGGAATGCGCCGCCCTCCAGGCCATGTGCGATTTCAGAGGACTGAATCTGTACACATTCTTTACCAGCGGCGACCTGCTTGACGCACCCGAATGGGATGCCAGGCAAAAAGAAGGACAGGTCAAAGGGACGCAGCACGATGCAGGGCACTTTGATATTGCGTTCGGATTGGCTCAATATATCGTTTCTCAATAGACAGGCATTAATAAACTGCAAAGGAACCATCCCACGAAGGAAGGAGATACTGGTTATGGCTACTTCAAGCATTTTCGCCAATATAAAAATAACTGAGCCGGACAAGATTGAAGTATCCTCCCCCAAGCGGCGGCTTCGTGAAAACGAAACCGCCGCTTTTTTCAATCCATGATACAGAACATGGAAACCGCCGCAGAGAATAAGTTGGCCGTCCCATGGATAATCCAGCCTGGCAGAATAGAGCCGTCTGCTCTCCTCTCATCCGCATAGCCCATGCACCATGCAATCAGGCCCGTGAAGGCTACGATCAGCGCCGCTTTTACAATGCCGATCAGCGAAAAGAACATTGCTCCATGCAGCAATCCGAAAAGGATGCTCTGCGCCATATTTCCAATCCGGAAACCGAACTAACCGGACAGACGCTTCAGCAAGAAGCCCCGGAACAATATCTCCTCTGACAGTGCGGTTGAAATGAAGGCATAAACAAGCGCGGACGGAAGTCCGGCCATCCCCATGCCCGCGAACCTGGATGCCGCTGTATCCACTCCCTTCAGCGAATACAATATCCCTGTGGAAACCGCCAGGAAAGCAGCTATGGTGAAAGCGCCAAATCCCAAAAGGCTTCTGTCAAATACAGGCGGTCTCCTAAGTCCGATCCACCGGAAAAACCCGGAACATTTTCTGTGGCGGATTACATACCAAAGAAATGGGACGGAAGCAAAAAGCCCTAACTGCAATGCTGCGCTAAATATCTGATTTATGAAATTCATACTGTTCTCCTTACATAAGTGAAATCGCGACCACGAAGCCGATAGCGCCTGCCCCCAAAAACAGAATCCCTGCGCCTACCCGCTTTTTCCTGCTTTCGATTTCCCGGGGGACTTCTTCGGACATCTCAATCACAGGATACTTTCTCCTGAAAATAAGATTTTCGATAACACAGATGAATGAAAAATCGCTTCCGCTTTGGTCGCGAAATCACTGGAAGAAATATTTGTAGACAATTCCTTATGATAGCACATCAGAAACAGGAAACATCCCAAAGTTTGTGTAAGCCCTCAAACCGATGTAAGGCAGAATCACTCAGAAAGCTTCCTTCTGCCTGAAAAACGAATCTCCTCCGCCACATAATGGCCTATGCACACGAACAGCCCCATGATTGCCAGATAGTCCGCCAGGAAGAACACCAGCGGCTCCTCATAGTCAAAAAACACGAAATGGCTCGTCATCAGCAGGTAAGCCCCCACCTGCCGTCTGAAAAAGGCAGATGCCCCATATCCCGCCATCAGCAGGGCCGCTGCCCGCAAAGCCCATTTGCGCGCCAGGGAAGGCCCCTTCGTCATCTTCCTGGCCATCCCCATCATCATGTTCCAGTGGAACCCCAGGTGAAGGGACATCAGCACGAAGCCCCAGTAGGCGGAAATCATATGGAGGTTCCTGGCAAAGGCCCGACCGCCACTGATGGGAAGGAAGGCGAACACCTGCCGGGATAGGATGACGCCACTGACCATGGAACCCAACATGGACAGAAGCACCAGACCCGCCAGCGCTGTCTGCCAGACCCGCAGAGCCGTGTACCTTCCTTTCAGGAGGCTGCGGCTCCATCTGCCGTTCAGCACATGATGCGCCACGGCCAGCACAAAGATTCCCACACCCAGCCATTCATGGACTGCCTGGCCAATCAGTTCATAAGCCATGAGGAGCAACAGGACAATCGTCATCCCGATATCCACCAATATCTTTCCAATCTGCTTTCCTTTCATCACCAGCTCCTATCCGCCTGCCCCCGCAAGCTATGTAATCTACGCATCCGCCTGGAATTCCGCATTCCATGGATTCCGCACGCCACGGATATCTGATTCCGTGGCTTTCGTATTCCACAGATTTCTAAGGCGAAAGCAGCAAGAGGGAAGCAGCAAAGGGGAAAGCAACAACGCAACACGGAGGGCGCTGCTTCACGTAATCTCCCGGGTCAAGTCCTTCACCCAGCCATACTTCCTGTAATGCACCATCACCCAGGGAATCTTCCCCACCTCGTCCAGGCAGGTGCACGCGTAGACCACCAGCACTGGCCAGTCGAACAGGAACGTCCCCGCGGCGGCCAGCGGCACGGCGATCCCCCACATGCACACCGCCAGGCTGTACAGATCGAACAGCGTATCCCCGCCTGCCGCGAAAATGCCGTTGATGATAATGGTGTTCACCGCGCGCCCGATCATATAGAACGCCATGATCACCATCATCCCCACCAGATACTTCCGGGCATCCTCCGTAAGCTTCACGAACCCAAGCACCGCAGGGGTCAAAAGCAGCATGACGCCCGTAGAGAGGAATCCGCACAGAAACGCCAGCTTCACCAGACGGTTCCCGTACAGCTTCCCCCGCTCCAGATTGCCCGCGCCCAGCTCGTGCCCCACCAAAATGCCTCCGCCGCTGCTGATTCCGTTGCAGAGACAGCAGATCAGATCCCTGACCACGGATGCCACGGAATTGGAAGCCGCCGCGTCCGTCCCCATATGCCCCATGAACGCCGTGTAAGAGGTGAACCCCACTCCCCAGAAAAGGCTGGCTCCCAGCAGCGGGAACACGCATTTCCAGAAATCCGATGCCAGCAGCGGGTTGCGCTTCATGAACCGGCTCCACTGGGGGCGGACATAGCCCTCCCGCCTGGAGCAGAGGACGCACCAGACCAGCTCCACCACCCTGGCGATCAGGGTGGCCAGCGCCGCCCCCTGCACCTCCATGGCTGGCAGTCCGAACAGCCCGAAGATGAACACCGCGTTCAATAGGATATTGAGAATCACCGCCCCGGAGCTGATCATAGCGGTCTGGGACGCATGCCCGCTGACCTTCATGATCACCAGATAGCACTGGGAAATGCCCGTGAGAAAGTACGACCACCCCGCCACCTTCAGATACCGGATGCCTATGGCAATCAGCGCCTCCTCATTGGTGAAGATGACCATAAGATACCGGGGGAAGAACACGCACCCCACAAAGAACAGCAGGGAAGCGATGCCGCAATACCGCAGAGCAATGCAGAAAATATCGTCAACCGTGCCCACGTCCCCCTTCCCCCAGTACTGCGCTCCCAGAATGGCGGCTGCGGAGACCACTGCGCTTAGGATCATATTCTGGATGAACTGTATCTGCGTCGCCAGGGACACCGCCGCCATGGAATCCTGGGCCACGCTCCCCAGCATGACGGCGTCTGCAGCCGCCACGGAAGCCAGCATCAGGCTCTGCAGCGCAATGGGGGCGGTGAGCTGCAGCAGCTTCCTGCCAAAAATCCTGTCTGAAAATATGCGGTCTTTCATATCCTTACATCCTTTTCCCTTCCTAAATGTCTGCAAATAACCGGGCTTTTTTCCGAAGCAACTCTTATCCGTTATTTTCCGGCAGTTACTAAGTATGTAAATCTGTGTCTTTCTGCTCTTCCAGCCTTCGCCGCTTGCTCAACTGCCAGACGCTGCTGGAAATCCGGCCAACTGACCTTTTCCCGTTCCTGTCCCTTTAGGAACTGTCGAAAATAACTGATGCAATTTGTTTCGGAGAAAGCCGGAATTCCTTACTGTCCCCAGACCGCAAATGAATCGAGGCCTCACTGGGAAGTCTCGATTCATTTATCGGCTATATTTCCCCTCGCAGAACAAATGTTCTCAATCATTTCGCTAATATGAGGACAAATCCAACTATCGCAGTCCATTGCTGAATACCCACGAGTAAAACAAATCTTTCCCGGGTTTTTGATAGGCATACTCTCTAAGCGGTTCCGTATTGTCGATTATTTTAACAGCTTCCTCCAATACCTGCTGTGACGTCTTGCCCGTTACATCCAGTTCCACTTCGTTTATCAACAGGGGCCTTTTATTTACTTTCTCAGAACATTTTCTTTGCAGCTCATAGTCAGTAAGGCCATTTTCTCTGTTCTCCATCTGCTTATAAAGCTGTGACGGATCCTTACAGATCAGCTTAATCGTAATGTAGTCATACCCTTTGAACACATCCGGGATGTCGGCAGTCCTTAAATCGTCAAAATCGTTCCCGATGATATTCCTGATTCCCATCTCATGGAATTTCATCATCTGCGCCACGCAGCATTCCCAGCATACCTGCTCTTCAAATAGGCCTTCGTCTACATTTTCCGGGATTCCAAACTCAGGAACCATGCTTTGTTCCACGTAAGCCCCATTGTAATGCGTAAACAGGCCCTTGCCCAGGGTGGTCTTGCCGACGCCGCTTGTCCCGATGATAAATATGAAATCCTTCATTTCACGTTCCCTTGCTTTTTCTTTTTGAAAAAATGCTTTTCTCCATATACTGGCCTTCTGGTCGCACATCCAAGAGGCTTCTGGTTTTCTCCCATCTTCACTAGCTTTGCCTTCTCGGCCGTACGACCAAGCGGCTTCTAGTTTTCTCCCATCTTCACTAGCTTAGCCTTCCTGGCCGCACGACCAAGCGGCTTCTAGTTTTCTCCCATCTTCACTAGCTTAGCCGCTTGGTCGGCGGCGATACAGGCATCGAGGATTTCCTGGATGTCTCCGTTCATGACTTTGTCCAGCTTGTAAATCGTCAGGCCGATTCGGTGATCTGTGACGCGTCCCTGGGGGAAGTTATAGGTGCGTATCTTCTCGGAGCGGTCGCCGGTGCCTATCTGGCTGCGCCGCAGTTCCGCTTCCGCGTCATGTCTCTGCTGCTGCTCGATGTCGTACAGCTTCGCTTTCAGCAGGGCGAACGCCTTGGCCTTGTTCTGCAGCTGGGACTTCTCCGTCTGGCTGTACACCACGATTCCCGTGGGGTAATGGGTCAGGCGCACCGCGGAATCCGTGGTATTGACGCACTGTCCACCGTTTCCGGAGGCCCGCATGACATCGATACGGATGTCTTTTTCATCGATGACGATATCGATGTCTTCGTCCACCTCCGGCATCACGGCCACACTGATTGTAGATGTATGGATACGCCCGCCGCTCTCCGTCTCCGGCACCCGCTGGACGCGGTGCACGCCGCTCTCGTATTTCATTTTGGAATAGGCGCCCTGGCCGTTGATTGTGAACTGCACTTCCTTCATGCCGCCGATGCCGATTTCGTCTACGTTCAGGGTATCCACCTTCCAGCGCTGGCTCTCCGCATAATGCACATACATGCGGTAAATCTCCGATGCGAACAGCGCCGCTTCGTCTCCGCCCGCACCTGCGCGGATCTCTACAATTACATTCTTGTCATCATTCGGGTCTTTGGGCAGCAGCAGAATCTTCAGCTCCTGCTCCAGCGCTTCCACCCGCTTCCTGTTCTCGTTCAGGGTCTCCTTTATCATTTCCCGCATCTCTTCGTCGCTTTCCCCGTCCAGCAGTTCCAGGGAGTCCGCGATTTCCTGATTGCATTTCTTGTATTCCGTGTACGCGTCCACGATGGGAGTCAGATCGCTCTGTTCCTTCATCAGCTTCCGGAACCTCTCCTGGTTGGAGGTCACCGTAGGCTCATGGAGCTCGCTTAAGATTTCTTCAAACCGAATCAATAAATCCTCTAATCTGTCAAACATATATCCTCACATTCTGCCGCTGCCACGGCCTGTCACAACTCTTCCGCTGTCTTGGACACAACTCTCATCCAATGCACTATATCACCCACGGCATTCCGCCCCGGACTATGTCTTATGTCACTCGAATCCCTTCGTTCCATAGACCACCCGATCCAGCCCACCATAGTCCTTCACCACATTTATCTCCAGAAATCCGGCGTCTTCCATCAGTTTCCTGACATCATCCGCCTGATCATACCCAATCTCCAAAAAAAGCATTCCTCCGCCGCACAGATGCGGTCTGCACTCTTCCACTATCCTTCGATAGAACGAAAGCCCGTCCTCGCCGCCGTCCAGCGCTCCCAGGGGCTCATGCTCCCGCACCTCCGGCATCAAAGTCCCGATTACGCCACTGGAAATATAAGGCGGGTTGGATACGATAATGTCAAACTTTCCCTCTGCCTTTTCAAACAAATCTCCCTGTACAAAAGAAATCCTCCCGTCCCGGTCTCCCGCACCGGCAGCGTCGTCCTCTCCGCAGCCCAGCTCCCGGACATCCTCCGCCCCTGTTCCTACAGAAGCCCCCGCTTCCGCCCAGGCCTTGGGCCCCAGCAGCTTCCGCGCATTCCGCCTTGCCACTTCCAGCGCTTCCGCGGAAATGTCTGCCCCCACGCCTTCACAGTCATTGCTGTAATGCAACAAGCTGATCAGAATACAGCCAGACCCCGTGCACAGGTCCAAAATTCGCATACCATCGTAGAGATTCTTCAGCACTTCCTCCACCAGAATCTCCGTATCCTGCCTGGGAATCAGCACATGTTCATCCACCAGGAACTCCAGCCCCATGAACTCCTGTACCCCTGTCAGCTGCTGCAGAGGAATCCTCGCTTTTCTGCCGGCAATCAGCCTTTCATAGGCGTTCTGCTTCTCTGAATCCACCTCTCTGTCGCCGTGAACCAGCAAATCGTTCCGGCCTGTACCGCAGACAGATTCCAGCAGCAGCCTGGCATCCAGCTGCGCTTCCGTTATTTCAGCAGACAAAAGCTCCTCTCTTCCCCAACGGTACAGTCCTTCATAAGTCATGGGCACACACTCCCCTGTCAAATTCCCTGAATCCCCAGTCTTCTGCTCCCGGTCAGCGATATCTCCCGCCGTCTTTCCTTCGGCCTTCTACGGTTCATCGTCCAAATCTATTCATTCTTCCGTTGCTTCTGTTTGAAAATCCTTCGCCTCATATCCGAAATGCTCGCTCAGATATCCCTTCCAGTCGAACACGCTCTCCACCGCGGCAATGGCCACTTCCACCATGCTCTCATCGGGCTCCTTGGTGGTCATCCGCTGAATCGCCATGCCGGGGGCGGAAATAATCCGCACCAGGATATTGTCCGAACGTCCGGCCAGCCTGATGATCTCATAGGAAATCCCGGCCACCACAGGCATCAGCAGTATCCTGATCACCACCCTCATGGCAGGGTTCTCCACCCGGATGAAGAAAAACAAAACAATACTCACAAAAAATACGAAAAAGATAAAACTGGTTCCGCATCTTCTGTGAAGCCTGGAGCTGCGCATCACATTGCTCACCGTCAATGGCCGGCCCCTCTCGATACAGTTGATGCATTTATGCTCTGCCCCATGATAACGGTACAGTCTCCGGATGTCCTTCATGATGCTGATAGCCAATATATACAGAATGAAGATCACGATGCGCATCACGCCTTCCATGATAGCCAGCAGCGACTGGTTCCGCAGAAACCCGTTCAACAGCGATGACAGATAATAGGGCAGCACCACAAAAATGCCCAGCGCCAGCACCACAGCAAAACAGGTGACCAGCACGGACATCATCTTCTCTCCGTTCCCGCTCCCCTTTTTCTGCTTCCCGTCACTTTCCTCCTCCTCATAGAAGGACGCGGAATAGTTCAGGCACTTCGTGCCCAGGATAAGGGACTCTATAAAATTAAAGACACCTCTGACGAAAGGAATTTCCTTGACTTTGCTTCCATGCAGGATTCCCTCGTAATTGTCCACCTCCACGGAAATGCCCCCGTCAGGCCGCCTTACGGCGACGGCATACTTTTCTTTGTTCTTCATCATGATGCCTTCCAGCACGGCCTGACCGCCGATGCCGGAATAGCGGTTTCTCTTTTTAGCCATACACTTCCTCCAATAAATATCTGTCAGTGTAAAAAAGGCTGAGATGCACGCACCTCAACCTTTCTTGCGATTTCTAGAAATTCACTTCATCCTTATTTCACACCATATTTCCGATTGAACTTCTCGATACGTCCGTCAGCTCTTGCAGTCTTCTGCTGGCCGGTGTAGAACGGATGGCATTTGGAGCAGACTTCTACATGAATCTCAGGCTTTGTAGAGCCCGTCACAAAAGTGTTGCCGCAGTTACAGGTCACAGTTGCCTGATAATACTTGGGATGGATTCCTTCCTTCATCTCATTCACCTCTCTATAATAGTCTCGCAGCGGCACGGCTGTATCTTGCGTTCACCGAAACCGCAATATATTTGTCGTTCACATCCGCACTGCTTATGGAACCACAAACAGCGCTATTATTGTAGCATAAGGACACCGTACTTGCAAGTCCTATTTTAAATAAATTTGTTTCTTTTTACCATTTGGACGAACTCATTGTTGTTTCTTGTCCGGGCGAACATGTCCAGTATGCGGTCTGTGGCCTCGTCCGACTTCAATCCGTTCAGGGCCTTGCGCATGATATTGATGGCATCCAGCTCCTCGCTGGTCAGAAGCAGGTCCTCACGCCGGGTGCCGGACTTGGCCAAATCGATGGCAGGGAAGATGCGCTTCTCGGAAAGCTTGCGGTCCAGGATCATCTCCATGTTGCCCGTGCCCTTGAACTCCTCGTAGATCACATCGTCCATCTTGCTGCCGGTGTCCACCAGGGCCGTGGCCAGAATGGTCAGGCTTCCGCCCTCGCGCATGTTCCTGGCAGCGCCGAAGAACCGCTTGGGCATGTGCAGCGCCGCGGGATCGAGACCGCCGGAAAGCGTCCTCCCGCTGGGGGGCACTACCAGGTTGTAGGCCCTGGACAGACGGGTGATGCTGTCCAGCAGAATGACTACGTCCTTCTTATGTTCCACCAGGCGCTTCGCCCGCTCGATGACCATCTCGGACACCCGCTTGTGATGCTCAGGCAATTCGTCAAAGGTGGAATAGATGACCTCCACGTTCGCGCCTATGATGGCTTCCCTGATGTCCGTCACTTCCTCGGGACGCTCATCGATGAGCAGTATCAGCATATGCATATGCGGGCTGGACCGCAGAATGGACTTGGCCACTTCCTTCAACAGGGTCGTCTTACCGGCCTTGGGCGGCGATACGATCATACCGCGCTGCCCCTTTCCTACCGGGCTGACCAGATCCATGACGCGCATGGCCACGCTGCAGCCTGCCGTCTCCAGACGAATCCGCTCATTGGGAAAGATGGGGGTCATATCTTCAAATGCCTTGCGCTTCGACGCTTCTTCTATGGTATATCCGTTGATGGTCCTGATGAACAACAGCGCGCTGAACTTCTCCTGCTGGGTCTTGATCCTCTTGTTGCCCCGCAGAATGTCGCCGGTCTTCAGGCCGAAGCGGCGAATCTGGCTGGGAGCCACGTACACATCGTTCTCCCCGGGCAGATAGTTCTCGCAGCGGATAAAGCCATAGCCGTCCGGCATGACTTCCAATATGCCGCTGGCCTCCTCGCCGCTGTCCAGCTCCTTGGGATAGGTCTTCTCATCGTACACTTCCATGGAACGGCTGGTGCGCTGTGCCGGAGCTGCCGCCTGGCCTGACACCCCCTGATTGGCTGCGCCCGCTGCCGGCTGGCTCTGTCTGGCTGTCTGATTTGGCGCGGCCTGGCCTGTCCCGGCGGGCTGGGCCGATGCCGCCTGATTCGGCGCGGCCTGGCCTGTCCCAGACGTCTGGGCTGATGCCGCCTGATTCGGCGCGGCCTGGCCTGTCCCAGACGTCTGGGCTGATGCCGCCTGATTCGATGCGGCCTGCGCCCCCTGACCTGCTCCGGCCTCCTCCGATTTCTGGGTGCTCTCCCGCTGGACTGTATTTTCCGCCTTATAATTGCTTTCGTTCTGCACCGCGCTCTGGCTGCGGGTGCTCTTCTGCTGAGACGCTGCCGTCCGCTTGTTGGTCACGGCATTGCGTTTGCGTGCAGGTTCAGGCGCACTTTCGCCAGCCTGCTGTGCCTCCTGGCCATCGGCCGCCGTCTCGGTCTTCTGGCTTTTGGCGGACTCCTCAGCCTCCTGGGCTTTCACTCTCTCATCCTCGGCCAACATTGCCTCGACCAAATCGGCCTTTTTCATGGAAGACGTAACTTTCAGCCCGCGGACTTTCGCAAGCTCTCTTAACTGTACAAGTACCAACGATTCATACTTTTCTCTCATAAATTCCTCCTGATTTTAATATGTCACAAATAACAGAAAACGCGGTCTGTCAGTTTTCCATCATCATGAATAAAAAGGGGGGCACAGCTAGATTAGTCATTGATGTGCTGCCTTGACACGCATGGTGAACCCATGTCTTATTTTACTATTATAATACACTTTTCCAAAAATAGGAACCCCCAATTTTATTTATGACGCGCCCGTCTTATTATCGTCACTATTCGTGCCAAATGTCAGCTAATTCAGACCTTTGGACGAGCCCCACTCAACTGCTAACCGACATCGGCCATAAACAGCAGCATTCCGAAAACAAAGCAGCCGTAAGCTTCCCCACACCCGAGAAGCTTACGGCTGACACACTCGCCGCGCCCTAAAAATCCGCGAATACTTCCATCTGTTTTTTCAGTTCCTCCACAATCCCCCGGTTGGTATCCATGCGGCCCGTGATATCTCTCATATCCTCCACCAGGCTCCTGCTGCTGTCAGCCACCCCGCCAATACCTACAGCTCCGTCATCGATTGCTCTTGTGATGCTTTCAATGGAACCGGCTATCTCTGTCATGGAATTCCTGAGACGGTCTGTCCTGCTGTTGAACGCATCAATCCTCTCCTTTACATAATCGGCATCCTCTTTGTACTGCCTCCCGGAACGGACGAATTCCCGGAATTCCGTCAGAATCGTCTCGCTCAAGTAGTCTGCCATCTCCTGGGAATTCTTTGACAGATTATGTACCGCGTTGGTGACGACCTGGTTGACCTCCTGGATACGCCCGGCAGTCTCGCTGCAGGAATTGGCCAAGGTCTTGATCTCTGCCGCGACGGCTGCGAATCCCTTTCCCGCCTTTCCGGCCCGCATGGCTTCCATGGAGGCGTTCAGGGCAATCAGGTCCGTGGTGGAGGAGATCGTCACAATGTCTTTGGTCAGTTTGGTCACCTGATCCACGCTCTTGCTGTTTTCAATGGCCTCTTCCAGCACCTTCAGGATATCGGCTGTCTTCTTTTGAATCACTTCCGCGTTGGCCTGAGCCGTTGCCTCCATCTCATTCGCCCTTGCCTTCATGGCGGTGGAATACTCCGTGATGGCGCCGCATTCTTCCGCCATGTCATGGACATCCTCCTTGATGCCCGCCACGCTGCCATTGATATTCTCGGCATTCTTCGCCACCTTTTGAATCGCCGTGGACAGAGAGCCTGCCAGGGCAGAAAGCGTTCCCGCGCTCCTCCCGGACGTGCGGGTGTGCTTCAGCACCTCCCCTGTGACCTCGTCCAGCTTCTTCGAACTGTCCTGAAGGGTATCCACCGTCCCCTTGATCGGTGTTATCACATATTTTTTGATGATCCGGATGGTCGCGAGCACTAATATCAGGCATGTGGCCACAGATGCCACCGCGATGATCAGGGACACGATATAGACAAAGGACAGATTCTGCCTCGCGTCGGCTGTTCTTGCGCTTACGGCCCCGTACAGCTCATCTATGCCGTCTGCCATGGCGGAGCCGAAGCTGGCCACATCCCCATTTGCACAGGCATAGGCATCCTGGGTGTTGCTGTCCGCGCTGGCACATACCAGATAGACCAGAGCATGCTTAAAAGAATCATAGTCCTCCAACAGCTGCGCATATATATCCGCTTCCTCCGCTGTGACGAACTTCCTATATTCCTCCAAATACGCTTCCAGAATCTCCTCTTCTTCCTTGATTTCCCTCACAACGGCAATCATGGTTCCATAGTCCGCCGCCACGATATGAGACAGCGCCATCTTATGGATATTCGCGGTCGTGTGGCGGATATTCTGCAGCATCTCCAGGCCTGCCATATCATTATCCACGATATTCGAGGCATTGGAATTCACATTGTTGATGCCGAAGACCGACAGGGCATTGGAAACCAAAGCCACGATTCCCAGCAGAATGATGGGGAGTATGAGACGTTGTTGAATGGTGAGCTTGCTTTTCATCTTACATCCATAAATCCTTTCAGCATATGATTCTATCTTGCGCAGACGGCTTCCGCCATTTCATCCAGCTGCTCCTGTAAGCTTTGGCCGGAGGGATTTCCTGCCGCCATGTTTTCCGCGAATTCCGTGACGGGATCCCAGAACTTGCCGCCTACCCGCTGAAGCTGGGAATACTCGGACTGCTCCAACAGAGCGGCGATTGCAGGGGATTCCATGATCGCCGGGGAATCGGCCACCGCCATGTTGGACGGCCCCTGCCCGCGCATTTCGAAGCGGAGGCGCTGGTTCTCTTCGTCAGTGATCCATTCGGCCAGCCTGGCAGCCCACTCCGGGTACTCGGAATAAGCGTTCACGCCAATCAGTTTGCATCCGGAAAAAGAAGCCATCTGTACCTGGCTGCCGTTGCAGCTGTAAGTGGGCAGCTTGGCAGCCCCGGTGTCCTCTCCCCACGCCTCGTTAACCGCGACGGCATTCCATACGCCGCTGACGCCCGCAACCACGGAACCGTCCTTTACCCCCTGCAGAAACTCCTCGTCCGTGCGGCTGGCAAATCCAGGGCTTTCCGCAATCCTGAGCATGGCCTGGGCCACGTCGACTCCCCGGATGCTCCCCTCCGTCTGGTTCCATGTGCAATAGTTCGTAATCCCGTCATCGTTCAGCCCCACCTGGAGCCCTGTATTCCCAAAGAAAGAATATACATACCACGCCGAAGACCAGTCCATGGCAAAGAGCTTGCCCTTGGCGGCCGCGGCTTCCAGTATGCCGTCCAGCGTCCTGGCCTGTTCGTCCGTGATGTATCGTTTGTTGTAATACAGGAAATATCCGTTGTCCGCGGTCAGCGGATACGCATACAGCACACCGTTCACCGTGGCCGCCTCCACCGTGCTCGAAAGGTTCCTGCTCCGAATCTCGTCCGCATTCTCGATGGGGTCTAACGCCCCGGCGGCGGCCAGGGCATTCAGCTGGTCATCCGCGAAGGTGAACACGTCCGCGCCGTCCTCCAGTCCCCCCAGCAGCACGTCCTTGCACTGGGATTCCCCCTGCACCTCGAATGCAATCTTGAAATCCGCCTGTCCCTGATAATGCTCCTGAAAATTTTGAATGACCCGGCCCATCAGTTCCGCGTCTTCCTCGGCTCCCCAGACGACCAGCTCGACTCTCTGGGGCTCTATGCTCTCCGGCTCCGCTTCTTCCGCCTGGCCGCACCCCGTGAACGCCGCGGCGCACAGCAGACCCAGAAGCAGCCTGCACACTCTTTTTTTCATGATATATTCCACCTTGATGCTCCCGTTTTTCTGTGAATATTATATCATCGAAATCGGTAGATTGCAAGACGGAATAGCCAGCCGGGGGCTTTTCCCTCAAAGCGGCAGGCTGGAGGCGACGCAGAGCCCGCCCCATCCGACACGGGAGTTGGGGTATTCATTCTCTCCCCGGAGCGCCCGCGCCCCGGCCCTCAGATATGCCTTCACCTTCTCCCCATACAGAAAGGGATCGTTCCCCCGGACGATTCCCGTTCCTGTCAAGCAGATGTTTTAAAATATTTCAACTTTTTTCACTGCTTTTTTCCGAAAACCCATGGGAGCCTGTTACATTGTTGCTACCTTTGCCACTCCCAGCTGTCATAGGATTGCCACATCTTCCAACACCAACCGGAATATTGTTGCCACATTTTCATGCCGAAATTTTAAATTTCTGACAGACAGCCCCTCTGTCCGTCAACTTTCCCACCATGAAACCTCCAAAAAATATCCACCGCCTTATCCTGGCCAATCTCAATTCTATCTACAAAAGCATCGGCCATCTCCTTTGTCAGTTCTGCAAATCCGGCATACTTTAACAGAAACTCCTGCCCTTTCCTTTCTGATTCCGGCAGCTTCTCACACTCCGCCATCTCATCCCGTATCCCGGCTCTTCTCTGTTCCAACACAGAAATCCTCTGCTCTAGCTGTCTGCGTCCTTCCAGATATCCTTCCCTGGTATAATCTCCGATATGATAGCCTTCCAGAAGCAGTCCTTTCTTTTCAATCAGTTCCTGGATTTCCTGTTCCACAATCTCCATGTCTCTGACAAGCCCGGTCTGCTTTTCCTTTACTGCCCGTAATGCCGTTTTCCTCACAAATTCCAGATCGGCAAACTCTTTCACCTGCTTTTTTATCTGTTCAAACACGATTGTTTCCAAAACCTCATTACTGATACTGCCTGTCATGCACTCATTTTCACTGCTCAGTTTCTGATTGGCGCAGTAGAAAAACAGCTTTCCGCCTGCCAGCTTCATCACTTTCAGCCGCCGTTTGCAATAACCACAGTACCCCTTTCCTTTCAGCGCATACAAAATCGGATTTCGCACGGCCGGCGCCTTTTGGAAAAACTTTTCCTGCACCTTGTCAAAAACCTCTCTGCGGACAATCGCCGGATGGTGGTTCTCCACCACCTCCCATTCCTCTCTGGGTTTCAATATCTTCCGGCTGCCGCCCACCTCTGCCTGTGATGATTTGTGCCAGACCATACTTCCCACATAATTTTTATTGGTCAATATCGCCCGCACTGTCCCTGGCTGCCAGTATTTCCGCTCCTGTAAAAGTTCCTTCCGTCTCTGGCTCTTCCTCAGATTTTTAAACTCCAGAGGAGTTAAAACACTTTCATCATTCAGCGTTTTGCAGATCTGTGTCAGGTTCCGACCTGCCAGAGACAACTCAAAAATATGCCTGACCACTTCCGCCTCTTCGGGAAGAATCAGCAATTCATAAGGATTTTCCGGGTTCTTTCCATATCCGAAAGGCGCATTTCCCGTGGCATACTTCCCCTGCTTCCTTTTGGCCGACACGGAACTTTTCACCTTTTCAGAAATATCTTTACAATAGAAATCCGCAAGCAGCGTCTTGAATCCAATATCAATATCCGCTGTTTTTCCAATATAGTCTTTGCTGTCATAATGGTCGGTAACAGAGATAAAACGGATCCCCAGAAACGGAAAAATCTGCTCCAGATACGTTCCCATCTCAATATAGTCTCTGGAAAACCGGGATAAATCCTTTACAATCACGCAGCCTATCTCATTTTGCCTGACTTCTTCCAATAATGCCTGGATTCCCGGCCTCTCCATGGTCGTTCCGGAATAACCGTCATCATAAAATTCGCTGTATTCATAATCCGACAATTCCTTATGCTCCGAAACATACCGCCTGATTAAAAGCCTCTGGTTTGCAATGCTGTTACTCTCTTCCTTCCCGTCATCATCCTCCATGGAAAGGCGGTAATAGGCTCCAATCTTATTCCTTCCCATAACAGCTGTCTCCTTTCCCGAAGAGGAACCGGATCTCCAACCTTCCCTCCGGAAACACATCAATCCGTTCTATCAGGGAATCCACCAGATGTACATTCAGCTTTTTATAACCTCTTGCGCTTTGCAGAGAGCGTAAAAATTTGTTTTCTTCTTCCATCTGGATTTCACTCTTTCGGATTTTGCGCTTCAGTTCTTTTATCCGTTTTTCGCAGAAGCTGTCATGTTCTGTCCTGTTATCCCGGAAAGCAGCGTATTCCAGATCCGTAATCCTGCCTTCCTTGTACTGTCGGTACATCTCTCCGGCTTTTGCGGCAAGTCTTTGATGTTCCTGCAGAAGCTGGGCGATCTCTTCCCTATAAACGGCAACCGCTTTTTCACACTCTTTCCTATTCAGCGATACCAGTTTTTTGGAAGTAACTTTTTGCTCTTTCAAAATACCTTTGATGCGCTCTGCCACATAGCTTTCCACGGTTTCTTCCCTGATATGGTTCTTTTCGCATTTCCTCCCATCAATATAGTAGGCTCTCCGGCATTCATAAGAATAGCTTCTTTCGCCATTTGTTTTGTTTTTGTGAGAAACAGCGTGCATTTTGCCCCCGCATTTTCCGCAGTAAAGTACATTTCGGAATATATTTTCATGATTTTCCGGTGGTCTGTTCCCCGTATCTTCTTTTTTCTTCCTGGTTAGTATTTGTTTCACCTGGTCAAACAGTTCCTGGCTCACTACCGGCTCATGGCTGTTCTCCACTATAATCCAATGTTCCCTGTCTGTTTCACAGGTTCCTTCTCCGCCCTCCTTAAGAAGAGACTGACGCTTACGCTGTACCAGCTTTCCCATATATACCGAATTGGAGAGCAGGCCACGAATGACCTCCGGATTCCACTGGTGCAGAATTTCATTTCCCCTGCAAAATACATGCCCGCAGCGGTTATAATCACTGATTCTGTGGATTTTCCGCTCATACAGGACAGATGACAACTGACCCGGCGTCATTCCCTTTGCGATGCCGTCATACAAAAAACGCACCACCGCCGCGCTTTCCTCGTGGACCACCAGCCTGCGAACCCCGTCCGTTTTCCTTGTCTGATATCCATACGGCGGTGTGCTTCCGATATAACCGCCGCTTTCGGCGGCAAGTTTTCTGGCAGTAGTCACCCGTTTGGATATATCTTTTGCGTACATATCGTTTACCAGGTTCTTTAGATTCATGGTCAGCTTCCGCTCCGCCACATCCTCTGCCATAGAATCAAACCCATCTGCAACGGCAATAAACCGCACTCCCAGAAACGGCAGTATCTTCTCGATATAATTGCCTGTTTCCACATAATCTCTGCCGAATCGGGATAAATCCTTTACAATAATGCAATCCACCACACGGTTCCTCACATCATCCATCAGCCTGTCAAAGCCTTCCCGCTGAAACGATGTGCCGGAAATCCCACGGTCTATATAAATATCATGCACAGTAAGTTTTCTTCCATTTTTTATGCGGTTATTCTCTTCAGCAATATACTGGCGGATGATTTCAATCTGGTTCTCTATGGATTCCGCTTTCCTGTCATTGTGATCTACGGATAAACGGCTGTATATCCCCACACAATAACTTTCTGTTTTTTCAGGATGCTCTACCATTTCCCGACTCCATATATTTCCTGTGTTCATGGACTGTACCGCTTCATATCTTCTTGCCGTCCTTGCCATCTATATCACCTCCTGCACTGCGGATTTCTCGTGACATAGCTTACGCATAAGAGCCAGTTTCTCCATCTCATTGGCAAAGCGGAATTCAATCTCCAGCCTTTTATCCTCAAAGACATAGATTCTCCGAACGGTTGTCACCAAAAGTTCCCTGGTAAGTTCGTGAATCTCCAAAGTTTCCCGAATCCGGTCAAGCTGGGTTTTTGCCGCAACCCCATTCCGAAACATGTCTTTAATAATTTTCTTTTGCGCGTTAATGGACGTTTCCAGCCCTTCGCATTTTCTTTCATACAGGCAGTACAGCTCATCGAATTCTTTCCTGTCAATCAGCCCTTCCTTCAAATCAATATGCAGACCATTCTTTAAATCGCAGTATTTTTTATATTCCATGCTGAGAGCGCCAATCTGGGAATCATACTCTACCACCTGGTCGTAATTGATGTTAAGTTCTTCCAGATATTCCAGAATACCGGAATAAGAGGCCATCAGTTCCAGCCAGACCCTGATTTCCTTAAAAACAATCTGTTTCAGTTGTTCTTCCCGGATGCTGTGCCTGCTGCATCCCAAAGACCTGTTTTTCGTCTGGCAGATGTAAAAAACCTTTTCCCTGCCCTTATAATGGTTCACTCTCCGGATCATAGGCGTCCGGCAATCCCCGCAGGTCAAAATGCCGCTAAACAGGCTGGCACAATCGGAATCCTCTGATTTCCTTCCGTCATATTTCAATAAATCCTGCACAGTCCGAAATTCCACTTCCGATATAATGGCCTCATGGGTATTTTTGACATAAATCCATTCTTCCCTGGGCTTATTGATTCGCTTTTTCAGCTTGTAGCTTACTTTTTCCTCTTTTCCCTGAACCATGGTTCCGATATAAACCTGATTCTCCAAAACCCGCTTTACGGATACAGCCGCCCATTTCCCAGGGCTGTCTCCTCCAAATCCTGTATAATACTTCATTCCCAGAGACTTTTTATATTCCATGGGAGAAAGCACTCCGGACTGGTTCAGCTTATCCGCAATGGCAGCCATACTCATGCCCGCTATCTTCCATGCAAAAATTTTTCTGACCACATCCGCCGCATATTCATCTATCATCAAAGCGTTCTTATCGTCCGGGTCTTTCCGGTAGCCATATACGGCAAAAGCGCTGATACATTTTCCTTCCAGACGTTTTACCTGCTGCTGCGCCTTGACTTTTACGGAAATATCTCTGCAATATGCGTCGTTTACGAAATTTTTTACCGGCACGATCAGATTGCTCTCCGCCCGGTCTGCATACAGGCTGTCATAGCTGTCCGTCACCGCAATGAAACGCACAGAAAAAGCCGGAAAGGTTTTCTGAATCAACCGCCCGGCTTCTATATAATCTCGTCCAAATCTTGATAAATCTTTTACCAGCACACAATTTACTTTCCCGGCACGGATATCTTCCATCATCCTTTGAAATTCCGGCCTTTCAAAATTTGCCCCGGAATAACCGTCATCAATATAGATGTCAAATAACCGTAAATCCTCATGGCTCTGAACATAAGCCCGAAGCAGGTCACGCTGGCTGCTGATACTGTTGCTTTCTGTCTTTTTACTGCCGTCAATGTCAGCATCGTCTTTGGAAAGACGCAGATACAGCGCAGTATCATAAATATTTTTCTTACTCATTTGCATCACTCCTGACTTTTATTCGCTGACAAGAAGCCCTTTTAGGGGAATTATGCCGCTAAAGTCAGGATTCCGCTTTCAATCCTGACTTTAGATTAACATAATATTCCCGTTTTGTCGAGTCCTTTTAATATTTCAGTTCGGCTATCTGCTTTAAATACTGTTTCAGAGCATCGGTTGCGGAATAGTCCTCCTGACCGAAATGCACCCGCACCACATATCCGTCATTTAAATGGGTCGTAAAGTCATCTTCCCCGGATATGATGCTTTCCAGTTTCTCTCTGACTGGTGTTTCTTTGGCAATGGAAATCTGTGCGATATCCCGCAGTTCGTTTCTTTTCACTTCCATAATGTTCTTCAAATCATCGCTTCCCCCAGTCCTTCTCCCAATACTTTATGTAAATAACGATTTGTCCTATGACATGCATGGTGATTCCAGCGGCAATCTCCACCACCTGGAGACTGGTCCCGTCAAAGCCCCGCATGGAGCGTTTCAGGCCGTCAAAGCGGGGCAGAGGTCGCTCCGCTCCCGAAAAGTGAAAAAAGGAAGTACCATGGTCTCCCACGATACTTCCTCTGAAATCTTTCCACTGCTTTTGTTTTACCGCTCCCATCCCTGCAGGTTCTCCCAGCCATACTCAGTTTCCTGCTCCGGCAAAGGAGCAAATTCAATGCCGTCAATGCAGTTCTCATACAAGAACTGTTTATAGACAAATGGCGGTACATCATCAAATTTTCTCGCCTCTTTTAAAATACTGGAAATCACGGTGGCATCCGCCAGGCGGAACTGGGTCAATCTTCCCGTTTTCGTCCAGAATCTTTTCATCCGCCGAAACATTGACAATCTCGCCCACCAGCCTGCAGGTCTCCTCATCGTAGCTTATCAGCCTGCACTTTTTCCTCTGCCTGTGTCTTCATCGACCCCCAAGGTTAATGCTCCCCGCACAATCGGGCCGACGGTATACAGAACATATTCACAAGGCAGATTAAACGCCGGTGTAAAGGTTCCAGCATTAATGTAATTCTTGCCAGGCTATGTAAATCAGTCCAACCCCAATACTCTGCAAATTCTTCAACTGAATGCTGCTTCCCCTTCAGGCTCTTCATCCAACTCCGGTTCCCTCGTGTCCTGTTCGTCTGACTTTGGTTCGTCCTCATCCACCCAATCCTCATCATCTGCCCATTCCTCAAAGTCCATGTCCGCTTTTTCCTGCAATTCCGCCCTATGGGCCCTTTTTTCCTCTTCGTGGACACCGGTAAATGTCAGGGCACCGCCTTTTTCCCAGTCAAAACCTACCACAATCATGTTCACCCAGGCGGGCAGCCCCGGATCCAGCAGTTCGTCCATCCACCGGACAAACGCCTTCCACATGCCATATCCGCCAAACAGGGTGAATTTATCCGCGGCAGTGTCCGTCAGGCTGCCCATGGACCGATGCATATCCTCCTCTGTATAGCAGTATTCCAGTCTGTGATCAAGCCGGGACACGGTAAGACAGCCTTCATAAGTCTCCGCCTCCGTGACGCCCTCCCATTCCTGCCGGAAAAAGTCTTCCAACAACTGTTCCAGGCTGTCCGCCCGGTGCATGCGAATGGCGCCATAGGCATAGAATCTGCCGCTTTCCCCCTGGTAGACATACATGGGACCATAATCGGAACGGGGCGAATATTTGAAGCCCCATCCGAAACGCCCCACCAGAATCTTGGGTTCCTTTATCTTGGTATCAGAAGACGACATCAGGAAATCTCTGCTTCTCACATATACCGGAGAATGGGCCTTCAGCTCAAAACCAAAGGGGGGGCGCGCACACCATAGAATATCCTGTCGTGGCGCTTTTCCTTTTTCGCTCCGTACCGAAGCACGCAGTATCCCTCCATGTTTTCAATGCAGCCCGTTGCTTCCAGGATTTTTGCCGCTTTCTGTGCCATATCCATGCCCTCCAGGGAATATGAGGCGCGCACCTTGTTGCCGGGCTGCCGGAGAATGCGGTTTGTCATGGATTTCAGGTCACAGTCCCGCCCCTGTCTGTTAAAAATTTCGGCGGCATATCTTCTGGCGGGAAAGGTATTTTCCACGGAAACCTTGTACCATTCCTTGGGATATTTCAGGCCGTCAAAGTATTCTTCGCCTGCAAAATGGGGAATAAAAGCATATGCCACCGCCAATTCCTGCAGAAGGTACCTGGGAAGATTATCCCCCGGACAGAGGGTCTGTTCTGCTAAGTAGGCAAGCAGGCCTTTTGCAAATTCCTCTGAAAACTGCTCCTGCAGAAAAGCTTCTGACAGGAAAAACCGTTTCCAGGTATCCGCCTGTTTTGCCTGTTTTGGAGTCTCAAAAAGGGCAATGAAATCCCGAAGGGCGCCTGTCTCCCTGCTTCTTTTTACAGCCTGTTCCGTTGCCTGGTCAAGGCGGTCCAGTAAAGAGAGGGTTCCCTCATCCTGTTTTTTGTCCTCATTTTCCTCCGGCGTCTCATTCATTTTTCCGTTGTTTTGTATTTGATTTTCCGCTTTTTCTTGTGCCTTTTCCAGAAGAATTTCTTTCTTCTCTTTGCCTGTCTTTCCATTGAATCCCACAGGTACAAATGTGCTGTTTTTGTCCAAAGCAGACCTGCTGTCATCAGCGGAATTGTCTGTGGGAACAGCGGCATTTTCTCCTCCTGCAGCATAGTCAAGGGCCGCTTTGTAGGCCTGGTTCAGCGCCGCAAAATATTCCGGTTCTTCCTCCGGATGGTGAAGCCTGGACTGCGCCGCAAAGGCTTTTCGAATGGCTTTTTTATCGTCTGTGGCCTTTATTTCCAATATGCTCCATATATCGTTCATGTCTTCTGTCCCTTCCTTCATTCCCTGATCACAGGCAATTCAAAATCCAGTCTGCCGAACTTCCCCAGTATGTCCAAATCCCGTATGATAAAATGACTTCCCCAATAATAATTTCCAATGGTCTGTTCTGCCACACACCATCGGCCCCCGTCCGGATGAGGATTGCTTTGCTCAAATGCCGCCAGTTCCCGGTCCGAAGGGAACGAAAACTCTTGTGTGCCAAGCAGCGTGTCAATGATTGTGTCCAGATTCCGCTCCACGGTGTCTCTGCACGCCGGATAGAAGCTGCTCTCCGGAGAATTCACAAAATACACCGGCAGGGGCAGCCAGGCCGGATAAACTGCAGGGTCATAGTTTTCGATGTTCAGCGCTATCGGATCGTAATCCGGGTAACCATGGAGAAGCACCTGCCCGCATTGCCCATACCGCTCTTTCAGCCCCTCTGCCTTTCGGTAGATGAGGCTGTCCCTGTCCCCGTATTGGAGGATAAAGTCCGCAAGCCGCTTGGTCACTCCGATATCGGCCCGGGCTGCCTTTTCGGAATCAAAATGAAACCACGGCATATGCGCAAAGTCATTGTTTCCGGGAATTCCCTGCATTCCCACCCATCCGTCTTCCAATAAATAAGCTTCGGAACTGACATATTTGAGGATACCCGCAATGATTTTGCTCTTTATGACGCTTTCCCGCTTACCTGCCGCGTCCAATTCATCCAATGCAATGCACACCGTATAGGGCGAGGAATTGGGATTCCAGTTGTTGCACTCCAGGTTATGCCCAAATCCTCCATCCTCATTTTGATAACTGGCCAATACCTGCAGGAATCCGTCGCAGCTGCCGTTTTCAAAGAGGAAATTCCATTTCGTATAGTCAAGGGGCCTGGCATTGCGGTAAACCAGTTTTCTTAATCTCAAAAATTCTTCCAGGGGTATTTTCTTCAATCCATTTCACCTCGTCTCTCTTTTTCCCTGTGCTCCTGACAGGGCAGCCACCATCCGTTCGTTCAATATCCTATCGGAAAAGTGTCCCTGCTGTCGTCAGCGCTTAACTCTTTATGTAAACGAATATTCACATACTGCCTGTCCTTTCTGATAGGTACACTCAATTATTTCAGCAGGATTCATTTTTTCAATATAGGTCAAACACCTGAAAACCATCCCATGTCCAACAAAAATAATCTTATCATAATCTGAATATTTATCTGCCACGCGTATCATTCTTTTTCGCATATGGCTAAGGGATTCCCATCTGCATTTTTTCCCTGGCGGATATTCACCCTTAAATTTCGTAAATTCTCTGGCAAATGCAAAGCTTTCTTCAGAAGTTTCATACTGATTGTACTCATCAGGTATCCATTCATGCAAATCAATATCAACTTCGACTCGTATCCCTGTTTCTCCTGAAATAATTTGAGCTGTCTGCAATGCTCTTGTGTAAGGAGAAGATACGATAAGTTCTGCCTTTTTAAGCCGGGCATCTTTGGCTGTTATTTCTGCCTGTTGTCTTCCTTTTTCGGATAAAGGAGCAAAATCCCTGCCAAATCCCCAAAATCCATTTTCAAACATATAATCATAAATTGCTTCCCCATGCCTGACAAGATAGAATAATGCCATCTTATGAATCCTCCTGCTTAAAATTGCGGTTTTCTGATGTCCGTAATACATATTTTTCAGAAAAATATTCCCACCCTATTCTTCCCATATTCCCCGACAAACTTTAATACAATCAAAACGGATACAAAAAAAGCGAGTACCACATCAAAAGGTGTGCATACCCGCTTCTCATTCCCATATTCTCAGTACATATCACCCAAAATGAACACCCATCCAAGGCCGCCCATTCACAGATTTGGATACCACCGCAGCAGATCCCCGTCCCCATGCTCAATCAGATAATTCACCGCATAATACAGCCATTCCTCCGGCGTGGGAGCCTCGCCCTCATGGGGTATCGCCTCCCACTGCGCCCGCTTCTTGGGGTCGGGGTCATTCATCCCCCGCCTGATCCGTGCCGAGATAATCTCCCGCATCTCCTCCACCGTGATACCCCGCTCACGGGCAAGCCTCTCAAATAAATGTTCTCCCATGCAAAAAACGCCTCCTAACTTCCTATGATAGCATATCCATTTATCCACCATACTATGATTATGTTCCTTCTGGGTTGTATGTGCTTTACTGATTATGACTATTATATCACCCATTTGGAAACTAAAATAGATACAAATGGAAATGGGTGGTGACGGTGATGGAAATGGATATCATAAAACATATAAAAGACCTTATGGATGAACGCGGCTGGACAAACTACCGGCTCGGAAAGGAAGCCGGCCTTTCCCAGTCCACCATCACAAACCTTTTCAACCGCAACAATGCCCCGACCATACCGACCCTGGAGGCCGTATGCCGGGCATTCGGTATTACTTTATCGCAATTTTTCTCCGAGGGAAATACCCCCGCCGAACTGACCGAGGAACAGCGCACCTTATTCGCCGCATGGAGTACCCTGAATGACGGCCAGAAAGAAGCCCTGCTCCTTCTCATGAAACGCATATAGATCAGAAAAAGCCCGCAGGCTCTGCTATCTCCCAAGAACCTGCGGGCTTCGTTTTTTTGCCGCTATGCCGCCTTCCACCTATCCGCCGGAACCTCCACCTGCGTATGATCCCGGAAAGTAAATACCATGCGCTTATCCTCATATACCGCCACATGATCCACCGTGGCATACCAGAGCTCCTCGTCAAATTCCGCCACCAGCCCCTCCCAGCTGGCCAGCTCTTTCAAAAGTAAAGATATCTTCGTCCTCTTGGCAATGCGCCCCAGCCGCAGCTCCCCAATCTCCGCCAGCCGCACCCTTGCGGCTTCGTACCTTTCGCAGTACCCATTATACTTCCGCTCGTATTCCGCCTGATCCATGGCCTTTTGGGCATTATCCGAAATGACCTTCCGTATCAGCCCCATGACCACCTCGCCCTCGTTTTGGAGCCTCTCCTGCTCGGAATCCAGATCCGCCGTATCCGTAAGCTCCTCCATGACCTCCCGGTATGCCTCCATGATCTCCGCCCGGTTCCCCAGCACCTCATTGAAAGCCGCAAGGAAAGCCCGCCGGATATCCCGCTCGGTAAGGTGCGGCGTCCGGCAGCTCTTCCCCCTGTGCTTCTCGTTGCACTGCCAGACCAGCACCCGGTTCGGCGTATTGGAATGCCAGACCTTGCTCCCATAGAAACCGCCGCAATGCCCGCATACAATCTTCCCGGAAAAAGGATGGGTGCTGCTGGTAAACCGCCCCTCCGCCTTGCGCTGCTTCATCTCATACTGAACCAGGTCGAATATCTCCGGCTCGATGATCGCCGGGTGGCTGTTTGCCACATAGTACTGCGGCACCTCCCCCTCGTTCAGCTTGCTCTTTTTCGTGAGGAAATCCACCGTGAAACTTTTCTGCAGCAGCGCATCCCCTTTGTATTTTTCATTGGTAAGGATACTTTCCACCGTATTAGGCCGCCAGTTCCTTTTCCCCGCCGGGGTAGGAATCCCCTCTCCCGTCAGGTAGCTGGCGATGGCGGAGGGCGACTTCCCATAAAGGAAAAGCCGGTAGATAAGCCGCACCGTCACCGCTTCTTCCTCAACGATCTCCGGCAGCTCATCCTTGCCCTTCTTATACCCAAGGAACCGCCCATAGGGCAGGCTCACCTTTCCGTCCGCAAACCGCTTCCGCTGCCCCCAGGTCACATTCTCGGAAATGGAGCGGCTCTCCTCCTGCGCCAGCGAGGACATGATGGTGATCAGCAGCTCCCCCTTCCCGTCAAGCGTCCGGATATTCTCCTTTTCAAAATATACCTCGATCCCTTTCTCTTTCAGCTTCCGAACCGTAGTCAGCGTATCCACCGTATTCCGGGCAAACCGGGAAATGGATTTCGTAATAATCAGGTCAATCTTCCCCGCCATGGCCTCCGCCACCATCTGGTTAAAGCCCTCGCGTTTTTTCGTATTCGTTGCAGAAATACCTTCGTCCGTAAAAACTTTTACAAACTCCCATTCCTCTTTTGACTGGATATACCGGGTATAATAATCCACCTGCGCCTCATAGCTGGTAAGCTGTTCCTCATTGTTGGTCGATACACGGGCATAGGCCGCCACCCGCAGCCGCTTCCGTTCCTCCCCGGAAAGCACATTCACCGGGATATCCTTCTTCGCCGGTATGACCGTGACCCTTGCATTCGCTACCGCTGGCATATATGACACCTCCTCCCGTCCGGCCATTCAAAACCATGCTGCTTTTCCACCGTATGGCCGTCTTTGAATACAAAAATAAGCCGCCCGTTTTCCGGCACCTGGATTTCCATAACCTTCTCCCGAAATTCCGCCGGATCATATTTACGCCTCCCCATGGCCTCTGCCGCCAGCTTTTCCAGCAGCGGCTCCGGAATCTGCCCGATACTGCAGCGAGCCGCACTCCTGATATGCGTCTTGCATACCCATACCACCCGCCTGCCCCGCTTTTTCGTATCCCAAACCCGCTGCATGAAATGCTTCCCGCATTCCCCGCAGGTGATCCGGCTGGAAAACGGGCGGTGCTTCCTCGTACAGTCCCGGCCATCCATGCCAAGCGCCTCTACCCGCCGCGCCCGCTCCGCCAGAACCTTTTTATAGGTTTCCCGGTCAAGAATCCCCTCATGGCTCCCTTCCACAAAATACTGCATCCATTCCCCATGGTTCACCTTATGGATCTTGCTGATCGGGTCTATGCAGTGGGTCTTCTGCAGCAGCATATCCCCGGCAATCTTCTCATTGCAGAGAAGCTGTATGATACCTGTGCCGGAAATCTTCGCCCCATGCCTGCCGACCGCCCCCGCCTTATCAAAATAGTCCGCCAGCATTTCCTGCGTATGCCCTTCCAGATAAAGCTCCGCCGCCCTCCGCAAAAGAGCCGCTTCCTCTGGCACGATTTCCAGCCGGTTATCCACAAGCCGATATCCGAACATATCCACCCGCCATGGAAGCCCCTGCTCGAAATTACGGCGAACCCGCCACCGCTGGTTTTCCGAAGCCGACCGGGCTTCCTCCTCCGCATACGCCGCCAGCAGGGTAAGCACAAATTCCCCATCCTCCCCCAGCGTATGGATATTCTGCTCCTCAAAATACACATCCACCCCGATCAGCCGGAGCTCCCGGATTGTCTTCAATGTTGTGACCGTATTCCGGGCAAACCTTGAGATAGACTTCGTAATGATAAGGTCGATATTCCCCGCCCGGCATTCCGCCAGCATCTTCTGGAACTCGCCCCGGCTGTTCTTCGTCCCGGACACCGCCTCGTCCGCATATACCCCGGCATATTCCCAGCCCGGCGTCTTCTGGATCAGCCCGCTATAATAGCTCACCTGCGCCGAAAGGGAGTGGAGCATGGCATCCTTCCCGCAGGAAACCCGTGCATAAGCCGCCACGCGCTTCAATTTTTCCGCTGGCCGGATAGCCGCCATATTTACCCGTTTTATTGTGCGTCCCATAAATACGCCCTCCTTTCCTGGACACTGATGTTATAGGAAGCTACCCCAAAAAGGAAGCCTTTTCACCCATTTTCACAATAAAAATCCACCCAAAACCGGACGGAATTTTTCCCGCATTTTTTCCTCTACCCGCAGAAAATCCTGCTCGTCTATCACGCCCTTTTTCAGCATGGAGCGGGCGACCGCCACCGCCGCCTGGTATTTCTTCTCCCTTTCAAACTGCTCCGCCGTCATCCAAACCGCCCCCTTTCCCGAACCGCGCCCTGATATAGCATTCATGGGAACAATATTTCCTCCCCCTATTTCCATAGCTCCGAAACTCCCGTCCGCAATACCTGCAGGCCAGCACATAATACGCCTCCCGGTGTACCAGCTCCGGATGCGACCGCCACCATGCCCTCCGACAGCCCTCGCAGCAGAATTTCCGCCCCTTCCGCCCCGGAACCGAAGCCAGCGGCACCCCGCATTCCCGGCAGACTTTTGCCCGCTCCTTTGCCGCCACCCCCGTCAGATGGTTCCGCCTGCAGTAGCTCTTCACCGTATTCTCCGAAAGCCCCAGCCGCTCCGCCACCGCGCCATAGCCAAGCCCCTCCATGCGCAGGAACCGTATCTTTTCCTTTTCCGCATCCGTCACCTAAGGCCACCCCCATTTCCATCAAAAATCCCACCCATAGGGTTCCTTCTCCCATGATATGGCAAAAGCGACCCCCGAAGGAGCCGCCCGCCGTCAATCCGGTATCCTGAGCACCATCCCCGCCCGGATCACGTCCGAGCGCAGCCCATTTGCCTCCATGATCTCCGCGTATCGCTTCCCGCTGCCAAGCAGCCTCGCGGCAATCCCCCACAACGTATCATGCTCCCCCACCGTGTACACTGCCAGAGCCTTCCCGGCATAGACCACCTTTCCATCATCGTCAAAAACTGAATACCCCGCATTTTCATCTGCGCACCGCTTCGCATAATCTAGCACCCGGAAAGCCCCTTTCTGGGTGGCCGCATCCGCCCAGCATTTCCGTACCCGGTACATCACACCTGAACCGGAAGCACCGGCAGAGCCGCCTCCATTTCCGCCAGGCAGATCAGAACCGCCGCCATTTCCACCAGATATGCCGGAACCGTCAGCCAGCCGCTCCCGCACCGCCGCCCGGAAGCTGTCCATGCTTTTCCCATGCCTTGGGAACCAGTGCATCACGTCCCCATGGTTGGAGGCGATCCCCCGCTCATGGCCTTCACTGTGGCAGAGGATATCCTTCTCGGTAAACCCATACAGCCCGCAGAGATAAACACACAGCTCCACCGCCGCCCGGTACACCTCATTAAAATAAGAAGAATCCGTCAGGCCATCCTCGCAGATTTCAAACGAGATATAGCGGTCATTCCCGCTGCCCTTTGGCCCGGAACCACAGTGCCAGCCCCGCCAGTCCCAGGGCAGCGTCTGATAGGTAGCGACCGTCCCATCCGCCAGCTTCCCGATAAACCCATGGACGCATACCTGCCGCCCATCCGGCATTTTCTGGTTCCAGTGGTTATTGTACCTATTCTCACCCAGAAGCCCATCATCCGGGCCGACGTACCGTTTCAGCCACGGGTTATCCGCCCCGGTGGAATGCACCATGATTCCCTCCGGCACAATCCGCCGCCCGGCCTGATAGCAGGCATTCTCCGTAAAAATCAGCTCATGTAAATGCAAGCCGCCCACTCCTTCCATATTTTCTCCAAAAGAAACAACGCCGCCCCTGCCGTACTCCCGTACAAGGACTGCGCCGCCATAATAAAACGCCAGTATCTCATGATAAGGAACCCCTTGCTCCGCCGCCCACAGACAGCCCACCTGCGACATTCCCACACCATGGCTGGCCGCCTTCGGCCTTTCCATGCGGGCAGCCACGTCCCACGGATCGGCCTTATGCACATAATAGGGATAGTCCCGGCTCCAAACCTCGCCGCTCTGTCTGCAGGTGCCGCCGTTGGAGGCAGAATAATAGCAGTCAATGACCTCCCCGCCATACACAAGCACCATACCAGCAGTATCCGCCACCGCCTCCCGGCTCCTTGGGCTGCAATCCAGAAGCTCCGCCCGGTATGCCTGGAAGCGGGTGGTATCATCCACCGCAATCCCAGCCAGTACCCGCCGCACCGCAAAGGTACGGGCAGCCACTGCCTGCGCACGGAGCGCCTCCCCATGGGAACCCTCTCCAATCTCCGCAGGCACCACGCCGCAGAGGTATTCCTCCAGATCCAGTTCCGCAATTCCCGCGCCGTGCCGGGCAATATTCCCGGCACGGGTCATTCTTACCTTGATTCTCATTCACCGTCCCCCTTTTCCCGGTCATGAAGCTGCGCCAAAACCTCTTTCAGCTTCTCCGGAACCGGCAGACCGATATGGGCGGCATTTTCCAGCAGGCTCACGCCCTCATTAGAAATGTAAAAGAAAATCACCGCCGTCCGCAGCGCATCCCCCGAACCGATCACCTGCGCATCCAGGATATGCCCCGCGCCCACCATGACGAAGATCAGCACCTTGCGGAAGATCCCCCGAAACCCCACCTCGCTGGATAAGCTCCTATCCGCAATGGCGCACATCACCCCCGTCAGGTAGTCGATCACCACAAAAGCCAGCAGGGCATAGAAAAAGCCGTCCAGCTCCCCGAAGAACCAGCCGATCCCGCCGCCCACGGCCGCAAACACCACCTGAACCACATTCCATACATCCTTCATACCTAAGTACCTCTCTTTCATTTTTTTGTATGAAAAAAGCGGCTCCCATTATGGAAAACCGCCAATTCCCAAATTGATTTCTTGTTACTTCTGCCAACAAAACGCCCCCTTCTTTGTCTGCTTTTCCAGAGCGTAAAGGCTTGATGGAACGCCCCGTCTCCGCTAAGCTGACAGCACTAAAAAAGAAGGAGGCAAACGCCATATGAAATCAAAAATAATCAAAGTCCTGTATTCCTCCCGCACCCGCCGGGACTTCCATTCCATCTATGCCGGGGCCATGCGCTACATCTGGACGCCCAAGATATCCATTGAGGGCAAATGGCTCGAAGCCCTCGGATACCACATCGGTGACCATATCAAGGTTGAATATGACGAGCAGGGCATCCATATCCGCCCCCTGACCGCCATGGAACAGAAATCTCTGGAACAGACGCAGGCAACAAAGAAGCTGGAAAACAAAATCGTAGAGCTGACAAAAGCCAAAACAATGATAGAGGCCGAAACCGCCGCCCTCTCCATGGTAGCCGAACGGAAAGCCGACTATCCCGCCACCTCTGAAATCCAGCCCTCCAGCATCTAAGGAACCGCAACCGCCGGATTTCCCGGCATAACCCACACCGACAAATGATATCTCATTCTTCCGTCAGCGTATAGGTAATCTTCATGGTCTTATCCACGGTCTTTACCACCGCTGACGAAAGATTGTTGACAGAAGCCAGGTACGGCGTGAGCAGGTACATGCTCCGGTACTCGCTCCCATAGCTGCCGCCCCATCCCACAAGGAACTGCCCGTACTGGAACAGCGGCGTGGCCGCGCTGGTAAGCCTCGCGCTCCCCTGCGTATGCACCACCCCATCATTTACGGTGATCTGGAAATCCCCGCCCACGATCAGGTCTCCCACCAGCGTCAGATACAGCTCGCAGGTTCCCGTATCGCATAAGGGCTTCCATTTTGATGTAAACCCAAACGGGATCAGCGTCACATCCGCCATGTTCGCCATATTGATCTTATAAATCCCCTTCTTATCGTAGGCAGGCACATGCAGATACCCGCCCCGCATACAGCACCGGCATTTCCGCTCCGGATAGCTCCCGGACATATCCCTCTCGCCCACCGACATCAGCTTCGCGTTCGGCAGCGTCCAGTCCCCCTCGGTCATGGAATGATCCGCCTTGGATATCCTCACCCATAAAAGCCTGGCATTCCCGGAGGAATTTCCCTCATTGGAAAACCCGTACCAGTACCCGTCCCGCCCGTCCATGAACTCCCCGTATTTCGTATAGCTTCCAAGGAACAGAAATGTCTCCGTAGGAACCGCATTGTCTTCCAGTACCGTATAGGTGCTGTCGTCCAGCTTCTCATTCAGCCCAATGGAAAAGACCGGGATGCGCACCTTCCGTATCCGCACGCTGGAATCCTCAAATGTAATGGAATACAAAAGGTTCCCTTCAAAATCCATCTCCACCGCCTCAAACAATACCGCCTGCTGCGACGTGGACAGATCGCGGATATCCAGCTTTTTTATCTGCAGGAATGTGCTGGCATCCCCCACAAGGCTCCCGAACCCGTTCTGCCCGCCTTGGGCACTGGTCAGAGCCACAGCCGCAATCGTCCCGTTCCCCTGGCTCGGCGTAAATTCCCAGACAAATCTGTACCCGTTCTCCAAAGCCTTGCTCTCCGTCTGGTTCATGCTCCCCCGCGCCGTATTGGCCGAGGAATTGACATTGTTGGAGGCATAGGCCACCGGCAGGTTATCCGAACCGGCATACATGATATCCGCATCTTCTTCCAGCGTTTTGGAAAAGAGAAGAATGCCGCCCACCATGTTTGGGCAGATTGGGAGCAGGCTCTTATTCCACGCCAGCACGTCCGCCAGCTCCTCCTCCGAATAGAACACCCCCATGGGGTTGCTACCGAGGATATTGTTCACCGCATTGGTGACCATATTTTCCTCGGTAATGGTCTCCACCGCCCCCGTTTCCGCATCCGTAAGCTCTATCACCATTGTCCCCTTCAACCTCATTCCTGATCTCCTCCTATCTCCACCGGGCGGCAGAACCCGCCGAGGGCTGTCCTGCCCGCCATATGGTCTGCATACTCCCGAATCACAAGCTCCATGGTCTCCGTCTTTATGTTCTCGGTAAAGCCCCGCACCTGCAGACCGCCAGCCATCGGGAACCTTGATACATATTCCCCTATCTCGATCTTCCCGTCCCATGCCGCCGCAGCCGCCATGGCCTGCCCGCTGATCGAGGCGATACAGCCGCCGATCTCCACCGTACCCTCCCCGCCCTCCATGCGCAGGTACACATTGAACGTATTCGTAATGTTCGGCACCAGCTTCTCAATGGGATAATACAGAGAAAGGATATGCTTCCCGCTATGCCATGTCTCCACCGGATGGTGCAGGAGGATTTCCGAATCATTCAGCTCATAGGTAACGAAGCCCACGGCCTTCCCGTCCTCCATCCATGATACTGGCAGCTCCACGTCTACTGATACCTCCACCGTGCCGCCGGAACCGTCCCCAGAATCCGAACCACCCTCCGAAAGACCGTCTGCCCCGGCATCCGGTTCATTCCCCGCCCCGCCAGCATTTTCCCCGGCTCCGGCATTCCCGCCAGCCAACTCTACAGGTATCGGCACAATGATCGTCCCCGCCGCACTGGCCGACCGCCCCACCGGCTCCGCCGCCACGTCCACCACCACCTGCCCGAAAAACTGCACATGGTTCTCCTCTTTTGACGCAAACTCAATGCTGATGATCTTCACGTCCGTATCCGCAATGCTGTAGGTGGAAGCGTTGGTAAAGGTATGTATCCCCAGCTTCCCCGCCTCGATCTGGTTCAGCAGGCCGGAGATATTCTTATCATTCTTGGACTTCGCCTGCGCCAGCCTCGGGTTCTTCCCCACGCATTTCAGCTTCATCTTCCCGCCAATCTTACAATGGAAAGACGTAATGCAGGTAAGCCGCTCCCCGTCCGCCTGGCCGCCGGAAAACGTAAGCACGTCCCCCAAATCAAGAGCCGGGTTCCCTATGGTCTCCGAATCAAACGGCACATAATTCACCGCCGAAAGGCTTTCTAAGATATTCCGGCATAACGCCTCCCGCGTCTCATCCAGCCCGAACTGCAGCAGCGGGTTGATGCCTAAATTCATGGTAAGCCCGTCATCCGGGTCAGCCGCATAATATTCCGCCGTCTGCGTCCGCAGGTTCGTAGAGCTCACCGCCGTATACCGGGTAACAAAATCCGAGAAGCTGCTGGAAAACCGGTGCTTCTGCAGAACCTCTGCCACTGGGGAATCCCCGTATTTCCTCAGCTCCAGTCTCCCCGCCCGGTTGATACAGAAGAATCCCCCAAGCACCTGCGCCACAAAATACAGCACATCCCGGTATGTCTCGATATCATTCTCCGCATAGATAGAAAGCACCTCCGAGCCGTTCGGCATCGCCCCGATCTCCGCCGCCGTCTGCGCCAGCTCCACCCCGCAGGCTTTGGCACACAGTCCCATGAAATCATACGCCGTCCCCACCGACTCAAACCCATTAAAGTCCCGCTCGAACCGGAGCATATGGTCATAAGCCTTCAATTCCAGGAAATGCGCCGTCCGGTTCGCCTCGCTCACCTCGAAGATGCCCATGGGAACTTCCTCGTAGGAGCCGTCCCCCAGCCGCAGGTGATAGAATAGTTTCACCTGCGCATCCTCCAACGTATACCGGTCAACCGGAAGATAAAGGCTGATCCCCATTTCCGCGGCATACACCGTCCCCAGCTCGATCTCCGAACTCCCACAGCACTGGCCAGAGATATAGCCGCTACCCTTTACGATATCGTCCTGAGAAAAATCATAGACAGCCCCGACCGCCGTAGTGATCCGCCCCGTCCAGTAATAATGCCGGGTATTCTCCTGCACCGCCTGCAGGAATGCTTTGCTCACCGGGTACATAGGAAAACACCCCCCATTCCATAGAAAAAGCACCAGCTGTTTTGACTGATGCTTTATATAAACATGATTTGAATATTTTTTATGTCGGCCTTTTCATGAAATCAAGTATTGCATATCTTAAAGCTGACAAGTCCTTTTCGGTTCTCAATGAATCCAAATTAGCTATAAATGTTATATTCTTTGAATCAGAATTAAATATCCCAATCCTCCTCGTATCTATAACAATCACAAATTTCTGCTCAATATTTTCACAACATTTTCTTCCCTTTTCCAACATAACGCCTTCCACATTACAATACCTCAAAAGCTGTTCTATAAAATTACGCTCCGTGTCAAAGTTCAACTTTACTTCTACAAAACAAAGTTGCCCATTAAAGCAAATACAGTTATCCGCATATCCCACCAATTTTCCTTTTCTAAAACATGCACATTCTGAAAATAACTTTTTTATATCTGAAATCCCTTTTAGCAAATAATCTACATAAAACTTTCTGAACTGAATTTCCAGAAAAAAAGAACATCGATACTGCTGTGCCAACTCTAACCAATTTTCATCATTTATAGTATTTAAAGGAATAGGATTAGCCCTGCTCTCAATAAGATAATCAGGTATTTTATTCATTTCGGATAGCAATTTTTTCAACAGCTCAAAATTCTCCCCAAAAACAGCTGTAATGGAACTTTGACGAGAAATCATAATAAAACCAGAGAACATGTTTATATTTACTGGATTTTCAAATATATGAATATCTCCAATTTCAGCATATACCCTTTCTCTCCAATGTAATTCAGACTGATTAAATTCTTTATCATAAAATGGCGCACCTAAAATACGGCCAACCGCAAAAATTTTACCCCCATATAAATCATATAATTTCCTTGCTCGCTTCAATCCGTCTGTTAATATCTCGTAATCATATAATTCCCTATTCCTATCTATCTCTATTTCCAATTTGCGAATAATCTGTATCGCTGTTTTTGCATGGAAAAAGAATACAATATCACCAGGCAATGCCCACTGTGGTACTGTCCATTCAACTGTTTCATCATACAAAATATCCTCTACATTAAAACAGCCATTTTCTTTTATGAACCATTCCAGTTCTCGGGTTGTCTTTGGAAAACTAATATTACATATAATCGCCTGTACATTCATACGCATAGTAATCCTTTTTTAATCTTTTCCTATTTCTTTCTTGTATCAGCATAATTTAATACATCTTACTTCTCTCTCATGACGAACCTAAGTTATAATATCTATCAAATTTCTCAGTAGAACGAATTTCATATTGCTTATGTAAGATATTAAAATCCCTATCTATCATCGAAATAATATCTTATCCCTCAATCATGCTCTCTACTTTCTTTTCATTACACAATAATAAATATGTTTCTCGAATAATAAAATAAAGCATTATCGAAATTTCAAAATAATGCAATACCGGATACTTTGCTGTTTGTATACTGCCATGAGTATACGCATGGCATGACTTATAAAAATCCCCAATCCACTCTAACTCTAAAATCCTATCCTCGTTTTCATCTTTAAGAAAAGCGATTATGCCGTAAATAGAATATGGGAATCTTTTCACTGCCTTATGATATCCGTCAATAAAATCTACCCAGCCAAAATGAAGATAGTCTGCCCTGGCTTTTAAATCTTGGCGTTCGCGTTTTTTAAACAGTGCATTAAACTCCTCCGGGTATGCATGACTGCAGGAATATTTAACCTCAAACATCCTGAACTTTTCATACCAGCGTTGTAATTCCGTCCGGGTATCCAATATCAGGAGCTTAACATACATTTCAATTGCTCCCCGGCATAAGGGATATGCCGTCCCTAACAGATTCCCCTCCAATAAGGACAATGCCGAAAGCCCGTTATAGACCACACCATAATATAACTGTAGGCAGGGAATGACATGCCCGTCCATCAACATTTCACTCATTTTAGATGACATTATAAAAAGTTCATAAGGCAATGGATAATATAGAAATTCCTCTCCAGGAAACAGCATGCATTTCCTGAAATATACGCTTCCATAGAAGCGGAGCCTGATCTTCTCTATCGTTTCTGAAACAAGCTGCTGCCTATATCTCCTGCTCCTTTCATTTTTCCGTATTTCATCATCCGAAAGAAAAATCGAGTGCGCCCTATGTACCCCCACTATCATCCTGCAGATATCATACTCCGCAGCCTCCCCTATTCCCGTAATCATCCTCTCATCCGACCAGCGGAAATCATAGTATTTCAAAAGGCTTTCCAACCCCAGGCCTTTCATGACCTGCTCCTTTATATCTACCAGAAAACGGCCTTTTATCCGTCCTTTGAACACCCGCTCCAAAGCAGCATCATTCTGTTCAGCAATCGCCCTTAAATCTGGCATAAACGGCAGGCCGGTAAAATCCTGTTCTTTCAAAACTTCACCTTCTTCCTGAACATCCCCATTCCTAACACATACAAGTCTCTAACCATATCATTCATTATATAGGATATCCCTCTAAAAAGCATTCCCTTTTTAAAATTCCTTCAACGTAAACGAAACCTTCCAAAGCCCCTTATAAGAAGTATCCTTCACCAGCCCTGCCTTGTACCCGTCAATGAACATCTCCGCATTCTTCACCACCAGCGTTTCCGTATCAAAATAATCCACGCCGATCTTCTCCCTCTGCTTAAACCCTGTAAGCAGCCCCAGCCATTTTGCCGATACGGAAAAGGAAACAGAGATACGCACCACCCCCAGCCGCACTACATCCCGCTGGGTAGTCCCCGCCTCCGTCTCTCCTCCCGAATCCGCCTCGATATCCACCATCTGCACCTCATAGGAATCCGGCAGGGGGAGAGGCGTACCGTCAAACGCCAGATACTGTATAAACGCCATTCCTATCTACCTCCCTCCCGACCGCAGGCTCTGCCGCGCCTGGGCACCAACGATCACCTCATCCAGCAGCGTGCCGCCCACATACACCGGAATTATAATATCCCCGGCCTGCCCGGCAAACCCCGCCATGGCCTCCGAAACCGCAGACCTGATCCCGGCAAGGAAATCCGCCATATTCCCCATGCCGCCATAACCGCCCTCCATGGAAGCCAGCTCCGCCGCCCCCACCTTCGGGCTGATCACCATATCCGAAGCCACATCCCGGACGGCCTTCTCCACAAGCCCCCGGCTATTCTCAATCCCCTTCGCAAGCCCGCCGACAAAATCCGGCATCCAGCTCTCATAATCCGTAAGCGGCCCTTCATCCGGCACGGAGAAATGCAGAAACGAGCGTATCTTCTCCGCCACGTCTGAAACCGCGCTCACCACATTACCGATAGCACTCCGGATACCGTCCGCAATCCCATTGATAAAATCCATCCCCCACTGCAACGCCTTCCCCGGCAGGGACGTAATGAAGCTGATTGCCGACTGGAACCCGCCCGAAACCACGCTTCCAAGGGAAGACAATGCGGAACGGATACCGGAGACCATATTCTGGAACGCTGATATCGCCGCCTGCTTCAAATTCCCGGCGATAGAGACCACCAAATCTTTCAGCCCATTCCAGGCAGACGAAGCCATGTTTTTCACCATAGACCAGATATTCCCCATGGTATTTTTAAGGCCGGTAAACAAAATCACCACATGGTTCACCAGCCCCTGCACCAGAGAGCCTACAATCTGGCGGATACCCGACCAGATTGAAGAAGCCGCCTGCTGGATATTCGTCCATATATTGAGAGCATCCTCTTTCAGCTTCGTAAAATTCCCCGTCACCAGATCGATCAGCAAAAGAACCGGCCCAAGGATCACATTTTTGATCAGCTCCCAGGCACCTGAAGCCGCCGTCTGGATACCCTGCCAAATACCCTGCAGAGTAGATGAAAGGTTCTCCCACAAGGAACGGATCATATCCACAATCCCGGAAAGCACCGGGTTCTCCATCATGCCCGTCCAGACATTGCCGAAAAAATCCCCCACCGACTGCCACAGCCCCGACCACCACGCCGGAATCTGGTTAAATATGCCGACCAGCGACTCCCAGGCCGCCGGAATCGTCTCCGTAAAAAAGGAGCATATCGCCTCCCATGCGGAAACAAAAAATTCCTTCACCTGCGCCCAGACCGCATTCACCGCGTCCCGGAACCACTCGCATTTCTGGTACAGCAGGATAATGGCGGCCACCGCCGCTGCCACAGCGGCAACAATCAATATAATGGGATTCGCCGCCATCACCGCCCCCAGGGCAGAAAAAGCGGTTTTCAGCATATTGAAGCCGGATACCAGCTTCGGGATAAAGGTCATAATCGTACCCACCGCCGAGACCACCTTGCCGATCACGATCAATACCGGCCCGATGGCCGCCGCCAGAAGGGCGACCGTCATAATGACCTTCTTCGTCCCCTCATCCATGCCGTTCAGCCAGTCCACTAATCTTTGCACCCAGCCCACGATCATGCGGATAGAGGGCATCAGCAGCTCCCCAAAGGAAATCGCCAACTCCTCCAGCTGGCTTTTCAAAATGGTAAGTTGCCCCGCAAGGTTATCCTGCATGGTCTCCGCCATGCCCGCCGCCGTGCCGTCACAATCTGCGATAGCGCCGCTCAATTTCTCAATATCCGCCGGGGCGGCATTCATCAGCGCAAGGAACCCGCTCATGGCATTCTTGCCCACCAGCGTCTCCGCCGCAGCCGCCTTCTCCGACTCCGACAAGCCCGCGAACGCCACCCGGCAGTCCGCCAGGATATCCGAAAGATCACGCATGGAGCCGTCCGCATTGGATGTGGCCACCGTGACCTCGCCAATCCCCGCCCCGCAGATCTTCACCTCGCCCGCAAGGCTGTTCATCACCGTCCGCAGGGAAGTACCCGCCTGGGAGGACTTGATCCCGGCATTGGCCATCAGCCCGATAGCCTCCGCCGTATCCTCCGCCGAGAACCCCAGAGCCCCGGCAATGGGCGCACAGTATTTGAACGTCTCGCCCATCATGGAGACATTCGTATTCGCATTGCTGGAAGCCGCTGCCAGGATATCCGCAAAATGCCCGGAATCCGCCGCCGACAGCCCGAAGGCCGTAAGGGCATCCGTCACAATGTCCGAAGTAGTCGCCAGATCCTCCCCGGAAGCGGCGGCAAGGTTCATAATGCCCTCAATGCCGGAGAGCATATCCGAGGTCTTCCACCCTGCCATCGCCATATAGTTCATGGCCTCCGCCGCCTCCGAAGCAGAGAACTTCGTCTTGGAGCCCATCTCACGGGCCTTATCCCGCAATGCCTCCAAGTCGGCTCCCGTAGCACCGGAGACCGCCGCCACCTGGCTCATGGCGGAATCAAAATCCGCTGCCGTCTTCACCGCCGCTGTCCCCAGCCCCACGACAGCCCCCGTAACCGGCAGGAACTTCTTACCCACGGAAGAAATATTGTCCCCCAGCGCCTGCAGCTTCTCCCCCGAGGCCGCAATCTTCTGTACCGCTGTAGCCGACTGGTTCGCCTGCTGCTCTAAATTCCGCAGGGCATTCTCCGTCTCAATGATTTCCCGCTGCAGCGCATCGTACTGCTCCTGCGAAATCTCCCCATTGGCGAGGGCAGTATTGGCCTGCTCCGCCGCCGTTTTCAGGGTTTCCAGTTTCTCTTTGGTTTCTGAGACCGCCTGCCCCAAAAGCCGGTGCCGCTGAGCCAGCAGCTCCGTATTGCCGGGGTCAAGTTTCAGCAGCTTCTCCACATCCCGCAGCTGGGACTGGGTATTGCGAATCTCCGTATTGACCCCTTTCAAGGCGGTCTGCAGCTTGGTAGTATCGCCGCCAATCTCCACCGTAATGCCCTTGATCCGGTTCGCCACCAAGACCACCTCCCCTCAAAAACGGCATGAAAAAAGCCCGGACGAATCCGAGCCGCAGGCATAAAGAAAGCACCGATTATTTCTAACCGATGCTCTATATCAATTATATTCTAATTTGATACTCCATTTTTCTTTAAAACCAATATCTCTTACACATTCGCTTCAATCCAATTTTCCAAAGAATCCTTTCTTTTAGGAATTACAGGAATTTCCAAATCTGAAATCTGCGAACTAGTACTACTTGTAATGCTTACAGCGACCACAGGTTTTCCAATCTCAACAGCAAATTTCACTTCTTCAATAGACATACCATTATTGTTTGCAGGCCTATTAGAGCAGACCACGACACTTGCATAGCGTATTTGTCTTTTAATTTGTGGATCAACATTATAACGCCTATCAATGCTATCAAATGGAGAACTACTCGGAACAGAATAATCTCTTACTTTAAATTTGGTACGATCCAACAATGCGCTAATCTCAGAATAATCATCATTGTTCCAACGGTGCGGTATAAATACATTTATCATTATATTTCCTCCTAAAATTTATTTAAGTATATTTATATTGTTCCTCTTTTTGCCAAATCCCAGTAATGCTGCCCTTGGGCTGTCAATTTACACGATTTATAATGAATCGCTGCATAATACATATGATCTTCCCCAACTGGAACTACTAAATTCAATTTAACATATTTTTGTAATATCGAAAAAATTTCTTCATGCTCCTTATTGACTTCTTTAATATCCGCCTCGTGCTTATCTGGCTCATACGTTGGGTCAAGTTGATATTCGTCATATTTGGATTTAAAAATCTCAGTTATTCTATGCAATTCTAATATTGAGATGGGCGGTGCATTTTTCCTTAATGATACAAAGCTGTTAATGTTAGCTTTAAATACCGGACGCTGTTCCCATGCTCCCAACGATCTATCAATGTATGAATATATGCTACCCGGCGAAACCTCCCCAAGTAAATTCATTGCCCCACCATACAATGCTTCTACTAACAATGATGTATAAACACCATGTCCATCTTCTTCCGTAGCATATTCTGATTTTCCACAAGCTGCAAGCAATGTTGTTCCATCTTGCAGAACTGAATAATTTGGCATTTCTACCGAATTAGCAATTTCTCCACTAAAGCAACTGTCCAAAATTATCACTTTATTTCGCGCTTTCGATTTAGATGCAAATCCCATAACATCGTTAAGCGATAAACCTTCGTCTGGACGAGTGATTTCACTTGTACATAAATAACCGCCTAATGAATCAATTGCTCCATGTCCTGAATAATAGAAAACTGCTATTTCCGATTCATTTTCAAACAATTTTTCGACAGCATCACGCAAATTATTTCTGGTTATATAGGATTTCTCGCTCGTTGCGCACATAATCTTTACATCAAAATTTAATGTCCCGTCTCCATTTCGCTCCAATGCTGATTTTACCGAATTTGCATCATTTACGCAACCATGTAAATCATTTACATGCTCATAACTATCAATACCTACACATAATGCCTTTCGCATTTTGCACCTCCATTTATTCATTTTTATTTATCATTTATTTCATTTATCCTTTGATAATACTTTATCATTCTTTTTACCACATTCTGGTATGATATATTATGTAAATTCGCCTCCTCCACTATCTCATTAAATAAATCAATGTCTTCACTACTAAAAACAAGATCCAATTTCTTTTCTTTTACTCCCGCAATATGTTGATATTCTTCTGGATATGCATAATAACAGGTTTTACACATATCTATATTTTTTTCATTCCAATTTGGACAATGCTCACAAGCCCACGATTTATCTCTATTAGCCGAAGGTGATAAAAGCATAAAATAATCAGTATTCAGCATATCAATTGGATCCCCGCCTATTTCATAAGGAATCCTATGATCTGGTTGCAATAATCTCGCCGGATATTCTTCTCCATACAAATGACATTTAGTTCCATACCGGTCAATCAATGCATTCTTCAATTTTTCTGTAATCTGGGTTCGCCCCGATACTTTTAACAATTGATTAGTTTTCTTTGCTGCTTCCCAATCTCCAAACTTATAAGCTGCAATGGTTTTCCCACTGCTATCCTTAATTTTAAATGTATCTAATGGGATTCCCAATTCCCTTACATCTCTAGCTGCTCTGGGGGCATGTTCATATCCGCCATTTTTTAAATCTTCTGTACTACAAAATCCCTTATTTAAAATAGTATCTATTACAAATCTTGCTCTCTTATTGGTTACGGCATCTAAAACTTCTTTAAAATCTGCAGGTATATCCATCTTTTTCTCCATCATCCAAAACAAAATTCTAACTGCACATATTCGTCTTGTTTACTTTTTAAATTTTTGCTTGTATATAAAGACTCATATGTTATTTCTTTTTTTCCATTAAGTGTTGCCTGCGCTGATAATCCAGCATTTATATATATATGATTTAAATTAAGCTCCTCAGGAAGATGCTTCCCTATTATTTTATCTCCCGTCATACCGTCATAACTTACAATAAAATCTATACCTCGATCATTTAACTTTGCAAGTTCCTCCACAAATTCCTCAAAGTCTACACCTTGTATGTACCGATTATCTCTTGGATTCTCTCTATTTGAAGTACCTTGGTATGGTGGATCCATATAAACTAAATCTCCAGGCTTTGTTAATTCCAAAATTTTTTTATAGTCCTCACTCGTAAAGTATGTTCTTCCCTTCAACAATTTTGATATTTTAAAAGCATTATTGGATATTATTTGAGGCTTTGTTCCATACCTTCTTTTATCACAAGATTGATTTAACTCGCCACGAACATTATAGCGAACAGCACCCTTAACCACTCTTGCCAGCAAAAACAACATTCTGGCAGAATCTTTCTTTCCGCAATTAAATTCTTCTCTTACCTTGTAAAAATAATCTATATTATTCTGGTTAGTTTGAAACTGTCCCTCCCATATATCCGAATACTCATTTGCTAATCTTTCAGGAAAATTTACACATTCTTCCATCATCTTTATTAACGGCTCATTTATATCATTAACCCAAAAACTATCACATTTATTTTCGGCTGCTGCCAAAATTGATATAGCGCATGTTCCCGAAAACGGTTCTACTAGCCTATTGATTTTATCTGGAAAGAATTTTATAATTTCAGGTGCAATAACTCTTTTGCTTCCTTGATATTGAACCAAATGCGGCACTTTCATTATAATCTCCTCAATTCTAAACAATACTTCCTCTCGCTATATTGTTTTTATGTTTATTCTCAAGAGTAAGCTAAGCACATATTCAAAAATAGCGTGTTTAGCTTACTGATTACAATAGCATTCTACTTCTATTTCCTCCCTAATGTAAAATAGGTATGCTTTCCCTATTACCATAGTATACCAGAAACGGGTTGTGTTTTCAATCAGAAATTATCAAATTATCTTAACTGATTTTGTATCCACACCTTTTTGAGGAATCCAGCAATTTCAAGGGTTTTCCGCTAAAAAGGTGTGGATATTATTTTGGGAATATTAGCAATTAAAAGCTATCCCATTTTAGGCGTTTCCGACACATTCTGAAAAATTGATATCGACAAATGGCTTAAATACGCTTTTTTTCCTGATTGTTTGCATTTTGAAAAATCAGAATGTGTCGGAAACAGTTGATTTTATGGATAAAAAATCACATCTGTTAGCAAAACAAAATCCACACCATTATTGCCGGGAATGCCCATATATAGCGGATTTCATAAAAAGGTGTGGATATGCTTTTGGTTGTGATAATTCGATTTATTTTAACGTTAAAATAAGTCGAAATCCGCCTGCGTTGCCAATTCCACATACGCCTCCGGACACCCATCATTCTGGCTCTCCACATACATATCATTCACCATCCCGATAGTAAGCAAATCTAAATCCCGGATAGAAAGCCCCAGCTGCACACACCGGAGCAAAAACAGCGGCGTTGTCATTGGACGGTCTGTTGGGCGAAGTTTTTTTTAGCCTCCGCATCCGTCCTCACATTCAGCCCCCAAAGCTCGATCAGCTTCGGCAGTACCTGGTAAATGGAGAACGTCCCGAACTCATCCAGCCATTCCTCCGGCGTATCCGGGATAGACCCGTCCGCGTGCTTCGCCATCACATAGGCGATATTCTCAAACATTTCCAGTGAGAACAAATCCAGGTTCGAGTTTCCCTCGTCCTCCTTCCCCACCGCCTTCTCCAACGCGCTCAAATCCTTATAGATATCCCTCTGGAACTTCAACCGGTAAATCCGGGGGATGGCAGCAGAGGCACGGAATGCCACCTCCCGCCCGTCAATCTCAATCATCTTCGTCATGCTCATACCGTTTCCTCCCCGCTTTCATTCCCATTCTCCGGCGCAGCCGCAGGCATATACACCGCCGCATACCAGCCATTATATACTGCCGCATCCGTGGTATCCCCGGTCTTTGCCTTCACCATGCCGCCCGGCAGCGGCGTTGCCTTAACCGTAAGCGTCTCCGTCTGCACCTCCCGGCTCTCCTCATTGGTCTTCCCCTCAATGCCCGGCCTGGAAGCCGAGCAGTTATACAGCACATGCCGGATATGCCGCTGGTCGCCGTCAAACTCGAACAGCAGGGCAAAGGAGGAAAGCTCCACCTCCGCATTCTCGATCAGCACACCCTTATCATCCAGCTTCTCCCCCAGCGCGTCCGTCCGGAAAGACTCCGGTATCATGGCCAGTTCCAGATCCCCGTCATAGCCCATGTTGTTATTGATCACATAATACGCCACCCCGTCCGCATAGAAATTCTCCGGCTCCCCATTGGCATCCAGGGAAATGGAAACGGAGCCGGGCATGGGAACCGGCTTCCCATAGGATATCTCGCCCTCCTCCGAAACGGACAGCATCGCGTAATGCGCGTTTTTCAGATTGAATTTCACCTTGTTCTTCTTATTCGCCATAGCATCCAGCCTCCCATCCAAAACTGTATAAGACCTCATAAAGCCTCTCGCCCTCGATCCATACCTCCGACTTATTGTAGAAAACCCCATGCCCGTCCAGCACGGCCTCCACCCGCGCCTCCAAGCCTAAATCCTTTCTATCGGTATAGACTTCCAGCCGCACCTCGCTGTCCTTATAATACACCCGCCCATCGGCGGCGAAATTACGACTCCCCGGCAGCAGGTAGCACACAAAGGGCGGCTCCGGCGACTCCCCCTCCGCGAAGTGGCCATACGCAAAGGGCAGCCCCAATTCTTCTATCATCCTGATCAGACTATCCATCGCCCAGGCTCCTTTCTATCTCCGTTTCCAGTCTCTTAATGCCCACATCCTCCGCCGGTGCGATATGCGCCCTCCCGGCCACCCTGCCGCCGCCCCTTTTGGCGTGGCCAAATTCCAGCAGGTGCGCCAGCCAGTACCGGTTCCGGGAATACACTGTGACCTCCAAAGAATTGGAAGTCTCCCTGGAAACCTTCACCGCCCAGCTTTTCCCATAAGCCCCCGTCCGATTCGGCGCGTTCTCCCGAATCTCCTTTTTCACCGTATTCCCGGCGCTTTTCACCGCCTTCTTCAAATCCTCCGTGGCAAGGTCGGCGTATTCCTCCAACGACTCCATGATAGCCGAAGCCATCTCCCCCACGGACACCCGCTCCGCCATGCCTACCGCCTCACTTTCCGGCACCGGAATTTCAATGCCTTTTTCTTGTAATTCAAATGGTCAACCGCCAGGATATCGTACAATTCCTCCCGGAACACAATGCGGAACCCGCTGCTGGATACCGCCTCCGCCGCCCTGCAGAAACGCACCGTAAAAGAAATATCCGCATCCTCCACCGTAGTCCCCGCCACAGCCTTCTCCGTCCCACCCTCGCCGCCCACCGTGGCGCGGCAGGCAAAATAATCCGCCCAGCGGCTTGTATGGTTCCCGACTTTATCCGCCACGGCCTCCTGCCGTTGAAACATAATTTTAACCCGAAGCGCCGCTATCTCCATCAGAACCCCTCCCTCCGCACGCCAAAGAGCAGAGCCCGCAGCGTAAGCAACAGCCCCCTATGGTCGGCCTCCTCCCTATGCTCATACAGATAGGCCACCGTATACAGAACCGCCGCTCTGGCATTTTCTAAATCCTCCGAAAAATCCGACTCCTCCGATACCCGCGCCACATCCATGCAGATCTCCTGAGCCGCGCCGATAAACCTTAAGATCAATGCGTCCTCATCCTCCGCATCCACCCGCAGGTATTCCTTCGCCTCCGGCAATGTAACCAGCATCCCACCACCCCATTTCCAAAAGGCGGCCCGCAAAAACAGACCGCCCATATACTGCAGAAAGGCCGCAGCAGTATCCACCGCACAGCCCTCCGCCAAAATCCCATAAAAAGTACCGCCCAATAAGGGCAGCACCCACATACGCAACATATCCATTTCTACCGGCCAGCCAATCAGGAGCCGGAACCGGCCTTCTGCTGCAGCACCTTCACCGCCTCCGCTAAGACCAGCTTCCCGTCCACCCTCTGGGTAGCGAGGAACCCCACCTGCCCCGTAGGCGCGTACAATTCCCCCAGCCTCCTGAAAGACCGCCCCTGCCGGTCGGCCACCCAATAATACGAAAGGTCGCCAAACAGAATCGACTTCTCCCCCGCCGCCAGCGCAGGCATGAAAGCCGAAGTATACACCGGCCTCCCCATCAACGTATCTGGCGTGGCCGCCGTAAGGGAGGGCTGCCATAAATACTGCCCGTTGCTGTCCTTTAACTTCCGCAGCGCCTTAACCGAAGCATCATTCATCAGAAACACCGCGCTTTTCCGGTAAGGGGCTTTCAGCGAGTAGAACAGATCAAACACCTCATCCGCCGTAAACGCCCCGGCAGCCGCAGCCGTAACGCCCACCTCCGCACCGCCCATATCCGCCAGAACCCCCAGGGGCTTCCCTTTCCCGTCCCCGGTAAAGAACGCTTCCTCCTCCTTATTCCCGATCCGCCGCGCAAACTCACGGGAAATATAGGACTCCAGATCGAACACGCTGTCGTTCAGCAGTTCCTCCGACACCTTGATCATCGTCCCCAGCTTATACGCCCCGATGGAGACCTGCCCGAAGCTGTCGTCGCTCTCCGGGATTGCGCCCTCCTCATCCACCCAGGAGGCCGTCCCCTTGGAAGCCACCACCGGGATCTTCCGGTCGCCGGAGCTGGTCTGGATCACATGGGCGAGGGTACGGAAGATATTCTGCTCCTCCAACGCCTCCACCAGAGTGCGCTCAAATTCATCCGGCACCAGATACCCGCCCTCAGAATCCGTCCCCACCTGCAGGGCATCCATCACCCCATGGGACGGTAGCTTGCTGCGCATGGCATTCCAGAAAGACCTCCGGTACTCCGCCGAAGCCCGCCCCGTTTTTTCCTCGCCGGAACCAGCAGCCCCCGGCTTCCCCGAAAGCGGCCTGTTCAACGGCTTATTCATCTCCGCATCCAAAGCCGCCTGCCGTTCCAGCCGGTCAATCTCCTTTCCCAGATTCACCACGTCCGCCTCCATCTTCTCATAGGCCGCCACATCCTCCGCAGCCAACAGCCCGTCCGCCCCGCGCTTCGAATCCAGGAACGCCTTGGCCGCCTCCCACGCCTTGGCCCTTTTCTCCCGCAGCTCTAAAATCTTATCCATATCAAAAGCCCTCCTATCTCACATTTTCAGCAAATCCAGCCGCCCATACAGCGGCCCCGCCGGTATCCGTTTCTCCGCCCTATGCGGCAGCTTCTCCAAAAGGCTGTTCGTGACCGCCCTCCGGGAGAACACAAAATCCGCGGCCCCTTCCGGCACCTCCGCCCGTTCCCCGAACAGCAGGCCGTCCGCGAACCCCAGCTCCACCGCCTTATGGGCGGACAGCCAGGTCTCCGCGTCCATCAGATGGGACAGCCGCGCCCGCGAAAGCCCCGTCCTGATCTCGTAGGCGTTGATAATGGACTCCTTCACCTCATCCAGCAACGCCACCGCCTTCTTCATTTCCTCCGAATCCCCGATGGCCACCGTAAGCGGGTTATGCACCATCATCAAAGCTGTAGGAGCCATCAACACCGTAGTACCGGCCATGGCAACCACGCTGGCCGCGCTGGCGGCAATGCCGTCTATCTTCACCGTCACCGCGCCCCGGTAATCCATCAGCATACAGTAGATCTGCGAAGCCGCAATACAGTCCCCGCCCGGAGAATTGATCCATACCGTGATATCCCCCTCCCCGGCCATCAGCTCTGCCTTAAAGGCCGCAGGGGTAATTTCATCCTCGAACCAGCTCTCCTCCGCAATCGTCCCATTCAGATAAAGGGTGCGGCCATCCTCGTCCCGCACCCAGTTCCAAAATTTATTCATTTCCTACTTCCTCCATTTCTCCGGTTCCTGGCATTCCCGCCCGCACTGTTCGCCGTCCCGGCATTTTCACCGGCATCCCCTGCAAAAGCCCCGGCATCCGCCAGCTTCGTCATGGAGCCGTTCACCAGATAAAGGTCGCCCCCAAGCTCCGCCGGGATACGGTCAAGGTTTTCCAGCTCCCGGATATCATTCGCGCTCATCCAGCCATTCTGCCTTGCCACCGCATACCCGTTCATGCGGCTCTCATAATCGCCCCGCAAAAGCCCCTCCACATTGAAGCGGATAAAATAGGACTCCTTCTCACTATCCGTAAACAGCCGCCGCCCCATGGCCTGCTCCCAGCGCATCAGCCAGGGCTCCAGAGTGTATTTCACAAATTCCAGCGACTGCTGCTCGATATTGGAAAAAGACGACTTTTCCAGATCCCCCACCATATGGGGCGGCACCCGGAATATCCGGGCGATCTCGTTCAGCTGGAACTTCCTCGTCTCCAGGAACTGCGCCTGATCCGGCGATATCCCGATGGGCTGGTATTTAAGCCCCTCCTCCAATACCGCGATCTGGTGGGAATTGACGCTCCCCCGGAACAGCTTGTTCCAGCTCTCCCGCACCTTATCCGGGTTCTTCAATACCCCCGGATGCTCCAATATCCCGCTGGGCGAGGCATCATTGGCAAAGAACTTCGCCCCGTATTCCTCCGTGGCGATCCCCAGCCCCACCGCGTTCTTCGCCATGGCGATGGGCGAGTACCCCACGATCCCGTCATACCCAAGGCCGGGGATATGCAGCACCTGATCCGGCGGCAGGTACACCTGCCCGTTCTCCCCCGCCTCCGGCGCATCGTCCGAGCCACGGGAATAAAGATAGTAGAGATTCCCCCCGCTGTCCCGGTCAACCGTCATCTTGGCGGGCATCAATGGGTACAGCCCTGCCACCTCACCCCTGCCGTTTCGTATGATCTGCGCATAGGCGTTCCCATACAGCAGCAGGTGCCCCATCAACGTCTCCCGGAAATTAAAGGAAGACATCTCCGGGTTCGGCTCATCATGCAATAGCCGGTACAGCGGATGCTTCAAAGCCTTCTCCTTGCTCCCGTCCTCACTATACCGGTACACATGGAGCGGAAGCCCCGCCACCGCTTCCGACAGCACCCGGACGCAGGCATACACCGCCGTCATCTGCATGGCCGTCCGCTCATTCACCGCCTTGCCGCTGGCAGAGCCGCCGAAGAAGAACCCGAACCGGCTCCCGCCCATCATGTCATACGCCCGGCGCATATCCCCCGGAATTTCCGGCTTGTCCCTCACCCGGAACAGCCGCCCCAAAACACTCATAACAGCAAAAGCCCCCTTTCATCATAGATAGAAGCGCCAATCTCCCCGCCGCCACGGATCGCCCGGTCTAACGCCATCACCGCCGCCACCGCGCCGTCGATCTTCTCCGTAGACTTCTCCTTGTCCGGCTTCACATTCCCCGCCGGGTCAGTCCGCACATGGATATTGTCCATCATCCACCGCAGCACCGGGTTCCCGCCATGGGCGATCTTCTGGTCTAAGGTAAGCCGCATCAGCTCCTTCGTGGGCGGCGACATATCCTTGAACCCCTGCCCGAAAGGAACCACCGTAAAGCCCAGCCCCTCCAGGTTCTGCACCATCTGGGTAGCTCCCCACCGGTCAAAAGCGATCTCCCGGATATGATACCGCGTTCCTAATTCCTCAATGAACGCCTCGATAAAGCCGTAATGCACCACATTCCCCTCGGTGGTCTTCAAATGCCCCTGCTTCTCCCACACGTCATAGGGCACATGATCCCGCCGCACCCGTATCTCCATGTTGTCCTCCGGTATCCAGAAGAAAGGCAGGATAATATATTTATCCTCCTCATATTCCGGCGGGAACACCAGCACGAAAGCCGTGATATCCGTAGTGGAGGACAAGTCCAGCCCGCCATAGCAGGCCCGCCCTTCCAATACCCCGGCATTCACAGCAAAGGCACATTTATCCCATGCCTCCATGGGCATCCACCGCACCGCCTGCTTCACCCACTGGCACAGCCTGAGCTGCCGGAATAGATTCTCCTCCGCCGGGTTCTGCCTCGCGCTCTCGCAGGCCGCCTCCAATTTCTCCACGTCCACCGTGATTCCAAGGGACGGGTTCGCCTTCTCCCACACCGCATGGGAAGTCCAGTCGTCCGCCTCATCCGCCCCATAAATCACCGGGTAGAACGTAGGGTCAACCTTCCGCCCCTCCAGAATATCCTTTGCCTTCTGGTGAACCTCATAGCAGATCGAATTGGTATCATTCCCCGCCGTAGTGATCAAAAAATACAAAGGCTGTTTCCTTGCATCCCCCGACCCATGGGTCATCACGTCATACAGCTGCCGGTTCGGCTGGGCATGGAGCTCATCGAACACCACCGCATGGACATTCAGCCCATGCTTCGTATACGCCTCCGCCGACAATACCTGATAGAAGCTGTTCAACGGCTTATAGATCAGGCGCTTCTGCGAAAGCACCGGCTTGATCCGGGACTTCAATGCCGGGCACTGCTCCACCATGCCGCAGGCCACGTCAAACACAATGGAAGCCTGCTGCCTGTCGGAAGCGCACCCGTACACCTCCCCGCCATACTCCATATCCCCGCAGGTAAGCAAAAGAGCCACTGCAGCCGCCAGCTCCGACTTCCCCTGCTTCTTGGCAATCTCCACATACGCCGTATTGAACTGCCGGTATCCATTGGGCTTCACGATCCCGAACAGATCCCGTATGATCTGCTCCTGCCAGTCGATCAGCTCAAAATTCTTCCCGTACCATTCCCCCTTAGTATGCTTCAAGCACCCGATAAACGCCACCGCCAGGTCAGCCAGCTCCCCACGATAGGTAGACCCCTCCCCCATGAACCGGGACGGCACATATTCCTTTAATTTCCGCAACGGCACCAGCCCCCTTCCTGCAGAAAAATCCCTTCAAAAAAGGAACCTCCCCCATAAGGAGAAGCCCCTTCCAAAGTCCCTCAAAATTAAAACATAATTTCAACCGCTAATATTCCTCCGGGTACAGAACCGTGGTAACGCTCCGGTCAGCCTCCGTAAGAATCCATATCTTCCGGCTTCCATGTCCCGGATACCGGTAAGCGGCAAGGATACGCTCCCCGCCGCATTCCACCGCCCCGCTATTGGCCTTCCCATCCGCCGCCGATACATCGCCCCAGTCACAACACCGATACCGGGCAAGGGAACCCGCCACAAACCGGGCAAACGCCGCATCCCGCTCCATATCATGCGCCACGCCCCTGGTAGCGCAGACCCTGCCCAACGGGAACCCAGCCGCCCCCATCACCGGTCTACCCTGGCATTCGGGAACCGGGCCAAAAGCAGAGCCCAGACATCCCCCTCCATGGCCGCCGTTTCCAGCACCGCGCTAAGCGGGAACACATAATGCGCCAGCCCATCCCCATGGTCTTCATTTACCCACAGCACGTTCCCCACGATATCCGCGATCAGGAAGCAGGAGAACTTCTTCTCCGCCTCCATATCGTCCGCCATGGCCAGCCACGCCGCCTCTGGGCATTCCACCGCCCCGGCGATCCGCCCGGCCAGCGGCAGGGGCTTCCCGCCCCTATCCTTTTCATTTTCATGCAAAGACCGTGCAAAATCCGCAAGCCCCAGAACCTCCGGGCTTGTATAATACCGAACCCCGTCCGCATCCACAACCTTAAACGCACACCCGATATCCTTCATCGCAATCCTCCTCGTCTATCTCTATCAAATAAACCGTTTCCAGATCAGCCTCCGCCACGCCATGCCCCAGCAGGTAAGCCTCCGCCTCCCGCCATCCAGCAAATATCCGGGGTTTCCCCGCATCATCCAGCAGGTATTCCAGCCCCTCATTCAGCGTAATGCCGCCCACCGGACGCGCTACCATCACCGGCGGCACATACACCCCGTCCGGCTCCATCGCCTCAAAAGAATACAGATCCTCGTCACAATGGAAGCACTGGTAGGCATACTCCGCCAGATCCGACCGGTAGACCGGATGCCCGCAGCGGCGGCAGACCATGCCTGTATCCTCATACCAGCGTCCCTCATGGAAGAACCCCCTCATTCAAAATCACCGCCTTCTAGAATCCGTATCCGATCCTCGCCGTATACCACGCCAAGCCCCGAACCGCAGTCCCAGCTCACAAAAACCGTCCCCGTATCGTCCACGGACTTCACGGTTCCCCGGTCGCCCGGCTTCAATTTACTATACGGGTCATTCATAGAGACCAGCTCCACCCTCGTCCCCACCGGATACCGGGCGCGAACCGCCTCGACTATCTCTTTCCTCGGAAATGCCATCCAAACCGCCCCTTTCTTTTCGCCCCGCAGGAAGCCAGATCCCGCAGGTGCGTCTCCGCACAGTCCACGTTGCACCAGTCATTGTGCGATACCATACGCCTCCTGATCCGCCCAAGCCGCAGCCCCCAAAGGAGCCGACCGGCCTGCCGGGATGCCAGCCCCGCGCACCAGCGGTAACGCCCCGCCGCGCTAAATTCCTCCCAGCCGGGCGGTATGGAACTTTCCATCTTCACGCCCAGCACCCGCAGCACGATACCCAGGCACTCGTTCACATATTCCACGTCCCCGGCATCCTCATCCGAGACCGCAAGCCTCCGATCCGGCAGATGCGCAAGGCAGCGCCCCTTCCGGCGGATATAGGCAAGCCCCGCCACCATGTCGGCATATTCCCGATCCGTAGCCATTGCCATAGCAAAACCCCCTTTCCTATTTTGGTGTCAGGACAGATTACCCTGAAAATACCATGGCTGCAAGCCCCAAAGGTGGGAAAAGCCCGTCCCCGAACCTTTCCCGCCCGTTGCCTGCTGCCTTACGCCTTTTTCATGCGAAGCCCCCGCAGGGTAGTGTGATAGCTGGCCTCCAGCTCACAGGTTCCGCCTACCGCCCAGCCATGCCCCAGCAGGTAATGCAGGCTCTCCATAAGGCCGGTGGAATTGTCGCAGAGGAGAAATTCCGTAATGCCCGCCGCCTCCACCGCCTCCATGAAGCCGTCCATATCCTGCCGGAAAGGCATATCCCCTACCATGAACTCCGCAGCCCCGCTGTCGTTGGTATCCAGGTATGCCATGATGGCGCGGCTCATGCCGAAGCTCTCCGGCCTCTGCCCCTTGTCCGTGTACTCCCGGATCAGGGAATTGAAATACTCGTTATTGAAGCTGCCTACCCTTTTCAACATTGTCATGAAATTGACCTCCTTTTTTGATGTGACCAGAGATTACCCTGGAACACCCCAAAAGACAAGCTCAACTTTCAAAAAATATGCCTTATTTTTCCATGCGCCAACCGCAACATCCAGCCGCCCTGCGCAGCAGATACACGCCGCCATTTCCCGATACCGCCCCAAGACCGCTTCGCAAAACCGAACCCCGCCCGGCTCCAGGAGGGGAGCCTTTGGAAAGCCTATTCCCCCTCATTCCCCGGCCCGGCATCCGCCGCCCCGAGCCGCACCGCCTTCTCCCCGGTGAACTGCTCCCAGCGCATCACAATCAGGTCACATTTCAGCGGGTCGCCCTCCATGGCGAAGCACCGCCGCCCGCTCTGCTCGGCAGCAATCAGCACCGTGCCTCCCCCGGCGAAAGGGTCAAGCACCAGCCCGCCCGGATCGGAGTGCATCTTCATGCACCGCCACGGCAGCTCCACCGGAACCATGGGGACGCCGTCCGCCCCCGCAGGCATGGACGCAATCTCCCACACCCCCGCATACCCCCATTTCCGCCGCTCCTCCTTCGTGAGCCTTTTCACGAACCGGTAGCTATGGGCGGCAAAGGCCGACACCCAGCCGTATTCCTGCTCATTGACCTCCTCATCCGCGCCTCCCCCGAACGCCGCCACATATTCAAACTGCTTCTGGGGCTTTGCGCTGCTAAGGTGCGCCGAGCCCGCACGGGTCATGATCCCCTGCTTCTTCCATACCCGAATCCACAGCGGGCGGAAATTGCAGTCCGAAAACAGCTTCATGCTCTCGAACGCCACCGGCTCCATATACTGGGAACCCGTAGAAAACAAATCGTCCACATTCCAGCACACGATATCCGCATATCGGCAGAGCAATGCCACCGCGTCCCCCATACGGGAAATCCACGGCTCCATGCCGTTCTTCTTATATTCCTCCATGGATACCGCCGGAGGGGCGCAGACCGCGCAGGCCGCCTGCTCCTTCCCCATAAGAAGCCCCACGGCCTCCGTGTTCGCCCCATCGCCGCACAGCAGCCGGTGCCCCCCAAGCTGCCAGATATCCCCCGGCATGGTAACCGCCCCACCGGAAGCCTCCACCTCCTTGGCAGCCGCCTCCCGGTCAAACCCATCCTCCTCGGCATCCGCAGAATAAAATTTGTTCATCAGCGCGTCCATTTCCTCCGCATCGAACCCGGTAAAGGAAACGTCAAAGGCGGAAGCGTCTATATCCGCCAGCACCTCGGCCAGCTTCCCCTCATCCCAGTCGCCCTGTATCCGGTTCAACGCCACGTTCAGCGCCTTCTCCCGCTCCGGCTCCATATCCACTACCACGCAGTCGATCTGGGTAACGCCCATATCCAACAGCACTTTCAGCCGCTGGTGGCCGCCCACGACAAAGCCGGTGCGCTCATTCCAGACCACCGGCTCCACAAAACCAAACTCCTCAATAGAGCGTTTCAGTTTCTCATAATCCTTATCCCCCGGCTTCAAGTCCCGCCTTGGGTTGTACGCCGCCGGGTTCAGCCGCCCGGCATCCACCTTCCGAATCTCCATCCAAAACCTCCTCCGGGTTTCACCCGCATACCGGGCAGGCGCATACCTCCCCGGCCATATCATATATCTTTTCACATTCCGGGCAGTATCCCCATTCGTCCTCCCGGTACTGCTCATCCACCCACGTCTCCGGGCACTGCCAGTCCACCGCCCGGAAGCATTCCACCGCGAAATCCTCCTGCCCATTGCACAGTTCCATGAAATCCTGCCGGGTATATCCCCCGTCCGAAAGCTCCGGCACATAGCAGACCTGATCCGCATGGGAAAGGAACGCCTCCTCGTCCTTGAAAATCCACCCCTGCCGGTAATAATCCCTCTGGATCACCGGCCCTTTTTCTTCCGTCCCCGGCACATATGTACCCACCTTCAAATACTTTTTTTCCATGAACTTCCCTCGCTTTCCACAAAAATGTGACAGCAAATTACCCCAAAAACCGCCAAAAAGCAAGGGAACCATGGGAAATCACATATGGCAGCATTCATAGGGAATCCCGATATATTCCAGCACGGAACGCAAGCCTAGGCCGCCCGCATCCCAATCCCGCATACAGTACCGCCACAGCTTCGGGTGGGTCTGCTGCAGACGCTGGAACCGGTTGGGGCTCCCGTCTAAATGTGCCCCGAACATACAGAAGATACAGCCCGTGCGCTCATACCCCATATCATACACCGGGCTGTAGGGAACCCCGAACCGCCGGATATACGCCCAGATATCCTCCTCCAGCCAGAACGAGAGCGGCGTGGAAATGGGACGCTTCGCCTCAAAAGCATTGCACCCGGTCTTCAGCCACTGCTGCGCCCGCAGGTGGCTCTCGCAGGCCATCGTCCCGATAAACGGGAAATTCCCCGTCTCCTTCGCGTACTTTTTCAGCGGCTTCTTCTTCATCTCATTGCAACACCCCGCCCCGATCTTAAAGGGCGCGTCCACCAGATACCGCCACTGCTCCGCCAGCTTGAACCGCGTCTCCCGCCCGTCCGGCCTGATCCCGTAGAACTTCTCCCGGAACACATTCCTGTCCCCGCACCGTATCCTATGAATCCACTCGCTCTGCTCCTTGCTGATCACCGGATACCCGTGCTTCTCCACCACCTGCCGGAACGTAAGCTCCGGGCGGAGCCACACCACGTTCGGTATGGTCTTTACGAACGCCCGTATCTCGGGAAATTCCAGCCCCGTATCCGAGAACACCGCAGGCACCTCCGGGTAAAGGAAGCGCACCAGATGCAAAAGCACCGAGGAATCCTTGCCCCCGGAAAAACTCACGTTCACCTGCCCTTCATAATGCTCATACCATTCCCGAATCCGCAGCCTGCTCTTTGCAATCTTCACATCCAGCGGCAGGCTCTGGAACTGCGTCAGCTGCCACCTCTCCATACGCACCAACCCTTCCCCAAAGCCCCACGCCTGGCGGCATGGCAAGCCCTGGAATATAACGCTATCGTCCACAAAAGCGCGGAGACGGAATCGAACCGCCATCTCCCACCAATCGGTGAGCGGCCTGCATTAGCCTCCCCGCGCAAACCATTCCTACAAATCACCATCCCATTCACAGAAAACTAGCATTCACAAAAGCGCAGAGGCGGAATCGAACCACCACCTCCCACCGGCTGGCGGGCAGCCTTCCATTAACCTACCTGCGCAAAATTCTGTTCTTCATGCCCGCATATTTTTGAGCCAGACATATGCTGAAAACAGCAGCCGGGGATCACCCCGGCGCATCCACATGGCGGGAAGCCTGCGACACCTTCTCGCCCTTATACATCCCCGCCCCCATCTCATCTATCTTCGAGAACGGTATCTCCGGCACCGTCAGATCCTTCCGCTTCGTCTTATCAATGAAATAGATATACCGGAGCTGGAAGCCGGGGATCGGCGTTGCCCCCACATAGTCCAGGTATTTCCTGAAATTGTAAGTGCCGCCCGTCACGTCAAAGAACGTAAGCCCGCCCAGCTCCTTCCGTGGGGAAGTAGGGCTGCTGGCCAGCGTCATCTTATGCACCCGGCTCCCATCCGGCAGCTCCGCAAGGTTCAGATTTTCCTTAATCCCCGTAAGCACAAAATTGCTCGCCCGGTAAATCGTCCCATCCCCGCAGGAACAGGCATCCGCAAAGCTGATCACCCATTTGATCTGCGGCGCATATTTCTTCAACAGCCTGATGCTCATGGAAATCGCCCGGCTCTCCGAATTGCGGGGAAGATAACTGTCAAAAGCCATCCGGTTCAGTTCCAGAAATTCATTCCACCCGGTATCCCTCACCAGCCCGATGATCTTTGACTTATCCAGGCTCGGCCCGTAGCTCATCACCCCATGGAGCTGCCCGTCCAGGAATACCCCAAAGTGCAGTGTACTATTGTTTACCACCTTCCCGCTGTAATGGTGCGCCTTCATGAACGGCGTTGCCACCTTCGCCGGGATCACCTTCATCACAATCTCCTTCGCCCTCCCCATAGGCGGCCTCCTTCCCCGCATGGCGCACGGCCAGCGACATTTTCTCGCCCTTATACATCCCCGCCCCTATTTCATCAATCCGGGAAAAGGGAATCTCCGGCACCGTCAAATCCTTGCGTTTCGCCTTATCGATAAAATAGATATACCGGAGCTGATACCCGGAAAGCAACGTGCCGCCTGCTGCTTCCATGTACCTCCCCCAGCTGAAATTCCCGTCCGTCACATCAAAAAAAGAACGTCCCCCCAGCTCCTTCCTCGGAGCCAGCGGGTTCGCTTCCAGTGTCAGCTTATGGATTTTGGAACCATCCGGCAGCAGGCACAACGCCTCGTTCTCCTTGATCCCGGTGAGGACAAAATTGCTCGCCCGGTAAATGGTGCCGTCCCCGCAGGAGCAGGCATCCGCAAAGCTGATGATCCACTTCACATGGGGCGCATACTTCTTTAACAGCTTAATGCTCATGGAGATTGCCCGGCTCTCTGAATTGCGCGGCAATACGCTGTCAAAGGCCATCCGGTTCAGCTCCAGGTACTCATTCCAGCCCGTCCCCGCCACTAACGGCAGTATCTTGGACTTGTTCAGGCTCGGCCCATAGCTCATCACGCCATGGAGCCGCCCATCCAGGAACACCCCAAAATGCAGGCAGCTGTTATTTACCACCGTCCCGCTGTAATGGTGCCGCCGCATGAACGGGTTGGCCACCTTCCCCGGAACCACTTTCAGACTAATTTCCTTTGCTCTGCCCACTGCCTCACCACCTCATACACGCCGTTCCCCTTCCGGTTCTCATTGCCGAAAGTCTCCCCCACCTCCTCATGCTCATGCACATATTCAATGCACGCCATGATAAGCTCCGCCTGCTTGTCGTGCAAAGTAAGGCTAATCTGCTGGTAGGGCTTCTTCTCCCCGGAATCCAGCGTGAACTCCTCCCCGAACTCGTCCTCGGAAATGCTCTCGAACCCGAACACCGCCATATCCTGGGCAATGTCCGCCAGCTCCAAGGGCAGCAGGTCAACGTCCCATTCCGCCAGCTCCCCCACCTTGTTGTCCGCCAGCCGGAACGCCTTCACCTGCTCGTCCGTCAGTTCGTCCGCGATCACGCAGGGAACCGTCTTCAAGTCAAGCCGCCCCGCTGCCTTGTATCTCGTATGCCCGGCAATGATCTCATGCTCCTTTGAGATCACCAGCGGCACGAGGAAGCCATACTGCCTGATGCTGGCCGCCACTGCCTCCACCGCATTGTCATTCTTCCTTGGGTTATTCCCGTATGGATGCACCTCATCCATGGGCAACTGTAAAATATTCATAACCGCCTCCCGACTAAAAAACGGGCGGATACCCATGATCCGCTCGTCCCATTCATACACCTAATCTTTTCCGCCGCTCCTGCAGCATGGAATCAAAACATAATTTTAACCGCCCCTCCGGGCAGAAAGCAGCCGCTCCATCATGTCATCATGCGGCGTTGCCCCCTTGTACTCGCCGGAGCAGTTCTCCCGCACCACCTGATAGATCTGGAACCACAGGTTATTGGCCTGCTTGGAGAAACTCTGGCTCATGGAAACATAAGGCGAGGGTATGGCGTTCCCCGTGGTCGGGTGCTTCGCCAGAAACCCATACTCGGAAATGGCCTCCTCACACTGTATCCACCGGGAGATCGCCATGGCGTACTGCTCGATGATCTGCGCCGGTATCAGCTGGGAGCAGCCCCGCTCATGGAGCCATTCCCAGGTACGCTCGTAGATCTCCACCGCCAGAAGCTCCCTGCCGCTTTTCTGCTGCGCCGCCAGATAGTCGCGGGGCGGCGGCATCTGCTCCCCTTCCAGGTCGGCGGTATCGAAAAATTCCATGACCGTGAGCTTACGCTTCCCCGGATTGCCCTCCGCCAGCTTATCCGCCAATGCCTTTTTCTTCTGTCCCGCACCGATCCGTGCGCCGCCGTGACCGTTCGCCATGGGCCTCCACCTCCTCCCCTGAAAGTTCCGGGGCTATATACCCCACTTGAAAGCGCGATTTTTTGCGCGATACCCCCCGCCCGCTACCCGTGGGGCGGGACAGTGAGATTTTCCTCCCCCTGCCCCTCACCTGCGGCGTTCCCACCTTCCGCCCTCCCGCGCCGTGATCTCGGAATGGCACGGCTTGCAGAGCGCCATCAGGTTCCCCTCGGCATGGGTGCCGCCTTTCGACAGCGGCCTGATATGGTGTACTTCCTCGGCGGGCGTCACCTTCCCCGCCTTCCGGCATTCCTCGCATAAAGGGTGGGCGGCTATGTAGCGGTCACGAATCCGCTTCCATGCCCGCCCGTACCGCTTCCTGCTGGCCGGGTCACGCTCGTGCTTATTGTAATGCGCCGTGACGATCTTCTGGTGCTCCTCGCAGTACCGCCCGTCCGTCAGCTTCGGACAGCCGGGATAGGCGCAGGGACGCTTTGGTTTATATGGCATAACAAATAGCCTCCTTCCGGGCAGAAAGAAAGCCCCCGCAAGTCAATCCCTGCAGAGGCTCTCTCCTGATCCAATATTTTCATGATGCCAGTATAGCACATTTAAAGGCAAATAACCTGCCATTAAACTGCCATCTTTTCCATGGCGGCCTTCCGGCCTGCTGTTGCATGATACAAGTATAGCACAGCCGAAAGCAAATAACACGCCATTAAACTGCCATCTTTTCCGCCGCAGCCTCCGGCCCGCTATCCCACGATACCAGTATAGCATAACCGGAAGCAAATAACGCCCCATGAAAACCCCATCTTTCATTTCCCGAACAGAAGTATGGACATCCGTTTCAGCGCCTTCTCCCGGATGCGCTGTATCTGCCGCTCGCTGAAGCTGAGCCGCTCCTGCAGCCGTGCCGCCGCCCCGGAACGCAGGCTCCCGTTCATGTAGAACTCCCGCAGCACCATCTGCTCCGTATCCGTCAAGGTCGCCCATGCGGGCTCGAACCAGCCCATGTACTCCACCGCCTGCCGATACCGCTCCTGGATTACGTCCAGCGTATCCAGCGACTTCACCAGCCGCTCTTCCCCGGCCTGCGGGTTCCACCCCGCCGGTACTCCCGTGACCCGCCTGCTGCCCACAGACACCATACGGTCATAAAGCTCCTTCGTCTCCTGCGGCGTGATATTGATGATCTCCCGCATGGTAGAATAGTCCTGCATGGCCGCCACCGTAGCGGACGGCTTGTTCAAATATTTCCAGGCAATCATATGTCTCTCCTTTCCTCCCCTGCGCTGGCCGGTTCCATATCCGCCAGCAGCCTTTTCACATCCTCCACCGAAGTCACCTTCCCGGCAACCCCGCCAGCGTCCTCAATCTTTTTCAACGCAACCTCCTGCAGCCGGGTCAGCTTCCCCGAAGGCTGCTTCACCTCAAAGGCACAGAACCGCCCGCCCACGCAGGCGATAATGTCCGGTATCCCCGCTGTCCCATACATCCCGCCGTGGGTCTTCCAGGCGAAACAGCCGGGAACCCCTTTCAGATGCCGCATGACAGCGGCCACAATCTCACGTTCCAGCATACAAAGGGCGGATGCCCCATGCCGTAAAAACCGGATATACCGGGAAATTTACACACTATATATATTTTTCTTTTATTTTTATCCCTTCCCTCCCTCTGGTTCTTATGCGCAAGGAATAAGGGAACCCCGGTTTTCCCGGTCATCCCGGCCACGGCAGCGGTCAATCCGCCTCCACACCTCCCTCCACATAAGCCATGCCTTTCCATACCCGGCGTTTGGAGAGCTTATCCCGCCCACGCACAATCTCCGGATACCCGGCTTCCAGCTCCTTGTTGAAATTCGTCTGCGACACCGGCTTCATGCCCGCATTGCCGCAGTATTCCTTGTACCGTAAAAACAGATCGTCCCGCACCACATAGCCGTCCTCCCGCCGCTCACAATACATTTTAGCGAATGACAAAACGCTGTTCGATTCAACCCGGTATCGTTCCAGCTCCGCCCGCGTCCGTTCCGTCTCGCTGAAATCATAATCCGCCGCGATCAGGCGTTTCAGGCCGGAGAGCGCCCACATCAGTATCCCGTCCCGCTCCGCCGCCAGCTTCTCCGAAAGGTTCGGGTCGCGCCGGGATTTTGGAACCGACTTCTCAAACCGGATGATGATAAGCCTCCGGTAAAATCCCTCCGACCGGTCGCCATAGTTCCGGGGGATCTCATTGCAGGAAAACAAGAACCTCGCGTAAGGCCGGAACGAGAAAGGGTCTTTGTTCTTCCGCTCCGCCGTGATGAAGTCCTCGCCGGTCAGCGCCTTGAACATCCCGTTATCGTCAATGCTCTTGGAGGGCAGGTCGGCAAAGATATTCGCCAGCTTCCCGAACAGCTCCGCCTTGTTGAACCGGTCGCCCAGGTTCTGCCAGGGGATGTTCGACACGTTCTCGCTCCCAAGGAGTATCTCCTGCACCGTATTGAGCAGGGTGGACTTCCCCGCATTGGGCGCGCCCACGAACACAAAGGACTTCTGCGCCTTGTTCACCGGAATCAGCAGATACCCGAAGATTTCCTGCACCAATGAAATCTCCTCCATGCCCAGCATACTTTCCAGATATTTCAGGAACTGCGGGCATTGCGCGTCCGGCGCATAGGAGACCTTAAGCTGCACCGTAGAGAAATAGTCCGGGGTATGCGCCCGGAACGTATCGTCCAGCACATGATATAACCCATTCCGGAGATTTAAGATAAACGGGTTGCTGTTGATCTCGGATACCGGTTTCCTCACCAGCATCTTCCACTGGCCCACCGTATCATTGATGGCCTGCATCGTCACCGTCCGGGGAACCATGCGCTCCCGCACCTTTGCCGCCGCGATCATGTCCTCGCTCTCCCGGTACACGCCGTCCTCATAGAAAAAATAGCTGCTGGCCGTGTAGAACGCCTTCACGTTCCCCGCCAGATAATCCGCCAGTATCCCGGATAAAAACCGCAGGCCGCCCCGCTCCGTCATCTCGTACCATTCCGGCAGCCCGCTGTCCTCCGCCGCCTGCCGGTTCCCCTTATTGGCCGCATATGCCTTATATAATTCCTTCTGATAGGACGACAATGCCCTTGCGTCCCCGGTTTTCAGCCTGAAATGCTCCTTCAATTCATACTCAATGAACGTACCCGCATCCAGCGGCTCGATATTGTACAGAGCCTCCTTCACAAACTGCTTCGCCGCCCGCACGTCCTCCACCGGGGACTTATGCACCTCTGCGGCGGCAAGCATTTCCCGCAGCTCATCCAGCCCCATGGGCAGGTAGCATAAGGCCGCCGGAGCCTTGCAGGTGCAGGAGCCGTCTGCCATGCGCGGGCAGGCAAAGCCCTTCTCCGCGATATTCCTGCAGGTGATGGGCTTCGTGCCGCTCCCTAAGAAATGCCGTATCTTCTCCGTGGTCTCCGCCGCCTTATACCCCGGATACGGCGCGGACAGCTCATGAATCGCCCGCTCCCCGCCCTCGAATACCGCAAGGTTCGTGATCATGGCATACCAGTCATGCTCCGGGAGCGTTGCCGCCTGCTCCCGGCAGTGCCGCAGGAACGCGCACCGCCCAAGCACCAGCGAAAGCCCCTGCCTCGTCCCTTTGGCCGGGATTATGCCTGGCGCAGCAGGCTCATCCTCCACCCTCGGCAGGTACCGCTCCAATTCCTCCTGCGTATACCGAAGCTCCGGGCGAAAATGAATACACTCCACCATCACCGGCTCCTGCTTGCAGTGATAGAAGCCCGGAAGCCGCAGCACCCGGCTCTCATTGACGCAGGTCTTGTCCCCGCCGAACTTCGCCGCCAGCCCCTTCTGCACCCGCCGGAACTCCTCCACCCTCGCGTCCCGCATGAGCCAGTAGGTATGCAGGGATTTGCGGGTCTTCACAATGAACGAGGGCTCCAGCGGGAACGCTTCAATCTGATCCAGCTGTTCGTCCAGGGATAATTCGTCACATTCCATAAACTGGGCATTGATCCGGCTAATCTCCGCGTCCTCATGGCCGCCGTAATTCACCACAAAATAGATGCCCCGGTTCTGCCCGTTGTGCTTCTTTAGGGTATCCATCAGGCCGGGGAGGCCGGAAAGCGTCGTTTCCAGCTTCGCCCCCTTGAACGTACCGGCCTTCTTATCGTCAAACACCCGCAGGCAGATCCGCTCCGACGGCCCGAAGAACGGGCGCAGGAACTCTTCCAGCGGGACGCTTAGCGCCTTTTTCATTCCGTCCCCACCTCCTCGCATTCCTCCGTAAAGTACCGAAGCCGCAGGTTCCTCTCCCTTGCCTTTTCAATCTCCACTGCCATGCCTTTCGATATCCGCCGCCCGAACACCCAGACCTCCCGGCACCTGCCCTGCAGTACCAGCCCAAAAGCAATCCCAAGGCTCCTTTCCTCCAGACTGTCCTCATCCATAAACTGCGGAAAATACAGATGTGGAGCCAGCGGAATATAATTCTGCGATACTGCAAAACGACAGTATGTCTGCGCTCGCCTCGCATTCCCTTCTATATCCCCGGCATAGGGTGAACAAATGTAGACCAAAGCCCTGTTTGCCTTTTTTCTCTCCTCCCGCATAATATTCAAAAGTGCCTCCCCTGCAGTCGGATCATAGTAACCTTCCGCATTCCGTTTTATTGTCATTGTCTTTTCCTCCTCTTACCATTCGTCCATCTCCCCATAATTCACGCCTGCCGCCACCTCGGCCACCAGCGGCACGTCAAACTCCGCAAAAGGCCGCCTTTCCATCAAGCCTTTGATCAGCCGCCCGGCTTCCTCCACCTTTTCCTCCGGCACATAGAATACCAGGCTGTCATGCACCGTAAGCACCGGCTGAATCCACGGGTACTCCGGCAGCACCGCCACGATCCGCCCCATGGCCAGCTTGATGATATCCGCCGCCGTCCCTTGGATCGGCGTGTTCATGGCGCACCGCTCCGCGAAGCTCTTTTTGCCCCAGTCCTGGGATACAATGCCCGGAAGATACCTCCTGCGCCCCAGCCAGGTCTCGCTGTACCTGCGGGCGGCGGCCTGCCTCTTGGTCGCCTCCTGCCAGCGGGAAAGCTGCGGATACCCGGCCTTTAAGTTCGCTATGATATTTTCACAGTCACTCAGCGGCGTATCCAGCCCCGCCTTGAATTTCAGCGTCTTCTGCAGCCCACGGGGGAACAATCCATAGAACACGCCAAAGTTACAGTTCTTCGCAATGATTCTCCGCTCCTTGTAGTCCGCCCCGTTCTTATCCGCCGCCTGCTCCACCGGGATATGGTAGATGACCGAAGTGGTCTGCGCATGGATATCCCCGCCGCCCCGGTAGGTTTCCAGCATCTTCCCATCCCGGCAGTAGAACGCCCCGACCCTAAGCTCCACCTGGGAATAATCCAGCTCCATCACTGCACACCCAGGGGGTGCAACGAACAGCCGCCGGATGCCTACCGGGTCGCTGCCCTTCCGGGGCATGTTCTGCAGGTTCGGGTTCCTGGCGGAGAACCGCCCCGTCTCCGTCCCCAACGGCATCAGATCCGGGTGGATGCGCCCCGTTGCCTGGTTCACATGGCGCAGATACCCGTCCAGATAGGTGCTGCGTATCTTCCCGATCCGCCGGTATTCCTGCACCAGCTCGAACAGCCGCACCAGCTCCGGGCGGTTCTCCCTGCACCAGTCCGCCAGTAAAATCATGGCCTCGTCATCCGCCGCCTCCTGGTATTTCGCCGTGGTCTTTAATACTGGCAGGCCAAGGTCTTTGTAAAGATAATTCTTAAATGCCGAAGTAGAGGCATTCGCGCCGATATTCACGTCCCCGATCAGGAAAGCAATCTCCTCCCGGATTTCCGCAATCCGCCCATCAGCCTCCCGCTGCCGCTCCTCCATGGCCGCCTGATCCAGCACCAGCCCGTTATAGCGCATGATCCCGCAGAATACGGCGGTGGGGCTCTCCACCTGCTCCACCAGAAACCGGTGCCTCGGCAGATACCGGTCAAACCAGTCATTGAACAGATAATAGAGCCGCAGGGCATAGTCGCTGTCGGCGCAGGCATAGCGCACCGTCTCCCCATCCTGCGGGGATAACTCATCAAAAAACCTTCCATCTGTCACTGTACGAAAATCCGGCAGTTCCACCCCGAACAGCAGCGGCACAAGGGTCTTCAAGCCGCTGTCCGACAAGCCCCGGAATGCCGTGCCGCTCTTTAGGGTAAGCTGCGCCGCCGCGATGGTATCATAGACCGGAGCCTGTACCACCACGCCCAGCGCATATAAGAACATGGACTCAAAAGAAAGGTTATGCGCAATCTTAATAACCTCCACATTTCCAAAAAGAGCCGCCTGCAGGTATTCCATGACCGCCTCCGGCTTACGGATATTCCGCCCCACCCGGTGCCGGAACGGCACATAGATGCCGCTCCCCTCCGATACGGAAAAGCTCACCCCCGTGATCTCCGCCTTATGGGCATCCAGAGCCGCCCGCTCCTCCGCCCGGTATCCCTCCAAAGGCGAGGTCTCAAAGTCAAAGGCCACTACCGCCGCCCCCGCCAGATATTCCTTAATCTTTCCAAGTGCCGTCACACACTCATATCCCATAAAATCCTCCTGACCGCCCATAGGCGGGGCAGGAGGGTATATTCCCGCCCCGCATGGACTTTCTATTTCTAAAAATGTCTTATCCGCATACAGGTATCCCTGCTGCCATACAAATCACCTGCCACCATTCCGGTCACTGCAGCGGCGGGATAACCTCCCCGGTCTCCGGGTCTACAAACGGCACGTCCGCCTCTGCGGCCTCCTCCATATCGAAGCCCACCGTCCGGCTGTACCCCTTCACCTGCTCGGACAGCTTCGTGATTAGAATCTGCTCCTCCGAGGTCAGCGGGCGGTCAATGGAAAACTGCGCCTGGGAGTAAGCAATGCCGCTGCTGTTGGTGGCCTTTTTCAGCGAGAACCGCGTCACCACCGAATTGCTTTTCCGCCCTTTGGAAAGCAGCCGCTTGATGTACCGGGAGAACTCCTTCATGGAGCCGGTGGGCAGGGAGAGGATCAGCGGGAACAGCTCCCCCTCCCGCAGAAGGAACACCCTGCGCCGGTTCTTACAAGCCTTGCTGTTGTTCTCCCCGGAGCCGAACTGGTTCAGCGGGCAGTTCGCGCATACGCCGCCCGGCTCTCCCTCCCCCATGATGCCGTCAAAGCTGCCGCAGTCCGGCGGGTTGCTCCCTCCGGTATACTTCGTGGCATAATACTGCTGCAGGGGATGATGATATAAGATCACCGCCGAGAACTCCTTCACGCCCTCCGGCTCGTCCGCCTCATCGCCGGGCAGCTCGAACATGGTAGCACCGCCCGCCGGGATCTTCACCCGGTCGAAGCCGCCCTCCAGGCCTTCCAGCTCCTCCGCCATGGTCTGATCCATGTTGAAATCCGCCAGGGCAAGGAACCCCGGACGCATAACCGCAACTTCTTCCTTCGCCGTATTCTTCTTCGCCATTCTACAAATCCTCCTATCATCGTTTTTATTTTGCCGCTTTCCGCAGGCTCACGCTGGTCTTCTCAAACACATTCACAAGGCCGTCCAGCCATTCCGGCAGCGCATCCCCGTTCTCCTCGATCTGCTCCTTCACAAAGGCGGAAAGGCTGTTGGCGTTCACCGTCTCATACACAAGGTCGCCAAAGCCCTCACCCCGCAGGGCGGCAAATAATTCCTCCTTGCGCCCCGCCGCAGCCGAAGCGCGTGTCTTGCTGGTCAGGCAGAACATCATCCCCGCACGGGTAAAGTTCTGCGTCTCCGTTTCCGCCATCAGCTCCGACAGCCGGAAATCCGTCTCGTCAATCTCCCCGTTGATCTCCTTCAACCGCTTCTCCATCTCCGCCTTTTCGTCCCGAAGCCCACGGAGCCGGTCGGCCATCTCAAACATCTTTTCAGAATCCATACATCCTCCTTCTCACGCAAACGGGTTCCGCCCGCTGCGGTAATCGTCCACCAGCGTCCGGGCAAGGTCAGCCTTATCGCCCAAGGCCGACAGCACCTTCTCATCCACCGTCCCCCGCGCCACCAGGTACAGGTAGGTGCAGGGCATCCGCTGGCCGACCCGGTGTATCCGGGCCTTCGCCTGCTCAAAATTGCTCATGGAATAGTCCAGCGAATAGAACACCATGGTGGAGGCCGCCGTCAGTGTGATGCCAAGCCCCGCCGTGGCGATCTGCCCCACAAAGACCATCACCTCCGGCTCATTCTGGAACGCCGCCACATGCGCCTCCCGGTCTCTCACGCCCCCGGCAATACAGGAATACCGCAGCTTCCGGTTTTCCAACAGCCTGCATATGGCTTTGATCTCCGGGACGAACCGGGCAATGATGACCAGCTTCTTCCCCTCCGCCATGATGCCGTCCAAAATGTCCTTCAGGGCGGACAGCTTCGCGCAGCTCACCTGCTCCACGGCAGAAGTCTCGTCATTCCCGATAAACCCACCCGTAAGCTGGGACAGCCTGAGAAGCCGGGTCAGGATGTTCGTTGCCGTCACCTCGCCGCCGGACAATTCCGCATAGCTTTCTTTCACCAGTCCCCGGTAGATCTGCAGTGCTGCCGGTTCCAGCTCCACCTGCCGCAAAATATCCGTCATCTCCGGCAGGTCGAGGCATTCCGCCTTGGTCGCCCTGAACGCGATGCTGTGCATCCGCTCCATCAGCTCCGCCTCCATGGACTTTTTAAGTACCGGCGTATGATTCCCATACCCCACCATGTCAAAGTACCGCCCCCGGAACGCATAGAAGCTTTGCCCGAAAATGGCCGGGTTTACGAACTTGTACTGGCTGAATACGTCCACAGCCTTGTTCGTGATCACCGTACCCGTAAGCAGCAGCCGGTATCCTGCCTTCGCCCCCAGCCGGTGCATCGCCCTGCTGGCGGAAATATTATGGGTCTTGATCTTATGCCCCTCGTCCGCGACGATCAGGTCTGGCCGCCATGCCCCCAGGTCTTTCTCCATCCGCCACGCGCTCTCGTAATTCACCACCGCCACCTGCAGGGCAGCCCCTGCCATGTGCCGCAACGTATCCCGCTTCCTGCTGCCGTTGCCGGAAAGCACCACGAGGCAGTACGGGAAATCCGCAAACTTCTGAAACTCCTCCTCCCATACCCCGAGGATTGAGAGCGGGGCGACCACCAGCACCCGCCGGATGCGCCCGGCATTCACAAGGGCTCCGGTAATGCCGATGGTGGTCAATGTCTTCCCCGTCCCCATTTCCATAAGGAGCGCACATCCGGCTCTCGGCTGGCCGGACGGCTCATCCCTGCTGCCAGACTCTCGTATACCTTCCGGCAGGATGCCGAACAGCCCGCAGGCAAAACGGAACGCCTCCATCTGATGACGGTACGGCACAGCCCTGATCGGCATGGGGAAATCCGTCCCCTTCTCCTTACGCCCCGCCATGGCTTCCCACCTCCGGCACTTCCTGCAGGGACAGAGCCTTCACGCTGTCTCCGGGGACAATGATCGTCACCCGGCGCACCTCGCCCAGCAGGCAACGCAGAACCCGCTCCCGCAATGCCACCTTCCTGCAGCGGACAATGCCGCCGGAATCCGGCACCAGAGGAAGCGGAGCCTCCTTCGCCACGCTGATCTTCAAGTTATGTCTCATATGCCTTTCACCTCTTTCCGAGGGTCTTATATTTTAATTCCCTCACTATATAGCCACGGGAAAGGCAAAACCGAACCCCCTAACTTAAAACTTTTTTCAATTTCCCATAAATCTTTTTCAGACGTTTTCGGACAGCCGCCTCGCTCACGCCCTCTACACGGGCAATATCCGCGACCCGCATCCCCTTAAAATAAACTTTTAACAGCAGTTCCTTCTGGGAAAGGGACAAAGTATCCAGCGCCTCCATAAGCCGCTCCGTATCCACCCGCCCCATGGCCTCACGCATCGTATCCGCCTCCGCCCGGAATGTCTCCCCCTCAAAGTCCATGCCGTCCAGCGACATATGGCGGCGGGTCTCCCTCCGCTCATTATTTTTCTCCTGCCGGTCAAACTCCAACAGCACCTCCCCCATGGAATCCTCCACCTCGATCTCCAAGACCTCTCCCGTTACAAACTCATACTTGATCTCCATCTCTGCCGTTCTCCTTCCGGAGCCCGGCAGGCGGCATCCCCCAGCCGCCGGAGACAAAAAAAGGAGCCTGACAAGCAGCACAAAAAGTGCCGCCTGCCAGGCTCAATGTCGTCTCCACCATTTTTCGGGTGGTATCATGGAGGCTCGACCAATAATTCCAGGAATGAAATCTCCCCTCCGTGCATCATGCTCAAACAAACGAGTGACCCTTGTCCCGGTTTAGCCATACGTTTCCCTTTTCCGTATACATCCCTTACGGAATTGCCGTTATGCCGCATGACGCCCCGGTCAGCCCCCGGCCTTTCACAGCTCGGAGCGGGTCTAATTTTTCCGTATTCAATTTTCCTGCGTTTCAGCCCGCGCCACCCCGACCTTCGCGCCGCAGTGCCCGCACTTTATGATAAAATCGGGATACCGGCCCTCCATCGGGGTCACGAGCTGGGTCTGGGTACTTACAGCCGCGTCCATGATCCTGTGCCCGCATACCGGGCAGCACACATGGCGCATCTCCTCCGTCATCTCATGGCCATGCCCCTCCTTCTTCCTGCGCATTTCATATACGCCCCTTTCTGTAGCCGCCGCTGTCCGGCGCGGGAGTATATGGCCTGCTATGAAACTTCTCCTACATCACGAGCCCCGTAAGCCACGGGGCGACCGGCCTCGCCAAAAGGCGGGCATTCAGGTACGCCATCTCCAACGTAAGGCAGGTATTGCCTAAATAATACCCGTCCATAATGGTGAGGGTCATAGCAAGGTCGGGCCTCTCCATATCCGTCAGACAGGCCGGCAGAAGATACTGCACCCTCCCCTGGTAGCCCTGCGGCACCACAATGCCGGGCTCCACCACAGCCCTCCGCCGCGCCAGCTCTACTGCCGTTTCCAATAGCAGGGGCAGGTTATGCGCCTCGCGGATCGCTGCTGGCAGACGGGAGACGTTCTCCGCATCGCCCAGGATGTGGTCTATGTTCACCCGTATCGGCCACTCCGGGTTGTAGTTGACGCCATACTGCGCCATATGATAGCTTGGTCTCTCCGGGAGCGGGGAGACATATTTCAGCCACGGCGACATCTCATCCGCAAAGCCCCGGAAATACCACCCCCGCATACTCGCGGGCTTCTTGTTCCGGTCAAAGCAGGCGTACACCGCCTTGTACCTCCCCGTATACAGCCCCGTATGGAAGCAGCAGAACTCATTCTCCACATGGAAATGCCGCGCCGCCTCCGCCGGGTCTCCCTCACTGTTAAAGTCAATCGCCTGCTTCTTAAAAATAGAATGTATGTACCGCTCCAGGATTGGCGTATCCAGATTTTTTGTAGCATACACCGGCTCCCTGAACCGCCACGGCTCCGGAAGCGCCATCTCCGCCAGGCAGTCCAGCTGCCAGTACCACCCCGGCACATAGGCAAAATCGAATAGGTCGCATTGCAGCTTCATAGCAGGCTCCTCCATCTCGTCTGGATCGCCTGCAGCATCCGCATCTGCACCATGGACTTCCAGTCCTCCCTCGTTTCGTGGTGGATACATCCGTCCAGCCCCGCCTCCGCATAGACCAGGAGCGAATCATGGAACGGCTCATAGATGCGCAGCAGCTCATCCTGCGCCTCCCGCTCCCCGCTAACCGCCCGGCGGATCAGCCCCACTGTTAATTGCATTGTCTGTTGGTTTTTCTCCATAATAGTCCCTTACCGCCCGGAACGCCCGCTGCCGCAGGTTGTATACCGTCCGGACGCTTACCTCCATCTTTTCCGCTATCTCCCCGTCCGTAAGGCCGTGCCAGAAGCCCAGGAGCAGGACTTCCCTCTGCCGCTCTTTCAAGGATAACAGCGCATAGTATAAAGTCTCGTTTTCCACCATGCAGGCATACCCGTCCACCTCCAGCGTGAAGGCATGGGAAGGGTAGGCATCCTCATGGCCCAATAATCCAAGCAGATAGTCTACCGGTTCATGGGAAACATATTTGCCCCGGCGTTCATTCTTACGCACCAAATCTTTGATATAATTCCTCGACACCTCTTTGCAGTAGGAATCGAACATGGCTATAAGCCGGTCATCATAAGAAGGAGATGGCATGGCAGTCCCCTCCTTTATTCAGATTTGATCGTGGCTGGTTCTCACCTCCTCGCTTATACCAGAACGTTTTCCGCCATGCCAAACCGGAAAGTTTTTGAGAAGAAAGTTAAAAATTTTCAATTTTTTTCATCGACAGTTTTCGACAATGCAACTTAAAAAGGCCAATCCACACATGGCAGACTGGCCAATTTTGTCAATTTATAGTAAACGAACTTTAAAAACTTTACTATGACACATTACACTGCTTGTCATTGCTACGGTACTCTCCACGCAAAGTGAGAATAGTTATGGCGTTTACTATAAAACTCCGATAATTTTTTACAATCATCATACAATCATTTTTGATATAGAAAGATATTTCATCATTAACTGCAATACCTAATCCATGTCCAATCCACACACTCAGCAAGCTCGCTCCAATGACTCCCATATACAAAATAAATATCCCACCAACCTCCTTTACTTTGCCGGACGCACTTGGGAATACCCATTCCATGCAAACAGGGCTTCCTCCACCTCATTGCCATAAACCTGTTCTACATCACAAATATACAGGTAATGGTCACCAACCTCATGATATTCTTTCATGCTGCATACAATTGCCACACGGCTATGGACAGGAATCTTAATGTCACTGCCCTCTACTTCTGTAAGTTCAATACCAAATTGGGCAACTTTATCCGTATCGCGGCCTGTAGTACTTCCACAGCCCATCACTGCTTCGGCTATTTCTGTACCGGGGATTGTAAGGATAACTTTCTTATTATTCCGTACCATTTCTCCGCTGTAAGAAGTCTTTGCCATAGCATACCCGATCATGTTCGGATTGAAAGAAAGATATGTCCACCAGGACACTGTAGCAAGATTCGTGGAGCCATCCGGCTTTTGTGTGCATACAAGGCTTACCGGATTCGGAGAAGTCAGCTTTGCCGCCTGCGGTAAATTGATTTTATTCATAATTAGCATTTCCTTTCATTGAGTTATCGAATTGATTTTCCAAGCTCGTAGGCTTTTTGAAGTTCTGGTTTCCCTTCAATCTCACCCACATGCCCATTCCCTCCGGCAAGTACAGCCCCAAGGTTTTCCCATTTCAAATGTTCCATCAAATGGTCATAGTAAAGAAGCACATCATCGAAACCATTTCCTTCCGCAGCCATCAGCAGTGCCGAAGCCCTGCCATGCCCTCTCAGGAGATTCCCATCGCCTTCCTCTAATGCAAACAGGCGGTCAATGGCAGTCCTGATCTGACCGCTCATATTCCAGTAATACAACGGTGTGGCAAGTACGACCACATCGCATTCTTTTACCGCAGGGTAAATTTTATCCATATCATCTCTTTGGACACAAGGGCATTCCCTGCTGCTTTTGCCCCCAAAGCAGCCCTTGCAGCCATGGATATCCATACCGTCAAGGAAAAATTCTGTAACTGTATTTCCCGCTTCTTTTGCGCCTTTCGTAAATTCTGCTGTCAAAGCTGCTGTATTTCCCGCTTTCCTGGGGCTTCCATTTAGAATCACAATCTTCTTACCCATATTCCCCTCCTTAAATCTCATCTGCTAAAGCCGCTGCCTTTTTGCAGCCATCCGTCTTGTCAATGTCACCCACATTCAGAACCCCAGGGATCAGAACCTCGCCAACCATTTTCCATTTGTTCAAAGCACACATACGCTCCATGGGGATACGGACTCCATCCATGACCGACATATCCTCTTCCTCGCAACAGGTGATCAGCGCACACTCCTTGCCAGAAATGTCTTTACCGCTTACTACGAAAGAGAATATCCGGTCTATGACACCCTTGATCTGTGCCGGGATAGAGTACCAGTAGACCGGCATCGTGAATACAATAGCGTCTGCCTCCAAAATAGCTGGCGCTATCGTATTGAAGTCATCATCAAAAGTACATGCTTTCCCTATGGAATAGCATGTTTCACAGGCACGGCATCCACCTACCTTTTTCAAGGCGGCATCAAAACGGGTAACTGTATGCCCTTTCTCCTCGGCGGCCTTGATAAACGCATCCGTCATGGCAAAACTGTTACCGTTTTTGCGCGGGCTTCCTGTAATAACAACAATTTTCTTACTCATACAACGATTCCTCCTTTTTTCTTCCTTCTTGTTTTTATAATAAGCCATACCAAAACCTATTCTTTAATCCGGCTTTCATAATCCTTTCAGCCATTCTGTCACCTGCTCCCTGCAATATGGTATATCGCCGCAGTATATCTCCAATGGTTTTTCCACAACTATCCCACTGCACACTGCTTTTATGTCCTCTATGCTTCTGCCTGCACCGCCTCCGCCATGGGTTACCACAGGTATGACAGATTTCCCTGAAAAGTCATAACGATTCAGGAACGCCTCTACAGGTTTCGGTATCGTATCCCACCATAATGGGAACACAAGGAATACCAAATCATACCCATCAATATTTTCCGGCATATCCACAAGCTCCGGCAGTTCCTGACGCCCCATTTCCTCACTTGCCGCCGATACAGTATCGGAATAGGAAGACGGGTAATGTTCTTTCGTGTTGATGGAAACAATATCCCCGCCTGCAGCATCCTGTATCATCTGCCCGATCACCTGGCTGTTCCCCAGGAATTCCTTTTTCTCATTGAGCAGCAGGGATGCCCCGGAGACTGCGTCCACACCATCAGCAAAGTCCGTATTGCCAACCCTCGTAAAATATACGGTCAGAATCTTTCTGCCGTTAAAATCTACGCTTTCACCTGAGATAGCCGTTTCCTGATCAACCTCAACTGTCAGAAAATGTCTCTTAACATAGGGCAGCAGCCATACATCCATAAGCACCGCCAGAAGAGAGATTAGTATTACCAGAGCAGCCGGAAGTACCTTATATTTCTTTTGTACGCGGCCAAATGCATGAATCAGTACATGGAACGCAATCAGCACAAATCCGTCCAAAGCTAAAACAGCATGTATCCGTCCAATGCCCGCCATATGGATGCCTGTATGGAACAAATATCTGGAATTGATAATGCCTGTCAACAAAATAGATACCATATCTGCCACTAAGGCAAAATTTACGGCAACCGCAATCTTTCTTTTCCTGTTATAAATACCTTTCCTTATTGCTTTATACCACTTTATGTTGATGCTATTATGAATTATGGTCATTGCAATAAATACAATGCCAGCCACCTCATGGAAAGGAGTGCCTGTAAAGGAATACCCCAATAACGCTATAAACAGCAATCCCAATATGGTATCAATGGCTTTTTTTATCCTGCCTGTGGCATTATATTTGTCCATGTCTGACTATCCTTTCTTTACTCAATTCACGCCTTATTCTGGGATCGATTGCACGCCAAAACAATATCAGGCTGAATAAAGCACCCACCGCATCTGATATCGTCCCTACATAAAAAACATATCGTATATCCAGAAACAACGGCAGAATGCAAAGGCATATCATATATACAATTTTACGAAACAGCGACAACGGAAGCGCATATTTGACCTTTCCCATTGCAGTCAGACCATCTACCAAGGCATACTGTACTGCAATACCAAGCAATGCAAACGTATACATACGGATACTGCCCGCGGTCAACTGTATTGTGCCTGACTCCTTCAAGAAAAATCCTGCAAACACCTCCGGTAATACCTGCACTGCAATTCCCAATGTTCCGATGTATACTCCGCATAATAAAAACACATAAAGGAAAGCCTGCCGGATCTTTGTATCATTTCCTGCCCCATAGTGAAAACTGAATATCGTTCCGCATCCTGTCGTGATCCCCTGTGCAGGACAGGCTACTATCGTCATAAAACTCTGGATAACCGTAGCACAGGTAATCAATAAATCCCCCTGCGAATCTCCGCCGTATTTCCGTAACGAAGTATTTAGAAAAATAATGATCAGGTTATCCAATATCGTAATCATGAATGACATGCATCCTATGGACAAGATTCTAAGTACAATCTTCTTTTGCAGCCTGCTTGGGCACAGGCGTACCGGAATAATCCTGCTGCGCAGAAAACAGATTACATAAACACAAGTACAGCATTGTGCAATAACAGTTCCCCATGCTGCACCCGCAATCCCCATACTGCACCCAAAAATCAGGATAGGGTCAAGAACCACATTTACCACAGCTCCAAGTGCCACTGAAAACATGCCCTGCCTTGCAAACCCCTGTGCCAGAATAAACTGGTTCAGCCCACATCCAAGAAGCGATGCAAAAGTCCCGCAGACATATATTGTAAAATAAGTTTCTGCGTAAGGGTACATATCTTTGCTGCTGCCCAGCAAGTATAGTATTTTTTCCCGGTTCAGTAAAAGCAGGGGAGTTACTGCCGCCGATATAACTAAAATCATAAAAAAGGCATTTCCAATGATCTCCCGCGCCCTGCGCTCCTCTTTCCGCCCAAGGCTGATGCTCATATAAGAAGCCCCGCCAATCCCTACCATAAATGCAAAAGCCGTCAGGGCTGTCAATGCCGGCGCACAGACACCGATACTCGCAAGGCAAAGGCTTCCTGTTTCTGGTATTTTACCAATAAAAATGCGGTCTACAATGTTGTATAAAATATTGAAAAGCTGGCCGAACATTGCCGGAATCCCTAAACGGATGATCAAACGGCTTACGGGCGTCTCCTCCAACAATTCCTGCGTGGTTTTAAATCCAGACATATACAGCCACCTATAAAAGAACAGGCAAGGCTGCATTTCCGGCATACCCGCCTGTTCTCCACTTTCTCCACTGTTCTACTTGTGACGGTTATTTCTGAATGGTATCGGAATTCTGGTTATATGCCTTTGCAACGCATTTCCATTCGCCATCCATCTTCAACAGAAGTAGCACATCCGTAAAGTCAATGCGGTTGCCCCAGCCTTCTTCCAGCACACGGACAACAGCCAGGGATTCCTCAACCATCAGGACATCCACACGAGCCTTGAAATTATCGCCGCCGGGTACGGTATCCACATTGTGGTAGAACTGCTCAATAGAGCCATGCTCCAGCTTACCGTCCAGATAGCCGAACAAAACAGCTTCATCCGTGAACAGCTCCTTTGCATATGTGCTGTTTCCCTCGGCAACACTCTTGACAAACTTCATTGCAGCAGCCTCTACTGCCTGATATTCCTTTAATTCTGCTCTCATTGTAATAGCCTCCTTAAATTTTTTTGACATTATATAAAGCATTCTGCCTCATACCATAATGAATAGATTAAATATTGTTCCCTACTTCATAGCCGTCCCATACAGCATGAAGAATCGTGCTGACCTTCTGGCCATCGCCAATCTCATAAACGGCAGCACCACATCCCTGGAGCTCCTGCGCCATGGATGGAACAGGACGGAAACCGACTGCGATCACAACCGAATCTGCATCAAATGCCTTTTTCTGGCCATCGCTCTCCAGAATAACCCTGCCATCTTCCACAGCAGAAAGACGGTGGTTCTCCAATACAGCCACATGATGATGTTCAAACAGATCCGGGATCATCTGGCCATTTGGGATCGGGGATGGGATACCTGCCGACAAAATCTTAGGCAGGGCTTCCACGACCGTAACTTCTTTGCCGTCCTGTGCATATTCTAATGCCATTTCACAGCCAACCAGACCGCCTCCGATCACCATGACCTTCTGCCCGACTTTTTCCGGATGCGCAAATGCTTCCATACAGCCGATTACCTTTTTATCATCTATTCCCGGCACTTTCGGCATGACAGGGGCGGAACCTGCTGCCACAATAATCACATCTGCATCCATATTGCGGAGCTGGCCAGCAGTAACAGCTTCCCCGGTATGGATTTCCACAGGCAGTGCCTCTAGTTCATTCTGATACCACGCATTTAATTCCCGTACCTCTTTTTTGAAGCTGTGGGAGCCGCCGGGAATCAGGTTGCCGCCCAGAGACTCATTCTTTTCATACAAAGAAACTTTATGTCCCCGCATGGCTGCAGTCCTGGCAGCCTCCATACCGGCAACACCGCCGCCCACGACCACAACCTTTTTCGGCTGTACGCAGGGACGGAGCGCATACCTCACTTCCCGCATTGCTGCCGGGTTTACTGCACAGGTAGGCTGTTTTCCCTGCTGGAGCCTTGTGATACACCCCTGATTGCAGGCAATGCAGGGACGGATCTTCTCCGTATGTCCGGTCAGCACCTTGTTTGGATACTCCGGATCTGCCAAAGCCGCACGGCCAAGGACAACCGCATCAATCTTACCATCCCGAATCGCCCTCTCCGCAATATCCGCTTCATTCATCCGGCCTCCTGCCAGAATTGGGATATTAACAGCTTCTTTTGCTTTCGCTGCCAATTCCACCAGATACCCTTTCGGCATATACATAGGCGGACAGGCATAATAGAAAGAATCGTAAATACCTGTATCCACATTCAGGCAATCATAGCCATAGGATTCCAGCAGCTTTGCGATCTCAATCCCTTCTTCCAGGGTACGTCCAATTTCCTCCTCACCGGTCAGGCTTGCCTGTTCAAATCCTTTCACAAAAGTTTTCAGTCCAAGACGCATGCTGACTGGAAAATCACTGCCGCATTCCTGCTTAATACCTTCCAGAATTTCCTTTGCTGCCCGCAAACGGTTTTCCAGGCTGCCGCCATATTCGTCGGTACGATGGTTCATCATGGACAGGGCAAACTGGTCAAGCAGATACCCCCAATGGATGGAATGTACCTCTACACCGGAAAAGCCTGAATCCTTTGCAATTTTAGATGCCTTTACAACAGACTCAATTTTAGATTTGATCTGGTCACGGGTCAGTTCCGGTGAGACTTCCCCCGGATGCCGGAAAACATGTACAGGAGATGGTGCCGGAAGATTGGGATAATTCCGCCCAAGTCCCATAGTAATCTGAGCAAAGATTTTTGTACCGTAAGCGCCTGCCCTCTCATTCAGTTCCGTTGCCGTCATCTTAAACGCATCCGGATTCTGTAAGATTGTCGGGCCAACCCCGGTATACGGATCAACGGTTCCATCCGCTGCGATTGCCCCTGTAAAAATCAGACCAAAGCCGCCTTTCGCCCTCTCTACAAGATATTGTATCGTTTCGTCTTTCAGACCACCTCCCGGAAGATGGTGCTGTCCGCCGCCAATTGGTGCCATACAAAACCTATTCTTAATGGTCAGTCTGCCAATCTGGAGTGGCTTTCCTAAATACTCATAGTTCTGCATGTCTGTGCCTCCTTTACCTGCAGGATTGACTTTTCCTGCTGTTGATATTATAATTATAGCGAGAATGAAATAGAAAACAAGTACGCACCTTTAAGTGCGATACTAACATGAGAGTTATATACTTACCTAAAGGAGAGTGTAAAAATGGGCGAACGCTGTATATCACAAGAATGCCTGGAAACAACAGGTTTTAGCTACACATTATCCCTCATCAACGGAAAATACAAAATGACAATTCTTTATACGCTTATGGAATTTGGCATAGTCCGCTTTAATGAAATGAAAAAATATATTGGGGAAATTTCTTATAAGACGCTTAGTTCTACTTTAAAGGAATTGGAAGCAGATCAGCTCGTCCACCGCAAAGAATATCCGCAAATTCCACCCAAAGTCGAATACAGCCTGACAGAGCGCGGAAAATCACTCATTCCTATTTTAGATGGGATGTGTGAATGGGGAGATAAAAATAGGATTTAACATGAAAGGCTTGCTTTTACTTTAAAAATATGTAAGCTGTGTCACACAGAATTAAAACATAATTTTAAGGAGGACACAGCAATGCTTCAAATATCCGAAATTGTAAAGAAAACCGAAGGAATGTTTGACCTATTCAATAAGCATTTCTACCATGGAGAACTTACCCGCCCAGCAATCACCGTATCCCCGGACGGCGGGCGTGGCGCATATGGCTGGTGCAGCATCCATGAAATCTGGAATGCCGACGGCGGACTTTACCGGGAAATCAACCTATGTGCCGAGTACCTTGACCGCCCCATTACGGAGCTGGCCGCCACGCTCCTCCATGAAATGAGCCACTTATATAACCTACAGCATGATATCCAGGACGTAAGCAATAACGGCTATTACCACAATATGAAATTCAAAGCCACCGCCGAAGCCCACGGCCTGCATATTGAGAAACATCCCAAATATGGCTGGACAGTTACGACCCTGACTCCGGAAGCCGAAGCATGGATCATATCCGTCCTGGGGGATACCTGCATCCATGCCAGCCGCCTACAGGCAGCCGGAGGCTCCAAAGGCGGGCGCAAAAAATCCACCAACCGCAGTATCAAATATATCTGCCCTTGCTGCGGCACCATCATCCGGGCAACCCGAGAAGTCAATGTAACCTGCGCAGACTGCGGGGAACCTTTTGAAAAAGCATGATACCCCGCCAGAACCGGCCAGCCAATATCCCCACGGCTGGCCGGTTCTATCTTTTTTGCATTTTAGAAAAAGAAAAATTTCTTTGAAAAAAGGCTTGCTTTCACACCAAAAATGCGTAAGCTGTCACTCACAAGGCAAGCAGCCAATACAAAAAATATCAAAATAAGAAAGGCGGACAACAGTATGAAGACAGGTAGAATCACAGCAAAATTGAGGGACGCGGTTCCGGTATGCCTCATGGTAGAGGGCAAGGAAGTAAAACGCTACAAGAATATCGAACTTCCGGACAGCATTAAAGAGGTTGAACTTCTCGACTTCCATTTCAATGTACCTGCAGACGGCAAAATCACTTTTGAAATCCATTACGCATCCGGCGTACTTCCGGAGACATTCCCGGAGCCAAGGGCGAAAGTAACCCGCGCAGAAAAAGCAGCCGCCAAAGCGCAGAAGAAAGCCGAGCAGGAAGAAGCAGCCGATACCCCGGCTCCGGAGGAAACGGCATCGGCCATCATCCCGGAAGAGCCGCCAGTCATGCAGGCTGCAGAATCAGAAGAAGCCACAGCGGAACCGGAAACCGCAGAGGATACGGCAGAGCAGGCAGCCGAAAACGCCGAACCGGCAGAGGAAGCCGAAGCCAATCAGGAAGCCAGCACCATGGAAATCAGCTACAATGTAACCGGCCCCCGCCGCAAGGAGCTGGCAACCGCAGTAGGCAACTTCATCGGAACGGCTCCGGTATATCAGAAAGCCCCCACATACGCTTTCGCCATCGGCAGCTACACCATTGACCGGAACGGCACACTCAGCGGCGAGAAGAATGAAGAATTGACAGAGGCACTTGTAGCGCAGGGCTTCACCGCAGCATAAGAAAAATACCAGCCCCGCTCCGGCGGGGTTTTTGGTGCATACAACTTTTCCAAGGCAATTCCGCATATAAAAATATCCGCTAAAATGTTTTCACGGCACAATGCCGGAATTATACTTTTTAGCGGATATTGATTTTTGTCCTTGCTACCCTCCGAGGGGTGTGCATTTACCAGTACAATACAATCCCTATAGTTTATAGACTCATTATCCTATGGAAATTTTTGAAGTCAGCGAAAATCATAGAAAGAGATAAAATTCAAGAAAGCCCGTAGAATAAGGCTTTTTCAAGACTTGTAGAAAAATAGCCCTCCGGAATGGAAGGCTTATTTTGTATTAAAGTTTGTCCCTTTAGACAGTGTTCCAGTTCGTCCGCAGGGTAGGCTATAATATACCCATAAGTGTGGACACAAAACGATTTTAGTTCCCAGCATTTTAG
>CAJUFI010000008.1 GCA_910585665.1 uncultured Acetatifactor sp. | reverse complement strand
TGGCATATAACCACGGACGGGAGGACAGGAAATGGCGTATCTGGAAAGAAGCGGAGGAAAAGCTGCTGCGTGAGTGCGGCGTTGATGAAGCGACCATTGAGCAGATACGCATGGCGGACAGGGCAGACTTCAATTCCAACAGGCGGTTTTACCGATGGACGAATGACGTTGCGGAATATCTTGAGGACATGGCAGGCAGGGAGCGGCAGGCGGAAGTGGGTACGGTTGCGGAGTTACTGGAAGAGATTGAGAGCGAAAATCTCTATCAAGTATTAGTCACGGTGGACGGGCGTACCTTGAAAATCGTCCTGCTGAAAATGCAGGGGTATTCCACAAAGGAGATTGCCCCGCTTGTGCATTTGACGACTGGTGCCATCTATGCGAGGTTAGACCATCTGCGGAAGAAGCTGCGGAAAATTTTATAGCTTCTAAAACAGCCTGCCATCCTGCGGGCTACTGGGTGAGGGATGGAAATCCCCTCACTCATTTTTTGCAGGAGGACAACAGGATGGCATACAGGGTTAAGGCATACACGCTTCGGGAGGAATCCACGGAAAGCGGCACAAGGTATTTTATCAGCTTTAAGGACGGGCAGGGCAAATCCCACGAGTTGGAAGTGTCGGAACAGTTCTTTATGGAGTTTCGGCAGATGGAGCGCAGGAACAGGAATCTTTTCTAATGGGACGAGCGGCACAGGGAGTTTAACGAGGTATGGGACGAAACCCTTTACAGACGGGCGTTGCGTGTGCCTAAGAGCCTTGATGAACGCATGGTTGAGGAAGAACGGAATGAAACGCTCTATAAGGCGGTTGGGAGCCTTCCAGAGATACAAAGGCGGCGTTTCCTGCTCTACTACGAGTATGAGTTCAATTTTTACCAAATCGCCGCTATGGAGCATTGCACCGCTTCGGCAATACAGAAATCTGTTGCGATTGCAAAGGAGAAAGTAAAGGCGGAAATTGAAGAAATATCTCCAACCGTGACCGACACCGCCCGAAAAAGAAATCTGTTTTTTATTTGTGTGGGATTGGCGGCATTACATACTCTCACTTTTTTCCGTGGGAGTAAATCTATTTTTAAGGAGGTCAACGCCTATGTGCAACGAAAACAAAGACACCGCCCGAAAGGAGGAAAGCCATGCAGAAGTTACAGACAGTCAACGCCGAAACGCTCCTTTATGAACCGCTTGAGAAACCATCCTTTGTGGTGGACAGCCTTATCCCGACAGGCTTATCGCTGTTCTGCGGCTCACAGAAGATAGGCAAAAGCTGGCTCATGCTGAAGCTATGCTTATGCGTGTCGCAGGGAATCCCTTTATGGGATATGCCGACAATGGAGGGCGATGTGCTTTACCTCTGCCTTGAGGACACGTTCTGCCGCATACAGGACAGGTTGTTCCGATTGACGGACGAAGCAAGCGGGCGGCTCCACTTTGCCGTGGCAAGCTGCAAGCTGTCAGACGGTCTTATCGTGCAGCTTGAAGATTATCTGAAAGATTACCCAGACAGCAGGCTCATTGTCATTGATACCTTGCAGAAAGTCCGTACAGCTTCAAAAGACAATGCCTATGCAAGCGACTATGGGGACATCTCCCTCATCAAAGACTTTGCCGACAGGCACTCTCTGGCGGTCATTGTCGTACACCACATCCGAAAGCAGAATGACAGCGACGTGTTCAACAAGGTGTCTGGGACGACAGGATTAACGGGGAGTGCGGACGCTACCTTTGTTCTGGAAAAGGAGAAACGTGCGTCTGACACCGCCAAGCTGTATGTGACGGGCAGGGACACGCCTTATCAGGAATACACGCTGCGTTTCCGTGATTGCCGTTGGGAGCTTGTGGAGCGGAAAACGCAGGAGCAGCTTGCGAAAGAAACGATACCAGATGTCCTTTTTCGGTTGGTGGATTTTATGAGGGATAAGGAAGAATGGATAGGCACGGCAACGGAACTGTTAGCCGCTATGGGGGAAACGGAAACCATACCCACGGTGATTACGAAATGGCTGAATGAATACCGCACCACATTTTTAAGCGAGAACCGTATCTGCTACCAGTACAGCCGCAGGAAAGACGGCAGGCGGATTGCCCTTGCAAGGAGGGCGGGTGACAGCGGTGATGGTGGTGACAGCGATATTAGGATACCCCCCTGTTACTGTCATTGACGCTTAAAGCCATGTAAAGCTGGCGGCTCTGCCCTGCGGGTGACAGCAGTGACGGTGGTGACAGTGATTTTAGGATACCCTGCCGCTGTCATCCCTACGGGAGAACACCCCGTAAACGCAAAATGCAGGCGTGAGATTTACTCGCCCTTTTCGGTCGTGTAAAACCACCCCTGCGGTCAGAAAAATCATTCCGATTTTTCCGACTGCGTTTACAGGGTGTAACACACTACACTTTGCCCTGCAAAGTCGTGTGCCAGACGTTCCCTCTGGACTCCCTTAAGGCAGGGCTGTGCCCTGCTATCCTACGCCTTACGGCTTCGGATAAAAGAATGGCGGCATGACGGTGACGGCTCTTGCGAGGGGGGTATCCCAAAAACACCGTCATCATCGACATGACCGTCATGCAGGGGGTGAGGGTGACAGTTGCGGCAGTCGGCAGGGGGTATCCCAAAACTGCTGTCACCACCGTCACCGCTGTCACCCCAAAGGACGGTCACCCGCCGAAAGAAAGGAGGAATCCGCCTATGCCTTATGCAATCCTGCGTTTCCAGAAACGAAAAGCGGGCGGCGTTGCGGCTTGTGAACGCCACAACGAGCGGAAGAAAGAAGCCTACAAAAGCAACCCAGATATAGATATGGAACGCTCTAAAAACAATTACCATCTCATAGCACCACCAAAGTACACCTACAAGAAAGAGATTAACCGCATGGTAGCCGAAGCGGGGTGCAGGACAAGGAAAGACAGCGTGATGATGGTGGAAACGCTCATCACAGCTTCACCAGAATTTATGAACCAGTTACCGCCCGAAGAACAAAAAGCGTATTTCCAGACGGCTCTTGACTTCATTTCGGAGCGTGTTGGAAAGCAGAATATCCTCTCCGCTGTCGTCCATATGGACGAGAGAACGCCCCATATGCACCTCTGCTTTGTGCCGATTACGCCAGACAATAAGCTGTCAGCGAAAGCTATCTTAGGCAACCAGAAATCATTATCCGAGTGGCAGACCGCCTACCATGAGCGGATGTCCTCACGGTGGAATCAGCTTGAACGGGGGCAGTCCTCAATGGAAACCAAGCGGAAACACGTCCCCACATGGCTCTATAAATTAGGCGGCAGGCTTGATAAACAGTATGAAGAAATCGTGTCTGCCCTATCCGACATCAACGCCTTTAACGCAGGGAAGAAAAGGGATAAAGCGTTAGATTTACTCTCTGCATGGCTGCCAGACGTGGAGAAATTCTCTAAGGAAATCGGGAAACAGCAGGCGTATATCGACAGTTTGAAAGAGAGAATTGGGCAGGAATCAGACTATGCGGGGCGTATGCGTGATGAAAAGTACGAGCAGGAACTAAAGGTGCAGAAAGCGAATCAGAAGATATTTGAATTGCAGAGAACCAACGAGCAGATGGGGCGGCTGCTGTCAAAAATACCGCCCGAAGTGTTGGAAGAATTGCAGAAAAATCATAGAAGCAGAGCGAAAGAAAGGTAGATATGTGAATGAAGAAACAGGATTTTAAGGTGTTAAAGACCAAAGACTTGTACCCGTTCCCCGACAATCCGTTTCATGTGGCAGAAGATGAAACACTGTCAGAGTTAGCGGAAAGCATCAAGGAATTTGGCATTGTCACGCCGATAATCACACGCCCGAAAGAGGACGGGGACGGTTATGAAGTGATTGCAGGACAGCGGCGTGTCCGTGCTTCTGAACTTGCAGGGATAAATACCGTGCCTGCGTTTGTCCTGCCCTTAGACCGTGACCGAGCCATCATCACCCTTGTAGACAGCAATTTGCAGCGTGAAAATATCCTGCCGAGCGAGCGGGCGTTTGCCTACAAGATGAAATCCGAAGCCATGAAGCGGCAGGGTTTCCGCACGGATTTAACCTCGTCACAAGTTGGGACGAAGTTGCGGACGGACGATAAAGTGGCGCAGGGCTTCGGCGTTGGCAGGATGACCGTGCAGAGATTTATCCGCTTGACGGAACTGATACCGCCGATTTTGCAGATGGTGGACGAGGGGAAAATCGCCCTCACGCCTGCGGTGGAACTGTCCTTCTTGAAGAAAGACGAGCAGGAAAACCTCTTTGCCACGATGGAGAGCGAAGAAGCAACGCCCTCACTCTCACAGGCACAGCGGATGAAACAGTTAAGCCAGAGCGGGCGGCTTGACATGGATACGATATTTGCGATTATGACGGAGGAAAAGGGCAACCAGAAAGAAACCTTGAAAATCAACACAAGCAAGCTGAAAAAATACTTTCCGAAGAACACAACGCCGAAGCAGATGGAGGAAACCATCATCAAACTTTTGGAGCGTGAGTTGCAGAGGAAACGCAACCGTGACAGCCGCTAATCTTCTTTTTTCGGGAAGTAAATACAGAGAGTTGAGGTATGGAGAATGAGAGAAATCCAGTATGAAATCGTAAAGGAAATCGCAGTATTGTCTACGGGCGACAGTGGCTACACAAAGGAAATCAATCTCATTTCATGGAATGGGAAAGAGCCGAAGTATGACATCCGCAGCTTTTCCCCGAACCGTGAAAAGTGCGGCAAGGGAATCACGCTGAACGCTGATGAAGCGGCGGCACTCCTTAAAGCATTACAGAAAGAATTAAACAGCGAGGATTAATGGTATCTGATTGGCAGGGCGGGGACATTTCCAAACTCTTCCCTGCCCTGTCTGGAAAGGAAGATTTAAGTATGGGCGAGGATAAGAAAGCAGATAAAAAGAGAAAGCGTATCGTGCCAAAAGCACCAGTGCAGATGATAATCAGCCGTGAATATGTCGGCACACAGACCGTTACAGAAGCGTTTGTCCCGATTATCTCCGAGGATATTCGGAAGAAGATTGCCGAGGGCGACACCTTCGACAATGAGGGGCTGTCCGCTTAGAATGTACGCAATGGGACATGAAAACAGATAGGACAGATACGGAGGTTTTACAGTATGGCAGGAATCAAAGAAGAAAAGAAAATCTATTTAGTCGGCATTTATTGCCGCTTATCTAAAGACGATGGTACGGATAACGAGAGTGCGAGCATTGCGACACAGAAATCCATCCTCACGGATTATGTGAAAAAGCAGGGATGGCACATAGCAAAAACGTATGTGGACGATGGTTATTCTGGTACAAATTTCCAAAGACCAAGTTTCCAGAATATGATAAAAGACATTGAAAGCGGTCTGATAAACTGCGTGATTACGAAAGATTTATCCCGTCTGGGGAGAAACTATCTTGATTGTGGGTTATATCTGGAAGTTTTCTTCCCAGAGCATAACGTGAGGTATATAGCGGTCAATGACGGCGTAGATACCTTGAATAAATCTGCTATGGACATCACGCCTTTCCGCAACATTTTAAACGAAATGTATGCCGCTGACATATCTGTTAAGATAAAATCGGCATATCGGGCGAGGTTTCAACAGGGGAAATTCATGGGAACTACCGCCCCTTATGGCTATATCAAAGACCCTGCCGACCACAACCATCTGCTGATAGATGATAAAGTGGCACATGTTGTAAAAGAGATATTCGACCTTGCATTAAAAGGGAATGGAGTTGCCAAAATTTGCAGACATCTTAATAAACAGCATATCCTACGCCCTGCCGCTTATGCGGCGGAGCGTGGCGAAACAGGCTTTGAACGTCATTTTGAGGGGAACGAGGACAAACGCTATATTTGGAGTGGGAACAGCGTGAGGAGCATTTTAAGAAGCCCGATATATGCGGGAAATCTTGTAGGCTACAAACGGATTGCCGCCAATATGAAAAGCAAGAAACGCCCCTCTAAGCTGCCCGAAGAATGGGAAGTGATACCCAATACCCATGAGGGAATAGTCACGCAGGAGGAATTTGATATTGTCCAACAGCTTATTACAAGTCGTAGGCTTCCACAGAACAAGGGAGGATTTGTAAATATTTTTGCAGGCGTTATCAAGTGTGTGGACTGCGGATGTGCTCTGCGGGCAATGAACGTACACAGGAGGAAACGCCCAGAGATTATCGACTGTGTACAGTATTCATGTAATAATTATGCAAGAAACGGAAGAAGCGAGTGTAGTGCCCACAATATAGAAGCAAGGGATTTATTCAATGCCGTTCTTGCCGACATCAACTGTTTTGCGGATATGGCAGTGAATGATGAAAAGGCGGTCAGGGCCATAGAAAAGCGGCTCACGGAAACAGACCAGAGCAGGGCGAAAGCATTAGAGAAAGAACGTAAGAAGCTGAACAAACGCCTTGCGGAACTGGACAGGCTGTTTTCCTCTCTCTACGAGGATAAGGTCATGGAGCGTATTACCGAGCGGAATTTTGAGATGATGTCGGGGAAATACCAGAAAGAGCAGCTTGAAATTGAAGCAAGGCTGAAAGAGGTGACGGAAACTCTTAATGAAAGCTACGAGAAATCACGGGGAATCCGTGACTTCCTCGCCCTTATCCGAAATTATCAAGGCTTAAAAGAACTGGATGCAACAGTTATAAACGCACTCATAGACAAGATACTTGTTTCGGAGCGTGAGAAGATGGCAGACGGAACAGTGAAGCAGGAAATCAAGATTTACTATAAATTCATCGGCTTTGTCGATGAATTACATATCATACCTACAAAACGGTGGGCAGCAATGCCCGCTAAAAATTGTACGGTGTGCGGCGTTGAATATGTCCCGGGCTCTGGTGCATCAAGGTATTGTCCTGCTTGTGCCAAGAAGATACGGAGGGAGAAATCAAACGAGAGCAAACGCAGGAGCAGAGAACAGAAAAGGATAGCATGTATGAACTGTCCGCAAAAAATGACCGACTGAATCAGGCCGCCGTAATATGCAAAGGTAATGTCCCGGTTGCTCCCCCCGTCGTCCGGCTTGTAGAGAAAGCCGCAGGACAGGTTCCCGGCAGTCTTGTTGGGGCCTAAGGTTCTGTAAGATACTCTTGTCTTATATTCCGGCATAGCGCTCTCCTTTCTGTGGGAATGCAGCGCACCATCATGATGAGCAAGAATCTGTATCAGACCTGGCTGAAGCCCCGCCTGAAAAAAGTGGTGGACGCGGCAAGGGCCATCCGGCCTGATGTAATCATCTTCTACCACTCCTGCGGCTTCGTGGAGCCTTTTATCGAGGATCTGATCGAGGCGGGCATCGACGTGCTGAACCCGGTGCAGCCGGAGTGCATGGACTTTGGAGAAATCCACGCGAAATACGGCGACAGGCTCTCCTTCCATGGGACAATCGGAACCCAGACCACCATGCCCTTCGGGACGCCGGAACAGGTGCGCGCGGAGGTGTTCAGGAACCTGGACATTGCCGGCAGAAAAGGCGGCCTCCTGGTCTCGCCCACCCATCTTCTGGAGCCGGAAGTGCCCTGGGAGAACATCCGGGCTTACATCCAGGCCTGCCGGGATTATACACGGTAAGCTTTCATGGGTTCACAGGCTTCTATCCAGATAGCCGAACATGAGCTTCACCATATTCACTGCCAGGGCCCTCTCCTCTTTCGTCCTGCCGTTTAATAATTGCCGTAATATCAGGTATTCTGCATCGTCTTTGGCAGTGATGGAATCCGAGAGCAGGTAATCCACCGTGACGCCCAGCCTGTTCGCCACCGCCACCAGGTTATCCAAAGTCAGGCTGCGCTCTCCCCGTTCAATCTGCCCGATATATGCCATGGAAAGGTCTACATCTTCCGCCAGCTTCTCCTGTGTCAGATTCAGCTTCAACCTCTCCTCCCGGATACGCCTGCCCAGTGCCTTCTGTTTCATAGAATCCCTCCCATGCTCATAGTTTGTCTTATAGTATACCCAAATAATACTAACCTCCGGAAATTCATGTAATCCGCACAACGCATTATTTTCATGCGCTATTTGCTGTTCTGGCCAGCCCTCCCTTTCCATTTCATATCCTCTCAGAATCTCCAGTTCGCTTAGGAATTGTCGGAAAATAACTGATGCAACTTGTTTAGGAGAAAGCCAAGAAATACAACGAAAACGGCTATAAACTCGCATCAGTTATTTGTAGACAATTCCTTATCACGCGGCTATCCGAAGCTCCTCTGAGCCAATCCCCACTGTTCCAGGCACCGTTCTGCCCCAGTGCCTGATTCTGGTTCCTGAAATTCCAAAAGCCTGCTTTATGATGATGTATTCCCGTAAAATTTACGAAAATGCCAAAAGAACCTGCTATACTATTCACTGCAAGGCACGCACCTTAAAAAAATCAACAGCATGGCTCAGCCGGAAAAAGGAGGAATTGCTATGGAACGATACCTAACAGACACGGTTTATACACGCAGGGTCAGGGACAGGCCGCCGGAGCTGGAACGGAAAGAAAAACAGCTGTACGCGGAGCTGTCAGCCCATATATCCGGTGAGGAATATCTGCGGATAGAGGAAAATCTGAATTTTTTCCATGAGGAACTGGGAAAGGAGCTGTTCGGCAGAGGATTTAGGGAGGGGATTCGTTTCCTCCTGGAATGCCTATCAGCATAACGGCTATATGCTTTATTTTCATTATCTATATGTTGCATTTGTGTTTGCTATATGATAATATGCGTTATAGACTTGCCCAGTACCAGCCCATGTCAGGGTGCCGGGCAGGGCAAATCAAAACTACATACAGGGAGGTGTGGAGATGAAAGGAGAAAACAGCAACATAAGAAAATTAGCAGGCGCGGCAATGGTGTTGGTGACGGCGGCAACGGTATTCATGGTCAGTGATTTCAAGAATCAGGCACAGGCCACAGGAAGCCAAGGCAGGATTCAGGAGGATACAGAGGCGCTTCAAGGCCTGGAAGGAACTTCCTATGAAATGACGGAAGCTGATTATGCCGCAGTCCAGGCCTATGCGAGGAACTATGCCGGAGAGTGGAATGTGGAGATGTATTTTGACGGCGAGGAATGGAAGATTTACGAGTTCGGAAAAAGGATGGCGATTATAGCATATAACTTTCTGAACGATGGCTCCTATACCACGGGAGGTTATAAACGCATAGTCGGCCACAAGCAGCAAAAGGAAGTTACCTACATTGCGGGCACGGACGAGGTGATTGAAGAGAGGGTAGTAGGCTCGACCCCCATATATGAATATGTGCCGCTGGAAGTCCATGAGTATCATGGCAAGGATATTGAATACAGCACGCCGTCTATTACGATTTCGGATGAAGGAGTCGATATGTCCGGGATGGGCGGGCCGGTTTTCGGGCTGGAAATGTTCCGCATCGAGGTTATCGATGGCCAGGAGTATCTGATCAATGATGATTTCAGGTTCGCAATTGTCTTTGACGGAAGCTATCTGGAATATTGCGAGCCGGACACCTACGGATATTATCAGGGATATTACGCGTTTCATTAAAATGGAGGACATAGGAGAGGACACAGGAGAGGACAAAGATGAGCGGAAAAACAAAAACACTCCTTATCATTGCCGGCATGATCGGCGTGTACTTCATCGCACTGAATCTGGTGCTGAAGAACAAAGCAGCCGCCTTTGAGACGGGAAAGACGGAAGCGGTGGCTGCAGGTGATGAAAGGCATGGGGCATCGGCATCCAGTCAGCGGGGAGGGATTACAGGGGAATTGGCGGTGGGCAATGTCGTCACGTTCGGCTCTTATGAGCAGGACGCTGATTTCTCGAATGGGAAAGAGCCTCTGGAATGGGATGTCATAGGGCAGAAAGGCGACCGGTATCTTTTGATCACACATTATGTGATAGACGGCAAAAAGTATGACGACAGCTCCGCAGACACCACCCTGCAGGCGAACGAAAACAAATCGGTGACGCAGGTGACATGGGCGAAAAGCTCCATCCGGAAGTGGCTCAACAACGAGTTCTATACAGAGGCTTTCACGGAAGAAGAACGGTCAAAAATCCGGCAGACGCACAATATGACAACAGATTTCCGGTCTTTTGACACAGGGTATCTGGGATTCGCATCGAACTCCTCCAGCGCGAAAAAGGCGAACGGACTGGGCGGCGACGATACGGATGATTATGTATTCCTCTTATCATATGAGGAATTTGTGGAGTACTTTCAACCGGAGAAAGCGGCGACCTGGCCGGACAGGATGCAGTGCGGAAGGGCCATAGTCTCTCCGACCAGGTATGCTCGGAATCAGGGGGTGTACTACCGCTCTCTTGCCGGTGAGGCATTTTGTTCCCCTGGAGATATAACGGCATTATCGGAGGCTTATTCTGATTATCTGCGCAAGGATGTGAGCGAGGACTATGAGGAAAACGGCTATGTTTCCTCCTGGCTTACACGCTCGCCGGGATGCTACGAGGATGGTGTGGGAGTGCTGATGATTCTTTCGGACTATACCTGTTTTAATCCGGGAGTAATGAAAAACGAGGTCAACGGAATCCGCCCTGCCATATGGGTGGAGGAATAACAGGAGGGAAAGATGTATTGCAGAAAGTGTGGAAACAAACTGTCAGAGGGCGCCAGGTTCTGTAAAAAATGCGGTACCGCCATAAGGGACGGGCAGCAGGCTCCAGCGGAACAGCCTGTTACGCCGACGAAGCCACTTCCGGACGCAAAGCCTGTTTCAGCGGTCAGAGGGGACAGGATTGACGGTAAGCTGATTGCGGCCGTGTTGGTCTTCCTGGTGCTGCAGATGGCCGTTGTCCTAAAGGTCGTCTCCGGCGTGGACGCGGACTTGGAAGCCAATGCAGAAGCTGTATTGCCTGTAGGCGGGGCAGCTGAGGACAGCCCGGCCAAACCTTATTTTGAGCAGGAAATCTACGTGGGCGGAAAAGTTGCATTCGGAAGCTATGAACAGGACGGCGACCTGCAGAACGGCCCGGAGCCTATTGAATGGGATGTGGTGGATTCCTTTGAGGACGGTTATCTTCTGGTCAGCCGTTATATCCTGGACGGTATGCCGTGGGACGATGGATCCGGGAGCAGTTCGGCGCTGGATCTGAAGACGGAAATCACCTATGAGCAGTGCTCTATGAGAAAGTGGATCCAGGACAGCTTTGCGGCAGAGGCCTTCACGGAGGAGGAACGTTCCCTGATTATTCCTGTGTCCGTAAAGGGCGATGATATACTGGCCAAGAAAGACAATCCCTATGCCACGGACTATGCATTTATCCTGAGGGAAGATGAGGTCATGGATTACTGGGGGAAGGCAAGCCCGACGCAGGCAAACGCTTCCCTCCGCTGCGCCCCTACAGAGTATGCCGCATGGAGCGGGCTGGCGGTGGATACGGCAGGCGGTGCCCGGCATAGATATGCAGACAACGCCTGGACTGCCCCATGGGCTCTGCGGAGAAGGTATACGGATGAAAAAGCAAAACAGGCGAAAATCGTAACGGTGGATACGGCGGGGAGGTTTTCCAATTCTGTGGTGACAGAGACGCTGGGCTTCCGGCCGGCAATCTACATATTATTACCGCGCTGAATAGCTAATTTATACTGCGCATCAGTTAAATTTGCAACATAAAACAGTGTCTGCTCTGCCCATGTCCGGCAGAGCAGATGCGGAACTAAAACTAGGAGGAAAGAAAAATGGCAGTTTATTGTGAAAAATGCGGGGCGAAATTGAATGAGAAGGACGCGTTCTGCGGAATGTGCGGGGCACCCGCGGAAAAGGACGATGTTGTAAAAAAAGACAGATTTGTTCCACAGGGCAGCGGGAATGGCGCTAAGAACTACAAAATGATCGGCATTGCGGCAATCGCTGTCGCGGCACTGCTTGCTGTCGGCTTTGCTGTCAAAGGAATCGGCGGTGCACAAAAGGACGGCGGAGAAGAGATCGCTTCGGATAAAACGTCTGCCTCGGAAGAAGATGACGTGCTCGAACATTTAAAACCCTGGATGGGGGATTGGGTGGTAAATTTTCAGCTGTATCCGGAACAGGGCAGCGGTTTTCTGAATAATTCGGAGATTGAAGGCCTGTATAACGGCTATCTTCTGACACACGGGAATTCGAAGGGCAGGGTTCACGTAGATGAACAGTATATTGATTTCTCCGATTACACAAAGGATCAGAAGGATCGCTTTCCGGTATCTGCCCTGAAATATTATGAGACAGAATACGGAGCGGATGCCTTTGAGGATGAGAACAGCGGGGTGCGGATTGTTTTCTATGAGCACTTCAAGACTTACGATGGCAGCGAAGACTACGGAGAAGTCATGAAGATACAGGCCTATGTGGGAATGGAGGAACCGGAAGTCAATTATATCGATGCAGGAAACGGCGAGAAAATCCCCATGGGCTTTAAGGGCCATTATCCAGGTCCGGACGGCTGGGCGGTAGACATATCTGTGGCTTTTGTCAAGTTGAGCGATTGACCGCGGAAATACCACTTGGCAATTCTATTTTGAGAGCGGGAAAAAGCTGGTAAGAACCGTAACGAAAAAATCCCTTCGGGGATTTTTTCAATGTATCACACCCCATTCGGGGTAAAAATCCGTAATAATTACAGATTAAGCAGGCAGAATCTGCTATACTGTTCCCAGTAAAACACACACCGAGGGAATGAATCCTCATCATCACATCTGCATGAAAACCAAAACACTTGCTATAAGTGACGAAAGGACAGGCAATCAATATGAAGAAGAAACTATGTACAAACGATGGACTAAAAACGGCTGCTCTGCGTTCCGCCGTTGCGCTCGCCATGGCGGCATGCTTATCCGGCTGTGGGGACGCAGTGCCTGCAGGCAGCCCCCTGGGCACTGACGCTCCGAAAGATTCTGTCTCCGTCAGCGACAGAATCCCGCAAGCGGATACGGCAAGCGAAAGTGCGGATGCAGACCGGAAAGGCGCTGACGATGATGAGCTCCTTAACCAGAACGGCGGCACCCAAGGCAGCACTGTGGAGTCCGAAACCAGCCCCGAGCCTGCGGATACAAAGCAACCTGTGGCCAGCCCCGAGCCGGAAGCCCCGACTGCTTCCCCTGACATCGATTCCATCGCCGGGCTTGGCGGGCTCCAGGCCGTGGTGGAAGCGCCGTTCTACAAGAACAGCGCCGCCTTCGTAGTGGATGTGGAAAATGGCCACAACCCCTATGATGTAGAGTGGGACTACGGCGAGCTGTACGATGCCTACATAGAGGAAGCCGACTGGTCTTTGGTGTTCGATGCGGATTTTTATATGGAATCCTTCCCGGCTCTTGCGCTTTTGTACCAATATGACGAGGAGCTTCTGCTGGAGCACTTCCAGACCGTGGGCGTCCATGAAGGCCGCCAGGGAAACGAGACCTTCAACGTGGCCGCCTATCAGGAGAACTGCAAAAAGGAGCTGCGCGCTGCCTTCGGCGACCATTATGAGTGCTATTATTTCTACTGGATGCTGAACCAGGCTTCCCAGGAAGGCGTCGCCACATCGGGCGAAAACTATCCGCTGCAGCTCGACGTAAAAATGACCTACGAGCAGGCAAAAGAATTCGAGGAAGTCAACGAGTACCGCGCCGAAGTCGGCGTCGAACCCCTGAAGTTCGACCCTGAGCTGGCAGCCATCGCCTGCTACAGGGGCTGGGTCGATATCAGCGAAGGCTATGGCGCCCATGACTGGCTGGATGATGAGGCAAACCAGGAGAGAGCCAATGCCCTGATGGACCTGCTCCATATGCCTCGGTTAGGCGAGAATACGGTGGATTGCGGCGTGAACAATGCTTCACAGTATATACACAACACATTCTATATCAACTACCGCTATTCGCCCGATCATTATGAAGCCATGATAAACCCGGATTACAAATATTTTGGCTGCTCGCATATTTATTTCGGAACGAACCGTATCCCGGAGTCGAAAATCGAAGACAAAAGCACCTATAACAGACCAATGATGCGCGTAGAGTTCGATCTGTTCACAGACGCGCTCTCCACCCCGGTGCATCCGTGACTCGATAAAATGAAGCACTGTACTATTTCCTGTAAGGCATCCGTCCAAAGGGAGGAAACCAATCCGAAGAAAGGAGATTGATATCTATGAGATCCTATGGAACATGCCCCAAATGCAAGGCAGGCCTGCTGCTGCCCTCCGGCGCAGGCGGATGCAACTGCACCTGTGAGCTGTGCGGCTACCAGACCCGCCCGGAATATCTGGCTCGAGAGTCCGGCTCGTCCTACGGCAGCAACAGCAAATCATCATACAGGAGCACAAATTACTCATCCGGGAATTACGGCCCGTCCAAACCGACGCGGCAACACCGCACAGTCGGGAAAAGGAGCAGCGGCTGCCCTCTCACTCCATCCCAATCAGCTCCGGAATGGTGGCTTCAAAATCCACGCCGTACCAGGGCTTGTCAGGATTGCCCAAGGTCACCTCTATGGTATGGGCTGTATAATCGGCGGCAATGCGCATGGCATCGCGCCAGTCCTTCCCTCTCATAATCTCCCCTACGCAAGTGCTGGAGAACAAATCACCCGTGCCGTGATAGGCCGCGTCAATCCTCCGGTTCTGATAGACATAATACTCTCCTGTCCTGCGCTCGTAACCCATCACGCCAGTCTTCCCCTTTTCCAGGGACACCCCGGTCAGGACGCTGATGCCCGCGCCCAGTTCATTGAGCCGTGCCAGCATCTCCTTGAGATAAGCTTCGTCGTATTCTTCCCTGTACTCCATGCCTGTCATCAGAGCGGCTTCGGTAATGTTGGGCACGATGATGTCCGCTTCTCCGCAGAGCTGGGCATTCTTCTTTACATAATCCATGTCAAAGGCGGGATACAGCTTTCCGTTGTCCGCCATCACGGGATCCACGATAATCATCGTATTTTCACCCCGGAAATTGTGGAACAGCTCCTTTATCTGGTCAATCTGCTCCACTGTCCCCAGATACCCGGTATAGATGGCATCAAAGGCCACGCCCTCGCTCTTCCAGTGGGCCGCGATGGGTTCAATCTGGTCGGAGAGGTCTTTACAGGTGAAGTTCTTAAACATGGTGTGGGTGGACAGGACTGCCGTAGGTAAGATGACCGTCTCGGAGCCAAGGGCGGATATGACGGGCAGCGCGATTGTCAGGGAACATTTCCCCAGGCATGAGATGTCCTGTATGGTCAATACTCTTTTCATTCTTACACCCCCTTGCGCACTCTGGCGCGCATAACAATCAAAATTTGAAAGTGCACTTTTTTCAAACTAATCTCCATCTGCGCGTTGCGGCGCGCACTTCTGCAACGGAACGCCTTCCGCCGTCCGGGACGGCGGAGCCCATTCTGTCGTCCGGGACAATCAGGGTGAATACGCTTATTTTTCAGCCCGCTTCAAACTGTCCAGACACATGGTATCACTATTTACATACTTCGTCAATAGGTTGGTTGATTTTCCTCATTCAGGCGGTTCCCGACTATAGCACCACTTCTTCCTGTATCATTCCTTTGTATTTATCATATTCTTCTTGCCACATTTTGCGTAAACCGTCAGTGATGTTCGCACCCTTTCCTTTACTAATCAGTAGTTCTTCTCTCTCTTTTGGAGATTTTCTTGAAGCTTCCTTTATTGGTTCACTTTTACATAATTCCACAAAATCTTTAAATGATTTTGCCACAAATTCCAATTCTCGATTCTTCTCATGATCTACAAAATAAACTCCGGAATTATTAGTTAATTGAGAGTCAGATATTATAGTCGGGTATAGGGATATAAGCTTGGTTCTGGCATCCCCAGTTTGAAAGTGCCACAGAATCTTTTCCTGGTTCTGGTTGCGCTCTGCTTCCCATGCTTATTACATCTGGGAAATTTTGTACGGCTGGCTGTTGCACAAAGACTAATCAAATATAGAGAGCATCAACTTATACTTTGTTAAATATAGTAAAATAAGCAGCGGAAATGATATAGACAGAGTTTACTTTGGAAGAACATTATACAAAAAGGAAGGACAGACTTACGACCGTAAGAGCGCAAGAAAAGACCCGAAGGGACTGTTCAATCATATTGCCGCATTTGCCAATGCAGACGGCAGTACACTTGTAATCGGCATTGAAGATGATTTTACAGTCACAGGCATTGACGACCACCACAACAATGTCAATGATATACTTAGAGTACCCTTTGATTACTGCACTCCATCGGTGCGGGTCACTACCGAAACGGTTGAATGTACTGACAAAAACGACAATCCCAATCATCTGCTGGTTATGACCATTCCACAAAGCTCTGAGCCACACGCTAACCAGCAGGACGAAGTATATTTAAACAGAGTTACCCACAACTCCATTAGATAGCCAGTTATACACATTAAAATAGAACAATTTACCGCTTTACCGTTTTTCGGAAAAGTGAAAATTGAGTAAAAGTTTAGCAGGAGTGATTGGCAGAAAAATTGCCTTGATTTATAATTTTAGTTATGTATAATTAAAGTTATATATAATATAGATTATAAATGGAGGTGCAAATATGCCAGCAATCGCGAAAGTCACAAAAGAAATGATTATAGACGCAGCTTTTGAAACTGTAAAAGAAATGGGAGCAGAAAACATAAACGCCCGGACAGTTTCACAAAAACTCGGCTGTTCCACGCAGCCCGTTTTATATCATTTTAAAACGATTGAAGATGTCCGAATTGCAACATATAAAAAAGCAAGTGAGTTTCATATTAACTATGTAACAAATTTAAGCGGCAAATACGAACGCCCTATGTTGGAAGTGGGTATGAGATATATTCAATTTGCCGTAGAAGAAAAAAATCTTTTTCGCTTTTTGTATCATTCAAACTATTGTATAGGCATTTCCCTTTCTGATTGGCTTACCGGGAAAAATTTTGATTTTTTATTCCCTATCCTAAGGAAACAAGCAAAGGTAGGCGAGCAACAGGCATATAGCATATTTTCGCAAATTTTTTTAGTAACACATGGAATAGCCAGTCTGCTTGCTAATAATGCAATGGTTTATGATGAAGCATATTGTATAAAGACATTGTCTAATGCCTATTTTGGAGCAATGCATCTGATAGAAGAAGGAAGCTTATTATGAAAAAGCAACACAAATACTTTTTCGGTAAGGAAGCAAGGGATGAGAATAAGCAAAAATGCAAAGCTGATTAACAAAGCGGCAAACCATAATTTGAAAGGGAGATGATGTTATGAATTTAATTATTTCAACACTTAAGAAAGATGATTTATATAACAAAAAAATAATTGAAAATATACAAAAAAACATAAATAATGTTGAGGTTATTTATGCAGAAGACATGAATATAAAAGGCTGCATAGGTTGTAATCGTTGTTGGCTTGTAACACCGGGAATATGCACTATAAAAGATGATTATGAAAGATTGCTTATCAAATTTTTGCAAGCAAAACAAGTTGTTTTTATAACAGATTTAAGATTAGGCTTTGTATCGTATAAGTTAAAAAATATTTTTGATAGAATATTACCTCTTTTGACAATGAATTTACGATTTAAAAATGGACAAATGAGGCATTGCCTTAGATATAAAAAACATTATAAAATGGGGTTAATATATAAAGGAAATGGGAATCGGGAATTTTTAGAAAAATGGCTTGAAAGAGTTATGATAAATTTGGACGGAACATCGATTGGCACATACAATATTGAGAATGAGGAGGAAATTTTAAATGCACTTATTAATTGTTAGTTGTACTCCGAGGGCGAAAGAAAAAAGTAATACAGATAAAATATTAGATGAATTAAAAAAGGGATATGAGTATAATGGAAATACAACGGAAACATTATATTTATATAAAAGAAATGAATGGGAAAGTATGAGAGAAAAATTCTATGAAAATGATAATATTTTGTTTGCTTTACCATTATATGTAGAGTGTATTCCCGGAATTATGGCAGAATTTTTAGAAACATTAAAACCAAAGCAAAATTGTAATACCAAAATAGGATTTTTATTACAAAGTGGGTTTGCAGAGGCATCCCAATTAAGGTGTTGTGAATCATATTTAGAAACATTACCATCTTTATTAGGATGTGAGTACAACGGAACGCTATTAAAAGGTGGTATGTTTGCAGTAAGTTTTATAGGCAGCAAAATGGGAAAACAAATGGTAGAACCTTTTTATAACATGGGGAAATATTATGCTCAAAATAATTATTTTAATAAAGAAGCGGTAAATGACTTTGCTAAACCAGAATATTTTTCTAAAAAAGAAATCTTTCTCAACAATGTAGTAAGTCCATTAAATAAATTGTTCATGAAAGTATTTGCTAAAAAATTAGGCTGTAAAGTATCACTTAATGATAAGCCATATCAAAATTATGTTAAAAGATAATTCAAATTTCCATTTGTAGGGAAGAACAAATAGTTCCGTTTTGTTGAACATGATGCATAAATATTTATTTGGTTTTGCTTAAACAAGTGTATAATAATGGTAAATCGGAATTTTCCGACAAAACAATAAGTCGAAAAGGATATGAAAAAATGAAACCGAAATCTAAAAAGAAAAAGATTCTCTCTATTGTATTAGCTATCGTGGCTGTACTAATAATTGCTGGCGATTGGGTATTGTCTGTAATGGTGTATAACGAGAATTTTAACCAGCGATTTGAGAGCTATGAGCCGCTTATGCTCTATGTTGATGACTTTGACGGATTGCACCGCACGAAATATGAGTTTAGTTCCAACGAGGGGCAGAAACTGGCGGGATATATGTATAGTTCGGGAGAAAACCAGCGTGGTATCGTTGTAATGGCACATGGCTTTGGTGGAGGTGGACATAATTCTTATATGGATTGTGTGAATTATTTTGCCTGTCATGGATATTATGTTTTCGCCTATGACGCTACGGGAAATGATGAAAGCGAGGGTGAGGGAGTCGGAGGACTTCCACAGGGAGTAATTGACCTTGACTATGCAATTACATTTGTGGAAGAAAGCGGGAAATTCCCAAGTCTGCCAATCGTTTTATTCGGGCATAGCTGGGGCGGCTACAGTGTTTGCAGTGTGCTTACATACCACCCCGAAGTAAAAGCCGTTATAGCGTGTTCGGGTTTTAACGCTTCACCGAATCTGTTTGAAGCCGGAGGGAAAAAACAGGTAGGAAATGGTATTTATTTGATGTTACCATTTGTGAAACTGCATGAGAGAATTCAATACGGCGGGTATGCCTCAAATACTGCGTTGGACGGCTTCTCAAAAAGCAATGCCGCTGTCATGATTGTGCATAGCTTTGATGATGAAGTTGTTCCAGTCGAATACGGTTACGAAATTTATTACGAAAAGTACAAGGACGATTCCCGATTTAGCTTTATTCCTCTTGAGAATAAAGGACATAACTATTTCAATGACGACACATATCGCAATGAGTTTAATGCGAAATTTGATGAATGGCTCAAAACGCTTGACTATGACTATAACACAGAGGAAAACAGGGAACGGTTTTCGGAGGATAAAGCTAATTATATATATCAAAACCTTGACAGGGAAAAATGGTGTAATTCATTGGATTTGGAGTTGTTCGAGGATTTTTTAGATTTTTACGATGAACATATCCATTAACCAAAAGCTAAAAATTGCCGCTGGATAGGACGACACACTAAGACAGGAGCTGTCCGTGGAGGGCGTGCGAAAAGAAATTTTCAAAAATTTCCGCCTATATTGCCCGACTAAAGCCCGACCCGTCCGGCAGTCAGCCGGACAGGGAACGGCAAAATTTTTTACACTTCTTTTACTTCTTTATCTCACATGAGCAAATTATCAGGTCATGTAACGCCATCTCTTCCGCCCTGCTTCTAATGCTATTCATTTTCTGGAGCCAGCAGAGCCAGTCATCGGATTTTAGCTGTTCGTTCACGCCCTCATTTTTTGCCATCCGAGAGAAGTGTATCAAGCACGGTTTTAGGGGACATGCAGCGGAAGAGACGCCCCAGATATCCCCTGTCGGCGCTCAGCTTACCCTCTCTCTGATGAGAAAAGGCTCTATCTCTTCCAGAATCGCCGAATCATCCGAATCGCATACCAGCCGCTGGGGCCGCGCCAGATCCAGGGCAAATACGCCCAGAATCGATTTTGCATCCACGATACGGCTGCCGGAGCCCAATTCGAAATTGGCATCTACCATACTGACCGTATTCACAAAGTCTCTCACCTGATCCACATCCTCAAACTTAACCACTACCTGCTGCATAAATATCACCTTTTCTCACCTTTCTCCGGAAGATTGCTCCGATTATTTTTTAGTCCTGTTCGAAGAAAAATAATATATCAGGTTCCCCTTTTTGTAAACTGTCGTTTTCCATAATTTTTCGCGATTCTTTTGTGGAATTTATTGAAACCGTTTTTCCCTTTTATGCAGACTGCCAAGCGAATATGTTCAATTGGAATTCCGTATATGTCACTATAAGAAAAAATAAAATCTGCGGAAAAACGAATAAGAATAAATAAAATCTGCGGACGAAAAACAAGAAAAAAAGAAATCTGCGGACGAAAGACAAAGTTAGGGCGGAACCCCGACGGGAATCCAAATCAGATTCCCGAACGCGGATTCCGCCCCGGATTCTTACATCAGCGTATCCTTGTACACCCGCAGCACATTTCCATAGAAAATCTTATCCAACTCTCCCTCAGAGAATCCGGCATCATGGAACGCATCCCACAGTCTCCCCATGCTCTGCGCGCCGGGCAGCTCCCTGTGGGTGGGGATGCCGTCATAATCGCTGCCCAGCCCCAGCACGTCGATGCCTCCCACGTTCACGATGTGCTTCGCATGGCGCACCACCGCGGCGATGGTGCCGGGATTCTCCTCCCCCAGCGGCTTCTCCTCCAGGAAATCCGCGCAGAAGTTCAGCCCCATGACGCCTCCCCGTTCAGAAAGCTTCGCAATCATGTCATCTGTCATGTTCCGCACATTGGGGCACACAGCCCTGGCATCGGAATGGCTGGCCACGAAAGGCTTTTTCGTCACCGCCAGCACATTGTAGAACCCGGCGTCTGACAGATGGGACACGTCCGGGATGATGCCCAGATTCTCCATCTCCGCCACCAGCTCCTTCCCCTTCTCCGTCAGCCCGCCGGTCAGGTTCGGCGTATGCATGTACGCGTCATAGGCTGCCTGGGCCGCCAGACGGGCTGTCTCCCACTCCTCCTGGCGCGGTTGCTCTTGCTGTGCCATGTGCGGCTGCCCTTGCTGTGCCATGTGCGGCTGCCCTTGCTGTTCCATGTGCAGCTGCTCTTGCTGCACCAGGTGCGGCTGCCCTTGCTGTGCCATGTGCGGCTGCCCTTGCTGTTCCATGTGCAGCTGCTCTTGCTGCACCTTACCCTCCTCCAGAGATTTCCATGTCTCCATGGCCGCCTTCATCTTCTCCTTCAGTCCCTCGTTAAAGTTGGGATGCCCGATTTCATTGACGAAATTCCAGGTAAGCGTAATCATTCTGACGCCCATCTGATGCAGCTCCCGCAGCTTCTCCACCTGTCCCTTGCACACAGCCCCCTCTTCCACCGTCAACAATGCGGACAGTTTCCCCGCCGCCTCGTTCCCGGCTATGTCGGAAAAGGCAAGCACCGGGGCTATCATGTCCCGGTTCCGCTCCATCTCCTCCTGGTAAATCCGGTACATGGCCAACATCCGCTCCCAGGGATCCTCCTCCGGGCGCAGCGGCACGAACATGGCGAAATTCTGCACCAGATAATGGCTCTCTTTCATCCGCTCCAAATCCACATGGAACTCATTTCGCCGCAAAGATGCCGGATTCCCCGCCTCCCTCCGGCTAAGCAGCCCTCCTAAAGTATCACAATGCATGTCTATGACTTTCATATAACCCTACCTTTCCGGCTGAATGACACAGCCTGTTCCACTCTCCCGGAAACGCTGTCTGCGCTTTCCGGCGGATTTCCCTTAAAGAAGAAGCGCAGCGTGCCATAGCACTGCACCCAATACCCGTGCACAGTCTCTGCTCCGCCGCGCCTTGCCAGACCTCAATTCCTACCTTGCCGCATGCCGAATCCACCAGGACTCTGATTCCGCCTTACCGTATCCGGCCAGGGCTCAGCCCTTTTCCTGCCGCATCCGGCCAGGGCTCAGCCCTTTTCCTGCCACATCCGGCCAGGCCTCGCTCCCAATCGGCTCCGGGCCTCAGTCCCCCGCTCTGCCCCTCACCGCAAAATCCACGCCCGTGTGCTTGGGATTGTCATCATCGAACTTATAATCCTTCCCGGGAAGCACCGCATTCAGTATGATGCCCGTCAAAGCTCCCACAGCGATGCCGGAGAAGCTGATGTTCAGATCCCCGATGACAAATCCCACAGAACCGGCCGCGCTGTAATTGATGCCGATGGACAGTACCAGAATCAACGCAGCGATGATGACATTGCGGCTCTTGGCGAAATCCACCTGCGTCTCCACGATATTCCGAACACCCACAGCCGAAATCATGCCATAAAGCACCAGCGACACCCCGCCGCAGGTGGCAGTGGGCATACAACCGATGACAGCCGCGAACTTGGGCGAGAAAGAGAACAGAATCGCGAACACCGCGGCCATCCGCACCACCAGCGGGTCGAACACCTTCGTCAATGCCAGCACCCCCGTATTTTCCCCGTATGTGGTATTGGCCGGCGCGCCGAACAGCGCCGCCAGGATAGTCGCGAGGCCGTCACCCAGAAGCGTCCGATGAAGGCCGGGATCCTTGATATAATTATTCCCCACAGTAGAAGATATGGCAGAGACATCCCCAATATGCTCCACAATCGTAGCCAGCGCAATGGGCATGATTGTGATCACCGAAGTGATCAGCAGAGAGACGTCCCCGTCCGTCAGCGCCCAGAACGCCGTCCTGTCCCAGCGAATCGGCAGCCCGATCCAGCCCGCCTCCCGTACCGGCGTGAAATCCACCCGGCCCAGAACAGCCGCCAGCACATAGGAACCGATGACGCCGATGATGATCGGCACGATTTTCACCATCCCCCTGCCCCAGATATTGCAGACGATCACCAGGGCGATGGCCACGATGGCGATGAACCAGTCCGCCGAACAGTTGTCGATGGCCGATTGGGAAAGCGTCAGGCCGATGGCAATGATGATAGGCCCCGTGACGATAGGCGGGAAGAACCGCATCACCTTTCCGGTGCCGAACAATTTGATCAAAAGGGAAAGCAGCAGATACACCAAGCCCGCGCAGGCCACGCCGAAACAGGCGTATGGCAGAAGCTTAGAATTGTCCAACGGATTTCCCGCCGCGTCCGCCATGGGCGCGATAGCGGCATACCCTCCCAGGAACGCGAAGGAGGAACCCAGAAACGCCGGTACCTTGCCCTTCGTCAGAAAATGGAACAGCAATGTTCCCAGCCCCGCGAACAACAGCGTGGTGGACACGTCAAGGCCCGTCAGCATGGGCACCAGGATCGTGGCCCCGAACATGGCAAACATATGCTGTACCCCCAGCACCAGCACCTTGGGCGCCCCCAGGCTTCTGGCATCATAGATGCAGGCTTCGCCGATTCCTCTGTCACCGGATTCTTTGCCGCCTTTTCTTCCGCCCTCCTGACCGGCGGAAACCGTTTTCTTTTTTTCACTCATGAACTCTTCCTCCTCTATCCGTCAGATAGCTCCCCCCACCTGACTTCTGTGATTGTCCCTGCCAGCGGAAGCAGCCGCGCCCCACATGGCAAGAGGCTGCAGCCCTGACGACAGCAACCTCTGACCACTATAATAAGGGTTCCGCGTTCATCCGTCAAGAAAATTTCACGAAATGCCCCGGAGCGCCAATTCGCTCCGGGGCATCTTTGATGTTTTGTTGATATCCGGGCCTGTTCGCTCTGGCGCTCACGGCAGCGATACCGCGTGGCTCTTCAGAAAATCCTTCCAGATATCGATATATCTCGCTTTCAGGTGCACGCCGTCAAAGGTATACTCCGGCACCATCCCTCCCGTCTCGTCGCAGACCAGCGGGTTCACGTCCAGATAGAAGACCCTCTGGTTATCAGCCATCTGGGCAATCCGCTCGTTCCTGGCCACAATGCCCTCATTGTTGATGTAGTCCCCCTGATTGGAACGCTCGGCGGTCACCTTGATGATGGCCTGCAGATAGATGATGGCATTGGGCTGCAGCTCCTGCAGATGGGCCACCACCTCCTGGTATTTCTCGATGAAGGAATCCACCGTGCCCGTGCCCATCTCATTGATGCCTATCATCAGGTAAATCTTGGCGAAGGCATTCTGCTGCAGCGCCTCCTCCACAGTGATCTTCTTCCTCTCGCCGGGCACCTCCACGATCTCCGAGTCGAACAGCCTATAGACGGTCAGCCCCGTGGAAGCATAGAAGGCCGCCGTCTCCTCCAGGCCGGCGTACTCAAACATCCCTACCGTCCTGGAATCCCCGATGAACACGGCATCCGCAAAATAGTCGTCCTCCACCGTCATGTACACCGGCTCCCCGGCAGGCGCGTTTCCGGCGGAATTGCCGCTGCCGCCCCCGGGTACCCCGGGCGAGTTGCCGCTTCCCCCTCCGGGCGCTCCGGCAGAGTTGCCGCTTCCGCTTCCGGGCCCTCCGGGCGAGTTGCCGCTTCCGCTTCCGGGCCCTCCGGGCGAGTTGCCGCTTCCGCCCCCTGCCACGTCCCAGCCGCTGCTGCCTGAGAAGTCGCCTTCCGCTCCGCCCAGCCCACCGTCGTAGGAGCCGTCCCCTCCGTACTGACCGCCGAAGGAGCCGCCCTCCCCCGTCATGTCGCCGTTGGAATCCCCCTCTCCAGAAGCGCCGTCCCCGGCTCCCTGGCCGCCGAAGCCCATGACCACCGCGAATATGCCATCTCTCCGGCATTCCTCATACCATTCCCTGGCCTGGGCCAAGGGCTCCGCATAGACCTGCCAGCCGTCCACGCAGGCCAGATATATCACTCCCGTACCCAGCAGCAATGCCAGATAGGACCATTTTTTCAACCATTTCACTTTCCGTCACCCATTCTTTGCGCTCTCCCGGCGGAAACCGCACTCCCTCCCGGGAATCCGCAGCGCCTTTCCTTATTAGAAATGGAGATACATGAAAGGATTCTGCCCCTCCATCTCCAGCCGCCAGACACACACCCAGAACAGCACCGCCAGCAAGAGCATTCCAATCCAGCTGTCCTTGATGCGGCGGAACAGCTTCTGCAGCCACGGCGTACAGGCCAACGCCCCTGCCGCCAGTAGGAAGCCGTAATTGACCAAAGCGTTTCTCCAGTCCCCAGCGCTGACCCGGATGCCCGGCATGGTATGGAACATCCTTCCCAGGAAAATCTGCAGCTGCCCGATGTCCGTGATTGCGAAGCACACCCATGTCACCGGAATGAACGCCCAGACATACAGATGCGACAGCACTGTCTTCGGCACCTTTCCCAGGCGGGAGAATATCCCCAGCGCGTCCAGCTGCTTCTCGATCACGATTGCAAGCCACAGCAGCATCCCCCATATGAGGAAATTCCCCGTGCTTCCGTGCCAAATCGATGTCAGGAACCATACCGCCAGCAGATTGAGGACCGTGCGTAACTCACCCTTGCGGTTGCCTCCCAGCGGAATGTAGACATATTCCCGGAACCATCTGCTCAGGGTCATGTGCCATCTGCGGTAGAACTCCCGCACGGAGCCTGCCATGTACGGATTCCGGAAATTCTCCGGCAGCGAAAAGCCAAGCATCCTGCCCAGCCCCATGGACATCAGGGAGTATCCGTAAAAGTCGAAGTAAATCTTCAGGGAGTAGGCTATGGCCGCCAGCCAGGCCAGGGGCGTGGAGATGCTCTCGAACCCTGTCACCTGCACCTCCTGCCACAATAGACCGATCCGGTCAGCCAGCAGCACCTTGACGACCAGGCCCAGCGTGAACACCTTGAGCCCCTCCTGGATCCCCCCAGCGGTGAACTTCCTGGCCCCCAGTTCGTCCCGGACCTCCTCATACTCCGCGATAGGTCCGGAGAGCAGCTTCGGGAACATGGAGATATAGACGGCGAAGTTCACGAAGGACATCTCTCTCCTGTACCGGCCCCGGTAGACATCGATCAGATACGATAATACCTGGAACGTATAGAAACTGATGCCGAGGGGCAGATAGTCCCCTCCCTTGCCGTATTTAAAGGCGGCGAGGACCCCCACATTGAGGAAAATGGCCCCCAGGAACCATACCCTGCGTTTTCTATTAAGTTTTAATCTATTTTGTTGCTCTCTCTCCGTCTGCCTCTCCGCACTCTCCGGCCGCGCCCCTCTGCGCCCTATGTGCAGTCCGAAAAAATAATTGACCAGTATGGACAACATCAGGAGCGGCAGGTACCTCGCCTCCCCAAGGGCATAGAAAACAAGACTTCCTGACAGAAGCGTCATGTTTTTCATCTTTTTTGGGGCCAGAGCGTACAATATCAAAAAAAGCGGAAGGAAGAAGAGCAAGAATTCTATCCCGCTGAATACCAATCATCATCACATCTTTCGTTTTTTCTCTCACAATACTATACTAGCGTGCATTCCGGTACATTACAACTTAAAAAAACTTAAATTTCAATTTCCGAATCGTCATAAAAATGTAGCATTTATGTAAAATCTATTGTAAACTATCTATAAAACCACAGAAAGGACAAAACCATGAAAGAACAATTATATACCATCCCCCTGAACGATGCCGTGAACGCAGGCGATGAGTGCCCTTTTTGCTTCATCGAGAGGAGCATCGAGCGCGATCTGCTAGACTTCGTCCTGGGCAGCGGCTCCTCCTACATGGAGGCTGACATCCGCGAGATGACGGACAAGGCCGGCTTCTGCAGGCAGCATTTCCAGAAGATGTTCGACTATGGCAACACCCTGGGCAACGCCTGGATCCTGAAGACCCATTACAAGAAGGTCATAGGCGAGATGAAGAACGAATTCGCCCATTTCAAGCCCGCAAGGCTCTCCTTCAAGGACAAGCTGCGCAAGGCCGGAGAGCTCAACCCCCTCGCCGGGTGGGTGCAGAAGAAGGAAGCCTCCTGCTATATCTGCGACCACTTCGCCGAAACCTACGCCAGATACCTGGACACCTTCTTCTATCTGTGGAACCAGGACGATTCCTTCCGCCAGAAGGTCAGGGAGGGCAAAGGCTTCTGCCTGCACCACTTCGGGGACCTGTGCCAGGCCGCCGACAGCAAGCTCTCCAACAATACCAGGGATTCCTTCTACGAAACCCTTCTCCCCCTCATGGAGCGCAATATGGAGCGCCTGGCCGAGGACGTGGCGTGGATGGTGGAGAAATTCGACTACCGCAACAAGGACGCCGACTGGAAGGATTCCAGGGACGCCATACAGCGCGGCATGCAAAAGCTAAAGGGCGGCTACCCCGCGGACGGGCCTTACCAGATGAGCAAATAGCCCGTTTGCTTACGGCGGCAGGTCATCGATAGACGATTTTCCTGACCATGTCCAGGTAATCGCAAATCTCCTGGTAAAGCATCTCCGGCTGGAAAGAGGCGTCCTGAAAGCGCTCGGACATCAGGCCCTTGATGGTGAAATCCAGCATCTTCCGCAGCTTTTCACCATCCACTCCCCCCGGAAGGGCTTCGTAGTCGATTTGGCTGTCGATTTGGGCGTAAGTCTCTTCCAGGGAGTTCTTCTTCTCCTCCACGGACAGCAGCGCCTCAAAAGAGTCGTCCAACAGGGGCCGGTTCAGGAACTGCTGCATGTAGGGATAGCCCTTCATGGCATGCATCTTGGCGGACTCCATCTGCTTCATCAGGGCGAACAGGTCTGTTTCTTTCATGTCAACGCAGGAGCGCAGCTCCAGGTTCATGTACCTGACACTGTAGTCATATATGAACCGATAGAGCTCCAGCTTGCTGCCGAAGTAATGGAAGAGCAGGCCTTTGCTGACGGCGGCCTCCCGGACGATGTCATCCGTGCTGCCATGACGGTAGCCCTGCTGGGCGAAGACCTTCAAGGCGGCGTTTATCATTCTGTCCTGTTTCTCTTTTTTGATGTCGAAAAATTTGCTGTTCATGGGGGGATGCTCCTATCCGGCCGTCTTCTGCCACGAATAAGGCCATTATGCCTTGCCCTTGTGCGCTCCGGCACACATGGAATCAATAGTCGGCATAATGTATGTGCCAACATTATATCATACTTCCCCTCCCAGCGGGAGGAAAATCATAAATTTTTAGTAAAATAATGCATATTCCCTTTTCAATTCCGCAAAATAGTATTAATATCATATTAGGAAAATAAAACAAGCCTGTATGAAAGGAGTCACCCATGGCCAAGAAATTTGGAAAAATCTTACTGTTCACCGCTGCGATTGGTTCCGCAGCCGCCGCTGTCTATTACTACGTCCACAAGAAGCACGCTGAGCAGGACAACATCGAGGAAGAGGACTACGATGATTTCAGTGATGACACAGAGGAGGACTCTGATGCCTCCCGCAGCTATGTCCCCCTGAGTCCCGAGGGAGCCCAGGAGCAGGAAGCGCCTGCCGCCCAGGAGAATCCTGCGGAAGAGGCCTTCTCTCCTCTGAAGGAAAGCGCGGCAAAGGCTGCGGAGGCCACGGAAGAGACCGTGGAGGCATTCTTCGATGAGGAAGACGCCTCCGATGAAGAGCCCCCTGTAATCGAAAATTAAGCAAAAAACTGCCGCATTGCCGTACATGCGGCAGTTTTCGATTTCCGCCCCTCACAGCCACGCTTCCTTCAGAAGCGCCGTCCCCTCCCGGATCTCCTCATCCGTCAGCCCGCCGAACCCGAGCAGCACAGCGGCACCGCCGGAAGCCTCTTCCACGCTGCTCTCCGACAGGCCGTAGACCCGCACCTGCCGCCCTGCCGCCCGCTCCAGAAGCTCCCCCTCGGGAATCCCCCTCTTCGACGTCAGCAGCAGATGAAGCCCCGCGTTCTCTCCCGCTATGGCAAATTCCTCTCTCAACTCCCCCAGGCATTCCAGCAGCAGTTCGTGCTTCCCCCGGTAAATCTTGCGCATCTTGTTCAGATGGCGCTCGAAATAGCCCTCCCCTATGAACACGTTCAAAATGCTCTGATCGATGCGGGAGACCGTGCAGGAGTAGAAAGAGCATTCCCTCTCGTAAATCTCCAGCAGCGGCTTGGGCAGCACCATGAAGCTGACGCGGATGGCAGGGGCGATGGCCTTGGAGAAGCTGCCCATGTAGATGACCCTGCCATGGCGGTCCGAGGCCTGCAGCGCGGGAATGGGCTTCCCCCGGAACCGGAATTCGCTGTCGTAGTCATCTTCGATCAGATAGCGGTCCGATCCGCCGTCGGCCCATTTCAGCAGCTCCATCCGCCGCCCAATGGGCATCACCGTCCCCATGGGAAACTGATGGGACGGCATCACGTAGGCAGCCCGGACATCCGCCTGCTCCAGCCTGTCCGCCCGCATCCCGCACTCGTCCATGTCCACGGTGACGATAGGGTACGCGAAGGAGCGGAAGATCCGGTAGGACCTCTTATAGGTAGGGTTCTCCATGGCGATGCGCACATCCCGCCCCAGGATTTTTTCCAGCAAAAGCAACAGGAAGTCGTTCCCCGCTCCCACGATGATCTGTTCCGGCCTGCACTCCACCCCTCTGGCGGAATGCAGGTACCGGCTGATGGTCTGGCGCAGGCTGTAATCGCCCTGCCCCTCCCCCTTGGCGAACAGGTCGCTGTTGGCGTCTGTCAGGATGTTCTTGGTAATCTTCTTCCAGACGCTGAAAGGGAAGCCGGACATGTCGATATCATAGGGGGAAAAATCGATTCGGTACGGCTCCTCCCTCCCACCGGGCATTGCCCCGACAGCCGCCTGCCGGTTTTCCAGCGCCGACAGCCCGCTGTCCAGCTGCAGCAGTTCCTCGATGGGGCATACGAAATAGCCCTTATAAGGTCTGGACTCGATATAGCCCTCGCTCAACAGCTGGCCGTAAGCGCAGTCCACCGTGCTCCTGGCCACCTGCAGATATTCCGCCAGAGAACGCGTAGAGGGAAGCCTCTCCCCCGAGAGAAGCTTCCCGCTCCTAATCTCACCCTTAATGTGGCCATATATCTGCTCATACAGACAGCTGTCCCCCTCTGTCCGTATCTGGAATGTCATCTCATTCAAAGCGATCCCCCTGTCATCCCTGCATCTTTTTCAGCTCTTTCACCACCTGCTCCTTCATGTCCCTGGCCCGGTCCTTGATCCGCGCGTTGGCGCTGGTGGAGGTGATGATGGAACCCAACAGCTTCACGGCCACCTGATAATCCTTGAACCGGACGGCCAGCACTGACAGCAGATAGTCCACTGTGATCTCGTTCATGCCGCACAGGGGGAACATTTCTGTCTGCCGGGCCCGTGAAGCCTTTGTAGGCATTCTGCAGCAATTCCCCCTCCTGCGCCGCCAGTTCCGCCAGCTGTTTCTCATCCGGGTTCTCCCGCCCCTTCAGATCCTCCGCGTATCCCCGGACCAGCCAGGCATACTTCAGACAGATATACGCTCTTTCGCTTGTTTTCGAACGCTTTACCACAGCCTCCGCCAGCGCCAGCTGATAGCGTTCCAGGGCATGCTCATAAGTATAAGTCTCCCCCTGGTATGGCTTCATCTTCAAGACCTGGCAGATGTTGTCCCGAATCAGTTTCGCCTGGGCCGACGTGATTGTGGTAAAGTAGCGCATCAGCGCCGCGCAGCCGCAGACAGGGCACATCACCACCTCATACTTGGCGGCATCGATTCCATCATATCTGGGGCGCAGGTCCTGGTCTGTCCCAAGGAGCCGGGCCTTATTGGATTTCATGACTTTTGACGTAAAAGAAGTGTCACAGACCGGACAGGTAAAGGATCTCTCATAAATCAAATCCTTCTCCTGAGGCTTTTGCGCGACAAAAGGCTCAGGCTTCTTCGCCTCCTGCTTCTTCTGCCCCTCAAAAACATCCATGTTCTCCAGGTTGCCAAGCCCCAGATTCTTTAAACCTGATAAGATTCCCATGCTCTTCTCCACCTCGCCCAAGACTTCTGCAAAGCCCATGTACTATCCTATGCCATCCAAACTTCGCCTTTCTTTTCGGCCCGATTCCTCGTCTGTCCCCTTCCCTTTCCGTCCGCAGATATCCCTATCCTGCCTTTTTGTCCGCGCTGCCGGCCCTTACCGCGGCCGCCTTTCGATTCCCCGTCCGTCCTACTGCGCCGCATCGGACTTCGGCAGCACAAAAGAACTCTTCAGGGACACGATGCGGTTGAACACCAGCGCATCCGGCCCGGAATCCTTAGCGTCCACGCAGAAGAATCCCTGCCTTACGAACTGGAACCGCGCGTATTTCTCCGCTCCCGCGAAGGCAGGCTCCAGCTTACAGTCCTTCAGAACCGTGAGGGAATTGGGATTCAGGTTCAGGCTTCCGTCCTCGTTGTAGACCCCTTTTTCCTCATCGATGATATTCTCATACAGCCGCACTTCCGCCTTCAGGGCAGTGTCGGCGGCCACCCAGTGGATGGTGCCCTTCACCTTCCTTCCGTCCGGGCTGTTCCCACCTCTGGAAGCCGGATCATAGGTGCAGTGCACCTCCACGACTTCGCCTGCCTGGTTCTTGACGCAGCCGGTGCACTTCACGAAATAGGCGTTCATCAGGCGCACTTCATTGCCCGGGAACATCCGGAAGTACTTCTTCGGGGGCTCCTCCATGAAGTCCTCCCGCTCGATATACAGCTCCCTGCCGAAAGGCACTTCCCTGCTGCCAAGGGCTTCGTTCTCAGGATTGTTCCCCACTGTCAGCATTTCGGTCTGCCCTTCCGGGTAATTGTCGATGATCAGCTTCACCGGATCCAGCACCGCCATCAGACGGGGCGCCTTCGCCTTCAGATCTTCCCGGATACAGTATTCCAACATGGCGTAATCCGCGATGGACTGGGCCTTGGAGACGCCGCACAGTTCCACGAACTTCTGGATCGACTCCGGCGTAAAACCCCGGCGGCGCAGGGCCGCGATGGACACCAGCCGGGGATCGTCCCAGCCGTCCACGATGTTCTCCTGCACCAGCTTCTTGATATACCGCTTTCCGGTGACCACGTTCTTCAGGTACAGCTTGGCGAACTCAATCTGCTTGGGCGGATGAGGGTATTCCAGCTCCCGCACCACCCAGTCGTAGAGAGGCCTGTGGTCCTCGAACTCCAGCGTGCAGATGGAATGGGTGATTCCCTCTATGGCGTCCTCAATGGGGTGAGCGAAATCATACATGGGGTAGATGCACCATGCGTCTCCGGTATTGTGATGATTCATGTGCGCCACACGGTAAATGACGGGATCGCGCATATTGATGTTGGGCGAGGCCATGTCGATGCGGGCCCGCAGCACCTTCTCCCCGTCCCCGTACTTTCCGTCCTTCATCTCCTGGAACAGCTGCAGATTCTCCTCCACCGTGCGGGTATTATAAGGGTCGTCTTTCCCCGGCTCGGTCAGGCTTCCCCTGTATTCACGAATCTGCTCCGCGGTCAGGTCCGAGACATAGGCCTTGCCCTTTTTGATCAGCTTCACCGCCGCCTCGTACATCTGCCCGAAATAATCGGAGGCGAAGAACAGCCGGTCCTCCCAGTCCGCCCCCAGCCACTGGATGTCCTCCTTGATGGATTCCACGAATTCGATGTCCTCCTTGGTGGGGTTGGTGTCGTCGAAGCGCATGTTGAATTTGCCGTTGTACTGCCGGGCCAGGCCGTAATTGAGCAAAATGCTCTTGGCATGTCCGATATGGAGGTAGCCGTTGGGCTCCGGCGGGAAGCGGGTGTGCACGGCTTCACATGTCCCCTCCGCCAGATCCTTGTCTATGATCATTTCAATAAAATTTCTGGATTCCGTCTCGCTCATCTGTCAGGTCCTTGCCTTTCCTATACGTCTGCGGCATCTGCTGCCCTCCGGCCTGCATTCAGGCCGGGTATCCTCAAGATGGCCATTCCGCCCGCTCCATGCCGCGAATAAAGCCATTATATCATAACTCCGCAATTTCTTTCAACAAGATTCAGTACATTCCTGAAAAAAACATGCAAGTCCTCTTGTCTCTTATCAAGATTCCGGCAGTTCCAGGATGTCCCCTTTATCGGCGCCTGCGGCACAGATATAGGTTTTGTCCGTGCGGCGCCCGGTTTCCCGGAAATGATCCATGATATATTTTGCCGAAAGGGGCATTTCCAGAGAGCCTGTCTCTTCCAGAGGAAACCATTTGCACAGACCCTCGTTGGAGACAAGATTATCGTCCACATGTTCTTTTATATCCGCGAAAAAGTAATAATTCTGCCTTATCTCTCCCTTTGTCTTCCGGAATGCAATATAGCCCCCTGCCGAGCCCGTCCAGACATCGCTGACCCCCCTGCCGTCCTGTCTGTAGAGGAGGAGCACCCTGTCTCCCCTGAACAGATAGATGGCCGTCATGTTCCTCAGCTTTCCTTCCACAGCGTTTTTCCTCCTAACCGGACAGACAGGCATTTCACGATGCGCCCTCGCAAATCTGTACATGCTTTTTACTCTTTTTTGCCACATTCCCCTGCTGCGGCGCTGCCTCTTACCGCAATCCCTTTTAGGGTATTTGTCAGTCAGAGACGATTCTCTGATATCAATGATGGAACAGGCGGATTCCCGTGAACGCCATCACCATGTTGTATTTATCGCAGCATTCTATCACGGCATCATCCCGGACGGAACCGCCGGGCTGGGCGATATATTTCACGCCGCTCTTGCGGGCCCTCTCGATATTGTCCGAGAAAGGGAAGAACGCGTCCGAGCCCAAAGTGACCTCCTGCATCCGGTCAAGCCATGCGCGCTTCTCTTCCCTGGTAAAGACGGCGGGCTTCACCTTGAAGACCTTCTCCCAGGCGCCGTCTGCCAGCACGTCCATGTATTCGTCCCCGATGTAGACGTCTATGGCATTGTCCCGGTCCGCACGTCCCAGCTTGTCCACGAACTGCAGGCCCAGCACCTGGGGGGACTGACGCAGGAACCAGTTGTCCGCCTTGGTGCCCGCCAGCCTGGTGCAGTGGATGCGGGACTGCTGGCCCGCGCCGATGCCGATGGCCTGGCCGCCCTTTACATAGCAGACAGAATTGGACTGGGTGTATTTCAGGGTAATCAGGGCAATCTTCATGTCTGTCAGGGCTTCCTCCGGAATCTCCTTGTTCGCCGTGACCAGGTTGGACAGCAGATTCCCATTCACATCCAGCTCGTTCCGCCCCTGTTCAAACGTAATTCCGTATACCTGTTTTCGTTCAAGCGGAGCGGGCGTGTAAGATTCGTCAATCTGAATGACATTATAATTTCCGCCCTTTTTGGCTTTCAGCATGGCCAGCGCCTCTTCCGTGTAGCCGGGGGCGATGCAGCCGTCGGACACTTCCCGCTTGATCAATCTGGCCGTGTCCTTGTCGCAGACATCGGACAGGGCGATGAAGTCCCCGAAAGAGGACATCCTGTCGGCGCCTCTGGCCCTGGCGTAGGCACAGGCCAGGGGAGACAGCTCGCCCAGGTCGTCCACCCAGTAAATCTTCGCAAGGGTCTCGTCCAGAGGGAGGCCCACTGCCGCGCCCGCGGGAGACACATGCTTGAAGGATGTGGCGGCGGGCAGGCCCGTGGCCGCCTTCAGCTCTTTCACCAGCTGCCAGCCGTTAAAGGCATCCAGGAAATTGATGTAGCCCGGCCTGCCGTTCAGCACGGTGACCGGCAAATCGCTGCCGTCCTCCATATAGATTCTGGAAGGCTTCTGGTTGGGGTTGCATCCGTATTTCAGTTCGATTTCTTTCATGATTTCGTTTTCCTTTCCTGATTTTCTGCTTTGCCGCATCGTCTGTTTCATTTCCGTCTGTTTCATTTCCGGCTTTTCCACTTCCCGCCGTTTGTTTTACGTCTGCCTCCTTTTACGGGGTATAATCCAACAAAATCCGCGCCATGGCCGGAACGGGCTTCCACTATTGGTTCTTATTTAAAATGCGGGTCTCATACTGTCCTGTGGCAATATCGATGAAGCGAACGAACAGGGATACCTTGTTCTCCTCGTTCAGACTCTCCCACAGCATACCCGCGAAGCTGTCGATGTCCCCTTCTATGGCCACAGTCCCTGGCTCTCCCCGGAAGCTGGGCAGCGGGTCTCCGTCATGCATGTAGGTATGGAGGAAACGGCCCTCCCCGGGGGCTGGGTTGTCATAGGTAAAAGTATATCTGTTGCAGCAGGAAGGGTCTCCGCCGTTGCTCTTTAAAATGGACATGCTGTAGTCGAAGCAGCCCTCCTGGATATGCACCAGCCCGGAAATCCTTGGGGTGTAATTGGGGCCGTCCGGCTCGAACTGGCGGCTGCGCAGGGACTGCTCGAAGGTAAGCCCTTTCGACAGGCCTTCGTAGATGGTGTCCGTCTGATCCCCATTTGTGACAATCGTGTCAGTTCCCTGTCCGTCCCCGGCGTCCAGCACACGCACCGGGGCGTAGATGACCAGGCTGGGATCTGACAGCTTGGCCGGGTCAAAGGCCTGGGTGCGGATGCCCTCTCCCTCTGTGACGAAGATACGGTTGCGGCTGTTCACGCTCCTTCCCATGATGAAGTACGCGATGGCCGCTTTTTTCCCGTCAGCGGACCGCCCGATGACGATTCCTCTGCCGGGGTACACATTGTTTTTCAGTTCCTCATTCAGTTGCTGCATCTTTTTTCCTCCTATTCCAGTTCCGCTCCCGCAGTCCCACCGCCAAACCATGCGGAGCATTCCCGCACGCTTGGTGTCCGTCAATCCTCTGGGCTCTGCTCCTGCGTCCGCTGTTTCCAGTTCCCCTTCTGTCTCATCAGTGCCTTTTTGCGCAATTATAAAAATACCGGCCTATCAGGCATCACGAAACAAGTGGTGCCCAGACGGTCGGCTTCTTTTCCCGCTGCACTCCCTGTGGGTTCTCCCACTTCCGTCAGTCATGCAGTTCTCTCCTTATGCAATTATACTACACAACGCCAGAATTTACCGTACTGCACTGGTTAAACGTATATGGCTGTCGCCCTATTCACCCTCCCCACAGCGCCGGACGGCCCGGCCAATCCGGATACCCCTATCTTACACGCACCCGCGGAAATTTGCAAGCTTTTTCCAAATATTTTCCGACCATTATCCAAAAAAAGCCTCAAAAAGGCAACCACCCTGCAAGAAGATGGTTGCCTGCCCTTCTAAGACTGCGTCCCGCCTCACTGGAACAGCTTCAGAACCATGGAATCCTGGTTCATCTGCTTCTTCAGCATCAGATTCCGATACTCGCTGAGCAAGTCCTCTTTCTTCTTCTCAGAAATGGCTTTCGGCATATCCAAATCCTCGATGCGGCTTCTGGAGCTCAGCTGCTCTAAGCTAGCGCCGGTATTGTAATTATAAGCGTGCTCCAGGCGATTGGTGGAGGCCCCCAGGCTGCTGCGCTGTGAGGACACCCTGTTGATGGCATCGTCAATCACATCCAGGTCGAAATCCTTCGTCACATCGAAGTCAGCGATGCCCAGCGCTTCCAGGGTGGAGTTGGCCATGCCGATCCGCATGCCGCTCCCGTCCGGATTGGTGGCAATGTGCATGTCGGCCATGCTTCCGTCCAGGAGCTTCTGCTCGTTCAGGGAAGTGGTCTTGGCCATGGACTCAATGCCATTTTTCAGCTCCTTGATTTCATTCTGGTAATATTTCTTGTCCGAAGCGGAGGCAAGGCCGTTCATGGAGCGCAGGGCCAAATCGCGTATCCTCTGCAGATAATCCACCACGCCGCCCAAAGCGCCGTCCGCCACATTGAGAGCGCCCATGCCTTCTTTGGCATTCTGGGCACCTACGTTAAGCCCAGTCTCCTGAGCCTCCATTTTCTTGCCAATCGCAAGCCCCGCTGCATCGTCAGCCGCCGTATTGATGCGCTTGCCGCTGGAAAGATGAGAATATGAATTATAAATTCCATTGGTCACGGTCATGCTACTCATAACGAAACCTCCCGTTCTTTCTATATTTATACACCTGTCAAAAAGCGAATCCTTTTCTCTATGTCTTTCTTCTATTATATAATTCTTTTCCAAATTTTTCAACTGAAATTTACGGTGGATTTGAAATTTGGCCAAAATGGAAGCCAGACTCCCCGGAACCAAAACCGCATTCAGCACTTTTGCGGGCAAAGCCTTTGCGGACAAAAACTTTGCGGGCAAAAATTTTGCGGGCAAAAACTTTGCGGGCAAAAATTTTGCGGGCAAAAAATTTTGCGGGCAAAAAATTTTGCTTGACACCCGCACCGGAATCCCGTATAGTGGGACATGAAAACAAAATAACCGCTAGGGGAGCACATCGCTGAGACTGAAACCGGTGCCCGCGCACCGTTTCTAACCCTCACTACTTGAACCGGACAATACCGGCGTAAGGAAGCACAGCAACAGAAAGACAGGCGCAGGATACGGCCAATGCCATAAGGCCAGGCCTGCGGCAAGACGGATGTCCGGCAGAGGGAACTCTCCGGCAGTTCCTTTCGTCCCCGTCCCAGGTTGCCGATGTCGTTCCTCCTTAGCCAAAGTAAGGAGGATTTTTTATGTTGTACCATGTAATCACAGACGGGGAGAGCGTCAGCTACATCCCCACCACCCTGGGCAAAATATTGCTGGCCGCCATTTTTCTCATTCTGCTGGCCGCCGCCGTCTTCTTCGCCAGAAGGAAATCGGCAGGCCTGAAGGCGCTTTCCAATGCCGGCACGAACAAAGCTGTCGGCACAGACAAGGCTGCCGCCGCAGGCAAAACTGCAAATTCGAACAGTTCCGATACCGGAAGCAAGGCCGGTTCCGGCCGGAAAGGCTCTGCGGCCAGGCTCACGGCCAAGCAGCTGGCCTTCTGCGCCATGGCCATCGCTTTGGGCACAGTGCTGTCCAACCTGAAAATCTACGAATTTCCCTTTGGCGGCTCCATCACGCTGCTCTCCATGCTGATCATCTGTCTCCCCGGCTATTGGTTCGGGCTGGAAGCCGGTCTGATCACCGGTGCCGCTTACGGCGTGCTGCAGCTGATCATCGACCCCTATGTCATCCATCCCGTCCAGCTTCTGGTGGATTATCCGCTGGCTTTCGGCGCCTTCGGACTTTCCGGGCTGTTCACCGAGAAGAAGAACGGGCTTTTGAAGGGCTATGCCGCCGGTATCGTCGGACGATGGATCTTCGCCACCATTTCCGGCTGGATCTTCTTCGCCGAATATGCCTGGGAGGGCTGGGCTCCCCTGCCCTATTCCCTTGTCTACAACGGCATCTACATCTTCTCCGAAGCCGCCATTACCTATATCGTCCTGGCTATCCCCTATGCCCGGAGCGCCCTGGCAAGGATAAAGAAGCTGGCTTTGGAGCCATAAGAGTCCTCAACGTAAGCCTTGAAAAGTCCACCCGTTCCGTCATAAACTCGTACAAGTTATCTACAGACACTTCCTTAGTAACTGTCGGAAAATAACCGCTACAATTTGTTTAGGTGAAAGCCCGGAAATACAACAAAAATTGCTGCAAACTTGTAGCGGTTATTTGTAGACAATTCCTTAGTAACTGTCGGAAAAGAACTGATGCAACTTGTTTAGGTGAAAGCCCAGAAATACAACGAAAACAGCTATAAACTCGCAGCAGTTATTTGTAGACAATTCCTTACACCCGCGGGAGCGAGAGGCAGACTCGTTCCCGCACTCTTTGTCAAAAAATATATGCAGCGATTAAATCCTGCCCAAAAACCGGATAAACGGCATGACTGTCTATGCTATGCGGCTGGAAAGAATGAAATGCCGCTTATATTTAAACTTTTCTCAGTTTTTTCCTCTTATGCTGAAAGCATCTTCCCTTTTCTGCGATATACATTATGAACACGCACAGAACCACATAAAACAAGAAACAGCGTCTGCTCTGCCCTGCGCCCCAGAGAATTTACGGAGACATTAGGAACGTAGACAATTCCTTACCTTCGCGGCCGAAAATCCTCTGTCCGTGTCCGGGTGCCGGGCCGGGCAGATGCGGAACTGAACTGGCCGAAAGCAGCGGAACAACCAAGAACACAATCAACATCCGCCTTTCCAGGATGCGGAAGAAACTTCGGATGACACTGGAAGAAAGAGGTATTTATCTATGAGCAGAGAAGCAAAGGAACAGTTGTTGGATCAAATGGGCGCCATCAGGGAAGGCTACATCCTGGAATATATAGACGCCCGGTCAAAAGCCCACCGGAAAAGCCTGAAAATGCGGTTCATGATTCCCCTGGCGGCGGCCATGGCCGTACTCTTCGGCACAGTCAGCCTTGCAGCCATCCCTGTCATCGGAAACTTTCTGGCGAATTTCAGAGCAGAGCAACGGGCTGTCATAGAGAATTTTGATGCCATCGAAGCGGCATATGCCGTCCCCATAGGAGACACCCGGAATCCTGTTATACGGACAAAAGCTGGGACATCGGCAGAACTTACGAATTCAGAGAGCATCGGATCTCACTGGACAGGGCAGAAGAATCCGCCCTGTATGTGACGCTTTTCATCGACTGTGCCACCATCGGCCACAACGGGGATGATTATGCATTTGTCCTGTCCGATGAACTGGGCAATGACTACACCGCCTATCCCAACGGGGACAATGACACTTACGGCTACTGGTTTACCAAGCCGGAGACCCTGGGGACGCAGCTGATTCTGAAAGTAATCCGCAGCGGCAAGGAATCCGGCCTGTACGGTGAGATTTCTGACGGCAGCTATGAAGTGCTTTACGAGATTCCAGTGGAGCTGCCGCCTGGTTAATGTGCGGGCCAACCGGATTCCTGTGGAGCTGCCGCCTGGCTAATGCGCGAGCCAATTGTCATCCCTGCGGCAGCTATTCCCTTTTCCTTATTCCGTCACATAATACTGCGCCTGGGCGTTCCAGAGCTCGTAGTACTTCCCCGCGGCATCGGCGGCCAGCTCCTCGTGACTGCCCTTCTGTACGATCTGCCCCTTATCGAAGACAGCAATCACGTCGCAGAAGCGGCAGGAGGACAGCCGATGGCTGATATAGATTGCGGTACGATCCCCCACCATGTCGTTGAACTTGGCGTAGATTTCCGCCTCGGCAATGGGATCCAGAGCGGCGGTGGGCTCATCCAGGATTACGAAAGGCGCGTCCTTGTAGAGCGCACGGGCAAGGGCAATCTTCTGGGCCTCGCCGCCCGAGATTTCCACGCCCTTTTCATCGAAATCCTTGTAAAGGGGCGTCTCGATTCCCTGGGACAGGGTGGCCAGCCGCTGGCCGAAGCCCGCTTCCTCCAGGCAGCCGATCACCTTTCCGGAATCGTACTCCTCAGCCACCGCTACGTTCTGCGCCAGCGGGAAGGAGAAGAGACGGAAATCCTGGAAAACCACCGAGAAAATCGAGAGGTAATCGCTGTAGCTGTACTTGCGGATGTCCGCGCCGTTGAGCAGAATCTCTCCCTCGGTGGGGTCATAGAGACGGCAGAGCAGCTTGATAAAGGTGGTCTTGCCTGAGCCGTTCCTGCCCACCACCGCGAGACGGCTGCCGATTTTGAACTTGATGGAGAGATTCCGGAGCGCGTATTCATCGCTGCCGGGGTATTTGAAGCTGACATTGCGGAATTCCACCTCGTAATTGCGGTCGGAGCGCTTCTCGGTAGTCAGCGAGCCCTGATACATCTCATTCGGTATATCGAAGAATGAAAGATAGGTCTCAACAAACTGCGTGTTGGAGCTCAGATTGGTAATATAGTAGAACAGATTCACCACGCTATCCAGCAGCTGGTTCAGATATCCCACATACTTAATGACGCTGCCTACCGGGAATACATTGGCCACACAATACATACAGACCAACAGATAGGCCAGCGTCCGAAGCAGAAATTCGAACAGAAAACGAATCCACGTATAATGAAAGTCTTTCTTGGCCTTTTCAAAAAACGCTTCCCTCAACATTTTCAGCCAGTTCGTAACCATTACCTTTTCCCCGTGAACATATTGCCTGTACAGCCGTATATCCTTGCTGTGGCCGGGCATTCCTCTCGCAAATCGGTTTGAGTCCAACAAAGCTTCATTGAGCGCGCGTTCGTAGCTGTCCATCTTTTTTTGCGAATAGCGATTGTAGAGAATGATTGCCGCCACAGACAGAACCATCCCCACAAGACAGGCCATACCGCCAGGACGGAACGGCACCGAAAACATCTTCACCACCATCTCTGCAAAGAAAACCAGCGAAAGCACAATCGCGATTGCCGACTCTATCATATATTCCATCATCCAGCGCATTCTCAAAATCCCGTTTGCGTTGATACAGGCATTCTCCTGAATGGTGCGGCGCAGGGTGCGGATGGCCGGATCCTCCAGCTTATCATAGTCCAGGGAGAGGGTCTTTTTCAGAAAAGCGCGCTTTTCGTTCTGCTTGAGAACCGTCTCCTCATGCCCCCGGAACCGTTCAAAGACAGAATTCAGCAGTGCAAGAGCCAGATTTCCGGCCAGCGCGATGATGACCAGCGTCCAGATTTTCCGCTTCTGGGCGCCGTTGAAAAGGGCGGTGACGATTTCGGCGGACAGCCACAGATTGACGAACGGGCTGACGCGGGCGAATAGCTTGGAGAAGAAGAATACAGGAAAGTAGCGTCTGTTCAGTCCGGCGAGCATTTTGAACGCGCGGAAATTGGGATTATTCTTTTTCATGCTTCACGTCCTCCTGATAATATTTTGCCTGTACGCCGAACATATAGGCGTACTGTCCGTTCTTTGCCATCAGCTCCTCATGGGAGCCCACCTCGGTCACTTTTCCGTCCTCCAGCAGCACAATGCGGTCGCAGAAACGGGTGGAAGCAAACCGATGGGAGATATAGACGGAGGTCTTATTTTCGGTGATCTCGTTATATTGCAGATAGAGCTGATTCTCCGCGATAGGATCCAGGGCGGCGGTGGGCTCATCCAGCACCAGAAGCGAACCGCCCTTGTAGATGGCCCTTGCAAGCAGCAGCTTCTGCGTCTCTCCTCCCGACAGGTCGATGGCGTCGTCAAAAATGCCCTTGCGAAGATAAGTATCCATGCCGTGGGGCAGCGAATCCAGCTTTTCCCCCAGTCCGCTCATCCGCAGCGCCGCTTCCGCCCGGGCGAGATCGGCGGTTTCGGCGTTTTCCCGCTCATATTCGTCGTCACAGCTGGAGATGAACTGCGTGAGGGTCATTGCCGGGATATTGATATCCTGAAAAACGGCGGAGATGAGGGAGTAGTATTCCTCGATGTTATACGCCGGAATCGGTTGGCCGTTTACGAGGATTTCCCCTTTGGTAGGCATATAGAAGCCGCACAGGAGCTTCACCAGCGTGGTCTTTCCGGCGCCGTTCATGCCTACCAGCGCCAGCTTTTCCCCGGCCCCGATGGTCAGGTTGACTCCCTTGAGGGTGTATTCCTCCGCGCCATCGTATCGGAACCATACGTCACGGAATTCCACTTTCACGGGCGTTCCCTTTGCAGGAAGCGGACAGCCCGCTCCGTGGTTGAATTTTTCCTCGATTTCGAAATACTCCCGATAGTAGCCGATTTTGTCGGCGCGGGACGCCAGCGCGGCGGTCTGCCCGATCAGCCCGCGCAGATACTCCCCGATAGTGGAAACAGCGCCGAAGAAGAAGACGAAATCGCCCACGGAAATCTTCCCGTCCATCAAAGCAAGAATCAGGAAAACGTAAGCCGCACCATTCTGGATCAGCGCAAGGAGGGCAGACAGGCCGGATGCCCACAGCCCCCGGCGGGTGCAGCGCTTCTCCCACATGAGCTGATAGGCCTGATAGTCGGCAATCATTTTCTCTATCCAGCCGCTCATGTCATAGAGCTTGATGTCCTTGGCTTTGTCGAAATCCTCGGACAGCCCCTCCAGGTAGCCCAGTTTTCTGCCCTCTTTTTCCCATTTGTCCTTGTTCTTCTCGGTATAGGCGGCCTGCATCCGCGACGGGATGTAGGAAAGCAGCGCCGTCGCCGCGACGATGAGGAACAGCAGAGGATTCACGGCGGTCATCAGCGAAGCGTAGGTGGCGATTCCCAGGACGGAAACCAGAAGGGCTACCAGATCCTTCCAAAAGAATTCCACTGCGGCGTTCCCATTTTTGGTATCGCCATTTGCATAATCCTTAATCCTCCGATAATATTGCCGGTCGAGATTTTCGCAGTCAGTGAGACAGTCCTTGCGCCAGATTTCCATTTGATATTGACCGGTCACGGACAGCATCCATGCGAACCGGCGTGACTGCAGAAACTGATCCGTCACCTGAATCGCACACAGCGTCGCCATGTACAGAACCACCAGAACGGCAATCCGTCCGAAGGAATACCCGTTTCCCAGCGCGTCGATCAGAACCTTCGGGAAATAGTCCCCCACCACCGATGTCAAAATGGAAATGGGAATGAATACGAAAAAGGAGAGACAGTACATCGGGGTCATCTTCCACATCCTCTTCAGCGCCCAGACAAGGCTGCCCAGGGGATTGTACTTCTTGTGGTCAGATGGTTTTGACTTTTTATTTGTTTTTTTCAATATTATCACCTCCGAACTGTACTCTATCACAAATCCCCGGGCCTGTGTGAGCCCGGGGATGAATCGTTGTATTCAGGTGATGAATTGTAATATTACCCGTTCAGATTCTTACAGGGGAGCAGAATCTCAGTGGTGAACGCGCCGTCCTCGCTGTTTCGGCTCAGATACCCGCCCAGCCGCTCCACGATATTGTCGATGCGCACCAGTCCCAGGCCGTGCCCTTCCCCTTTGGTGCTTTTGAACCGGCCCGCCACTTTCGTCTGCTTCTTCTGGGCAGTCAGATTGAAAAAGGATATGTAGAGCTGGGTGCTCTTCATTTCCATGTACACACGGATGCACCGTTTGTCCTCGGGGAGCGCCAGGCTCGCTTCGATAGCGTTGTTGAAGAGATTCCCCACGATCACGCAGAGATCCACCTCGGAAAGCCCCAGCTCCACGGGAATGTGGGCATCGGCGGTCACGGGGATGTTCTTCGACTTTGCCAGCGAGATTTTGCTGTTCAGGATGGCATCAGTCATGCGGTTGCCCGTCTTGATGACCGTATCCACCGTGGTCAGGTCATGCTCCAGCGAATCCAGATAGGAGCGGATGGAATCCATATCATCCGCGGCGGCGAAAGCCTTCATGGTCTGGATATGATCCCGGTAGTCGTGCCGCCACCCCCGCATCTGGCCGTACATGTTGTCCACCTCCCGGTAGTGGAGCTCGATCAGATCCCGCTGATAGGCGGCGATTCGTTTGTCGATGATTCGTGAAAAAATTGACATGGTCTCCTCTTTCTAAACTCCCATACAGCTGACCGCACCACCATGACAGTTTCCCTTATAAACGTTTGATGATCTCCCGGTTCAGAGGTTCGTACATTCCCCTGGGCAAAGGAATCACAGTGGAATCCATCAGCAAAATCTCCTTTTTCATCACCTGTTTGATACAGCGCAGATTGACGATGTACGACCTCCCCACCCGATAGAAGGAGGAATCGGAGGAAAGCTGATTCTCGAAGTCCCAGAGGGGCGCTTTCAGAGTGTAATCCCGGTCAGCGTGGACAGTGACGTAATTCTGCCGCACCTCCAGCCATCGAATCTCGCCGAAGGGCACCCGCACCACGGTATCGGGCATTTTGAGGGTCAGATACTGCATGTCCCGCACCGACCGCTCGTAGGCCCGATCCAGGGTGCGGAAGAGCTTCTCCCGATCCACTGGCTTCATCAGATAGTGAAGCGCGGAGACCTCGTAGCCCTCGGCGATGTAGTCGGAATAGCCGGTGATAAAGACAATGTTGACGTTTTTATTGGTCTGCCGGATCTTCTTGGCAAGGGTCACGCCATCGATACCGGGCATTTCGATGTCAAAAAGCAGAAGATCACAGGCCTGATCCTCCTCCCAGCGGAACAGAAAGGCTTCCGATGAGGAATAAGCCGCGATTTCCGCCGTGATCCGCCGCTCTGCCGCCCATTCTTCGGCAAGGCCCCGCAGAAAAGCGGTATCTGCGGCGCTGTCATCGGTGATGATGATTTTATAGGTCATCCCCTGTCATCCCTCCTGTACAGTCCCAAACGGATATTTTTAACACTATAGCATATTTCAACGGCTATTTCAACGTTTGCCGAAAAAACGGCAGAAACTGAACCGGTGCATGGAATACCCAGAAGATAGATACGCTCAGCTCCCCATGTGGACAAAGGAATACTTCCCGGCGTACTCTTTGAACTTCCGCTGAAAATCCTCGCTGTCATTCCGCACGCTGCGCAGAGACTCGTGGAGATTCAGGTTGTGGTCTGCCATGTCCAGGACGCACCCCGCGATGTTCGAGCAGTGGTCTGAAGTCCGCTCCAGGCTGGTGAGGAGGTCCGACCACACAAAGCCCGCGTCCATGGTGCAGATTCCCTGCTGCAGCCGAAGGATATGTCTGGTACGCATCTGTTCTTTCAGCTTGTCGATGACCTGTTCCAGGGGTTCCACCATGGAAGCCGCTTCCAGATTCTCCCGCAGAAAGGCGTCCAGGGACAAATGCAGAATCTCCTCCACGGCTTTGAAAATGACCTCCAGCTCCGCGGCCGCCGACTCCGTGAACTCCATCCCCTTCCCCCGCATTTCCTCCGCCGACTCCAGCAGATTCACCGCATGGTCGGAAATGCGCTCAAAATCCCCGATCAATTTCAGAAGCTTCGCCGCTTCCGCGCTGTCCGACGCGCTGATCCGCTTGGCGCTCAGCTTCACCAGATAAGTCCCCAGCATGTCCTCATAGTGGTCGCTGCGCTCCTCCTTCTCCCGGACAGCCGCCGCAAGCTCCGGGGAATACCCCCGCAGGGATTCCATGGCTTCCTCCATGGCTTCCACAGACAGTTCCGCCATGGCCGCGGCCACTTCATGGCAGCGCTCCAGCGCGATAGGGGGCGTGGCCAGCAGACGCTCGTCCAGCTCGGACTGGGCTTCCGGCTGCCTGGCATCCGGAACCAGCCGGTTCACCAGCCTCTCCAGAAGGCCGGACAGGGGCAGCATCAATATGGTGCACAGCACATTAAAGATAGAATGCGCCACGGCGATGCCGAACAGCGATGCCGGTTCCTCCAAAAGCGCAGGCGCGAAGACCCCTTTGATCAGCCAGAACACCGCCAGGCAAACCGTGGTGCCGATTACATTGAAGGACAGGTGCACCATGGCCGCCCGCTTGGCATTCTTGTTTGCCCCTACGGAAGAGAGCATGGCTGTCACACAGGTACCGATGTTCTGCCCCATGATGATGGGAATCGCCGCCCCGTAGGAGACTCTGCCGGTGGAAGCCAGCGCCTGGAGGATGCCTACGGAAGCGGAGCTGGACTGGATGACCGCCGTCAGCGCCGTTCCCGCCAGCACTCCCAGGATCGGATTGCGGAACAGAAGGAAGAAGTTCTGGAAGCCCGGCACGTCCCGAAGCCCTTCCACCGCCCCTGCCATGGTCTCCATGCCGAACATCAGTGTGGCGAATCCCAGCAGGATCATGCCGGTGTCCTTCTTCTTGTCGTTTTTCAAGAACAGATAGAAAAGGATTCCTATAAAAGCCAGAACCGGCGTAAAGGAAGAGGGCTTCAGCAGCCGGACGAACACATTGCCGCTGTCGATTCCGGCCAGGCTCAGAAGCCACGCTGTCACCGTAGTACCGATATTGGCTCCCATGATGACATGGATGGCCTGCTTCAGCGTCATCAGGCCGGAATTCACGAAGCCCACTACCATCACCGTGGCAGCCGAAGAGCTCTGAATCACCGCCGTGATGCCGAGCCCCGTCAGAAGGCCAGCGGCTTTGTTGGTGGTAAGTCGGCCTAAGAGCAGGCGCAGCTTGCCCCCTGCCCTGCGCTCCAGAGCCTGTCCCATGATGCTCATGCCGAACAGAAACAGGCTCAATCCTCCAATCAGTGTCAGCACATCGAAAATATCCATAGAATCCCTGTCCTTTCTTCCTTACGTTTTCTATGGATTATTTTATCAAATAGACATCAAATCTATTATCCTGTTATTGTAAAATTCCTGTAAAGTGGATTTTGATGGCCGTCCCCTCCCCCACGATGCTGTCCACCTGAATCGCGGCTCCGTGCAGCTTCGCTGCGTGCTTGACGATGGAAAGGCCCAGCCCCGTACCGCCGATTTCCTTGGAATGGCTCTTGTCCACCCGGTAGAACCGCTCGAAGATGCGCTCCTGATGCTCCGCGGGAATGCCTATCCCTGTGTCGGCCACGCACACCGATGCGCCAGCCCTTTCCGCCTCCACCGTCACCCGGACGCTGCCCTCCCTGTGGTTGTATTTGATGGCATTGTCGATGAGGTTATAGAAAATCCCTGAGACCAGCTGCCGGATACCGCGAACCCAGACCGTCTCACCCGCCAGATCCACCTGGATGCCCCTCTTCTTCGCTTCCGGCATTAGTACGTTTATGTTCTCCTCTGCCAGGGCATGGAGATCCATCTCCTCCCATTTCATGTCCCCTGCGCCCTCGTCCAGATGGGACAGCCTGATGATGTCCTCCACCAGCCGGATCATGCGCTGGGACTCCGCATAGATACGCCTTGAGAATACAGGAATGTCTTCGTTCCGGACCATGCCCTCCGCCATCAGCTCCGCGCTGCCGGAAATGGTGTGGAGCGGCGTCTTCAGCTCGTGGGACACATTGGCGGTGAATTCCCGGCGCAGCTGCTCCGCCTTCTCCTTCTCCGTCACATCCAGCATCAGGAGGACCACGCCGGACACCAGCCCCTCGGAGAAGACGGGGCTGGCCGCCAGCTGATATGTCCCGCCGTTCAGCTCCATGACCATTTCCGCATGTCTGCCGTCCCCGGCCTTCTGGAGCAGTTCCTGTAGCTGCAGGCTCCGGTTCACGGACAGGATATATTTTCCCTCACAGGAACGGTCTGTGCCGAACAGCCGCAGAGCCGCCGGATTGATGCTCAGGATGACCTTGTTCCCGTTCAACAGGACGATGCCCTCCGCCATGCCCGTGGTGACCGTCTCGAACTCGCTCTGCCTTCTGCGCAGCTCTTCCCGCTGCTTCCGGATCTGGCGCTGCTGCTGGGACATGCGCTTCAGCAGCGGAGCGATCTCCTCATACTCCTGGTTCATCAAAGGCTGGTCCAGATCCAGTTCGTTCAGCGGCTTCACGATGGCCCTGGACAGCCGGAACGCCAAAAACAGCGACAGAAGCACCGCCACCGCGAAGACGATGCACACTGGCTGAAGTATCCCCAGGAATAAGGTAAGAGGCGTATTCTGCGCCATGGAGAGCCGCAGCACCGTGCCGTCCGGCAGTCTCTCCGCACAGTAGATAGCCCGTTCCAGCAAAGTGACGGAATAGCGCGAGCTCTCTCCGCTTCCGCCGGCGAAAGCTTCCCTGATCTCATCCCGCTCCATATGGTTCTCCATCTCGGCGGAATCCGAAGCGCTGTCGTAGAGCACTTCGCCCTTTGCCCCAATCCAGGTAATGCGGAAGCCCTCCACCTCCAGCCCCTCAAAATATCTGCTTCCCTCGTTAGCTGCCCCCTGGGCGGCCAGCTGCGTCTGCATCCTCAGCTGGTCATGCTGCACGCCGGAGAAATAATCGTAGACCACGCCCATGAACAGCACCGCAGAGGACAAAAACACCCCCAGCGCCGCCAGGCAGATGGAACGAAAGATACGTTTTGTCATGCTTACACCCTCCACACTATCCACAGGAAGAATACCGGTATCCCACACCCCGGATGGTCTCGATGGCATTCCCGCAGACGCCCAATTTGGAGCGCAAAGTGCCGATATGCACGTCCACCGTGCGGGTCTCCCCCGCGTAGGAAGCCCCCCAGACCTGTTCCAGCAACTGATCCCTGGTGAACACCCTGCCTGGATTGTCCAGGAATATCTGAAGCAATTGGTATTCCTTCAGGGTAAGCATAATCCGCTCTCCGTTCACGGTAACGGTATGCTCCCTCTGGTTCAGTTCCAGCGCCCCGGCCCGAAGGATTTCCGACTTCTCCCGGGGCCTGCTGCGGCGCAGCACGGCCTTCACCCGCGACACCATCTCCAGCATCCCGAAAGGCTTCGCCAGATAATCATCGGCTCCCAGATCCAGGCCGATGACCTTGTCATACTCTGTGCCCTTGGCGGTGGCCATGATTACCGGAATGTCTTCCGTGACCCCATTCCCCCGCAGTCGTTTCAGTATCTCGATGCCGTCCTCCCCTGGCAGCATGATGTCCAGCATCACAAGCTCCGGCCGCGCTTCCTCCAGTCCGCGAAAGAACGCCTCGCCGTCCGCAAACCCCCTGGCTTCAAAGCCCGCTGAGCCCAGGGCATATAGCATCAAATCCCGAATTTCTCTGTCATCCTCCACGCAAAAAATCATTCCCTGCCCCCCTAAATTCTGTCGACGGATTCTATACCAAGTTCAGCTATCTGCTTACGCGGTGCCGCCCTGCCATGGCAGCTTTAAACTCGTATCAGTTATTTACAGACACTTCCTTGCTGTCCTTAATCAGATTGCCGTTTCTGATTTCATTTTATTGTACCGCAATTATATCAGATCAGCCATCTTTTGATTGTAAAATTCATGTAAAATCCTATGTGACAGTGTAACGGACCCTATTTTCCTAAAATCACCGCAAACGCAAGAACAGGGAGCGGACATTCCTCATGCAATGCCACATTCCCTGTTCTCCTGTATGCTGCTCATTCCGGCGATGCTCTGTAAGCCTCAGCCATACTTCGCAACAATGGCCATATCCTCGCAGCCTTCCACTGTACGAAGATTTCCCGACTACACCCTATAAGTCTCAGCCGCCCTTCGTCAAACCTGGCTGCCCTGGCTGCCGTAAATCTTGATGCTGCCGCTTCCGGTGGTGGCCCGCACTTTACAGGCGCTGTTGCCGTAGGCGTAGGTGCCGTTCTTCACTTTCTGCCCCTCTTCCTCGTCCCAGCCAATCCGGATGCTGCCGGAACCGCTGCGGACGGTGGCTTCCATTCCCTTCACGTCCTCCAGGGACAGCTTCACCGAACCGCTTCCGGTGGACATGTCGACTCTTTCGCTGCCGCCCACGGCCTTCACCTTGATATTGCCGCTCCCGGTGCCCAGATGGTACTCAGCCACCACGGAATCCAAGGAAATATTGCCGCTTCCGGTGCCGCATCTTAAATCCCTGCCCTTTATCCGCTCCGCCTTCACGTTGCCGCTTCCGGTCTCCAGGTTTCCGGATATGAATTCCGCATGGTTCACGTTTACGTTGCCGCTTCCGGCATGGCCTTTCAGCCTGTCGGCAATGATTTCCTCCATGGCCACATTGCCGCTCCCGGTGTTGCTCTCCAGGGATTCCACTTCGATACCGGACACATGTACATTTCCGCTGGCCGTCTTGGCGACCACTTTGGTCACATGCTTCGGAACCCTCACAACCAAAGAGATGACCTGTCCGCTGCTGAAGCTGCCGACATTTCCGTAGGAGATTATCGTCCTGCCGAACAGGGTCACTTTCACCATCTTCTCCTCGCCGTCCCCGTCGTCCCTGGCGCCCTTTCTGCGCTTCACTCCGGCGTAGAAGGTGCCGTCCTCTTCGTACTGGTAATATTCGTAGTTCAGCTGGCTGTTCACGCCCTTGGCTTCGTAATCCACATGAATCTGGTCATCCTCGGAACGCTCCACGCGCACATCGGCCACCTTGCCCTCCAGGACTACACTCTTGTAAGCGCCGGAGTAGGCAAAGCTGCTCTTCAGCTCCGTGTTCTTCGGCTCCTGGCTGTCCTCCTCTGAAGACTGCGCCGATGCCTGTGCTGACATATCGCTGGTTCCGCCGGGCTCCAGGGTCCTCTTGGTAAATTCCTCCTGCAGTTCGTCCTCGGACAGTTCCCTGATCATCTCCTCGATGTTGCCCAGTTCCTCGATGATCTCATATTCCGACTTCCCTTCGTTCTCCCCCTCGGCAAAATGCTGCCTGTAATCCTCCAAAATCTCCTCCTGCAGCTCCTGACTGAAACGCTCCAGCTTTTCCTGCAGTTTTTGTAAATATTCCTGCTTCGTCATAGCGTTATCCTCCTACTCCATAATCAACTGATTCACCGCCCGGGCGAATGCTTCCCATTCCTGCTTTACATCCGACTGATACTGCTTCCCCTTATCGGTCAGTTTATAATACTTCCTGGCCGGGCCCGACTCCGATTCCACCAGATATGTGGTCACGTAGTCGTCCGCTTTCAGCTTTCTCAGGATGGGATACAGCGTCCCGCCGGCAATGGACATTTCGTCAGATATCCTTTCGGTCAGCTCATATCCGTATTTGTCCCCTCTCACAAGCTGGGAGAGCACGCAGAGCTCCAGTGCGCCCTTTTTGAATTGTGTGTTCATGAATGACCTCCTTTCCTTCCCTTGTACAGGAATCTTCCATGTCGCAATGCAACATTGTCCTGTATCTACCGTCTTTTTTCGGTACTCATCTTTGACTGGTTCATTGTATCACATACTATTATTTATTGCAATATACTATTCAAAAATAAATATTAACAAATTATAAACTCCTTACATCCTCCACAAGTCTTCCAGGGCAATCAGGATCACGTCCTCCTGTTTCCCGCAGCGGAAACCGCTTCTGGAAATGAAGCCAAATTGGTAGCAGTCAAGTCCCGCGTTCTTGACCTGCGCTATTTCCTCCTGAATCATCCTGTCCGTCACCGGGTCTTTCCGGAACTTCGCTTCATAGAAAACATACCCTTTCCTGTCAAGGGTGACGATATCGAACTCTCCGTTTCTTCTGTTTACCGGGTCGTCATAATAATATTTCCCGATTTTTTCAAAAGGCTCCTCCATCCCGCCGCTGCGGTTCCTGCGAATCAGATATTGTCTGCAGATTTCCTCAAATGCTCTGGGGACATGCTTTGTCTCGAAGTCCTCCCAGATATACCGCTCGCAAAAGACATCCACTTCCATGACGCTCATGCGGGAGATGTTTCCGAAGATATACTTATAATAGAACAGCGACAGATTGTCACTGATATAATATCCGGCTTTCCTTCGGTTATTTTCATCATTGATCGGCACCTCCCTTTTCACCACCTCCATCCGCATCAGCTTCTCCAGTACATCCACCAATGTGGGCCCGCTGGATACATGGGACTGATCGAGGATATCTTTATACCTGGAGAATCCTTTCGCCAATGTCTCGAATACCTCATTGGTATTGGTGATCTTGGATATTTCAGAGTTCAGGTACATGGACACTTCATTTTCCAGCCTTGCCCCGGGAGACGCAATCAGCCGGACTATATTTTCCCGCACTGTCTCTTCCGGGTCAATCAGCCGGTTATAATAAGGCACGCCGCCGAACACACTGTAGAGTCTCACCTTATCTTCGTCAGAGAACCCGGCATAGAACGGCGCGGACTCATAATAGTCCATGGGCTTTAAGTCAATCGTCAAGTCCACTCTGCCAAATAGAGGATTCTGCCCAGAAAGCAGGCTTTTCATCGTATCCACATAGGAGCCGCAGAGAATCAGCTTCATACCGGATGTCTCCCGGTTCCCGTCAATCAGTGTCTGTAAAATGCTGTCCATCCCTTTTACCGTTTCCCGCAGATAGGGATATTCGTCAAGAACCAGGACAAGCTTTTCCTTCCCGGCCTTCTCATACAGGAATTTCAGCAGGCTTTCGATTCCGCCGAAAGCCAGCTTCGGGTACCCGTAGCACTCCGAGACGATTTCCGACAGGCTTTCTACATTATTCAGTTCTGTGGTCTGTTTGCATTCAAAATAGACGCTCCTGATTTGCGACTCCCTCAGGCACTGCTTGATCAACTCGCTTTTTCCGATGCGTCTTCTTCCGTAAATCAGGATGGTCTCCTGACGGTCTGACTGGAATATTTTGTGAATCCACTTCTTTTGATTTTCCCGTCCGTAAAAATTCATTCGGTCACCTCCGACTCGGTTGCTGCCGAGTTAAATTCATTATAAAGACTCTATTCACAGCTGTCAAGGTTTCCCCGGCGTTTCTTCCCCCGGAACCCCTCTCTCCCCTACAGGCCGTCCCCGGCAGACATGGCGCAGACGAGATTTTAGATACAGATTCTTTACATTTTAGAGATATCCGCGTTATACTTATCCTATACAATGAATCCCATGCCTTCAATGGCCCCTTCGCCCGGAAGTCCGGGGATTCAGACAGATTCAGAACATCGACACGAGGAAACAACATGGAAAACAGAAAAATATTAGTCATCGAAGACGAAAAGCCCATCGCCGACATCCTGAAATACGGCTTCGAGAAAGAGGGCTTCCAGGTTCAATGCGCCTACACCGGCAGCGAGGGCTTCGCCATGGCCTGCAAGGAGCCCCCAGCCCTGGTCCTCCTGGACTGGATGCTGCCGGACATCGGCGGCGTGGACGTCTGCCGGATGCTCACCGAACAGTACCGGATGCCCATCATCATGCTCACCGCCAGGGGAAGCGTGGAGGACAAACTCTACGGGCTGGAATCCGGGGCGGACGATTATATCACGAAACCTTTCGACCTGAGAGAAGTCATCGCCAGAGCGCGCACGATTCTGCGCAGATTCGATAAGGCCAGAGGCGCTTCGGAGGACGACTCTTTCGTCTGCGGCCATCTGACTGTGGTGGAGCGGGAGCACAGCGTCTACTGCCAGGACCGGCTGGTGAACCTGACCCCCAAGGAGTACGAGCTGCTCATATGCTTTCTGAAGCACCCCCGACAGGTATTCACCAGAACCGCTCTGCTGGATCAGATCTGGGGATACGATTTCACCGGGGATACCAGGACCGTGGACATCCACGTCCAGCGCATCCGGAAAAAAGCAGAGCTGGACGGCATGCTGGTGACAGTCTTCGGGGTGGGGTATAAATATGTCCCGCAGTAATGGGACATCTCATATGTCCCGCAGTAATAGGACATCTCATATGTCCCATAGTAAAAAGCCCCTCCGCTTCGGCATACGCCTCCAGATGATGCTGGTGATCCTGCTGCTCTTCCTGGCCGGCGGCGGCATCCTCTACGGCGGCATCCACGCCAGACTCTGGCAGAGCCTGGAATCCCAGATCACGCGGGAGCTCCAGAGCCGTCAGGAGAACAGCCTGATTTACATCCGCCAGCTCCTCATGCTGGCCAACGCCAACAACGACGAGGACGGATACCGGCAGATCGCGGAGAACATCGTCCAGGAGCTGCGTATCCTGGGCGGGCGTTCCCTGTGCGTGCTGGACACCCAGGGGCAGTACATCAGCGGAAACCAGCAGATTCTGCTGGAGGGCAACGGAGAGGATCTGCGGCAGGCCGTGGCGGGCAACGCGGCCTTCACCATGACATATCCCGACTCGGACACCATGCTGGTCTATTTTTCCATGCCTGTGGTGATTGAGGAGCACACCCTGGGCATCATCCGTTACCGCATGGACACATCCCAGCTGTACACCCAGATCAGCCAGAATGAGCGCCTGGTCTACCAGACCACCGCTTTCGTGTTCGCGTTGATTTTCCTACTGCTGGCCTTCTTCATCAACCAGCTGCTGGTGCCTGTGTGGAAGCTGACGGAGATCACCCGCCAGGTGGTGCGCGACCTCTCCCGGGAACAGGTGGACATGCAGATGCTGGCCCAGCTGGCGGACTCCGGGCGCAGGGACGAGGTGGGCGAGCTGTCCCGGAACTTCAGCGTGATGCTGGAGACCATCGGCACCCAGCTGACCAAAATGCAGAAGGACAAGGAGCAGATTGTCTCCCTCCTGGGCAGCCGACAGGAATTCTACAACAATATGACCCACGAGCTGAAGACCCCCCTGACCACCATCCAGGGCTACGCCCAGCTCATGGAGGAGGACCAGGGGGCGGACAGGCAGCTGACGAAACAGGGCCTGAGCCAGATATTGCAGGAGAGCACCCGGATGCACCAGATGGTGCTGCAGCTCCTGGAGATGTCCGACAAGAGCATCTATATGGAAAAACGCCCTGTGAACCTGGCCGCCCTGGCTCGGAATGTGGCTCAAGCGCTGGAGATCAAGGCCGCCCGTTACGAGATGGGAATCGAGACCAGCCTGCCGGAGGAGCTGTGGACTTACGGCGTGGAGGACAGGCTGCGCCAGGTGCTCATCAATCTGGTGGACAACGCCATCAAATACGGCGACAGCCGAGCCAGCATCCGCATCAGCGGCATGGAGCGGAACGGCTTCGTGTGGCTGTTCGTCCGCAACCGGGGCAAGGGGCTGGCCCCCCAGGAACAGGAGCGGATCTTCGAGCCCTTCTACCGGGTGGACAAGGCCTACTCCAGGGAACAGGGCAGCTCCGGCCTTGGGCTTTCCATCTGCCGGAAAATCATTGAGGAACACGAGGGCCTCATCGGCGTGAAAAGCAAGCCAGAATCCCAGACCGTTTTTTACATCCGACTACAGAAAACCGTCATTTCCCGACAACTTCAGGAAGAAAGGAAGGAAGCACCGCATGCACCCAGGAAGACGGAACCGAAAAAAGAACGTCCCCTTCTCTAAAAAAGCTCATATCATGCCCCCCCTGCTCCTTTCTGCCGCCCTCCTTCTGACAGGCTGCGCGCCGGAGGAGAAGACCCTCCTTTTAACTGCGGAACCGTCTTCTATAGAAGAGACGGAGCAAGCGGACCCCTCCCGCGACTTCAGCGTGAAGAAAATCTACACCTACGCTTATGAGACCAGAAGCCAGCTGGAAAAAAGCGCTTTTCTCCGAGGCTGTGGAGAGAACGAAATCCATATCCTCGCACTGGAGTCCACGGACGGCGAAGAGAACCTGGCCTACCGGGAAGTAGACTACAGGTATGGCTTCTATGACACGGCGGGGGAATTCCGTCAGACCTGGAAGGAGTGGAATAATCCCGACAGCGAGGAGACGGAAGACCATCTGTATATCGAGGATCTGCTGCCCTCTCCCGACGGAAGGCAGCTTCTGGTCTATCTCCATTCCACGCTCTGGGACAGGAGTATGGTCTGGCTGTACACGCTGGGGGAGCCGGAGCTTCTGCTGTATGAGGGGACCGTTCCCGCGGACGCCCCCTTACAGGGCTCCTTCTCCCCAGACGGCCGCTGGGTGACCTTCGATGCCGCGGGACTTTCCACCGGAACCGCCCGTCTCGTGCCTGTCTATGACTGCCGCAGGAATCTGGACACGGAAACGGAAGCGCCGGGGTTCTGGACGATACCGTCCAACGACTCCCGGCTCAGCCCTCCCGACCAGATGCTGTATACGGATCTGCATTCCCCTGTCTGGCCCTGGGAAGTTAAGCTCTGTGATGCTGCCGACGGCCAGGCCGGACTCTTCAGCCTTGCCCGAAACCAGGGGGATACCTTTGTCCTGGCAACGAGGATTACGCCGGTACCGAACCTTGCCGCCCCTGACGCCTCCCTTCTGGCAGACGAGACCAATCAGGCATCCAAATACTACCAGTGCCAGTCCTGCTATCTGTACGAGCAGGAGGACATGCCCTATCTGCAGTATAAGATTTCAGGGGACGGAAATGCCATCGACTACCTGGAGACGCCCCACAGGCTCTGTTCCATGGACATGGATACCTCCTTCCCCCGCTATCAGCCTATGGAATTCCCAGGCATTATCTGGGATTTCCATAGGCTGGATTCCGGAGACCTTCTGGTGGCGCTGGCTCAGGAGCCTGACCAGAACGCGACGGATTCCGGCACAGGGCAGTTCCTGAGCCGCTGGGTGCAGCAGAGCACCCGCCTGTGCGCAGCCGTCCAAAACCCCTTCGGTTCCCTGGCCCAGCCGCCCCTTTTTCTGGCTGGGGGCAGTGCAGCGTCTGGGGAAAACGAGCTTTTTAACTACAACTATGTAACCATACAGGAATTCTGGGGACTTCAGTCGGCAGACCTGTACCTGTATCCTCACGGGGAGACAGAAGGGCATCTGCTTTACAAGAATCTGCAGAATCTCATCGGCATGGAATATGATGCCCAAAACGGCAGAATCCTCCTGGAGACCTATGAGGGAACAGACCTGACCCACCGGAAATGCATCATATTGGAATTATAGAATTCCTTTTGGCGAAAATTTACAACCTGATACATTTTTGAAACAAAGAGGCTAAGCATAAGAAACATCCATCCGCTACACTAATCCTACAGTGCAGGACACAGAGAGCTGCCGCGGAGAGGCCTTCCGCCGGCAGCGCCTCCGACTTCGGACAGTGTCCGCACCATCCCACAACAGGAACAACATGCAAAGGAGTAAGGATTATGTGCGGAATATGCGGATTCATAGAAAACGGCAGACAGAACGATAGGATACAGGACGAAAACGCCCGGAAAGCGGCCATGCCCAGAGAGCGGATTCTCTCAATGATGATGGCGGCCCTGATCCACAGGGGGCCTGACCAGGGCAAGGGCTGGATGTCGGAGAGCGCAGCCCTGGGGTTCCGGCGGCTGAGCATCATCGACCCGGACGGCAGCGTGCAGCCCATGGCAAATGAGGACGGGGACAAGAGATTGGTGTTCAACGGCGAAATCTACAATTTCCAGGAACTGCGGCTGCAGCTGCTGAAAGCGGGCCACCGTTTCTCCACCCAGGGGGATTCCGAGGTGCTGCTCCACGGATACGAAGAATGGGGGGAGAAGCTGCCGGAGCATCTGCGGGGCATGTTCGCCTTCGCCATCTGGGACGAGAAGGAACAGACCCTTTTCGCGGCCAGGGATCCTTTCGGCATCAAGCCTTTTTATTACACGGTTTCTGACGACGGATTTATCTTCGCATCGGAGATCAAGGGAATCCTGCCCCATCCCTCCTATCGGAAGAAGATGAATCCCGAAGCCCTGGAACAGTACCTCTCCTTCCAGTATTCCGTTTTGGAGAATACCTTCTTCCAGGGCATCCGCCAGCTTCTGCCGGGGCATTTCCTTACATATAAAAAAGGCGACACCTCCCTGTCCCCCAAACGGTATTTTCTGCCGGAGCTGATCCCCGAACCCTCTGCCGGGCAGAAGACGGCCAAGGAATGGGTCGACCGGTTGGACCAGGTGGTTTCCGAATCCGTGAAGGCCCATATGATAGCCGATGTGGAGGTGGGGACATTCCTGTCCGGGGGCGTGGACTCCAGTCTGATTGCATCGGAGTTCACCGGCAGCAAGACCTTCACCGTGGGCTTCGGCAGCGAGGACGGGCATTACAATGAGATCCCTCTGGCCCGGGAGCTGGCGGAAACCCTGGAACTGGAATCCCGCAGCAAGCGGATATCGGAAAAGGAGTTCTGGGAGGCCGTGCCGGAAGTGCTCTACCATATGGATGAGCCCTCGGGAGACCCTTCCGCGGTGGCCCTGTACTTCCTGTCCCGGGAAGCGGCGCGCCAGGTGCGGGTGGTGGTCTCCGGAGAGGGCGCGGACGAACTGTTCGGCGGCTACTGCATCTACTGCGAGCCCAACGCGCTGCATCTGTACCAGAAGCTGCCGGAACATCTGCGCAGGAAAATCGCCCGGATGGCCTCCCGGATGCCGAAGATGAAAGGGCGCAGCTTCCTGATCCGGGGCAGCATGACGCTGGAAGAGCGCTTTATCGGAAACGCCAACCTTTTCTCCGCCCAGGAGCGCAGAAATCTGCTGAAATGCAAGACCCGCGCCCTGTCCCCTCAGGAACTTCTGGCCGGGGACTATGAGGACACCGAACATCTGGACGAAGCCAGCCGCATGCAGTATATCGATCTGCTCCACTGGCTCCCCGGGGATATTCTGCAGAAGGCAGACCGGATGAGCATGGCCCATTCCCTGGAGCTGCGGGTGCCCTATCTGGACAGGGAGGTGTTCGAAGTGGCCAGGCATCTGCCCGCCAAATACAAGCAGAAAGGCCAGGTGTCGAAATATCTGTTCCGAAAGGTGGCCAGGCGCCATCTGCCCGCCGCCAGTTCCGAGCGCAGAAAGCTGGGATTCCCCATTCCCCTGGGACATTTCCTGACTTCCGAGGCCGGCTCCGAAGCCGTCCGGAAGGCTTTCGACTCGCCCGCTGCCAGGAAGTTCTTCAACAGGGAGGCCCTGGAGGAGCTGCTGGACGGACGGGGGTGCCAGCGGGGGAATACCAACCGGAAGCTCTGGGCCGTGTACGCCTTTCTGGTATGGTATGGAATCTACTTCCCGGACGGGGAAGGGGAATGAGGAGGACCGCCTGGGCTATGGACAATCGGTCTGCCTGGGGCTGTACCAGATACGCCTGTGTCAGTTCCGTCTCGTTTTGATTGATATGGCGTTTCGGACAGTCAGTATGTCTCCAGGTGGAAGGAATATAGTATCCGTTCTTTCACATTCTTGCCGAACAGTTTCTGGATGGCTTCCTGGTAGTAGTCCAGCTGGGTCTCGTAGCGGTTCCAGAGTTCTGTCATGGCGGAGACGGAATCTGTCTTGTAGTCAAGCAGCACCAGGCCGTCTTCCTCCTCAAAGAATACGTCAATGATTCCCTGGATGAGGACGGTCTCGGTATCCGGGAAGTCGTTTTTCAGTCTGCGGGCATCGATTCCCAGCACGAAAGGCTGCTCCCGATAGAGCCTGCCCGCTCTCTGGGCCCGCCACATACGATAGGCAATCTCGGAGCGGAGGAATTTCAGGAGCTTCCGCTCCCTTACCGCCTGGGCGTACTCCGGGGACAGGCGTCTGCTCTCCTCTTCTTTCTGTAAAAAGGCCCGTAGGTTGGCGGCAAGCGTATCTGGTTGGAGGTATTTCAGGTATTCCTGATAATTCTCCGGAAACAGGCTTCCATTACGGAACTCCTCCTTTCCGGTGCCATTCGCTTCCAGGGCCGGTGCGCCTGTGCCGGGCCTGTGGCCGGATTCATTGCTCATGGTCTCTTGGGATGTAGCCGCCCTTTCATTCTCCATGGGCTCTTTGGCGGAGACTGACCTTTCGTTCCCCATGGTCTCTTTGGTTGAAACCGCCTGTTCACTCCCCGCAAGCCCCATGGCAATGGCTGTGCCCAGCAGAGTCTCGAAATCCAGCAGCTCCATGACCCTGTGGTAGGCATTTCCCCGAACCGTGCCGCTGACTTTTTCTTCGTCCCGCCGGAACAGCGGAATGTAGGGCTGGACTTCCTTCTCCTCAAAGGTGTGGTAGGCGGCTTCGTCCCGGTCGGCCATGGCGGCAATCTTCAGCTCAGACACGGTTGTCTTGGTATATAAATCCGCCAGCATGGCAAAGGGATAGACCGCATTGAGCCGTTCTGTCAGCCGTTCTTTTTCAGGCGTATTTCCGTATCTTTCCAGGGATTTCAGGGTCTCTTTTTTCTGGTGCAGCTGGAACTGCTCTGCGATTTCCTCCCCCTGGCCCTGTTCCTCCTCCACCACAGTCACCTGGATACAGGTGCCCGGCAAAATGGGCAGAAGGAAATCCAGGAAACTCGCCGCTTCCATGAAATCCACATAGGACAGCTGCTCCTGGCCCGCTTCCCCGGCGCGCTCCCAGGCTCCCGCGGCATCTTCCAGAGTGCCTGTCAGAATCAGCTTCTCCCTGGCCCGGGTCATGGCCACATAAAGCAGCCGCAGTTCCTCGGACAGGCTCTCCTCCTTCAGCTTTACCGCCAGGGCGGTTCGGCGCAATGTCTTGTTGCGGATACGCCTGACGGGGTCTACGTAGTCCGTGGCCAGGCCCAGATCCATGTCCAGTATCAGGGACTGGTTCACGTCCTGCATGTTGAACCGCTTGCTCAGGCCCGCCACAAAGGTGACGGGGAATTCCAGCCCTTTGCTCTTGTGGATGCTCATGATGCGCACCACATCCGCGTTCTCGTCCAGCAGCTCCGCTCCGCCGTAGTCCACGTTGTATTTTTCCAGCTGTTCCATGTAGCGGATGAAATGGAACAGGCCGAAGTAGCTGGTCTTCTCAAAATCCGATGCCTTGGTCAGCAGCATCTCTACATTGGCCCGTCTTCTGCTCCCCGCGGGCAGGGCTGTCACATAGTCCAGATAGCCGAAATCATTGATCAGCTTCGTCAACAGATCCCGGATGGGGAGATAGACAGTGCAGCTGCGGTAGTCGGCTATTTTGTTCAGGAATGCAACCGCTTTCATCTGGAGAGGTGTCTGAGATTCATTGGTATCCCTGGCCGTTTCTGTGCCAGATTCCGACCCGACACCAAACATCTGCCCAGTGCGTCCCTCAATGTCCTCGTCCTCTGTCAACCGACTATGCATATTCGTATCATCGTTTGCCACCGGACTGCCAAGCGTTTCCAGGCTCTTATCCTCTGTTCCCTTCCCCTCTCCCGGCTCACGCAAAACAACCGCTCCCGGCTCCGGCAGCAAAACCGGCATTCTATCCTCTCCCGGCGCTTCAGCAATCCCGGCAAACCGCTTCATGGCGTCATACAGGCTGCAGCCCTTGGCCCCGCTGCGGATCTGCGCAATCTCCTCCTCGGAAAAGCCGCCGAAGACGGATTTCAGGACGCCGAACAGGGGGATGTCCTGGGTGGGATTGTCCAGCACCCGCAAGAGCTGCAGAAGCTCCTGTACTTCCACCGCCGCGAAATAGCCTGTCTTGGAGGTGATGTACACCGGAATCCCTTCCCGCTCCAGCACCTCCTTGAACTCCTCGTCCCATCCGCTGTTGGTGCGCAGCAGAATCACCATGTCGCTGTACCTTGCCGCCCGCAGTCCGCCGCTCCCTTTGTCCGTCACGGAAAAGCTTCCCCGAAGTTCCTTGATCTTGCGGGCTATTGTCAGCGCTTCCGCCTGCTTCGCGTTCAGCTCGTCCCCTTTTTCCGGCTTTTCTATCAACAGCAGTTCGCTGGCGCAGTCCGGGTTTTCCGGATAGACCGCCCCCGGATACAGGGCGGCTCTTTCGTCATAGGGAATCCCGCCCACCGTCTCGCTCATCAGGCGGCGGAACACATCGTTCACCGTCTCCACCACCTGGATCCGGCTGCGGAAATTCCTGGCCAGGTCGATTCTCTGGCAGCTCCCCCTTTCCCTGGCCAGGCCATGGTCTGCCAAAGTCTCGCTGCTGTCCCCGTCTTCCTTTCCATCTGCCATGGCATGGTTTTCCCCGGCGTTTCCCGCAGCGCCCATCCCTACAGCAGCGCCAGAATCTTCAGCCCCGGCGTCCTCCCCCTCATAGCTGTTATATTTCTCCAGGAAAAGCTCCGGCCGGGCCAGGCGGAATTTGTAGATGCTCTGCTTCACATCCCCCACCATGAAACGGTTGAAATGCCCGTCCTCCTCCCCTGAGACCGCTTTCAGGAGATACTCCTGTACCAGATTGCTGTCCTGATATTCATCCGTCAATATTTCAACGAAATGTTGTCTATACTCCAACGCCACCGCACTGGGCCTTGCGTCCTCCCCCTGTCCCTCCAGAAGGATGTCCAGGGCGTAATGCTCCATATCGGAAAAGTCGATGACCTTTTTCTCGTTCTTCTTCTCCCGCATCCGCCTGTCGAAGTCCAGAACCAAGTCAATCAGAGTGCACACCGGCTCCCGGCATGCCGCGTTCTGTCTGGCCGCCAGCTCCATAGGCGTGGTAAAATAACGCTCCTCCAGATTACCGATGCTCTTCTTCACCGATGCCCGCATTTCCTTGGCCAGCTCCCTTTTGGCCGGGGAGACGCTTGCATCCTTTTTCGGGGAAAGTTTGCCGAAGTTCACTGCCGGCAACCTGACGCTGAAGTCCTCCAGAGAAGCACAGGAAAGCAGCCCCTCCAGCTGCTCCAGCTCCTGATCCACCAGCTCGCCGTACATATAGGGTCCGTCCGGCATCTCGCAGAGGGCCCGCACCCGCCCCAGCTTCTCCACGCATCCCCCAACCATCCGCTTCAGATGCTCCACCAGCCACACAGCGTAGGGGCTGGCGCATACCTCTTCCACCGTTGCGGCCGCATAGTCCTCCTTGCGCCTGGCGAGCCACTCCGACGGCCAGGGAAAGCTGGCCGCATACCGGGACAGGTTCAGGATATGCTGCTCCAGGACGCTCTCCTTCCCCCCGAGACAGAAATATTCCACGCAATATCGGAAGGCTTCGCTGCCGGAAGCGTAGGAATCCTCTATCAATTCCTGCAGCGCTTCCTGCTGCATGAGCCTGACCTCCCCTTCGTCGGCGATCCGGAATGCCGGATCCAGGCCGATTTCATTGAAGTGGTTCCGCAGCAGAAAGAGGCAGAAGCTGTCGATGGTGGTAATCTGGGCATTGTGCAGCAAAGTGGCCTGTCGCTGGATATGCACGGAATGCCGACATTCCGTGGAATGCCGACTTTCCGTGGAATGTTGCCATTCCGTGGAATGCCGACATTCCGTGGAATGTTGCCATTCCGTGGAATGCTGACTTTCCGTGGAATGCTGATCTTCCATGGAATGCTGACTTTCCGTGGAATCCAGGCATTCCGTGAGTCTCCTGGAGATTCCGTCCGCAATCCGCTCCCGCATCTCCGCCGCCGCCGCATTGGTGAAGGTCACCACCAGCAGACGGTCTATGTCCACCGGCCGGGATTCCTCACAGACCATCTGCACGATGCGCTCCACCAGCACCGCGGTCTTGCCGCTTCCGGCCGCCGCGGATACCAGGATATTCCGGCCATGCAGTTCGATGGCCTTTTGCTGTTCCGGTGTAAATGTAACTGCCATTTTCTTTGTCCTTTTCCTATATTGACTGAAGCAGTCACCCAAGAATCTTCTATGAATGCTTCTTATTTTTCTTCTATTGAGATAATTTTTCCCTCGCCCACCTGTCGCGCCCCTTCCAGGATTGTAAAAAATTGCCCCGGTACGACTTCCTGATAGTGGGAGTCCTGGAACGTAAACTTTATCATTGCCGGAGTTGCGACATCAAACCTTTCAACCGGCAAATCCAGAAACGTAATCCCCCAGTAATCCTGATTCCCCTGAAAGACAGCGTCCGGCCGATAACCACTCGCTGGCAATTCCTTACGCTGTCCGGAATAGAAAATGACTTCTACATACAAGCACATACCTTTCCTGTCCTTTCCTATGCTTTCCTATGCTTTCCTATGCTTTCCTATGCTTTCCTATGCTTTCTTCTGCCTTCTTCTGCTTTTTCAGAATCGATATTTCAGCAAGGCTTACACAGAAATCTGTCTCTGAATCAGTGTTACGGAACGGTGGAGACACTTTTCCGCAATACAAGCAGGCACCCCCGCCGCAATCGGTGAGGGTACCCGCTCACACAGAATTTACTCAACCACTACGCCCTTCTGCAGCATGATGTTGGCATACAGAGCGCTCTCGCCGGTGGCTATGATTGCGTATGCGCTGCGGGCTTCCTCATAGAAAGCGAACCGCTCAATCTGCCCGATGGCACTGGCTCCGCGGTCATCCGCGCCCTCCACGATTTTCTCATAGGACTTCCAGATTGGCGTCTCCACATTGTCCCCGGGCATGACCTGCATCAAGTTCACCGGATGTTCCACATAGGTGTCCAGCGGGAACAGCTGCAGAATCGCTTCCAGCACTTCACAGGCCCCGTGCCCGTCCATGCGGATCACGATGGCGTCCTTTCCTATGGATTCTGCCGGAAAATTGCCGTCCGCGATGATCAGACGGTCGCTGTGCCCCATCTCGCACAGTACCTTCAACAGTTCCGGGGATAAGATTTTGGGTATTCCTTTCAGCATGTTGCTTCCTCCTTCTGCATTCCGCACTTTCCTGGTCGAAAATGCTATCACTGTATGTCCTTCCTAAATTAAAAATACACTAATTCCCAGGGAAAAACAAGTCTCTGCAAGGTATTTTCGCATGTTCTTTCCGCGAAAGCCCGGAACTGTGTATGCCAAAGCGGGCCAGTGATAGAGATACTCAGATCTTCTGTGCGCATCGCAGTGAATCGGGAGAAAAGGGAAGCCGGAGGAATCCCAAAATCCACAAACTTCCTGTGTGTATTTCAGCCGCTGTGCACCACCGGGAAGACAATCCGCATCTCAAAGCCTTCCCCCAACTGGGAGTCCGCTTCCAGGGCAAGCTTTAAGTCCTTTCCGATTTCGCTGGCCAGATACAGGCCCATTCCCGTGGCTTTTTTCCGGTTCTCCCCGCAGTCTCCCGTGAAACCTTTTTCAAAAAGAAACGGAAGGTCGCAGCTTTTCACGCCGGTTCCGTTGTCTCTGACGCTCAGCACACAGGTCCGCTCTCCGGGGATAACGGCAAAGTGAAGAACCGGCTGTTCTGCGCTGTATTTGACGGCATTGCTGACCACTTGCTGCAACAGGAAGCGGAAGGATCTGCGGTCTGTATATACAGGGATGTCTGTCTCAGGAAGGACGGTGCGGAACCCTTTTTCCTCCAACAGGGGGCGATAATCTTCCAGCACCTCCTGAATGACGCTGTCTACAGAGATGTGTTCAAAAAGATAGTCTTTCCGCATGCCTTTTATCCGGGCATAGAACAGCATCTGGTCAATGGATTCCTGCAGGCGGCTCTGAATGTAGTCCAGCTTGAATCCTACCTGTTCCGGCAGCTCTTCTCTGCGGTTGTCCAAAAGCAGGGCCAGCAGAGAAAGGGGCATCTTGGTCTCGTGGGCCCAGGTCTCCACATATTCCTCGTACTCCTCCAGCCTGGTCTGTAGCGCGCTTAGGGCATCCTGTTTTTCGCGCAGCACAAGGGCCAGGCCATGTATTTCCTCTGCCTGGGAAACGCTCAGCTGCTTCTGTAGGAATTTTTCGTGATATTCGTCCGGGGTGTCCAGGAAATCCCAAAAGGCGTTCGCTCTGCCCTGTTCCAGAAAAAGAACCACGGCGCAGATTGCCGCGAACATAAGGGCAGTGGCCAGCACTATGGTGGCTGCCATGGCCTGGAGCGCTTTCACATCGGCTATCCAGAGCAGCAGCACCGCGAAGCCGTCTATCCCCAGGCACAGGCAGAACCAGGGGATATATTGCATCAGACGTTTTCCATTATGCATGATTCCATTTTTCTTTCCGCGGCCTTTCTTTCTGTCCTTCCAGCTTTCCTCTTTGCCAAGTGCGTGCCGACTCTCAGCGGGCTGTCTTTCTGTTGATTGCATCTCTGTCCTCTCCAAATTTATCTCTTTGCCAAATGCCGTTCCACTTTGTGCGGCTTGTTGCTCCTCCGAATGCCATTTCGCTCTATCGGCTTACCCTTTCTCCGGCGGCATTTTCGCTCTATCGGCTTACCCTTTCTCCGACGGCATCTCCTCATCGCCCTCTGCCACAAGCCTGTACCCGATTCCGCGAACGGGCATGATTTTCTGGTGCATCATCAGGTTCTTCATGGTCTTCTTCAGCCTGGTCAGATTCACTTGCAGGGCATTTTCGTCAATGAATTCCGTGGTTCCCCAAAGAGCCAGGCACAGATTGTCTTTGGTCACAATCTCCCCGCCGCTTTTCAGGAACACCTCCAGCATCTTGCCCTGGTTCTGAGGAAGAACCGCAGATTGGTTATCGGTATAAAGTGTATAGGTCTGCTGATCCAGCAAAAATCCCGGCCCCTCCAGCAGATTTCTCCGGCCCTCATAGCGCTTCAGCACATTTGCGATCCGAGCCAGCAGACGCTCCTTTCTACAGGGCTTGGTCAGGAATTCATCCGCCCCCAGTCCCAGGGCCTGCAGTTCGTCCCGCATCTGATCCCGGGATGTGAGAACCAAAATCGGGATAGCGCTCTTCTGTTTGATGTGGCGGCAGATTTGGAAGCCGCTCTCCCCAGGCAGGTTCAGATCCAGCAGCACCAGGTCGGGTCTCTGCGCCAGGAGCTGCCCGGCCACGCCCGCAAAGTCCCTGATTTCCAGGATTCTGTAGCCCGCTTTGCGCAGCATGTCCCCCAGCTCTTCCCGCATCATCTCCTCATCTTCCACAATAGCAATCTGTTTCATAAACTTTCCTCTATTCCAGTTCCGTATCTGTCCATCCAGCACCATGTCCCTGCATAGGGCTTCCAGCCGCCATGCGCCTGTAACCCCTATGGGCGCTGGATGGACAGATACTGTTTCCAGTTCCGTATCTGTCCATCCAGCACCATGTCTCCGCATAGGGCTTCCAGCCGCCCTTTTTACTCTTCCCGCTCAGGCACCATCAGCGTCAAAAGGTATCTGCGGCTGGAGCGTCTGACGGCCGCGATATAAATCCATTCTATCACAACCAGAATCAAAATCATAGCCGCCGAAACCCCCATCATCCCCCCTACGCTGCCGCTCACCCTGGCAGGCAGCAGACCGGTGAACAGGGCCCGGACACCGAAAATGCTGCTGACAATGGCAACGAAGGTTGGAATCCCGAAATACCAGCTAATCTGCTTCCCAACTGAGCGGCACAGGACTTCCTGGGTAGCCCCCAGATGAATCAGGGTCTTGTACCTTCTGTCGGATTTGCGCTGCCCCATCAGGAACTGCACGCCGATGACCGTATTGGCGATGATCAGGAAGACGATGGCCAGATAGAGCGTGAGATAGCTGGCGGCCACCATATAGAAAATCTGCCTTCCCATGTTCTGCAAGAAACTTTCGTAATTCAGTTCTATTTTATCTAGTTTTTCGTTTATCTGTGCTATGGCATTCATCAGGCTCTCCCCAGGGAAGCGCTCCATGTTCAGGACGCCGTTCAGATAAATGGTATCGCTGTCTTCTCTTGCGAACTCTGCAAACATGTCATCGGGCAGAATCAGGGCAAACGACAGGCGCACGGCGCGGTCCGTGACAAAATTGACAGTCTGCGCCTTTCCCGTCAGGATAAGCTTTCTGCCAGCCAACATCACCTCCGGTCTCTCCTCCAGCACCTGATCCATCAGCGGAGAATATACCGTTTCCGAATCCAGGTAGACGGCCGCTTCCCCCTCCGCAAGCTCAAGGGGCGGATAACCGGCAACGGTCAGGAGATGGTTATAACCGCTCAGCGCAATCAGCCTTGGCTCGGTGGCATATTCAAGCGTCCCTATCAGCGAATTTCTGTCATCGGTCTCTTTTTTCTCTGCCAGGGCGGACAGCACTGTCTCCATCTGAAAAGGGGAATCATTTTCTGTGGAGCGGATTCTGCCCAGCCTTATCTCAAACAGTTCCGAAAAGTACCCGTCCAGATTATTTTCTTTCAAGGACTCCATAATCTGGTCCATATCCTCTCTTCCTCCCTCTCCGAAGGTGTAGTCCAGCACATGCCGCCCGTTCTCCTGATAGAAACCGGCAATCCCCACTCCCGCGCCGCAGAAGCAAAGGGCCGCCAGCATCAGCAGAGAGCTGACGGCCAAAGTGTTGGAACGCTGGATGACGCTCTCCTGGAGCTGCCGGAAATTGAATACATGGAGCTGCCTGTCCTTCCCGCCCCGCCTGGCCAAGACCCCTAAGCCCGCCCGAAGCCCGAAGAAGAACAGCATGGTTCCGAGCACTCCAAGCAGCAGCGTCAGTCCCATCCCCTTGACTCTATACCATGAAATTCCGATGATTCCCATTCGGTATGCCGACCCAAGGCAGACGGTGCCCAGCGCAAGCGCCAGCCCATATACCGGTCCGGGCAGCTGTTTTTTCATCCCCTCCGGCATCCCCACCAGCAGGCTTCCGATTTCCTGCCTGACAACCCTGCCGCTGAGAATCAGGAATGCCGCCAGCTTGATCAGCAGAAATCCCACCGCCGTCCACAGAACCGCCCCGGGGGAGAAACTGAATGAATGGCCGATGATGCCAAGCCCTACGAACCGGGCCGTCACCAGGCTGATCAGCTCTGACAGCAGAACGGCCACAGGCACACCAATGGCCAGCGCCAGAAGGCTGCCCCCGAAATCCTCCAGCAGCAGCATGCCGAACAGCTTCCGCCTGGGCATTCCCAGCATCAGGTAGACGCCGAATTCATGCCTGCGCCGCTCCATCTGGTATTTCTGCGCAAAATAGACCAGGAAAAAGAGGATGAACAGCGTCACGCCGAAGAACAGGGGAATCATCCCCAGAAGCCGATCCACCGCGTTGCTCTCCATCTTTGCCAGGAAAAGCATCACGTCCTGCCTTGGCAGCGCCAGGATAATGTAAAACGCCACGATGGTCACCAGAAGGGACGCAAAAAACAGGCCGTTCTCTTTTCGGTTCCTTCTGCTGTTTCTGCTCACCAATTTAAAGAACATTTTCACTACCTCCTCCCAGCTGGGCCGTCACTTTCAGTATCCTCTGGTAAAATGCCTGTCTGGACTCCTCCGGCAGATTCCGCCTCAGCTCATGGAAGATCCGCCCGTCCTGAATGAACAGGATTCGCCCGCAGTAGCTGGCCGCATTGGAGTCGTGGGTCACCATCAAAATGGTGGCCTGTCTCTCCCGGTTCAGTCCCGCCAGCTTCTCCATCAGCGCTTTCGCGCTCCGGGAGTCCAGGGCGCCGGTAGGCTCATCCGCCAGGACGATCTTCGGATTCAGGATCAATGCCCGGGCCGCCCCCACACGCTGTCTCTGCCCGCCGGACATCTGGGCGGGGAACTTGTCATAGACATCCGTGATTTCCAGGTAGCCTGCCAGCTGTTCCAGGCGCTTCCGGCCCTCCGCCTCCGGCACATTGTGGATGGACAGGGGCAGAAGGATGTTCTCCTCCCCTGTGAGATTGTCCAGCAGCTCGAAATTCTGGAACAGATAGCCGATTTCCTGTCCTCTGTATTTTGCCAGGCTGGCCCCTTTCAGCTTCTGCACCTGCCTGTGGCCCATGGTCATGGTGCCCGCGTCCGGGCGGGTGACCGTGGCGATGCAGTTCAGCAGCGTGGACTTGCCGGAGCCGCTGCTGCCCATGATACCCAGGAATTCGCCCGGCATCACCTGGAATGTGATGCCGTCCAGGGCTTTGGTCTGGCTTCCTGGTTTTCCGTAATATTTTTTCAGGGAATCGATTTTCAGAATGGGATCCATATGTTCCTTTCCTCCTGTTTTTTGTGTTGTCATGCATTTGGATGCCTTATCTTTGCCCTGCCAGAGCGCGCGCCGTTTCCCGCATCGTTGGCGCACGGATGAGCGGACAAACCGCCTGAGACGGCGTCACCGGCAGCAGTTACGCTGACAGTGCGATGTGATAATGATTTTCAGCGTTTGCTGATAATATGGTAACACAACCTGATTCGAAATTACACTTACAACAGATGAAAGGTTTCGGCTCATGGGATTGCGAACTGGCGATATTCAGTGGAATGGATTTTGAGATTGGGGGTTGGGGGACTCATTCTTGGGGATTGGCGGGCATGAGCGAGACAGGGCTGTCGCACTGGGTGAAATCCCCCTCTTGCGGCAGCCCTCTTTTTGTCATTGTGTTATTATCCGAACTTCCTTTCCGCCCTCTTCTATTTCCTCAAATCAATCATATTCGTCCATGCCTTCTTTCCGTCCGGCGCGGTCACTTCGGCGCGGATGAAGGTCTCGAAAGGCGCCACCGTACAGACCGCTTCCGTCAGGCCGCTCCCGCGGACACATCGTCCTCTTGCCCAGATGGAATTGGAAAAGAAGGATATCCGGGAAACCGGTGAACATTTAACGGTAATCTGGTTCCCCTCCCGGAAAATGTGGACTTCGGGCCCCTGGGAAGCATAGAACGCCTTTCTTCGGATGGCATCCAGAATCTCCCCGTCGGAAGCCTCCGGCCCGCAGGCAAGCATGATGTAAGAAAGCGTTTCGTCACTCCCGTCATACATATGGGTATCGTCATCCGCAATCAGCGGATACTGCAGCCCCTTACAGGCCGCGCAGTCCACGAACTCCCCGGAATAAGGGCGGGAGGACTCTCCTGCGTCCGATACCGAATTGTAGATTTCCGTCGCTTCTATCCCCTCCAGCCCGTCCAGCTGCTCCACCCTGTTCAGAGACCAGGCCGGGTGAGCCAGCACCGGCAGACCCTGGCACCGCCTGATTTCATCGATGATGGCCTGCGCCTGGAAATCCCGCCCGATGGCCGGTTCCCGCCCGCAGCCCAGCGCCAGGATATGGAACACGCCGTCCGCGCCGTTCTGCCCGCCGATATTGTATTCTGCGCCGGAAAAGATTCTTAAGCCCCCAATCTCCCCGCTGGCGGTGTACTTCCAGTGATCCGTAATAGCAATGATGTCATAACCCGCCGCCCTGTATATGGCTGCCGCTTCTTCCGGACTCTTGCCGCCGTCGGAATCGGTTGTGTGGAGGTGGAGGTTCATCTTCAGCCTGGTCTGTCCAAACATATCTATTATCATAATTTCGTCAACACCTTTCTATGCTTCGCTATACTACACAACGCCAGAATTTACCGTACTGCACCGGTAAATGTATACGGCTGGCGCCATGTCGCCGAGTTGCTCGGCCGGCTATTGAAAGCCGGGCCCGATGTCCTTGTCCTGCCGCGGCTTTGTCATTCTGCCCCTTGGCTGCCGTTATCAGTATACTCTCAATGTCTGGAGATTTCAAGAATCTTTTTCTTTCGAGCGCACCGTTATTCCGGCTATTTATGATTGTTTTTCAGAGCATCCGCTATGGCTTAACCAAGAATCCAGAACAGCAGCGTCCCCAATAGGTTTCCAGAGACTCAGCAGGAAGAATATCAAGGTTTCTTCATGCAGCCATCAACATTCCCCGATACAGAAACCAGGAAAGGAGCGCCGACGTTTACTGTCTTTGGACCGTTGGGAGTTTCCGAGACCACACTTTTACATTTCGGGGCGAACTATGAGAACGAGGTACAATTTTATATTTTAGCAGTATTTCATTTCAGTTGACAAGATTGCAGAATGGCTCGCGCAGAGGTATAATCAGCAGGAAATTTGAAAACTACACACTAATCACAAAATTCTATGATATGCTCTTTTCGGAGGTGGCCTTATGCAAAGAATTTTAGTTGTCGAGGATGATTTGGATATTCAGGAATTATTAAAGAACTTTCTGCAGGAGGTGGGCTATGACATTGTTTTAGCGAATGACGGAGTGGAGGCCCTTTCCGTATTTTCCACCGCACAGTTTGATTTGGTACTGCTAGATGTGATGCTCCCTAAAATTGATGGTTTTGCTGTCTGTGAGCTAATACGCAAACACTCCAAGGTTCCCATCATCATGCTTACCGCATTGAGCGGCGAAGAAGAACAGATACGGGGGCTGGATTTGCAGGTTGACGATTACATTACAAAGCCTTTCTCCATGCCGATTTTAATTCGCAAGATTGCCGCCGTTCTGCGGCGGAGCGGCGGGCCGGGGGAAGATGAAAATAAAACGATCGCTTACCAAAACCTTGTTTTGGATTGTGACAGTTACACGGCCACGGTGGACGGAAGCGCTTATGAACTGACCCAGCGGGAATTTGAAGTGCTGAAAGAACTGCTGACCCATCAAGGACGTATCTTGACGCGGCAAAATCTTTTGGATAAGCTGTGGCGGTATGACTTTTATGGGGACGAGCACGTGGTTGATACACATATCAAAAACTTGCGGAAAAAGCTGGGCATTGATTTTATCCAGACAATCAGAGGGGTGGGATATAAAATTGATAAAGAAAATGAAAAGCAGCCTATATGCTAAGGTGTTTTTAATTACATCAATCATGCTGTTATTTGTATCGCTGTTAGTGTTCGGTCTGCTGGCATGGCTGATGCCACAGACCTATTCTAACAGGCTAAATATAATTTTAGATGAGCGGACACAAGAATTTATTGCGGAACTGGAACAAGTGCCGTTTTCAGAAAGCGGGGGCTTGTTCGACCAGTTTATTGCGAATACAGAAATCAATTCAGTCGAGTTGTACAACAGCGGAGGCGATTGGATTACATTACCCACAAAAGAATTTGACAATGAATGGGAGGGGAATATCGCACAAACGGCAGTCACTGGCCTTGGTGAAATCTCTCCCGTTTTATCAAACCAATACTATTTTTCTTTTTCTGACTGCAGTGACCGTTATACTCTCGTTGTCTATGGTGAGGCAGAACAAATTTCGGAACTACAACAATCCTTTATCCGCGTTTTTCCGATTATCTTGCTATTAGTATTGGCGATTGCCCTTGTCGTATCTTGGCTGTACTCTCATATGATTACAAAGCCCGTACTGGAAATCAGCCGCATATCCGAAAAAATGTCTGACTTGCAGTTGGATTGGACGGTTGATGAACAACGGACTGATGAATTGGGAACGCTGGGGAAAAGCCTGCACAGGCTGTCCCGCAATCTTTCAGCCGCCCTGTCTGATCTGCAAAGCGCAAACAGAAAACTTGAAGCCGATATTGAGCATGAAAAGGAATTAGAACAGGCCCGCACAAATTTCTTTTCGGCGGTTTCACATGAGCTGAAAACACCTGTCACCATTATAAAGGGCCAGTTAGAGGGGATGCTGCTCGGCATCGGGGCCTACAAAGACCATGAGAAATATTTGACAAGATCGCTGGAAATTACGAATACCCTTGAAACAATGGTACAGGAGATATTGACAATCTCTCGATTGGAAACTGCGGGGCCAGATTTCAAAAAAGACTGTTTGGATTGTGTTCAGATTATCAAATCCTATTTAAGTGAAACCGAAGATTTGATTGCGGGAAAGGAATTACAAATAGATCTCAATGCTCCACCATCTGCTCTTATAGCTGGAAACAAACTGCTGATGGAGAAAGTGTTTTCAAATCTGATAGGGAACGCAATCAAGTATTCCCCGCATGGAGCCTCTATTTATATCTCTGTCTACATGGAACCTGGGCAGATAGAATTTTCTGTTGAAAACACAGGCGCACATATCCCGGAAGAGAGTATTCCAAAATTATTTGATGCGTTTTATCGTGTGGAGCAATCCAGAAGCCGTAAAACCGGCGGGAGCGGGTTAGGACTGTATATCGTGCAGGAGATACTGCGCCAGCATGAAAGCGAATGTACGGTCTGCAATACACAGGCCGGGGTAAAGTTTTCTTTTACAATTTGACAGACGCAGGAAAGCGGCGGGCGAATGCTCCGCCGCTTTTCAACTACACATAAATCACAAACGAATCCCAAACGTATCACAAAAAAAGGTGGTATTCTTTAGGTACACTCAAAGAAAGGATGGTGTTTTTCAATGAATACAAAGAAACTACTCGCCTTAGCCCTCGGAGGGGTACTGCTTGTGGGATGCCTGGCCGGGTGCAGTACCGCAGCAGCATCCCAAGGCGGAACCTCTCAACGCGGAACGACTTCCCTGCCGATGACGGAGGAATCAGGGCAGACTGTCGTTGCGTTTGCTGAAGGCAACGGTTCCTCCGCCGAAATTTCCTATGAAGAACTGTTCAAACCCTATGCGCAGTTTGGCCTGACATACGATGCCAGCAAAAACGAACTGACATACAATGGGAAAGCGGTACGGTGGTTTGAGGACTACTATACCGTGGAGAACGGGATACAGGCTGGAAACGACTTTTTCAACGAGAATGGCGTGGTTGATGTATATGCTGTCCGTGACTTCACCAACATTGTCCGCGCCGAAGATGGTTCTTTCGACCCCGGCGGAAAGCTCACTGGTGTAAAGGAGTTTTCGGCGGAAGAATTTGCCGCCCGTGACATCGAGGCAATCAAAAATCCGCCTCCCGCCGCTGCCTTAGCTGGTGACCCGCCCTCTGCAAAGGAACTTGAAGATATGGCAAAGGAATACGAGGCGTTTGGCGTCACCTATGACATCAAAAATGACCGGTGGTACTTCAACGGTGAAAAGGTTCGGTTTTTCCGGGATGTGCTGACCTCCAATGGCGAGGGGCTGACCAGCGGGAAATTCAAAGGGGCACTCCGCACGTTGGGGAGCGCGGACGGAACTGTCGACATTTATACAGTCCGTGACTTTGCCCACCTGGACGCCTCCGGGAATGGAACGCTGACTGGCATTGAAAAATATAGTCAAGCGGAATTTGACGAACGCACCCAGAGAGAGGAACAAGCAAGCTCCGGCTTCTGTACCGTAGAGTAAGGAATTGTCTACAAATAACTGATGCGAGTTTATAGCCGTTTTCGTTGTATTTCTGGGCTTTCTCCTAAACAAGTTGCATCAGTTATTTTCCGACAATTCCTAACAACTGCCGCACGACGAGGTATCGCTATGTGTCCTTTATTTGTAAGTGCATAAAGCACTGCGTCATTTCATGCGCCCGCACAGTACAACGCTGTGCGGGTAAACTTTTCCTCCCGTTTTCTTATATCTCGTTCCCGCCTCTATGTAAGCGCTTACATTCCCTATTTTAAATCTAAAAGGTTTCCACCTGTGCGATTGCAATGCAGACGAGCCATTGGATTAGCACCCCACGTCCAAATGGGCAAAACGCGGCTGCGAATGCAGACGCAAGCGCGCGCAAGCGCGAGTTTTGTTAAAAAAATATCTTGCAAAAAAACCTGCATTTGCTATAATTCTTATAGGACTTTTTGAAACCACTTACATTGTGCCTGGCATGGATGCCGGAGATGACCCGGCACCTGATCTGCAGCGATTCACCATGCCAACGAGGAAGACCAATGACGATTTATGATATCTCCGAGAAAGCCGGTGTCTCCATTGCCACAGTCTCCCGCGTGCTCAATGGCAGCAGCAGCGTCAGCCAGAAGACACGGGAGAAAGTGCTGGATGTCATCGAGCGGTGCGGCTATAAGCCCAACGCCTTCGCCAGAGGCCTGGGGCTGAACACCATGAAGACCATCGGCATCATGTGCGCGGACAGTTCCGACCTGTACCTGGCCAAGGCGATCTACTATATCGAGCGGAAGCTGCGGGCCAGCGGCTACGACAGCCTTCTGTGCTGCACCGGCTACGGACTGGAATCCAAGGCCGCCTCCATGAACCTGCTGCTCACGAAGAAAGTGGACGGCATCATCCTGGCGGGCTCCAATTTCGTCTACGAAAAAGAGCAGGAGAATCAATACATCGCCGAGGCCGCCGCCCAGGTTCCGGTGATGGTGCTGAACGCGGATCTGGACATCCCCAATGTCTACAGTGTCGTCTCCGACGCCTTCACGTCCATGTACAATGCGACCCTGCAGATGATCCAGAGCGGCGTCCACGACATCCTGTACTTTTACAATGCCCGCTCTTACAGCGGAAAGCACAAGCTTTCCGGATTCCGGGCCGCCATGGAGGAGAAGGCCCTTTTGGATTCGGAGGCGCTGATACAGTTCTATCAGGGCCCCCCGGAAGACATCCATGCCATGGTGGGCCATCTGGAGGCGGTCCACGACAGGGGGACGGCTTTCCACGGGGTCATTGCGGCGGACGATACCCTGGGCCTGGCGGCAGTGAAATACGCCAGGAAAATGGGCTACCGGATTCCGGAGGATTTTTCCATTTTGGGGTATAATAACACCATGCTCACCAGCTGCTGCGAGCCGGAACTGACCAGCATCGACAACAAACTGGAGACCCTCTGCCGGCACCTGATTTCCACCCTGCTGGGCGTGCTGGAGGGGAACGGGATGCCCAAGAAGACCGTTTTTTCAGGCGAAATCGTCAGGCGTGGCACCACACGCTGACAGAAAGCCTTAATTCAGCAAACACAATATGCCAACATAAACCAAAAAGCTGCCAAAAAGAATGGAGGAGAAAGAACATGAACGAATTTATGGACAAAGATTTCCTGCTGGAATCCGAGACGGCCAAGAAGCTGTTCCATGATTACGCGGAGAACACACCGATACTGGATTACCATTGCCATATCAACCCCAGGGAAATCGCGGAGGACCGGCATTTCGACAACATCACCCAGGTATGGCTGGGCGGCGACCATTACAAGTGGCGCCTGATGCGTTCCTTCGGCGTGGAGGAGAAATATATCACCGGCGATGCCTCCGACTACGAGAAGTTCTGCAAATGGGCAGAATGCCTGGGCAAGTCCATCGGCAATCCTCTGTTCCACTGGAGCCATCTGGAGCTGCAGAGATATTTCGGCTACCACGGCGTATTGAATAAGAAGACGGCGGATGAAGTTTGGAACCTGTGCAACGAAAAGCTGGCCCAGCCCTCCATGAGCGTCCGCAATCTGATCAAACAGAGCAACGTGACCCTGATCTGCACCACGGACGACCCTGCGGACTCTCTGGAATGGCACAAAAAGATTGCGGAAGACGACAGCTTCGGCGTCAAAGTCCTTCCCGCCTGGAGGCCCGACAAGGCCATGAACATCGAGAAGCCGGATTACCTGAACTATCTGGACCGGCTCAGCGAAGTCACAGGCATCCCGGAGATCAGCAGCTTCGCCGGGCTGAAGAAGGCCCTGCGCCAGCGGATGGAATATTTCGCCTCCATGGGCTGCTGCGTGTCGGATCACGGCCTGGAATATGTCATGTACTATCCCGCCACCGATGATGAGATTGAAGCCATCTTCTTAAAGAGGCTCAACCGCATGACCCCCACCAGGGAGGAGGAGCTGAAGTTCAAGACCGCTTTCATGCTCTTCGTGGGCAGGGAGTACCACAGGCTCGACTGGGCCATGCAGCTCCACTTCGGCTGCAAGCGGGACAACAATACCCGGATGTACGAGAAACTGGGCCCCGACACCGGTTACGACTGCATCAACAATGACGCCCCTTCCGCCCAGATGGCGAATTTCCTGGATGCCCTGTGCAAGACGGACGAGCTGCCCAGGACCATCCTTTACAGCCTGAACCCCAACGACAACCAGTCCATCGGCACCATCATCGGCTGCTTCCAGGACTCCAGCGCCGTGGCCAAGATCCAACAGGGCAGCGCATGGTGGTTCAACGACCACAAAATCGGCATGCGGGAACAGCTGATATCCCTGGCGAACCTGGGCAACCTCTCCGGCTTCGTAGGGATGCTGACGGATTCCAGGAGCTTCCTGTCCTACACCAGGCATGAGTATTTCCGCAGAGTCCTCTGCAACCTCATCGGCTACTGGGTAGAGGGCGGCGGCTTCCCGGCGGATATGGATACGCTGTCCGAGATTGTTAAGGATGTCTCTTATTACAATGCCAAGAGGTATTTCAAGTTCGATATCTAAAGATTTCATTGCTTTCACCATGGGGGCAATCCGGGGCGACCCAAAAAGCCAGGCTATCCATCGCGGATTTTGCCTGGCTTTTTGTACCGCAGAAGCCATCTGTGTGTCGATGTCCTTAAAGCTCCGCTTCAAATATCTCCTCCAGTACCTCTCCCATCCGTTCCACCAGCCCCACCACCAGCGCATTGCCCATCATGAACCGGCGCTTGTTGAGCGGCATTTCTATGATTCCGTCCTTTGTTGCACAATATTTCGTATGGTCTGTGGGAAAACACTGAATCCGTTCCGTCTCATTGGCAGTGAGCAGCCGGATGTTCCCTGTCATTTTGTCTTTTACGATGTGGGTGGTCCTGCTGAAGCTCCCCTCGGAAGTGAGCATGGTCCTGGCAGGCTTGTCATATTCATCCACCATGGGAATGGCCCCCTCCGAGAATACATAGGTATGCCCGTTGGCAGCCTTCCGCAGAAGCTTCTTCGCGCCTTTGAGGTACTGCCAGGTCTTTCGCCGGTCTTTGGAGAGCTCCTCCTTGGTCTCATCGCTGTGGGTGACGTTTGGATCCGTATAGTACAGCCGCTCTTTTGGGATGAAATAGCCCGCATCGACCTCCTCCGACTCCATGATGTCCCCCAGCGTGACCCGCTCCCCCTGGTACCTTGGGGCGACTGCCGCCGTGTAGATGACGCCGTCCCGCATCAAGCCTGCGTTCTCGAAGCCGAACCGGAAGGAGTCCGACAGTTCCCCCAGCCCTTCCGGCAGCTTCTGTACCTTTATCTCCCCGGCGTCCACCGTGTCCACAGGGAATGCGCCGGCAAAGAAGCCCTCTCCGGAAAGCGCGGTTCCGGCGCTGAACTTGCGTTCCGTCTCCCGGCCTTCCCTCTCATATCCTGTTGCCTGTGCCTGTCGGCCGTCATACACCGTATCTTCCCGCCAGGCGAAGAGGAATGTCCTTCTGCGCCTCTGGGGCATGCCGTAATCCGCCGCGTTGATCACGCGCCATTCCACCCCATAGCCCTCGTCCCGAAAGCAGGCCAGTATGACGCCGAAGTCCCTGCCACGCTGGCTCGCCGGGGATTTCAGAAGCCGATCCACATTTTCCAGCAGCACAAAAGGAGGCCGTTTCACCTCCAGGACCTTCCGGATGGACCACCACAGGATGCCCTTCTTTCCCTCCAACCCTCTGGACGTGGCCAGGGAAGAAGCCACGGAATAATCCTGGCACGGAAAACCGCCAACCAATAGATTGAAGTCCGGTATCAGGCTCTTGTCCACCTCCTCGATGTCCACATTGGTGGTGTCCTGGCCCGCGTTGTCCAGGCAGGTGCCGAAGTGGTACACATAGCAGTCATGGGCGTACTGGGTGTTCTTCTCCGCGGGCTCCCACTGGTTGAACCACACTGTCCGCCATTTTTCTTCTTTTTTCATATCCTCCGGCGTCTGAATGGCATTCAGGCCGCACCGGAAGCCGCCCACTCCCGCAAACAGTTCACAGACAGTCCTCTCCATCGGAGCATTTCCTTTCCCTTGGGAGCCGTCGAAGGACAACTCCTTATTATCGTATCTATAGCTTATCCGGCTGCCGTCATTCCTCCCCCTCCGCCTGGCTCAGCCGGATATCGAGGATGACCTCCTCTATGGCCCTGACGCACTCATCCGTCTTGTTCAGGATGTCCTTTCCCCAGAAATGTATCACCGTCCATCCCAGAAACAGCAGGCGCTTGTCGATTTCGTCGTCCCTGTCCATGTTCCTTTGGATTTTGCTGACCCAGTAAGCGCCGTTATTCCCCTTTTCCACCCGGGGCTTCAGCACTTCCCAGTCCTTCCCGTGGAAAAACTCGCTGTCACAGAAAATGGCAAGCTTGTACTTCGTCAGGCAGATGTCCGGGCTGCCCGGCAGCGCCTTGTAGTTTTTACGGTATCGATACCCTTTCTCCCACAGAGCCCTCCGCAGCGCCACCTCGATGGAGGTGTCCTTTCCGCGGATGCGGCTCATGGTCTTGCTCCTCGCCTCAGTGACATTCTCAAATGTACGCATTCCAAACCTCTTTTGGAATTGTCGGAAAATAACTGCTGCAATTGCTTCAGGCAAAAGCCCGGAAATACAATAAAAATTGCCATAAACTTGCAGCAGTTATTTGTAGACAATTCCTTGCAACCGCACAAATATCCTTCTCGCACCAGCCTCCGCAATCCCTCCGCGCAGCCTTATAAAATCTCCCTTCCCTTCGCGCTTCTCTGCCTTGTGAGTTCATACATCATGACCGAAGCCGCGCAGCTCACATTAAAAGAAGAAGCATAGGAGTCCTCCGCCATGGGGATGGTGCACAGAATGTCGCACCTGTCCTTAAAGGCCTGATTCAGCCCCATGGTCTCATTCCCGACCATCAGCATCACCGGCCCTGTCAGGTCCACCTCGTAGACCGGATTCTGCTTATGCGCCGTAGTCCCCACCATCTGAAAGCCAGGATGTTTCCTCCTGACATCCGCCACGAAATCCCACAGCGCGTTGTTGTCCGAAACCCTGACCACCGGCAGTTTGAAGAAAGACCCCATGGCCGATACCACCACATCCGGGTCATACAGATCCACACTATGCCCCGTCATGATCAGCATGTCGGCCCCCAGTGCGTCACAGGAGCGTATCATCGTGCCCAGGTTCCCCTTGTTGGAGGGCCTGTCAAAGAGGACAAGGAACGGATTCTCCGACAAATCCCCCGCCTTCAGCTCGTCCTCCCGCATCCTGACGATGGCCATCAGTTCGGAAGTGTCCGTCTTGCCGCTGAGCTCCTCCAGCAATTCCGCGGGCAGACGATAGTTCATCTCCGTCGGCACCGTCCGCAGCAGATTGTCGGCCCAGTCGGAAAGCCTCCCCTTTCCGAACAGAAAGGACTTCACCTGCCATCCCTGCCGCACTGCCTCGTTGATGCTGCGGACTCCCTCCACAAAGAATTCTCCGGCCTTGTACCGTTTGTTGCGGTTGGTCTTCAGCACCTGAAAATGCTGATATACGTTATTTCGTGTATAAATATCGGTTATCGCCATTTTCATCCTCTTCCATATCTCAGCATTTCCCCAGGCTGATATCTGCCGCCCCAAAAACTGCCGGCTTGTCACAAAAAAGAGCTGTCACATTCCGGAAAGCAGATAGATACCGCTTCATGCAACGCAACAGCCCTCTAAAGTCCGCCGGAACGCCCTCTCGGCATAAGCCCGGCGATTCCGGCAGACATCCCTCCGATGATTCCATCAATAGTTCTTGGACTCTTCCTCGCCGTTCAGCACCCGCAGCGCGCCCTGTGCCAGCGCCAGCAGCTCGTCCTCGCCGGGATATACGGTGAAAGGCGCGATCCACTCCGCCCGCTCCTTCAGCGCGGCCACCACATCCGCCCCGTAGGCGATGCCGCCCGTGACGATGATCTGGTCTACCTTGCCGTTCAGCACACAGGCCATGGAACCGATGTCCTTCGCCACCTGCAGCAGAAAAGCCTGCTTGGCCATGACGGCTTTCTCATCGCCTCCGTCGGCCAGCTTCGTCACCTCGCGCATGTCATTGGTGCCCAGGTAAGCATTGAATCCTCCCTTGCCCACCATCTTGGCATATACTTCCTTCTCCGTATACTTACCGGAAAAGCACATCTTAATCAACGCTCCATTGGGAACGCCGCCGGCCCGCTCCGGGGAGAAAGCGCCGTCGCCGTCCAACGCGTTGAACACATCGACTACCTTCCCGTTCTCATGGGCTCCCACGGACACGCCGCCGCCCATATGAACCACAATCAGGCGCAGGGACTCATAAGGCTTCCCAATCTCCTTCGCATACCGCTTGGCCACCGCCTTCTGGTTCAGCGCGTGGAAGATGCTCACCCTGGGAAGCTCCGGCACTCCCGAATACCTGGCGATGGGCATCAGCTCGTCCACCACCACCGGATCCACGATATAAGAGGGTGCTCCGATGGAATCTCCGATTTCCTTCGCCAGGATGCCGCCCAGATTGGAAGCGTGCTGGCCCTGGACGCCCTTCTTCAGATCCTCCAGAAGCTCCTCCGTCACGGCGTAGGTGCCGCCGGGGATGGGCTTGAGCATGCCGCCGCGGCCTACTACCACGTTCAGGCTCTTGATATCGAACTCCTTTGCCTCCAGAAGGTCAGTGATGATTTTCTTGCGGAAATCCTTCTGGTCTACGATATTGGCGAACTGACCGATCTCCTCCGTGGAATGCCGCAGCGTCTCCTCGAACAACAATGTCTCGTCCTCGAACACGCCGATTTTCGTGGAGGTAGAACCGGGATTTATGATCAAACTTTTTATGGACATCTTATTTTCCTCCTGATTTCAGCTCCGTATCTGCCCCGCCCGGCCCCCAGACATGGGCGGAGAATCTCCGGCCGCGAAAGCAATGCGTCCGTAAATCCTTCGGGGCGCCGTGCGGAGCAGATGCTGTTTTAAATTCGCACTTCATTCTATCTTACCGTTTCATCGGAACTCATCCCTGCTTCTGCAGCTCCTCAGAAACCACTGCAGCCAGCGCGATGGAGTTCACTTTCGTCTCGAAGGAATCCGAGCGGCTGGTGAGGATGACGGGAACCTTGGTGCCGGTGAGGATGCAGCCGTTCCTCATGTCCACCATATGTACGATGGCCTTGTACACCAGGTTGCCGGCGTGGATGTCCGGGAACAGCAGCACATCCGCGTCCCCCTGAATCTTTCTGTCCGTAGCCCCCTTGTGCTTCGCGGCCTCCGGATCCACCGCAAGGTCAAGGGACAGGGGCCCGTCGATGACGCATCCGGAAATCCGGCCCTCCTGGCACATCTTCGTCAGCTCCGCGGCCTCCACGGTGGCGGGCATCTTGGGATTGACCACCTCCACGGCTGCCAGCGGCGCTACCTTGGGCATCTCGATGCCGCAGGCGTTGCAGACAGGAATCGTATTCTCGATGATATGCACCTTGTCCTCCAGCGTAGGATAGGTCATGAAGGCCACATCCGTCAAAAACAGGAGCCTGTCAATGCCGGGAACCTCGAACACCGCCACATGGGACAGAGGCTTGCCGGTGCGCAGCCCCACCTCCTTGTCCAGGACGCTCTTCAGGAAATCCTTGGTGTCGATGATCCCCTTCATATACATGTCGGCCTTGCCTTCATGGGCCAGCTTCACGGCCTTCAGGGAAGCCGCGATCATATCCGGCTCATCGATGATCTCATAGTCCGTCAGATCCATGCCGATCTGGGCGGCGATCTCACGAATCTTGCCCTCGTCGCCTACCAGGATCGCATCGGCAATCCCTCTCGCCTTAGCCTCCTTCACAGCCTCCAACACTGCGGAATCCTGCGCCACGGATACGGACACAGTCTTCTTCGCGCATTTCTTGACCCTCGCCATAATGTCGTCAAAACCCTGTTTCATTTTTTTGCTTTCTTCCTTTCTGCCCTGATGGGACATGTTCTTTTTTTCTGATTGTGTTCCTGCCAAAGCCACCGCTTCCGGACACAAAACAGTAACCGGATACCTGCTCCGGTTCAATGAAAGTACAATATGCATTGCTTCCTTTACTAAAAATAATAGCACACAGCCCCGCAAAATGCAAGAGCCAGCTCACATTCCGCCCCGCTTTCCGGCCTTTTGTACAGAAAACAAAACACCATCCCGGAGGTATTGACGATACCGCCAAAAAGCAGTAAAATTATGGATAGGATTCAAAGCCTGAAATCCATGATCATGATAAAAAGGAGAGGTAATTATGTACGAAATGAAATCAGAATACTATACGGGAATCGAATCCATCGATCAGGAACATACCAGATTGTTCGAACTGGCCCAGGAGACACAGGATCTCCTCACCGACACCCTGCAGTACGACAAGACGGAAAAGCTCAACAGCCTGATCTCCGAGCTCATCGATTACACCAAGACCCATTTCTCCCACGAGGAGGCATTCATGAGGAGCATCCAGTATGCCGGCATCGAAGGCCACATGGCCCTGCACCGCAAGTTCGAAGACAATCTGATGCAGTTCGACCCTGACTGCCTGGAGGACGTGGAAAACCAGAACGAAGTCGTCGAAAAGCTTCTGGGCTTCCTGATCACCTGGCTCATAGACCATATCCAGAGAATGGATATGCAGTATGTAAAATCGATGAAATAGAGACTGTTTTCCGTTTTACATAGTTCCCATATACGAATGCGCCGGTAGCTCTCAAGGAGCCGCCGGCGCATCTTTGGTCATGATGAACTGCAGGAACCTTTTGGTCCGCTCTTCTTTGGGCCTCTCAAAAATCTCCTCCGGGCGGCCCTCCTCCACGATCAGTCCTTCGTCCATGAACACCACATGGCTGGCCACATTCCTGGCAAACTGCATCTCATGCGTCACGATCACCATGGTCCGGCCCTCGGCGGCCAGATTCCGCATCACGTTCAGCACCTCCCCCACCAGCTCCGGATCCAGCGCCGATGTGGGCTCGTCGAAGAAAATCACCTCCGGATCCGTGACGATGGCCCTGGCGATGGCCACCCGCTGCTGCTGGCCGCCGGACAGCTGATGGGGATAAGCGTCCGCCCGGTCCGCCAGGCCCACCTTCTCCAGGGCCGCAAGCCCCGCCTCCCTGGCCTCGCCCTTGGGCATCTTGCGCGCCACGACGAGCCCTTCCGTCACGTTCTGGAGGGCCGTCTTGTTCCGGAACAGGTTGTAATTCTGGAACACGAAGCCCGTCTTCTTCCGCAGGGCGGCCACGTCCTTCCGGCCTATGCCTTTCAGCCGGTAATGGGCTCCGTCAAATATCATCTCCCCCTCTTCCGCCCGCTCCAGGAAATTGATGCACCGCAAGAGCGTGGTCTTCCCGGAGCCGCTGGGGCCGATCACCGTCACCACGTCGCCCTTGTTCACCTTTATGTCCACCCCCCGCAAAACCTTTCGTCCATCGAAGGATTTCTCTATCCCTTTTACTTCCAGCATCGCCCTCACTCCAATATCCCGTTACGCCATCCTCTTTTTCGTTTCAGCACACGCCGCGCCCAGACCTTGCTTCCCGCCTCAATATATCTTCATCCGCTTCTCGCAATAGCTCTGCAGCTTCGTCAGCACCGTGCAGAACAGCAGATAGACGAACGCCACCTCACAGTATATGGCCATGACCTCCAGGCTCCGGGCCGCTATGCGCTGCCCCGACATGAACATCTCCGCCACCGTGATATTGGCGGCCAGGGACGTGTCCTTCACCAGTCCGATCAGCGAATTGCTCAAAGGCGGGAAAGCCGTACGCAGGGCCTGTGGCAGCACGATCCGCGTCATGATCTGCAGATAATTCATCCCCACACAGTAGCCCGCCTCCAACTGCCCGGCCGGCACCGCCTCGATAGCGGCCCGGACAGTCTCAGAGGCATAGGCTCCTGTATTAAAGGAAAATACGATGATTGCCGCGGAGATAGCGTCCAGTACGATCCCCACGCTGGGCAGCCCGTAGAATATCAAAAAAAGCTGCACCAGCAACGGCGTCCCCCGGATGATCCACACATAAATCCTGGCCATCTGCTTCAGCACCGGGATGTTCGCCACCTGCACCATCGCCGTGAGCAGGGCTATGACCAGCCCCAGGCTGAACGAAACCAGCGTAAGTGGAATCGTGACCCGTATCCCGGGCAATAATATCTGCCAGAAAGAATCCAGCAACAGCTGCCAAACCCGCTCATTCATGATACCGCCTGCCTTCTTTCTTCTCTCAATCTATCCTCGCTGCCGCAAAACCTGCCGCGTCACTTTCAATCCTCACTGGTGACATCCATGCCGAAATACTTCTCGGACAGCTCTGCCAGTTCTCCCGATTCCCTCAGCTCGTCAATGGCCTCATTGATGGCCTTCAGCAAATCCTCGTTCCCCTTCTTCACAGGAATCAGGGAGGAGGAAACCTCCTCTGTCCAGGCCACCACCTTCACGTCCGCGTCAGGATTTTTCTTCAGATAATCGGAAAAGGCCGTCTCCACATTCAGCGTGGCATCAGCCCTCCCGGTGAGCAGCAGATCCACTGTCTGCGCCACCGCGTCAACGCCCACCAGCTCCGCGCCGTACTCCTCCGCCATCCTGCCCCAGCTGCTGGTCAGGTTCTGGGCCGCCTTTTTGCCGTCCAGGTCCTCGAAACTCTTGATTTCCTCATTGTCGCCCTTTACCATCAGCGCTCCCCGGATATAGGTATAGGGATTGGAAAAATCGTATTTCAATGCCCTCTCGTCGGAATATTCCACCTCATTGATGACGGTGTCGATCCGCCCGGCATCCATGCTGCTGAACAGGGAATCCCATTCCGCCTCGAAGAACTCGACCTCCACGCCCAGCTTCTCCGCGACCTTCCGCCCCACTTCCACGTCGAAGCCCACCAGGTCACCGTTCTCGTCGTGATAGCTGTTGGGGGAGTAAGTGCCCTCCGTGCCGATGATGATCTTCCCGGCCTCCAGGATCTTGGCAAGCTGGTCTCCGTCTTCCGCTGCGCCCGCGCCGCTTTCCGTCTGGCTCCCCGAACCCGATGCGCCGCCGTCCTGGCCGCCGCACCCTGTCAGCAGGCAGGCTGCCACCAAAGCCGGTGCGATCGCCATTCTCATTTTCCATAATCCGCTTCTTCTCATCTTTTTCTCATTCCCTTCCGTGCGCCTCCCCGAAATCTTCTGATTTCCGCACATCTTCTTATAAAATATTGGATACCTTCAACCCCCATCGTGAGACATTATAACACAACTCTATTTCTATGGGTTACTGTTCACTCCCCCCATTAAGCCATTGTGAAAAGTGCTGAAATTTATTTT
>CAJUFI010000007.1 GCA_910585665.1 uncultured Acetatifactor sp. | reverse complement strand
AATGCCCAGCATCTTGATATAAAAAGGTTCTTGCCGTTCAATAAATTCCACCTAGATAAATCGCATTTGGATAGAATTCCAACATCGACTCCCACTGTACATAAAATTGATCAGCTAATCTGTAAAGTATTTGACCGGTTTTTGTTGGAGATGAAACTTTTGCAAATGATTCAATATAAATCAATCTCTTTTTGAACACTTTCGCAATTAGGCACAGCGGGACCACAGCAAGGACTCCTGTTGTAATTACGACATCTGGTTTTTCCTTAAAAAACAATCTCATGCTCTTAAATGTATTCACAGTCATCCTAAAGAGAAATAGAGCTTCGTTCCTATTGACCTGCTGAAGATAATATATCTGCTCTCCATCTATAGATGCTTCATATTGTGTTCTCTCAGTAACTATAAAACTTTCATACTTCTTCATTAATGGGGCAAGCATTGTAATCTGCTCGAAGTGACCACCAGAGGATGCAGCAAAACACAGTTTTTTTCTCATCTTTATTTTTTCCATCTTTATTTTTCTCCGTCTTTTTGTAACTCCCTTTCCAGCGTGCCAGCCGTCCGGTTCATGTCCGCCCCACTGCCAGCATGACGTTCTTCTACAGAAGCGGCACGATGGCCTTCGTAATCTTTTGAAAATCCACAGCGTCCACAGTTCCGGTCACTAGAAACAGCCCACCCTCCTTCGCAAGGTTCGTGATGTTCGCTGCTACGATTCCGTACACAATCAGGCCGCCGCCCTTGGACGAATAGGAGTGGCATGAGCCGCACTATCGGGTCGGTCAGGGCCCGTCATCCTTTACGTCAGCTTCGCATAGTTCAGGAAGGCAATGCCTGACAGTGTCTCCACGTCTCCCCCTCCGCCAGGTAGTTCTCCTTCTGGGAGCGGAAGATGCACTCGCTGGGGGCGAGCTAGACGATTCCCTCGCCGGGGTGCTCCTCCGCCAGCTTGAAGACGATAAAGGACTTCCCGCTGCCAGTGGGGTGAACCACGGGGGTGTTCCTGTGCTCCCGCATCATGCGTACGACCGTCTGGTCTCCTCTTCGTTATGCGGGTACAGCTCAGCGGCCATCTCCTTCCCTCCTCTGTCGCAAAAAGTGTACTTTTTGGGATGCATCCAAGAGATGGGCACATTTACCAAAAAAAATATCAGTTCACTCTTGATTTTATGCCCAAGTTGTATTAAAATAAGGGATAATTTGTTGGACATTTGGACTGTCCCAAAAAGTACGCTTTTTGGGACTTTTTTACTTAGTATGCCCTAAAATTCCGCACACCTTAATGAAACTCCCCGCAGCAAGCAGCGGAGAATGAACCCTCTTTGTGATTCAATAGGCTTTTCGCCTGTGATATGGTATGGAAGGGATAATCGTATGAGCGATAATGAATTGTTATTGGATTTTCAAAAATGTTCGACCCTATTAGGGAAGATGTCAGGGAAATGAAACAAGATTCTCACGAGCGATGAAATTTGCCAAGATGTCTAGAGACTCTATCACTCGTGAGTCTGGTTGCATGGAAGTTTTTGTGACCGCGAATATAAATTGCATGTTTATGGCTGTTCTGATGCCAGATGAGACCTGAACTATGCCCCCTTATCCAACCTTATATTATGCTTCCTCAGATAATCATATGAGTATATGCGTATCCCGGCCTGAAGCTCCCTCAGGAGTTCCACCTTTTTCACATATGCTTTTGCTAATTTTACTGCAGTCCCGCTGTCAATGCTCCGGTCTGTCAGAAACAAATCCCGGACTTCCTGCTGTGACGGCAATCTGCCTGTGTCAACCAGCCCTGGATCTGTCACATATTTTAATAGCTCTACCTCAAATTTTCTGAAAGAAGTCACTTGTATGTTCAATAGTTCATCGCCGGTTTTTATATTGTTCGTGTTGTAAAACATGCTGTTGCCGCTGTCGAATATAGGCGCCGGCTTTATAAACCGGAATGTTCTGCTGTCCCTTATCATGCCAAAATTATTTAAGTGTCTATCCGTGTTCGTAATGATAAAATCGGTCAGTATCTGATACTCCATAAACGCCCTGAGGTAATCAGTATCTGCTCCGTGCGCACCGCAATATTGTATATATGTCTCATAATAATTAGAAGAATTGGATTTCTTTCTGCTATTCAGTATGTCTATTGCCGGCACAAATTCCGTATCAATAGTGGTAAAATTGGGGCACTCACATCCCACGATCATCTGCCCATCTGAAGATATATTTATCAGCTCATATGGCGTATATTCAAATTTGCCCTGTCTTCTGTGTATTTCAGTCGCAAGCACCTCACACAGGCTCTGTCTGCAGGAATCTCCATAGTTCCCCTTTACGAGCCTTCTGATGCCGCGCTCATCTATAATCCATTTTTTCTTTAAGTCGCCCTTCAGCGAACCGCTGGGCACAAAATTTGTTTTTCCCGCTATGCTCCTTTCATCATCGCTTAAATCCAATGAGTACCGGGACTGAAAATCATTTGTGTATAAATTAATCTCCTCCCATGTAAATCTCTTCTCGCCCGGACATACCCAATAGTGGTCTGTCAGGGACAATCCCAGATTGCAGAGCATATACTCCACTGGGGATTCGAGGGTCAGATTGGCCAGCTGTTCACGTATCCCATGCCTTGTTGCCGGTATTCCACGGTGCATAAGCCAATCCATCAAGGACGCTTTTAATGACGCCTTATCCGTCTCGGCCAGGGGCAATTTATCTATATTTTTCTCGTTTATCACTATTTCGTTTATGCTCGGTTTCTCATAGTTGAATAATGCCAGTTTGTCATTTTCATGCATCAGAAAATACAGCATATCCCCTTCACTCCCCATATCACTTGAACGCTTCCTCTGCTATCCTCTCCATCTCAGCCAGCAGCTTCTGCCTTTTGATCAGTCTGCCCGCCACGATTGTCAGCAGCCCCTTTTGCGCCCAGGTCTCATTTTTTATATTGTCCCATGTGTATCCATCATAAGATTCTACGATATCATCGTCTATCAAGACTTGTAAGATGTTCCCGTTGTCTTCCAGAGTCAGCTCTGCTTTATGGCCATCTATTCTTGCTCTTTGTATCGTTTTCATTTACAGCTCACCGTCTCCATTGCAGCCCTCAGTCTGCGCTTTTGTGTCAGTACCATTCCGCTCATTAAGCAGGCTTTCTTTTTTAAAACAGCGTCTGCCCTGCATGGCACCAGCCCTTGTCTGGGTGCTGCGTCAAAAGGTATATGACCTCAGATATAGTATATCCCAAATCCTACATTGAATTAATTGGGACTTTCGGCAGAATAGGGCTGTTTTCACATGCTCAGCAACTCAGCGATCTCAGCGAAATTGATATATAAATCATCATAGATATTGACCTTGATGGTAGCTTCAAAAGAATATTGGATATTTAGCAAGTTTCCCTCGAAATAGTTGACCGTCACGTTTTTCCGGCGGGAATCCACAATCCAATATTCGCGGACTCCGGCATTCTTGTAGTAGTATAGCTTGCGGATATAATCATCTGACGGATTGCCGGGCGAAACAATCTCGATGACAAAGTCAGGTGCCCCGTTGCACCGCTTTCCGTCCAGCTTATTTCTGTCGCAGACAATCATGAGATCGGGCTGGACAATGGTAAGCGGCCGGTCGGAAAGCTTTACATCAAAAGGCGCATGGAACACCCGACAGGCGCCCTTGCTCCTTTTGATATAGGAATTCAATATTGTCGTCAGTTCGGTGGAGATTGTCTGATGATCCTGTGACGGACTTGCCATGTAGTATATCTGCCCGTCAAAGACTTCTGCCCTGACATCCTCCGGAAGAGCTTCATATTCTTCCAGTGTGGTTATGAGCGGCTGCAATACTGACATAAGATTACACCCCTTTCTTTTAGCCTGTCGCTGGATTGCTTTTCTGGATTCCATCATAGCATATTTCAGGGGAAAAGGAAAGATAAGAATCCACTTCCAATCGGGAAAAGCGTAACGCAAGCTGCGCTTGCGTGGGACGCTATGATATCATGCTGGAGCCTTGCCGGGCGAACGGAAGCGTGCTCATTGGGCAGAGGATTCCTTTTTCATGCGTTCAATCTCCTGTCTGAGCTGCCGGACTTCATCCTGAAGCTGTTTGACCGCTTCCTCTGTGGCTTCATAGCTGCTGTTGACAGAAGCCCCCCTTTTCAGGGAGCCCTCGCGGAGTCCTTCTTCACTATAATACTGGTCTTTAATGTTATGGGCAATCCCCCAGATTCGCTTTTTGCCGAGCACGTCTGCCGGATAGCCGTACTTATCAAGAATCTGGCGGGGGACCTCCCCTTTCTGGTACTCCTGCCAGAAGAGCTCTTTGAATTCTTTTGTGAAGTACAGGGTGGATGGCGTGACTGAATATGTATACGGATTGTTCCGCAGCATCTCCATCTCTTCGTCGGTGAACACTTTTTTGCCCATGTTACTCCTCCTGGTTCTAAACATTGGGTGCCGTACTTAAGGAATTGTCTACAAATAACTGATGCGAGTTTATAGCCGTTTTCGTTGTATTTCTGGGCTTTCTCCTAAACAAGTTGCATCAGTTATTTTCCGACAATTCCTAATCTGCTTCAAAGTCCCTATCATGATTCAGCTGCTTCTGCGCGAATCCTTCCTTTCTGCTGGCTGCTTTATGAAAGGATTTTTGCTGGAACAATATCCACATATTTTGGCGTTGTGACAAATTTTATATCTATCTCGCCTGACAGCTCGCTTAAGACCTTGCGCATGCCTTCGTTGATTGCGTCAAGCACGGCATTCTTAGTAAAGAAGGCCATGTCGTCCTTGCCGTAGTTTTCGCGGGCGTCATGTGAATACCCGTCTATCCCGGCCAGATAGATTTCCCTGACGCCCTGCATCATCAGGAACCGGATCGCCATCAATGCCGCATTGTCCCGGACAGCTTCCTCGGTGTTCAGCAGGTCGCGGTATTTGACCTGACAGTATACGTCATCTGAAGAGATGTTCGAAGTGGCGATGCACCTTGCCCTGCTCTCTTCGGAAAGTTCCCGGAAGCGCCGCAGGTTGGAGGTAAAAATAAAATCGGACTTAAGGCAGTCGTAGTCATAATTGACTGTGAATACCACGACATCGTTTCTTGCTGCGAAGTCGGCAATCCTGTCCTTCTCCTCAACAGAGCTCTTGCCTGGGCCTATGAGCAATACTTTCCTGTCCTTTAGCCGCTCCTTAAGCTCTGCTGCGTGCTTCTCCTGAGTCTTTCCTTTTTCCATATACTGGAGGTAGAGCCCCTCGATATAGGCCTTGTCATATGAGACCTTCTTCTCCTCGTCCATCATGCCGAAGATATCGTTCATGCCCTCGATGGTGAGCGTCTTCTTGTCATCCAGGTATCCCGCGTAATTGGGGTGGGCATTGTGGATGGCAGAGATATAGTTTGGAAGGGAATAGCCCCAGTAGTTCCGTTGATAAAACTCATTCAGGATTTCGTCAATGAGCGCCAGCAGCGGCTTCAGCTGATAGTTCTTCCCTACATTCTCGTTAAGGTAGTCCACGAACAGTTCCGTGTTCAGGTTGCCTGCTCCCCGCCCCATGCCGAAGACCGAAGAGTCGATAATCAGGTTGCGGTTGGTCTGTATCGCTGTCAGCTCCTGGGCGTTCGAATAGGCCAGCTGCATATTGTTGTGGCTGTGGAACCCAATCCAGATGTCCTCCTTCAGGTTGTGCTCGACCATGTAGAAGAACCTGGTGAGGTCCTTGCCCTTCATCATCCCGAAGCTGTCAACGATATAGAAAGCATAAGGCTCGAACTCGTTGACGGCACGAATCAGGTCCAGGAACTCCTGGTCTGTATAGCTGAGGGATACCATGGCCTGTATGAAGACAAGGTAGCCTTTTTCCTGGATCTTCCTGCACAGCTCCAGCGACTCTTTTAAGTTTTTCTTATGGAACGCGACCCTGATGCCGTCGATGGAAGACCCGTCATAAGGCGGGAGATCATCGATGTCATATTCTCCGTAATTCATCATGGCGACAAAAATCTTGCCCTCCCGGTTATCCGGAATGACCCTTGCTGCCTCTTCGATTGTAGTGAACTTGGTCACATCCGGATTATAGGCAGTCCTATTTGTGATGAATCCGCATTCGATGATATCGATTCCGGCCTCCAACAGGCCATATGTAATCTTCCTGGCATTTTCCAATCCGAACGCCCATTCATTGCAATATCCGCCATCCCTCAGGGTGCAGTCCAGTACATGTATCTTGTTCATGATGAATCCTCCGTGGAAATTATTGGTTGCTGGTTTCGCCTGCCACAATCCTTGCAGCAACGATAGTCTTCACCTTTTCAAGGTCGTTCGGCGTATCGACGGCCACGGTCCCGGAATCGACTTCGATATACTGTACCTTATAGCCGTTCTCGATGAAGCGGAGGATCTTGATATCCTCTACCGCTTCCGCCCTGCCATATCTCATCCCATACTCACAATAGAACCGCAGCGCTTCCGGCTTGAAGCCATATACGCAGACCTGTTTGTAATAGGAATAGTCGATGCTCCCTTTTGGATACGGAGCCGTCGCGCGGGTCAGATAGACCCCTATGCCCTCCCTGTTCGTGATGACCTTCGGTACAGTGAAGTTCACTGCGTCCACAGGGTCTTTAATCCTGGTCATGAGGTTCGAGACCTGGAGATCCGGGTTCGAATAGAAAGGCTTGATTGCCGCCTTGATTGTCGATGGCTCAAGGAGGGGCTCGTCCCCCTGGATATTGACAATCAGGTCAGCTGGAATCCGGCGTGCCACCTCACCAATGCGGTCAGTGCCTGTCTTATGCTCATCCGAAGTCATTACCGCTTCCATGCCAAGGGACTTGCATGCCTCATAAATCCTTTCATCGTCAGTCGCCACATACACTCCATCAAACTCCTCGACTTTCCTACATTGCTGGCAGACCCACCATACCATGGGCTTCCCGCAGATATCCGCAAGGGGCTTTCCTGGAAAGCGGGACGAACTATAACGCGCAGGAACCACTCCGATAATCTTCATCATGCAGCTCCTCCTGGACAATGATATGGGCGGCAGAAAGCACTGCACAATATAAAGGCAATATTTACTTTATAACGGAGTACCCCCCAGCCTTCTCCTATAAGCCTCCCTAATCCGCTCCAAGTCCTTCTGCGTGTCGACCGCCATAGATTCTGATTCAATGGGAACAGTCATGACCTTCCTATGGTTCTCCAACAGCCGGAGGAGTTCTATACCCTCGGCCCGCTCTATGTTCCCTGGCTCCGTTGCCAGGAAGAACTCCAATGCCTCCCTGCGGAACGCATAGCATCCGACGTTCTTATACAATTTATACCCGATGGCTTCTTTGGGATACGGGATTGCAGCCCTTGACATAAAAATCAGGTACCCCTCATCATTGATTGCAAGCTTTATCGTAGTAGTGTTGACCGCGTCCACTGGATCACCAAACTCTTCTGTCAGCATGATGGCATCGGCCTCTGGAGTCCTGTCTAGGGAATCTATCAGTCTCTCCTCGTCTGATGCCTTAATCAACGGCTCGTCGCCCATGATGACCACATATATGTCCGCAGAAACCTTCCGGGCGACCTCGGCGACCCTGTCCGTCCCAGTCGGGTGCCTATCCGATGTCAACATCACATCCATCCCCATTTTTACGCATTCGTCAACGATAATCTGGCTCTCAGTTGCCACAATCACCCTCTTGAAGGCCTCTACTTTCTTTGCCTCCTGATACACCCACCAAATCATCGGCTTCCCACATATGTCCGCTAAAGGCTTCCCTGGGAATCTGGATGACTGGTAGCGCGCCGGAATCACACCTATGATTTCCATCATGCACACCTCCCCGCTTCAGTACACATAATACCATTGAGTGCTTTGCACTTTTTCAAAGCAGATAAAATGCATTGAATTGGATGGGTGCCCTTATGGAACCTATTCGTCTTCTTTCCCGGCGTCCTTTCATTGTTCATTTTGATTGGGACTAATTCGACAGTTTTCATATCATGCGGCCCTCCTATATCCAAGGCTACAGGAGAGCGCCGTATGATTATTTCTTATAAGGAAGTACCCCCCCGAACCGTAAACGTGGATTGCATCTGCCATAATAAAATCCTCCTCTTCATCAATATCAATCGCTTCAATCCCGCTGACCTCCACGATGAGAGGGGAGTCACCGATACGGCGGCTGTGCTTTCTCATCACATCGGATCTATAGATATAGAATCCGCTGGTCTCCTTGTAGAGAGCGGGGAGGTCTTGAGTACGGGGGATGCTGTCTAATTCATAGTTAAAAGGGGCTCCATCTTTCCATAGAAAATCTTGAACCTTTCTCGCTGCAAAGGACGAATCATGCTCTCCGGATACCACAGCCCTAAGGCCCTGCTCTATCGCTTTTTTGGAGATGAACGGGGCAGTCGCGTGGGACATTACATATATGTCTGCAGGGACATCCTTCGAGAAATGTTGGAGGACCTCGTTCATTTTAGTCGTGTCCTGGTCGAGGGATTCGGGCCTTTGCAGGTACTTCACGCCTTTTGGAAGGTACTCCTGAATGCAAGGGTTGCTACAGTAGACATATACATCTTCGATTCCTTCAACTGTCAGAAGCGTCGATAGTATGTAATGGCATAACGGCTTCCCGTTGGTGAATGATTTGGTATTCTTTTGTGGGAGTCTTTGATTGTTGAGTTTCATAGGTACTACTGCTACTATGTCCATGACCTCTTCCTCCATTTCCTCTTCCTAATCTGGCTCTGCTCCCAAGAAGATCTCCAAGACCTCCTTGCATAAATTCAGTAGCCAGTATTCTTAATACAAACGCCTCTTTCATTTGATTCATCAAATAGCGGTGTCCTGACCGTACAAGGCTTTGTCAGGAATGCGGCTATCCTTTATTCTTTATGAATCCGATACCCTCCAGGACTTTCCTCCTGTTACGGTAGGCGAATGCCCCAATTCCTACAGCAATCAAGTACCTGATGGCTGCATGGTCATAGACCAAAAGCATCAGTGCCATCGCCCCGCAGACAACTCCTGAAAGAATCAGCAGCGGCCTGAAGCTGTACACGTCCGTGATGCCCATCCCCATCTTCTTCAATATCATATGGGCATTGATGCAATGTGCAGCAGCCAGGAGCATATAGCACAGCAATGTCGTGTATGCAGCGGCAATGTACCCGAACATCTGTATTGCAAAGTAATTGAGCACAAGGTTGACAGCAGCAGCGGTAGTCGTTGCCGCCATGACCATCTTCGTCTTCTCATAATAGAATTCTATATTGCCAAATAGCGGATACACGAAAGTGAAAAAGACTGACGCAGACACTGGGGGAACGACCCACCGCGCCTCATAATAATCCGTAGACGCAAACAAAAAGATAATCTCCGGGCCTAATGCCATTGCCGCGATGCATCCCATCGCGACTATCGCCAGCAGCAGCGTGGCGCTGCCTTTTATCCTATACAGCCGGTTCTCCTTTATCGCTTTATATGTGAAAGGGATGTATGAGCTGTTGATTGCACCTGTTACCAGCTGCATCATGGTCGAGACCGTATATGCCACACTATATATGGCGGCCTGCCCGGATCCAATCATCCTGGCTATCATAATCCTATCTGACTGTCCCAGCAGCATATTCGACAGGTAATGCGGAATGAGCGGCAAGTTGAAACGAAGGGCAAACACCCAATATCGCCTTGAGAAGAACATCCTGCCCCTCCAAAAATTCCTGACATAAAACACCAGCCCGACAGCAGCCTGCACGAACACAAAGCTGAACACCCTTGCTTCTACTTTGTACACATCTGTTGAGATGATGCCTACCACCCCCAGAGCTGGGCCTGCAAAAGCAATAAGCAACGTACAAAGGACAAGATTTCTATACCTATAGTCGAACCTCTCTTCTATTGACCAGAATGTGTATGCTGGAACAAAAAGCGCCTCTAAAAATATTGCAACCATAAACGGAGCGGGCATCCCGAAAACATCATTCCAGAAATCAGCTGCGCACATATATAGGGCAAGCAGCAGCAATGTTACAGTTGTCGAAAGGCCAAGCAAAGAGGAGGACATCCTGGCCCGGTCTGCCCCGAACCGGATGAGGCCATTGTTATACACGCCACCTCCCAGATTCAAGGTTGCGAACACTGCGATAATCGAATACCATGACTGGTATATGCTATATATGCCGTACTGCTCCGTGGTCAGAAGTCGAGTGAATATAGGGGTCGTGAACATTGATATCCCTTTTGATACAATGCTCGCTGCCATGAACCACATTGATGCTTTTACGGGATCTGGTAGTTCCCTATATCTTTTATAAGCTTTTCTCAATAAGCTAATCCTGTGCATTAAGCTATGCTCCTTGATATCTTCATAACAGGGACGGTTCCCTTTCTTTATTTTCTATAAATCCAGAAAGCACATATGCGAGCCCAAACCTAGAAAAGCAAATCAAAGTCAACTCGGTCAAAAACTTCAAGCTTTCCTCCTCTGGTTGCGTTTTTAACGACAATACCCCTTTGCTCACAAACAAGTCTTGCCTTCTTATATGCATTCGTCGTTTTTTCAAGCTGCGGTACAAAAACAAGCTTTCCTTCCAACCCCTTCATATAATTAGTGACATTTCCATTTTGTTCTATCCGTCCCCTGTTATTTAAGTTAAGATTATAATTATGATCAGTGCCAATAATGTATATTTCTGAATACCCCATATATACAGCAATCTGGAGGGATGCATATGCGACTGTGCATCCCTCATATATCCTTTTATCAACATTCATAGAAAATCTAGGCAATCCACTTCCTGTTGGCGCAACATCAAGGTAAAAGCTAACCAGATTATTGATGCCGCTTATACTTTCTTTCTTAGCGCAATTGCGGATGAACATTATTTTGCATGTATCCGCAATTTCTCTAAAATCCCCGCTAATTTCATCTATTATTCTGGAATCTTGTGAACAATAATAGGTTGGCCGCCAATCCGTCCGATCAAAAATCTTGTATATTCTATTTACAGCAAATGTGTCTTCATTCTTCAGCCTTTCTAAGTCACTTATTTGTAAGCTTGGCCCATTTCCAATAATAAAACATCTTTTTCCGATTTTCGTATCTTTCAGTTCTTTCATTTTGGCACTGTCACTACATTTCCGATATTTTGTTTCTGCAATCCAAGTAAATACTTCTTTTACATAACGGTATTTTTTATATATGCTCATGTTTTTTTATAGTGTCTTTTAGATTCCTCATAATTTCTATACTATTTTTAACCATATTCCCCTCCCTAGTTATATTCAATTACTCATTATACTTTGCAAAGCATCTCTTATGTTTTTCCAGTATATCTCTGGGTGGTTATGTGCATTTACATAATCTTTGGCACGTCCTACAATCTTCATATATTTTTCTTCAGATAGACTACTAATTTCTTCCAATGCCACGATTACCTCATCCTCATCCAAAGGGTCGTAAAGTACCCCTCTATCCTCAGAAAGCATTTCTATTATCCCACCTCGCATTGCTCCCACAACAACTGTTCCGCTAACCATCGCTTCCAGAACAACTGTCGGATAATTTTCAACCCATAAAGAAGGTACAACCACCGAATAGGCCTTCTGCATCTTCTCCAGCACCTCGTCATGCCTAAGAGTACCTTTATATATGATATATGGATTTTTACATATCTCTTCAAGCTTTTCCTCAAATCCCTCTTCAATCGCACCATAAATTATCAATTTGGTTTTTGGGTTTCGGGCATCATTATATCTAATAAAAGTTTTCGCAAAGTCCAAAATACCTTTATCCCTGTTTATCCTACCTATATACAAAAAATCTTGCTTTTCCTCTATCGGAATCTGTTTTTCTTTTTGATATTTCAGCGGGTTATTTATACATATGGAATTATAGCCATAAGCTTTACATTTACCAGCTAATGCCATGCTTGGAGCTATATTTAGCGCAACTAGCTTTTGGTCAATCCTCTCCATTCTCTTTGCATTGAAAAGTTTCAGCCAGATATGTATATATGAAAATCCTTCATGGCATTTTATGTAGCAATCTCCAGATTTATAGCCTGCACACAAACCGTAATCTGGATAGGTACAATTTCCATTGTGGCATATCATTCTATAGTCATGTACTATATTCACAACTCGATAGTTTTTTATCGCCTTTCTGACGCTATAGAAATATTTATATTCAGAATTCAATATAATGACATCTGGTCTAAATTCATCTAATGCCTTTTTGACAACCTTACTCAACCTTTCTATCCCGACAAAGCATCCTATCTTATTTTCAAGTCTATTGGCCTTTATTTTTTTGTATATTTCTTTATCATATGTTCCTTCAAAGCTTCCTTGAAAGTAGAAGCACACCACATCCAGATTATGTGACATCAAAATCTCTACCAAATTGTGCGCATAAACTTCCGCACCACCGTATTCTAAATAATCACATAATAACGCAATTTTCATATTTAACACCTGAAATAAATTTATCTGTCCACTAAACACCATGTAATTAGAAAAATGCACATATTTTCTATCCGACAGGAAATGCTTACAGCAGCTTCTAAGTTTTAATTTTCATCTATAATTGTCATGCAAAGAGCTCCCAAAATTGCAAAATAAACAATGGACAATGATTCAAAAACAATATGCCCTGTAAAAATAGAGTGCATAATAGCTACACTTGTTCCAAGCAAGATTGCAGTACTTTTTAAGTCTCTGCTCTTAAAAAACCCTTTCACAGCACAGAGCATAACTTTTAGATAAATTCCAAGCCATATACAAACAGGAATATAACCCAAATAATATCTTAATGCATATAAATCCATTTCTATTGCATTGAATCCATATGGCCTAAGGACATTGACAGTTCTTTCGTATCCATATCCAACTAGACTCCCTAAATATCTATCAGTATTTGCATTTAAATCATTTTTTACATAAAGGATTTGTAAGTCCCTATTTGACAATAAGAAAGAGAGGATATTTGTATATCCATAATCGTTATATAGTTTTACCTGATTACTTATAAAGTTGCTTAAATAATTGATTATATTAGGCATTACCAACAAGACACATATGCCAATTATCAAAAGAAATAATATTTTTTTCTTCGTCGGTCGTGAGCCAAAAAAATAAATAAACCCTAAAATAGTAAAATATGCTATCAGACCAACCAAACCAGCTTTATTTCCTAATAAAACTATCGCTATTGTTGTCAGTGCTATCCATATATTCCTCCCTCGAATCTTGTCTATATATATCAGCAAGCAGAAAACCATTAACAATACAATTGTTAAATGATTTCCAAATAAAAACCAGCCAACGTACCCTGTTCTATAATCTGTTGCTGTCCAGGCCTCATATCCCAATCCGAGAAGACTCACACATATACTGAAAATAATTATAAAGACAGAATATATTGTAATCCGGATAAGGGTATTTGTATTTACAATATTATTCCTTATATAATCAGTAAAAATGAAAATTAAACATGTCGAATAAATTATTTTAAATACAAATGATATCTCCGAAAATGATATTCTTGAATATCCAACCGATAATTGTGTTAACCAAATAGAAAAATAGGTGATTGCAAAAATAATGACAATTTTTTTTGTTTTAATATTTTTCGTTAGGAATACAAAACAGAACAGCATTAAAAATCTAAATATTTGATTTAGTGGTAAATTCACATCTAAACGATATAGTGTACTATATACTATTTCAAAAATAGGATTTAATATTATGAGCAAATATATTAATTTTTCTTTATTTATTGTCATCATTTTTTACCTTTGTCTATTTATGCATATTACGATTTATGGCATATGTCAATAACCTCCAATACCTTCCCCTGTACTGCCATAGGTGAATAATAATCCTCATAAGTTTTTCGCCCCTTAACGGAAATCTTTTTTCTCTGCCCTTCGCTTATAGAGACAATGTTTTGGACAAACTCGTTTGCGTTATCCGCTATAAGAATATTGTCGCCATGTGAATATTGTAAGCCCTCCGCTCCAATAGACGTAGAGATAACCGGCATTCCTTTAGAAAATGCTTCAATAATTTTCACCCGCTGCCCGCTCCCTATAAACAGTGGGACTATCATACAATGACACTTATCATAATATTCATCGATGGAATCTACATATCCTGTCAAGATAATGTCTCCGCGCGAACCAACCAGTTCCTTCAATTCCTTGCTTGGATTTTTCCCAACAATATACAATATGTACCGAAAGTCGCGTCTATCCAATAAAGGTACTACCTCCCGCAAGAACCATTGCATCCCCCTATCATTAGGCTCCCATGTTAAAGTGCCGATGAAAAGAATGTTTAAACATTTACCTATCGGAGAGTTTTGCTTAATTCCTCTATCTTGCACTCCTATTGGGATGACTTTATACGGGAAATCATGCGTACATAGCCTCCTTAACTGCTGATAGTCCTCTTGCGATAGAACAATATTTGCATTTACAGAACCCAAGCATCTTGCTTCGAAACGGCGAAGTTTGTATCCTTCCAGTATCAAAAAAAGCTTTCGAGCAATATTTGATGAGTCTTTCGCTTTGCGGGATACAATCAAAGCCTCACAATTATGTTCATCCAAAATCGTTTTGCATCCCGGACAGAGGACATCTAGCTCCGATTTGTAAAAGCACAGCTGTAGATGGTCATAATAAATGCAATCATACTTTGTATTTTCAGAAAACTGCTTTAACTTCGATGACATTTCCTTCGACTTATACTTATATATACCAAATGGATACCTTGAAAACAGGCTCTTAAATGCAATATACATCATATATCTTTTATTTTCTGCTGTTGTCAGACGCAGAAAGACCTTTACTACTTTATTGCAGATTCCCGTTAACTCTTTCGGAACATTATTTATGCGCTCATCATCTTCTGTAAAACAGACTAAATCAACACAATGCCCCGCCGTTGAAAGCCCCTGTAAAGTGGTATAGGTTTTGATTTTCCCACCATTATCAAGAGGATATGGCAATAAGTTCGTCAAAAAAAGGATTTTCACTTTTCCCCCTTTCTGTACTTGAAAAAGAGCTTTACGATTTTTAAGTCATCAATAATATACCTCTTAAACATTCTTTTAGGATCCTGCGTAATCCGGAACAACCATTCAAGCCCACATTTCTGCATCCACTTTGGTGCCCTTTTAATATTTCCGGCTTCAAAGTCAAAGCTCGCGCCCAACCCTAAAGAAACGGGGACATCCAACCGCTCCCTGTTGTTCCAGATAAACTTTTCCTGCTTTGGGCATCCAAGGCCTACAATCAGTATTTGAGGCTGTGCTGCTTTGACCATCCCTTCAATCCTTTCCATTTCCGCTGCATCTTTTTCGAATCCGTATGGCGGGGAATAAGTTCCTACCACTTGGAGACAAGGGTTCCGCTTCTTCAGATTCTCTGCAGCTTTTGCCGCAACTCCTTCCGCCGCCCCCAAAAAGAACATTTTATAACCTTTCCTTGCCGCCATACCACACAGCAACGGAAACAAGTCTGAGCCGGATATCTTTTCTTTGATTGGGGTGCCATAAAATTTTGCCATCCATAAAAGCGGTTTCCCATCTGTTAAAATCAAGGACGCATTCGCGTAAGCATCCTGCAGTTGCTTATCTGTTTCCAGCTGCACGATATGGTCAACATTTGGCGTTACCACATAGGCGCATTTATCTTCTTGAACCAGCTGGTCAATGGACTGCAGTACCTCTTGCATCGTAAGGTTATCAATTTCCGTATTCATGAATTTTATCCTTGTCATTTCTTGCCCCCACAACATGCTGTCGATACATTCGCCCTTTTTCAGTCGCCTAAATGCTGCTGCAAAATAGAAAATCCTCTTTGAAAGGTTTTCTCAATAATGGCGATATTCTCCGATGATTTTTAAATTTTTTCTCATCTTCCTTTGAGCCGCTAGCCGCTTCTTGGCCATACCTTCCCTACGTCTGTGTCGGCCACATAGGCCTGGGCACCTCCAGGTTCCCATGCTTCTGCACCATACGTATGACCTTTTGGTACGCCTCTTCGTTATGCAGATGCAGCTCAACAGGCATCTCCTTCCCTCCTCTGTCGCAAAAAGTGTACTTTTTGGGGTGCATCCGGGGGATGGGCAGATTTACCAAAAAAAATATAACTTCACTCTTGATTTTATGCCCAAGTTGTATTAAAATAAGGGATAATTTGTTGGACATTTGGACTGTCCCAAAAAGTACGCTTTTTGGTATTTTTTATGGGGATTCCGACTTCGTAGTGGAAAGGTCGTTTTATGACATACTTTCGCACTGCTTTTGCCGCTTCTTCGACTTCTAAAGCTGCTAAACCACAGATGATTAAATCTCTAACCATATCGTTCTGCGTACCCCGATAATAAGGAATTGTCTACAAATAACTGATGCAAGTTTATAGCCGTTTTCCTTGTATTTCCGGGCTTTCTCCTAAACAAGTTGCATCAGTTATTTTCCGACAGTTCCTAAGGAATTGACAAGCTGCATCAGTTATTTTCCGACAGTTTCTAATGACTCTGTAGGGAAAGGGCGGACACAATGAGTTGCTTCGCTCAGGAAGTCCCACCGTAGACAGCCAGAAGGAAAAGCAGTAGGAAAAGACGAGCGACAAAGGAAGGATACAAAGAAAACTTAGAGGAAAATATTTTTTTATTGGCAAATATTTTTATATGTGTTATTATATGATTGTCAGGGAGAACTCTACATGAAAAGTTACTCATCTCGGGAAGTTATCAAAATGCTAAAAGCGGACGGGTGATACGAGGTAAACGTGATTGGAAGCCATCACCAATACAAGCACCCTACCAAAAAGCAACGCACGACGCTAAAACATCCTGACAAAGATATCCCTCTTCCAACGCTAAAACGCATTGAGGAACAGTCAGGACTAAAATTTTATTAATCCTGGCTCCTTTCCGGCATACAATCAAAAGTAGGAGGTCGCTTTCATAAAAAAAGCAGAACGCTATTTTTATCCCGCTATCTTCGTTTATGAACCTGGAAAAGAAATCGCCATTGATTTTCCGGACTTAAAATGCGCTACCAGTGGTACGAATGATGATGATGCCCTTTTATCAGCACGGGAGCTTCTCGGTTGTGTCCTGAACGGATTGGAGGAGGACGGTGAAGAGATTCCCAGTCCTACCCCTCTATCCGAAATCAAAACAAAGGAAAATGAACGAGCTGTCCTGATTGATGTCTATATGCCGTCAGTTCGTTTGGCAAATGTGAATCGTGCAGTCAATAGGACTGTCACCTTGCCTGCATGGCTCAATGCTGCCGCTTTAGAACGGAATATCAATTTCTCACAGGTACTTCAGGAAGCTTTAAAATCCCAACTCAATCTTGGATAAAGGGGTATACACGATGCAGGGCGAGGCTGCGCCAAACACAAGTCCAGCCAAGAAATGTCAATAGCAAATTTGAAACAGCATCGGCCCCGTCCAGTGCCCCAGAGGATTTACGGACGCATTCCTTTCGCGGCCGGAAATTCTCTGCCCATGTCCAGGTACTGGCGGGACAGATGCCGAACTTAATAGGAGGAGAACAAATGGAACTGAAATCACGCAAGGACGTCCCGGCAGAGCTGACCTGGGATTTGTCCTCTATCTATGCAACGGAAGAGGAAATGTACGCCGACGTGGAGAAACTGAAAAGCCTTGCTGCCCGCATGGCAAAAGATTACAAGGGCAACCTGAACACGCCCCAGGCCATAAACGCCTGTCTGGACGATATGCGGGAGCTGGAGCGCCTGCTCACCCTGACCGGCAACTACTGCGACCTGGCGGTATCAGTGGACTATTATGACACCTACAATCAGGAGCGCAACGAGAAGCTAAGCCGCCTGGCCGCCGAAATATCCAGTTCTTTAAGCTTCATCGAAAGTGAAATCATCGAACAGAACGAGGATACGCTGCGGGAAGCCATCCGGACGGCCACGGACAACAGGCACTATCTGGAAGACATCCTGAGGAGCAAGCCCCATCAGCTGCACCCGGAGGCGGAGCGCGCCCTGGCGGCCCTCTCCCAGAGTCTGTACGCCCCTTACCAGATCTACAATATGGCCAAGCTGGCGGACATGAAATTCGACGCTTTCACGGCAGGCGGACAAGAATACCCCCTGGGCTATTCCCTTTTTGAAGACGACTATGAGTACGAGAAGGACACGGAAATCCGCCGCACCGCCTTCGCCGTCTTTTCCAAAAAGATCCGGGAGTACGAGAACGTCACCGCGGCGACCTACAACACCCAGGTGCAGACCGAAAAGACCATGGCCACCCTCCGGGGCTTTGACACTGTGTTCGACAGCCTGCTCTTCAACCAGAAGGTGACCAGAGAGCTCTATGACCGCCAGATTGACCTGATCACGGAAAAGCTGGCTCCCCATATGCGCAGGTACGCCCGGCTGCTGCAGAGGATCCACGGCCTGGACAAAATGACCTTTGCAGACCTGAAGATTGCCGTAGACCCGGAGTACGACCCGAAAGTCACCATCGAAGAGTCCAGGGCCTACATAGAGAAAGGGCTTTCCATTCTGGGAGAGGATTATGTGGAGATGGTGCGGACGGCCTACCGCGACCGCTGGGTGGACTTCGCACAGAACGCCGGGAAATCCACAGGCGGCTTCTGCGCAAGCCCTTATGGGAAGAATTCCTTCATTTTGCTGAGCTGGAACAATCGCATGGCGGATGTGTTCACTCTGGCCCATGAACTGGGGCACGCAGGGCATTTCAAGTCCTGCAACAGCGTCCAGTCCATCTTCGACACCAATGTGTCCACTTATTTCGTGGAAGCGCCCTCCACCATGAACGAGCTGCTGATGGCCCATTATCTGCTGAAGACGAACCCTGACAAGCGGTTCCGCCGCTGGGTGCTGTCCTGCATGATCAGCAACACTTATTATCACAATTTCGTCACCCACCTGATGGAGGCAGCCTATCAGAGGGAGGTCTACAAAATCGTGGATGCAGGCGGCAGCGTCAATGCGGAAGTCCTGAACCGCCTGATGAAAGAGACTCTGCAGAAGTTCTGGGGCGAAGATGTGGAGATCGATGATGACGCGGCCCACACCTGGATGCGCCAGCCTCATTACTATATGGGCCTGTATTCCTATACCTACAGCGCGGGACTTACGGTGGCCACCCAGGCCTGTAAGCGGATAGAGACTGAGGGGCAGCCAGCGGTGGAGGACTGGAAGAAAGTCCTGGCGGCCGGAAGCACCTTAGACCCCATCGGCCTGGCGAAGCTGGCCGGAATCGACATCACCACAGACGGGCCGCTTCTGGACACCATCGCCTATATCGGCGAAATCATAGAAGAGATTGAACGGCTGACCGATGAGCTGAATTGACGGAAAGAGAGCCGGGAGGTATCGTAAAAAATAGAAAGGGGGCACCATCCATGCCAGCATTACAGCCGCAACCTCAAATCACCACTTTAGAGCAATACGAAGCTCTCCCGGAAAATGTCCGGGCAGAAGTCTTTGATGGGCAAATTTATTATATGGCCAGTCCGTCACAGATTCACCAGACAATCCTCACGGAGCTGCTTGTCTCTATCCGCAATTATCTTCGAAAAAAGGGCGGTGATTGCCAAGTATTTCCGGCTCCGTTCGATGTGAAGCTTTCCGACAGGCCTCTCAACATTGTCCAACCCGATCTTATGGTAGTTTGTGACAAAGATAAGCTGGATGGAAAGCGGTGCAATGGTGCTCCTGATTTCATCATTGAGATTGTCTCTCCCGGCAATCCGTCAGATGATTATATCCGCAAGCTCTATCACTACCAGAATGCAGGGGTTCGTGAATACTGGATTGTAGACCCCCGCACTGAAAAAGTGATAGTTTATCATCTGGAGCAGCCTGATTTCCAGATGGCATCCTACACCTTTCAGGACAAAATCCAAGCCAATATTTGGGAGGATTTCTGGATTGATTTCCAGGAATTGGGCTTATAGACTAGCAGCAGGCTTTCTCAAAATTTTCCTGGGAACTTACAAATTTATTTCCAGGGGGCTTCCCAAAATCGGTCAATGGCTTTATCATGTACTTAACCGAATTGGTTAACGGAGGTAGCCATGAACGAAAAATTCTTTGCACTGCCGAAAGAGAAACAGCAGGCCATCATCAACGCCGGATATCGGGTGTTTTCCCAGACTTCCTACAAGAACAGCCCTATGAGCGAAATTGCCAGGGCCGCCGGAATCAGCAAGTCATTGCTGTTCCACTATTTCCATAACAAAAAGGAGCTGTTCCTGTTCCTGTGGGAGGAATGCGCAAAGACCACCATAGAGTTCCTCACCAAATACGATTGCTATTGTCAAAAGGATTTGTTCGAAAGCATGGAGCGCGGCATGCGGGCCAAGATAGAAATCATCCGCCTGTATCCGGACATGGGGAATTTCGCCATCCGGGCCTTTTATGAGAAGGATCCGGAGATCAATGCCGCCGTCCAGGAAAGCTATCACCGGCATTTCAATCTGAAGGCTGACCGGGCGCGGCTGAATCTCGACCCGGAACAGTTCATCCCCGGGCTGGACATCCCGATGATGTACCGGGAAATGTACTGGGCTTCCGAGGGCTACCTCTGGGAGATGGTGCAGCGGGGGCATGTGGATGTGGAGCAGATGGAAAAGGATTTTACACGGCTCATGGAATTCTGGAAAAGTATCTATCTTAGAAAGGAGCGATAGGGTATGGATGCCATTCAGACAAGGTCGCTGACGAAATATTATGGGAAAGCCAGGGGCATCATCGATTTGAACCTGGCCGTGGCGGAAGGGGAATTTTTCGGATTCATCGGCCCCAACGGCGCGGGCAAGTCCACCACCATACGCACTTTGCTGGGCCTGATTTCGCCCACTGGAGGCAGCGCGGAGATTTTCGGCAGGGACATCGCCCGGGAGCGGGAGGCCATTCTGCAGAAAACAGGTTACATGCCCTCGGAAGCCATGTTCTATCCGGGCATGCGGGTGCGGGATGTGCTGAAGCTTTCCGCCGGTCTCCGGAAAAGCGATTGCCAACGGGAAGCGGACAAGCTGTGTGAACGTCTGCAGCTGGAGCCTTCCAGGAAGGTAGATGAGCTGTCTTTCGGCAATCGGAAGAAAGTTGCTATTGTCTGCGCTCTGCAGCACAGGCCCGATTTGCTGATACTGGACGAGCCTACCAGCGGCCTGGATCCGTTGATGCAGCGGGAATTTTTCGACATTCTGGGGGAGCGGAACAAGGAGGGCGCCACGGTGTTCCTGTCCAGCCATGTGCTATCCGAAATTCAGCGCAATTGTTCACGGGCAGCCATTATCCGGGAGGGCCGGATCATTGCCTGCGACAGCGTGGACGCCCTTTCCCGGGACAGCACAAAGCGCGTGACTGTCCATGGCCATGTGCCTTTGGAGGGACTGGAGGGCATCCGTGACAGGCAGGACGCGGATGGCACGGTCAGTTTCCTCTACAGCGGCGACATGAACCGGCTATTGCGCGCTTTTGCGGATGGGCAGGTTTCGGATCTGACGGTGTCGGAGCCGGATTTGGAGGAGGTCTTCCTTCATTATTATGAGACAGCGGATGGCAGCCGGGAAGCTGTTTCGGAGGGAAGCGGACGCCAGACAGGCAGCACTGGGGGTGCCTCGGAAGAGAACCAACGAACAGGCAGTACGATGGATGCCTCGGAAAGGAGCCGCCGAATAGGCAGCATAGGGGATGTTTCGGAGAGGAGCGGCAGCCAGATAGGCGGCACGGGGAAAAGCGGTTTCGGAAAAGCCGCTTCTGTGCAGAAGGATTGCGGAAAGGATGGTGAGGAGCTATGACGCTTGTCAGACATGAATTAAAGCAGGGACGGACTGCGTTCATCATTTGGACTGCCGCCATCGGATTTCTGCTGGCAGTCTGCGTGTTCCTGTTTCCGGAGATGAAAGGGCAGATGGAGGATGTGAGCGATATGTTTTCCTCCATGGGTTCCTTCACCGCCGCCTTCGGCATGGACAGGCTGAACTTCGGCACGCTGATTGGTTTCTACGCCATCGAGTGCGGAAATGTGCTGGGGCTGGGCGGCGCTTTCTATGCGTCTCTGTGCGCGGTAGGCATCCTCTGCAAGGAGGAGAAGGAGCGGACGGCGGAATTTCTGCTGACTCACCCGGTCAGCCGCAGGCGCATCATCACCGAAAAGCTGGCTGCCGTCCTGATTCAGATTACCGCCATGAACTTAATCGTCTATGCGGTTTCCATCGGCTCCATCACCCTTGTGGGCGAGACGGTTCCCTGGAAGGAAATCCATCTGCTGCATCTGGCCTATTATCTGCTGCAGCTGGAACTGGCGGGCATCTGCTTCGGTCTCTCGGCCTTTATGCGGAAAGGCAGCGTGGGCGCGGGGCTGGGGCTGGCGGCCGTGATGTACTTTCTGAACCTGATTGCGAATATCGCGGAGTCCGCGGAATTCCTGAAATATGTCACGCCTTTCGGTTACTGTGAGGGCGCTGATATCGTAGACAACGGCAGACTGGACGGTACATTGATCATAATTGGGATGACGATATGTTTTGTCTGCATTTTCATAGCCTATCTGAAATATACGAAAAAGGATATTCACTAGCTCCGGGATATCACGGGATATCACTTCTGCAATTTTATAAAACAAACGGGATTCATTCGGTGTCCATATTATAGCCAGAATGGCAAGTCGGGATTTTTTAGAAGGTAAGATATGGTTGAGTAAAAGCGTATTTTTATGATGCGATGGGAATAACAAAGATTTTATAGGAGATTCCTGTCTATCGGGGAGCTGTCCGTAAAAGGCGCTCCCCGATGTCGACTTGCATTCGTTCCCTTATTTGTTCACTTCCGCTCTGCTTAGAGCCTTTGTCCCTTTCGTGTCATGCCCGCAGTCCGGCTCCGATGTGCCGCGCCACGTACACGCCGCTGGCGGAGGCATGGGACAGGGAGTGGGTGACGCCGCTGCCGTCTCCGATGATGTAGAGGCCCTTGTGCCTGCACTCCAGGTTCTCGTCCAGCTCCACTTCCATGTTGTAGAATTTCACTTCCACGCCGTAGAGCAGGGTATCGTCATTGGCCGTGCCCGGTGCAATCTTGTCCAGGGCGTAGATCATCTCCATGATGCCGTCCAGGATGCGCTTGGGCAGCACCAGGCTCAGATCCCCCGGCGTGGCGGCAAGGGTGGGCGCCACCAGCCCTTCCCTGATGCGGCTTGCGTTGCTGCGCCGTCCCCTGACCAGGTCGCCGAACCGCTGGACGATGACTCCGCCCCCCAGCATGTTGGAGAGCCTGGCGATGCTCTCGCCGTATCCGTTGCTGTCCTTGAAGGGTTCCGAGAAATGCTTGGCCACCAGCAGGGCGAAATTGGTGTTCTCCGTGCGTTTCTCGGGGCTTTCGAAGCTGTGGCCGTTGACGGTGACGATGCCGTTGGTGTTCTCATTGACTACAATGCCGTAGGGATTCATGCAGAAGGTGCGCACGTTGTCCTCGAACTTCTCCGTCCTGTATACAATCTTGCTCTCGTAGAGCTCGTCCGTCAGATGGGAGAATATCACCGCCGGCAGCTCCACACGGACGCCAATGTCCACACGGTTGGATTTGGTGGGGATATCCAGCTCGCCGCAGATCTTCTCCATCCATTTGCTGCCGCTGCGCCCTACGGACACGATGCATCTTTCGCAGGTGTAGGACTGCTCCCTGCATTTTATCTCATAGCCGCCCTCGGCCAGGGCGATGGATTCCACCGGGGTGTCGAAATGGAACTCCACCTTTTCCCGCAGTTCTGCGTAGAGATTCTCCAGCACCACGAAATTGATGTCCGTCCCCAGGTGGCGCACGGAGGCGTCCAGGAGCTTCAGTTTGTTCTGCATGCAAATCTTCTTGAACTGGGTTCCGGCGGTGGAATATTTCTTCGTCCCCTCGCCGCCGTACTCCATGTTGATGGCATCCACATATTCCATCAGCTCGATGGCCTGTTTCTTTCCGATGTATTCATGGAGGGTGCCCCCGAAATCATTGGTGATATTGTATTTTCCGTCAGAAAACGCACCTGCGCCGCCGAATCCGCTCATGATAGAGCAGGACTTACAGCCGATGCAGCTCTTCACCCTGTCCCCGTCAATGGGGCAGTGGCGCTTCTCCAGGGCATGCCCCGCCTCAAAGACTGCTATCTTCAGCCCCGGGCTTCCCTTGGACAGCTCGTACGCCGAGAAAATGCCTCCCGGCCCGGCCCCTACAATGATGATGTCGTATTGCATCCTGATCTCCTCTCTCTTTTCGTTGCAGCCGTTTTCTGCAGGCTCTCCTCCCCAGAGTAGCCGCTCCCAAAACCAGCCGCCTGTTCCATTATAATACTTCTGCCTCCTGTTTACAACTCCCCAGATGCCGGATTTCCCTCCCCTCTTTCCTTCTCCAACTGGATTTCCCAAGATTTTGACCCTGGTAGTCCACGCCGTAAACGATGACTGCTAGGTGTCGGGGGACGACAGTGCCCGGTGCAACCCCAATAAGCAGTCCACCTGGGGAGTACGTCCGCAAGGATAAAACTCAAGCAGAAAAAGGCGGCCTCCGGGGAACATACCCTCCCCAGAAAACCGCCTCATCCTATGGCGATGCCCCTTATTCTGTCTCTTCTTCGGCCTCCTGGCCCTCAGAGCCCTCATCAGGCCGCAGCTGGCTCCCCACGCTGGCCTCCTCGTCCTCAATCTCCTTCTGTACGGACTGGATTTTGGCATCTTCCGTAATGGCCCGCATGATCAGGTTCAGGTCCTCCGGCGAGAACATCCCCGCGGCCTTGGACAGAAGCCCGATGCTGTTGCGGTTCACCTTCAGATGACCGCCTCCTGACAATGGGATATTCAACACATTCTTCTCATCTGTCATATCCCCCAGGCAGATGCTGTTTGTCCGCTCGTCACACACGAAGACGACGCCATTGTATTCTATCACGCCGTCCTTGGCCAGGCGTCCGTAGGGCACTTTGGCGACCTCCTTTGTGGTTTCCCAGGGATTCGCCTTTCCTGCCACGGCCGCCTGGTAGATTTTCTCCGCCTCTGACCTGGCTCCGGATACGGCTCCGTCTTCTCCGTCCTTGTCCTCCGGCAGCGGCAGATGGCTGCCGGAACCTGCCCAGGCCGTATTGCCTAAGGAGACGGCCTCCGAATATCCCTTCTCCATGAAACGGCTGCCCATCCTCCTGGAAGCCTGCTGTTTTCCCGCGTAATCCGCTCCCGGGATAGTTGTGCCAATCCTCATCTCTCTCACCCCCTGAAATTGTATCTGCTCAAGTACGAGTTGGCCAGGTTCCCTGACGAATTGTACTTGCTGGAAGCGCTGGCGGCCCCTGCCTTGGCATTGTCCGCAGCCCTGGAGGCCACGGCGTCCAGCCGTTTGGCAAAGTCGCTGTCCGCTCCCAGGACTTTCTTGACCTTCTCCTGGTCTGCCGCTGCCAGCTTATCCTTGTTCAGCGAAAGGGATCCGTCCGCCTTCACGGCGATGCCGATTTCGGCCAGGACGCTCTTGTTGGTGACAGCGATTTCCTTCATGGTCTGGCGATAATACTCATTCAGGATACCGGATGACTGTTTCAGGCCGTCCAGCGTGTCATTGAAATGCTTCACTACATTGGCGGCAGTGCCGGTGAGTTTCGCAGGATCGCCGCCCGCGTCCGCCTTCTCTGCCAGCAGCTTCGTCTGCTCCGTCAGGGAAGTGGCGGAACGCTCCAGCTTCTGGTAATTGCTCCTCAGAAGCCTGGCGCTCAGGACGCTGTTCGCGTTCATCATGCCCATCCTGGTGTTCTTCAGCCCTGCATTCTGATTGCTCGCGGCGCTCAACAGAGCATTGCGCCTTGACGATGATATCATCGTCTTCCTTCTGCTGTTGTTCAGCATCTGTGTGGTAGTCCTTCTGACTCCTGTCCTAATCCTCATTTCTTTTCCCTCATTTCTGTCTGATCGACGTTATCTTTCTCACTGCTCCTTCCAAGGGCAATGATTCCTCCCTCCGGCCTGTACGGGCGCTTTGCCAATGCCCTACACGGTCTGGAGATATTTTGTATACGCTTTGCTGAATTCCGAGTATTTCTCCCTGGCCAGATATATGTCCTCGCCGTTCTGCAGCCGGATGACGCCTGTCCCATATTCCGCCACATAGGCCAGATTCACCAGATAGCCCCTGTGGCATCGGAAAAATCCATTTCCCAGCTGTCCTTCCATGTTTTTCATGGTGGCGTAGATCTGGATGTTCTCCCGCAAAGTATGAATCTCCACCTTCCGCTTATGGCTCTCCACATACAGGATTTCCTTCTTCTGCACCAAAAAACTCCTGGCCTTCGTCTGGAAGAAAAGCTGCTCGCCGCTCTGGCTCTCCATCTTCCTGGCCTCCCTGCAGGCGTCCTCGAATACCCTGCAGAACTTCTCCGGCTCCACCGGCTTCAGCAGATAGGAGAAAGCCGACACCTCAAAAGCCTCCGCAGCGTATTCCTTCAGGGCCGTCACGAATATCAGTATGGTCTTCTCCTGATTGATGCGCAGAACTCTGGCCACCTCTATCCCGCTCATCTCTTCCATCTGGATATCCAAAAGCAGGATATCGAAATGCTTCCTGGCCTCCAGGAAACGTCTCCCCGTGTCAAAGCATGTCACCTCGCAATCCGGCTTCTGCTTCCTGATCAGGCTGCGCAGCCTGGCACAACTCTCCCTATCGTCATCACAAATCGCGACCCTCATGCCCCACCTCTTACGTCTGGCGCAGCCGGGAAAGCTCCGCCCTGCCGCGCTTCATTTTTTATTTCGACAGGATGGACGCGCCACATTTGGATTATGTAACAAAATGCGGTCTGTAATGTCACGAACCGTCAAAGGCCCTCCGCTGCTTCCGCGCCATGCAAAAAGACAGCAAACCCATGCTTCCACATTTGTCTGCTGTCCTTAGCTTTCCACCTGTCCTTATGTTACATATTTCGGCTATTCTCTGAAAAAGTTTACCGGTAAAATAATATTTCGTGTCTTACATCCCTTTCAGCTGGTTCATGATATAATTCACCTTCTGGATGGCGTTGTCCACCTGCCGCCTGGCATCGCCTATCTTGGACTGCACCAGCATATCAGCCACGAACCCGTCAAAGAAGTAATCCGCGAAAGTCAGAAAGTCGCCTGTCTCTATACGGAATTCCGGTATATTCTCCACGTCCATCAGTTCTCTCTGGAACCGCTTCAGGGCGCTGCGGGCCTGCTGCACCAGCGCGTCCGCGTCTTTCATCTTGGAGCGCTTTATGAAGGTGGTGATCATCCCGCCTCCCAGCATGTCCACGATGCCCCAGTTCCCCGCGCTGTTCAGGCAGTCCCTGGCCTGGTTCAGACAGCTCAGCGCCTCCTGTCCCGCGTTCAACGCCTCATTGATTTCTTTTCTGTAATCCATCTCTGTCATATCTGCCTTTCCTTTCTTCCGCTTCCTGTTCCGGCCGCTTTGGATTTCCCTGTTTTAAATCATTATACTCTTTCCGGCGGACTTTATCTACCTGGAATCCCGCACTATAACGGCAGATAAAGTCTCATCTGAGCAGCATTAGACGGCTGAACCGAATTCTGTCTCCGAACAGCTGCCGTCCATGGCAGCGGCATGTTGCAGATGGCGATATTCAGGGATTTGCTTTCAGTACATGTGCTCGTCCCGGGCATTCCGGTCCCAAATCTCCTTCATATGGGCCCCATACAGCGCTCTGGGCCCTTTGCCCAGGTTCATAAATTTCCTAAAAGGGGCCGGACAAAACCGGCCCCGCTGTCCCTTCAATTCTTTTTTTCATTCAATTCTATCTGGTACGCCGCGTATTCTTCCAGTCTCACGGGCAGGGGCAGGCCGGCGTTCATCAGCGCCGCGCCCAGGTAGCATTGATGGGACCGGGCATCCTCATATACCGCCTCCGGCTTCAGGCCTTTGAGCCTGACGTACTGCACCGGCATGTTCCCGTGAATCTCCAGCATCACCGCGCTCAGCAGCGCGCTGCTCCTGTCCTCCGACACGAACATCCAGGCTCCGAACGCATCCCGGAAAGGGTCTGACAGCCTGTAGTAATCCCCATGATAAATCAGAGGCGCATGCTTCTTGAACTGCCTGACCTGCTCCCTTACCTCCTCCTTCTCTTCCTCCGACAGCTTCCCGGGATCCAGTTCGTAGCCGAAGGTCCCGGCCATGGCCACCACCCCTCTGGTGTGAAGGCATGTCCTGCGGCCGGTCTGGTGATTGGGCACCGCCGACACATGGGCCCCCACCGTGGAGGCGGGATAGAAGAAGGAAGTGCCGTACTGAATCCGCACCCTGTCCACCGCGTCCGTGTTGTCGCTGCACCAAATCTGGGGCGTGTAGTACAGCATACCGGCATCAAATCTTCCGCCGCCGCCGCTGCAGCCCTCTATCATGATATGGGGATAACGCCGCACCAGCTTCTCCAGAAAGTCGTACACGCCGATCACATAGTCATAAGCCACCTTTCCCTGGTCGTTCCGGGCGGAATAGACATCGGCGATGCTTCGGTTCATATCCCATTTCACGTATTCCACATTTCCCTGTTCCAGCACTTCGCATATCCTGTCGAATACGTAATTTCGAACTTCTTCTCTTGAAAAATCAAGCACCAGCTGGTTCCTGCTGCGCACCGGCTCTCTGCCCGGAATCCGCAGCGCCCAGTCCGGATGCTCCCGGTACAGGTCGCTGTCCTCGGACACCATCTCCGGCTCGATCCAGATGCCGAACTTCACCCCGCATCCATTGATCCTGGCAATCATCTCGCCCAAAGTGCATCCCAGCTTCTTCTCGTTGACCAGCCAGTCTCCCAGGCCGCTGTTGTCGTCCTCCCGCTTGCCGAACCACCCATCGTCCATGACCACCATGTCGATGCCAAGCTCCGCCGCGCTCTCGGCCAGCGCGCAGATAGTGTCGGCGTTGAAATCGAAATACGACGCCTCCCAGCTGTTCAGCAGAACCGGCCTAATCCGGTCACGGTACTCCCCTCTGCAGATATGGTTCCGAATCACGCCGTGGAACATCCTGGAAAGCTCTCCCAGCCCTGAGCCCGTGTACCCCAGAACCACCTCCGGCAGCGCCAGCGCCTCCCCTGGCTGCAGGGGATAGTGGAACAGGTCGCTCTGCAGCCCCATCATCACCCGGGTCTGTCCGAACTGGTCCCGCTCCGCTTCGCACATGAAATTCCCGCTGTAGACGAACATCATGCCATAGCAGTCCCCGCCATCCTCCCCGGTCTCCCTTCCGGCCACGATCACCGCCGGATTGCACTGATGGCTGGAGGTCCCCCGGCGGCTGCCAAGGACTTGACTGCCGCAGTCAATAGGTTTGCGCTGGAAGTTCCGCTCCATGGCATGTCTCCCGTGGAAACTGATCAGGTCATACTCCCCGGACACAAAATCCACACAGGCCGACAACGCCTTCTCCACCACTATCTTCCTTGAGCCGCCATTCCAGACGATGGCGCTTCTGGTGATGATGTCCTCCTTCTCCAGCACTCCGTACAGAAGCCTGACCTGGATGCCGCTGACGGAATCCTCCAGCAGAATCTCCAGGGTCTGCGCCTCTTCCGCATACACCGCCGGGAGCCCTTCCAGGCTGTACTTCCCTTTCCCTATCTTGTGGCTCACATAGTGCAGGCTGCAGCTCTCCGAACCGTCTCCGTTGCGGACGGCGAAGGCGCTGCCGCGGAAGTCACCCGTCCCCAGGCTCGGATACTCCTGCGGCAGCACATCCAGAGAGTAAGTCCTGTCTAACCCCGCTGCCGATGGATTCCCGGAAAAGCCTCTGTCGTAATATGTCAGCAGATAATCCATGGAAGGCACCGATTCCATGGAGCCAGGTATCCTCCCTCCATAGTACAGGTGGAGGAGATACCCGAAGGCATCCACTTTCATCTGATAGGTGGAATGCTCTGTATGCAATGTAAAAATGTGTGTTTTCCGTTCATAGATAATCGCCATAATCCTGTTTCCATTATCCCTTTCTTTGTTGGCCCAACGCCTTTCTGGGTCAACATTATACACTATCCATATCTCTCTTTCAACACCAGGATGTCTAAAATCCAGAGAGAATCCGCCAAAGCCCCGCCCCCGCATCCCTAATTGCAAACCAGCCAGCGCATCCCGCAGTTTCCCACAGGATGTCTGGCTGTATCTAAACCCCTTAGAGGGGAGTGCCCTCGGCCGCCTACTTCACCGCCCCGTTGGTGACTCCGTTCAGGATCTGCTTCTGGCACACCAGATAGAAAATCAGGATCGGAATCAACGACAGCAGATAGGACGCGAACGCCAGGTTATAGTTGGTCCCGAACTGGGACTGGAAGTTCAGCTGTGCCAAAGGCAGGGTGTTCTCCCCGGAACCGGCCATGATGATCAGGGGCGTCATCACATCGTTCCACACCGCCAGCGCCGTGATCACGGCCACCGTGGCGTGCATGGGTCCCATGATGGGGAAGATGATGCTCCAGTAGGTCCTCCAGGTGGAAGCGCCGTCCACCCTGGCCGCCTCCTCCAGGGCCATGGGGATGTTCACCAGGTACCCGGAATACAGCATGATGTTCATGGGCATATAGAACACCACATACAGGAGGATGACGCCCACCCAGTTGGCCAGGTGCAGCTCCGCCGTCTGCTTCGCCAGGGGCATCATCAGGATGGCGAAGGGCACGAACATGCCGCTGACGATGAACAGGTACACGAAGCTGTAGAACTTGCTGTGGGCCTTATTGCGCCCTAAGGCGTAGCCCATCAGGGAATGCACCAATACGGACAGCACGATGGTGCTTATGGAGATCAGCAGGCTGTTCCGCAGGGAGTGCCAGAAATCCGTCACTCTCATGGCCTCCCGGAAATTGTCCAGGCTCCAGGTCTTGGGCAGGGACAGGATGCCGCTGATGCTGTTGGTCATCTCAGAGGGCTGCTTGAAGGCGATCACAATGGTCATGTACAGCGGAAATACAATGGTGGACAGCCCTAAGATAAGCAGTATCATGACGGCTTTGTTGGATTTTCCCATGGATGATGTGTGTTTCATAGCTGCTCCTCCTTTGAACTGGAAAATTTCATCTGGGCAACGGAGATGATGACGATCACGATGAAGAACACCACCGCGTTGGCGCTCTGGAACCCGAACTGTCCGCCTGCCATACCGTTATTGTAGATCAGGTAGGAGATGGACTCCGTGCTCTGGGCAGGGCCGCCCTTGGTCAATGCCACGATCTGGTCGAACACCATCAGGAAGTTCTTCACGCACAGCACCATGTTGATGGAGAAGAACGGGATAATCAGCGGGAACGTCAGGTACCTGAACTGCTTCCATCCGGTGGCCCCGTCGAGCCCGCCTGCTTCGTACACGTCCTCGGGCACGGTCTGCAGGCCGGAGATGTAGATGATGGTATTCATGGCGATGGCCTGCCATGCGCATACAATCATGACGCCGATCCAGGCCTTGCTGGGGCTGGACAGGATGCTGGAGCTCAAAGCCTTGATTCCGGCCATGTCCGCCAGCGCCGGTATGATGTAAGTAAAAAAGTAGTTGAAGATGTAGCCCACTACCAGGGAACCCAGGATGTTTGGCAGGAAATAGGCCCCCCGGAAGAATCCCTTGGCCCGAATCTTGCTGTTGAGCCCCAGCGCCAGAAGCAGGCTGAGCACGTTCACTACCACGGTGGTCACAAGGGCCAGCTTGATGGTGAACCAGTAAGATTTCCCTACCCGCGCATCCGTGAATAAATCGATGTAATTCCGAAGGCCAACCCAGTCATATTTGCCGAAGCCTCTGAAATTGGTGAAACTGTATATCACGCCCCGAATCAGCGGGATGGTGTTGAAGCAGACGAACAGGGCCAGGATCGGTATGGTAATCAGCATAAATGTTCTTTGTCTGTCATTTTTCATGGTCTTTACTCCTTCCCTCCTTCAGGATTTAATGGTTCTGGGCATATTCCTGCACCATGCGGATGATGTCCCTGTTGTACCTCTGCCAGTTGGTGTCGAAGGTGGCCAGGAAATCATCCACATCCTTCTCAATCAGGAAAGTCTGGAGCAACGCGTCCACAGACATCTCCGAAGGGTAATAGTGATCCTGATAATCCGTCATGTTCCCGGTCTGGATGAACTCCAGCATGCCGTCCAGCATGGAGGCCAGCCGGAAATCGCCGTTTTTGCAGGGAACCGCGTTCTGGTCATCGATGTACTGCTGTATGTTCTCGTCCGCAAGGAGGAAATCCAGGACTTCGTAGGCGGCTTCCTTGTCGGGGCAGTCCGCCATGACGCAAAAGCCCAGATCGATACCAGAATTCAGCGTCCGGTCGTCTTTATTGTCGCAGGCGGGCATCACAAAGGAGTCGATGTCCAGATCCGGATTCACGGAGAGAATCTGAGGAGTGGCGTAGCTTCCGATGGGGTACATGGCCGATTCCCCTCTGGCGAAGGCGGTACAGGCGTCATTGTACCCGTAGGCGAAAGGATCCTCGGGGCCGTAGGGCAGAAGCTGCGCATATTTCTCCGCCAGCTCTCTGTACTGGTCCGTAAAGGTGGTCTCGCCGCGGTTGACCTGCTTGGTGGTGTCCGAGGGCGCCAGCTCCACGGCCATGGCGTTCCAGGGCGCCAGACAGGTCCAGGTGTCCTTGAAGCCGAAATAGAAAGGCAGGATCCCCTCCGCCTGGATGTCGTCGCAGAGGGCCAGCAGCTCCTCCCAGGTCTCCGGGATCTTCCAGCCGTGGTCAGCGAACATCTGCCGGTTGTAGAGCACGCCCGCCGCGTTGGCCACATAGGGCACGATATAGGTACCGTCCACAGGCACAAACTCCAGGGCCTCGGCAATGTCCAGGTATCCCTGGTTGATGCTCTGCAGCCCGCCATAATCTGACATATCTGTCAGGATTTCAGCGTCCACAAAGTAGGAATAGTTGATGTCGCCGCCGATTCCGATGATGTCCGGATAGTCCTCCCGGATGAACCTGGTCTTGAGGATGGTGGTGGCATCGTTGGGAGAGTTGATGGTCAGATGGATGTCGTCATGGGTGGCGTTGAACTGCTCTTCCACCGTCTTGAAGTAGTTGGCCGCCTCCGGCTTGTACTGGACGATTTCGATTTCAGTCTTGCCGCTGTTCCCGGACGAAGCACATCCCGCAATGGGAAGCATGGCTGTCATGCAGCACAGCGCTATTCCCACGCATTTTGTTCTCTTTCCATGGAAAAACTTCTTTCCATTCATGGCATTCGCTCCTTCTTCGTTTTAGTCAACATCTGTCCGGACAGATACTGTTTTAGCCGGTCCAAGATTTCCTCCATGATATCTTTTCGCCGGATTTTTTTTGGTAAAAATATGATAACATACCATTATGCTATCGGAAAATAGCTTTCTTTTGGTTATTTTATGCCATTATACTATTTTTCTAAAATTTTCTTGAAGTCGGTCAGCATTTTGGTATATAATCACGATCATAGGGTTCGCGTAGCGGTCCCCTGTCACAAGATATACTGCGCGCCGGTTGAATTTGCAGTACAACCAGACTGCAGACCGCCAGCCAGGTATTTTCCCGGAGGCATCACTGTAAATTCTGGCGGTCTGCAGTATAATATTCCACGAAGAGGTGAATTATGAGCGAGGTAATTTTTTCCGTTTTTCCAAGCGAGAATTTTATTGACCTGGGGCTCTACCAGTTCGGCTGGGAACAGTGCGATCCCTCCCACTCTTTCGGGCCGGCTGCAAGAAATCACTATCTGTTCCATTTATGCCTGTCCGGCACCGGCAGGCTCTTCGCGGAGACCTCCAGAGGAGAATCTGCCGAGTACCAGATCAAAAGCGGGCAGGGGTTTCTGCTTTTCCCCAATCAGGTAGCCACTTATATCGCGGACCATGAGCTCCCCTGGGAGTATGTGTGGCTGGAATTCGACGGGCTGCGGGCCAAGGAGAGCGTCGAGCAGGCCGGGCTCTCTCCCACCCAGCCGGTGTACAGGGCCCGCCATAAGGATGTATACGAAATGATGAAGGAGGAGATGCTCTATATCGTGCACCACAAGGAGGAGACTCCGTTCCACCTGATCGGCCATCTGTATCTGTTCATGGACAGCCTGGTGCGCTCCTCCTCCGCGCTCCGGACCGCAAAAGGGGGCCGTCTGCGGGATTTCTATATCAAGGAAGCGTTCTCCTTTATCGAGCAGAATTTCCAGAATGACATCTCCGTGGAGGACATCGCCGCGGCCTGTGGTTTGAACCGAAGCTATTTCGGGAAGATTTTCCATGAGAGCATGGGGAAGACTCCCCAGGAGTTTTTGATCTCCTATCGCATGACCAAGGCCACGGAGCTTCTGAAACTGACAGACCTGTCAATTTGCGATATCGGGAATGTGGTGGGGTATCCCAATCAGCTGCATTTTTCCAGAGCCTTCAAAAATGTGTACGGCGTCTCCCCCAGGGATTGGCGGTATGAGCATGCCGGAAAGCGTCCTCGGTAGGGGGCTGATATAGCTGTGAATTCCTTAGGAATTGTCGGAAAATAACTGCTGCAATTGCTTCAGGCAAAAGCCCGGAAATACAATAAAAATTGCTATAAACTTGCAGCAGTTATTTGTAGACACTTCCTTATGATGGGATGGCAAAAGCGCTGATGAAACAGGGCTGCAACTGGCAGTTGCCGGATCGCAAGCCTACAATGGTGGCATCGCAACCGCCGTTTCTGCTACTATATTGCCATCAAATAGAAGGAGGTCGCGCGAATGAACATTGCGGACAGAATACAGAACCTGAGGAAAGCCAGGGGGATATCCCAGGAAGAGCTCGCGGATAAAATAGGGGTTTCCAGGCAGGCGGTTTCTAAGTGGGAAAGCGAACAGAGCACACCTGATATCGAGAAGATCATTCTGTTGAGCAATTATTTTGAGACCACTACCGATTATCTTCTGAAAGGGACCCCGCCTGTGGGCGAATCCGAGAAGCAATGGAGCGCCATGCTGTTCACTATGGCGGGCACCATCCTGAACGGGATCGGATTGGTTTCTTCCATCATTATCTGGCTGGAGCGCCAGATGGTCTATGCCGTGGGAATCGGACTGGTCATCATGCTGCTGGGGACAGGCACGTTCCTGGCGGGACAGTTTATTGGCACAAAGGACAAGGCAAGGGCAAGACGGTCTTTTCTGCTGCCGAATGTGTGGATCCTGGCTTTTATTCCCCTGTCCTGCTGCTTCAATGTCCTGGACGGACTGGCGGGCGGTTTCTGGGGGCAGCTTGCGCCGCTCCCTTTGTTGGGGAATTCTGTCAGGACATATCTGCTTTTCTGGGCCGGATATATTTTCGTATGTGTGCTGGCGGATATCCTCATTGTCTGGAAGGCCCGGAATAACGGGACTCCCTGAAAAATCATGATACGGCGATGCCCCGATTCCGGGGGAACCGGCTTAGATTCCGGGGGCCGGCTTAGATTCTAGAGGGCCGGCTTAGATTCCGGGGGGCCGGCTTAGATTCCGGAGGGCCGGCTTAGATTCCGGAGGGCCGGCTTAGGAATTGTCGGAAAATAACTGATGCAACTTGTTTAGGAGAAAGCCCAGAAATACAACGAAAACGGCTATAAACTCGCATCAGTTATTTGTAGACAATTCCTTATTATCGTCCGGAAGATACATGATTCACGGAAAACAGAACTGCCGGGAAATGGTGCAGCCATACATCATTTCCCGGCAGTCTCTGCCCGATGGGCGAACATGCCGCGTACTTCGGACATCTCTAATTCAGCACAGTGCTCCTGTATTCAATGGAAACTACCTCGTCCCCTTTGATGATGAAGCACAGTCTCATGTTTCCCTTTTCATAGACTATCATTCCGTCTTCCTCCTTGCCGCCGTCCGGATAGGCCTGCAGCAGCTTCTCCCGGGAGTCTCCGATGCAGATGCCCTCAGCCGTGGCCACGGAATCGTCCTTCAGGATGACTGTGGAGACGTAGTCTTTGCTCCCGTTGGGGTAGGTGTCCAGTTCAAAGCTGTTATAGGTGTACATTTTGTCCATTCCCTCGAAAGCGCAGCTCTGGGCCTCGAAATAGGAGACGGGATCTCCCAGAACGGCAAGGATGGGTGCCGCGTCCGCGTCTACCTCAATGACGGTTCCGTTGTAGGAAAAAGCGTATCCCTCTCCGCTGGCGGCGCCGTTGGCCGCCGGGGCGCTGCCGGTGCCGCTCCCCTGGGCCTGTCCGGTCTGGCCTGTGCCTGACGTACTTCCGCTGGCTTCGGAGCCCAGTTCCTCCGGCTGGATGTTCTGCACGCTTCCGTCGATGGTCTTCTCGTCCCCTTTGCCGCAGCCTGTGGCAAGGAGCATGGCTGACGCCAGAAGCACGGCGCATTTTTTCATGGTGCTGATTTTACTTTCTTTCTTTTTCATTTTGTTCTCTCCTTTGTAGTCATTGTGGTTTCTGTGAAAGGCACGATGGACGCCCCCTGCCGCTATGTCCCCAGCGCCTGCCGCAAGCCGGGCTACGCGGCAGGTTTATGCGGGCGCGGGTATGCGCCAGTCTATTTTGGCGCACTGCCGTCCCCCGCAATGGGAGAATGCCCTGTGCAGGTCCGCCAGGCATCTGCCGGGCGTTCATTTCATGCCGTAATACCGATATTGTTCTTCCTTCTCCGCTTCGTAGGCGGCGATTTTCTCCTCCCAGAGGGCGGAAAGGTGCGCCTCGTCTCTGCGGTCGGGAACCTTCAGCTCTTCCGTCAGCATTTTCCCCAGATACCGGGAAAGCTTCTCCGCCCCGGACAGGTTCATGTGCAAGCCCCCGTCGTAGGTGTCGGTGCTGTAGTCGATGCCGGTGTCCTCCTGAAGCTCCAGGAAGTTGATGTAGCGCAGATTGTGGGCCGCGGCGTACTCTTCCACCTGGGCCTCCCACTCCGGATACCAGTAGGGGTAGAGGCTGGGGGCTTTTATCAGGATGAGTTCGATTCCCTTTTCCTCGCAGAGGGCGGTGATTTTATCCAGGTATTTCCACGCGTTCTCTCCAAACTGATAGTCCCCCAGGATGCGGCCCTCGGGCACGTCCCGGGCCGCTTTCACGTCCACCCGCATGTAGTAACCGTTGTGGGAGACGGGCTTTTTATCGAACATGTATTCGATATCCGCTTCTGTGAGCTCGCTCCATCTGGAGTGGTAGCGGAGGATGGGGAACACATAGTCCAGGAAGTTTTCCTCTTCTCTCATGGAGGCCAGAATGGCCTTTATCTTTGGCAGGGACCATTCCATCCCCTCCAGGGTCATCCGGTTGTAGGCCTCCCGCTGGGACTGGTCGTATTGCAGGGACAGCACGTTGAACACTGCCACTTCCGGGGTCTCGTACCGCAGCGTGTCCTCCAGCAGGTAGTAGGACTGCCAGATATACTGCTGGGCGCTGCCGCGGATGTAGCTGTTGATGCCGTATTCCTGCCAGAGCACCGCAGGGGAGAAGTTCTCGTAGACCTCGCAGTCCCCTATGAAGATGACATTGTGGTCTTTTTCTTCTTCATAATATTCGGCGATGAAGGCGCCTTCTACCACATCGTCCACGTACTTGGGCACCAGCAGGCGCTGGAGCAGGAACAATGTGGCAAGGACGATGCATGCCGATGCTGTTATTTTTATGCACTTTTGTGCTTTTGTATTCTTTTTCATCCTCTTGCACCCAGTCCGTTTTTGGTATCTTCCAGTGATAATCTACTTTTCCGTGTCTGATGAGAATGGCTTTCATTCTGTGTTCCCTTCCATGATTTTTATCATCTCCGCAGGGGTTACGATGAAATCCCGGAATGGATAATTCTACCTGTTTCGTTCCGCTCTAACTGCTGAAATTTCAGCATTGATTTCATCCAGCGACATTTCCGGAAGATCTGCTGCCTGTCTTCGCAGTTCGTGAAAAGCTTTTTTTGCCTCTGTCCTTGTAATCGGCATTTCAGGTAAAGTGGCTTCAAACGGAAGCCCTCGCACCATTTTGCTCCGAACCATGAACATACGGAATGCTGTAGGCAGATCCATTCCAAGGTTCTCATATATTTCAGTCACTTCCTGTTTCAACGCTTTGTCCGCTCTAAATTGAATCAAAACCTGTTCTGTCATGGCGTTTCCTCCTCGCATATATTTCGCATTTGTTCTGCATTTGCCCTACATTAACTTTGCATGTGTTTGTCATATATTATATTCTTTATGCAGAAAACTATCAATGCTTTTTCAGTGAAATTATCTGGAATACCGATTTTCTCACTCTCCTATTTCCCGATACAGCAGAACGGAATCGATTTCCCTTTAAAACTGATTATAAATAAACTGGCTGGCGTCATACCCGATGCCGTAGGCTCCCGCCAGCAGCACCGCCAGGAACAGGCCGTACCACAGCGCGAACCGCAGCGGATAGGGCTTTGCCGCAATCCGCTCCCTGACGCTGCCCTTTCTCTGGATAAGGCTTACTGATACCAAAACAAATGCCCCCACAGCCAGAATCCCGTAGTCAAGCGCCGTAAGCCCTAAGCAGAGCAGCGAACCGTCCCACAGGATGTTCCAGTTCCGGGCCGTGAACAGGGAGCCGAACATCCGGAAGGTCACCGGCACGGAACGGTAGCAGTCGAACGTCCGCAGCATCGACACCAGCAGGAAAGTCCTGGCCACCTCAAAGGCAGCATATCCCCTCCCGCCTGCTCCGAAGCGCTGGTGGAACCTGGCATACAGGGGCTCCAGGGTCTCGGAGACCATCAGCACGGCCCAGTTCCCCAGCCCCCAGGCGATGAAATTCCAGCTGGCCCCGTGCCAGATGCCCGTGGCGAACCAGACCACGAACGAAGACAGATACACCGGCAGCCGCTTGCCCACCTTCTCCCCGAAATGGCGGCGGGAGAATTTGTTGAATTTCTGCATGAACTTGCACACGGAGATGGGGTAAAAGATATAGTCCCGGAACCATGTGCCCATGGAGATATGCCATCTGCGCCAGTATTCCTTGAGAGATTTGGAGAAGAACGGCCGCTGGAAATTCTCCTGCAAAGTGATGCCCAAAGTCTGGGCGATTCCGATGGTGATGTCGATGCCCCCGGTGAAGTCCGCGTACAGCTCCAGGGCGTAGAAGAACATCCCCACCAGCACATAAGCGCCGTGATAAGCATCCGTGTCCCCGATGATGGCGTTGACCCCCACCAGCATCCTGTCCGCGATGACCATTTTCTTGAAATAGCCCCACAGAATGCGCTGCAGTCCAAAACTTACCGTTTTTCCGTCAAATCTGTGTTCCCCATGCAGGGATTCCGCCAGATTCCCGAACCGGCTGATAGGCCCCTGCACCAGTTGGGGAAAGAAGGACACGAACAGGGCGAACCGGAAAGGGTTCCTCTGGGCCCGGACTGTCCCCCGGTACACGTCGATCAGATACCCCACCGCCTGGAAGGTGTAGAAGGAAATCCCCAGGGGCAGCGCAAGGGTCAGGAAAGAAAGCCTTCCTGTCTGCCCGAAGGCCCCCAGCAGCCCGTTGATGTTGGCGATGGCGAAGTTGGTGTACTTCAGCACCGCCAGGATACCGATGTTCAAAAGGATTCCCCCCAGTATCCATCCCAGGCGCACCTTTTTCTGCCTGTCCTTATAGGCCTTTTTCTCCTCTTTGGACAGCTCCGCCCTGTGCTCCTTCAGGTAGGCCGCCTGCCTGTCGGCGTTGTCCTCAATCCGGCAGGCCGCGAACCAGATTGTCACCGTGGTCACCAGGAGGTAGGGCACATATTCCGCCCCCGCCAGGAAATAGAAGAGGTAGCCGGCTCCCAGCAGCAGCCCCCACTGGCATTTCCGGGGGATAATGTAGTACAGCAAGAACAAGACCGCAAGAAATCCCAAAAATCCATACGATGTAAAAAGCATGACCGCTTCCTCTTAAGCCTGAAAACTTCCAGCTAAGCTCCCAATCAAGCGCTTAGCTATACTGCATAACGCTGAATGCTGCCTAATGTAATCATGCGAATGAACCAGTCAGCGTTATGCAGTCTGGTTTCACGGCAAGTGAAATCGTTAAGCAGTATAAGCTCCTGATCCAAGCTCCCAATTTCAGGCTTCTTCCTCCAGCTTTTGAATCAGGGCGTAGAGAGCCTTTGCGGAATTGAAGTTCTCGGGGAGGATGTCTTTTGCCGTGATGGCGATGTCATAGGCCTCATTGATCTCCGCAATCAGGCTGACGATGTCGAAGGAGTCCAGTATCTTGTCGTCCACCAGACGCTCCTCCGTCTCAAAATCTACGTCCGGATGTAAATCGTTCAAAATCTCCATTAATTCTTCCATGATTGGCATTTCCTTTCTTCCAGTTCATTTTTTATTGCCGGAATTCCTCTTTCTCCCTGTTTTGGGAAACCAGCTCTTTCATTGCATTATTATAAAGTTCCATTCGTTCGGCCACTCTGTCTTTTGGCGACATTTCGTAGTCGTCTAAGTCGGGAACTTTTACCGTCAGGCCAAGTATTTGGCAGATGATTTCAACTTGCCATACTTCCAGAGGAATCTCTTTCCTTTGCCCATCCAGGCCATGAAACGTTAACCCGACGCTTTCGATTACTTTTTCCATTACGCTTCACCCATTTATCATTTTATGGTGTCAGTCAGCAGGTGGGATGCCGGCACGATTTCAGGCATTTCAGCGCCTCAAAATATGCGGACTGCCTGCCCACCTCTGTTTCCGGCCTATGGCCTGGCCCGCCTCACGCCCCCTCATACATTTTCTTCAGCGTCACCCGGTCGATCTTCCCGTTGGCCGTAAAGGGCAGCTGCTCCAGCCGGATGATCCGGTTAGGCAGCATGTAACGGGGCAGCTTCGTCCTCAGGACTGCGGCCATTTCCTTCTCAGAAGGGTCTCCCACATAGTATAGCACAATCTTCGACTTCCAGGTATCGTAGATACAGGCCGCCATGCGGACGTCAGGGAGCATGTCCACATTCACTTCGATTTCCCCCAGCTCGATGCGGTGCCCCATGTGCTTGATCTGGTAGTCCTTCCGGGACACGAACAGCAGCTCTCCCGCCTCATTATAGCGTCCGATGTCCCCGGTTCGGTAGATGCGCTCCGGATAGGCCGTGTTCAGGGGATTCTGGACAAAGGCCTCCGCCGTGCGCTCAGGGTCATTGTAATAGCCCAGCGTCAGCGTCGTGCCCCGGATGCAGATCTCGCCCTCCTGTCCCGTCTCCGCCCGCTTCCCCTCGGGCGTCAGCAGCAGAATCTCCCGGTTGGGAAAAGGCCTGCCGATGGGAATCGCCTCGTCTTCCGCAAATTCCCGCTCCACCCGGTAATAGCAGCACATCCCCGTGCCCTCCGTGGGGCCGTAGAGATTGGTGAAAACGGCCTCCGGCAGGGCTTCCCGCCAGATGCGGAACTGCCTGATCGGGAACACCTCGCTGCCGAACGCAATGGTGTGCAGAAATTCCGGTTTTACCGTATCAAAGGTGCCGAAAGCGCTTACCATGGTCAGGGCGGAGACCACCCAGCAGATGGTATTGATTCTGTGTCCGTTCAAATATTCCACCAGCTTCACCGGAACGGAGAAAAGCTCCCTGGGAATCAGGTAGGTGGTGGCCCCGAATTTCAGCGTGGGATACAGCTCCTTCAGGCAGGCGTCGAAATACAGCGGCGACTGGTTCCCGAAGACAGTTCCATCGTCAAATCCCAGAATCTCCGAAAGCCGCTCTATGTAGTCGATTACAGACCTGTGGCATGCCGCCACGCCCTTGGGGATTCCCGTGGAGCCGGAGGTGAAGACGATGTAAATCGGGTCTGTGTCTATGGCATTCCGGTGAATCTCCTCCAGTGCCCCGTCATCAATCCCGCACTGCGCCATCTCATCGAATAGCAAAACCTCCCCCTCCCCGATCCGGAACGTCCTGGCAGTCTCCTCCGTCTCCCGGTCGCAGATGATCAGGGGCGAGCGCACATTGTCCAGTATCAGCTGGATCCTCCCCGCGGGCATCTCCTCGTCGATGGGCACATAGAAATCGCCGCCTGCCACCACCCCGAAGAAGGCCGCCACCTCTTTCGGGGATTTCCGCATGAAGACCACCACGGGCTTTCTGTAGATTCCCTTTTTGTGGAGACAGCTTCCGATGCTGCGGCTCAGGTCGTATACTTCCTGAAAGCTCAAGGCCTCCGTGCCGTCGGCGTAGGCTGTCTTTGCGGGTTTCTGCTTTACGATATGATTTAAGTAGTCCAATACATTGTTCTGCATCTTCATTCCTCCGGATTATTCCAGAAAAGTCTCTTGATCTGCCCATTGACCACATCGGTCATGGAGCGCTCCTCTATCCGTTTCCCGGCCATACCATAGACCGCCAGAATTTACGAATCTGTTCAAGATGGGCATTGCCCCTCCCGAAGCCGCAGCAGGCATTCATACTGCCCTTTCAGGCGGCCGCAGATAAGAACCGCCTTTCTCGCCAGCACCTCCATCACGTCCAGGAATCCCTCCCCCAGCCCAAAGTCCCGCTTCACCAGCGACAGCTCCGTGCAGGCCAGCAGCACAGCCTGGGCCCCCTGGCCGAACAGCCCTTCCGCCACCCGCCAAAACGCCGCCGAATCCACAGGCTGCCCCGCTTTGACATTCTGATAGATAATCTGCATGACCGCCTGTTGACCTGCCCGGTCAGGCAGCATGGCCGAAATCCCTTCGCCCGCGAACGCCCGCTGGAACAGCCCGCTCTCAATGGTGCCGTCCGTAGCCAGGATGCCCGCTTTGGTGACACCTGCCGCTTTCAGGGAAAGGGCTGTCTCCCGGATGGTGTCCACCACGGGAATCCCAATCGAATCTTCCAGCTTTTTCTGGAAGTAATGGGCCGTGACACAGGGAACAGCTATCAGTTCCGCCCCTTGACCGGCCAGCTCTCTGCCGATTTCCACCATCTGGGGCAGGGGGTCTTCCCGGCTCTGTCCCAGGATGAAACGGGTGCGGTCAGGAATCTGGGGCTTGCTGTGGAGCAGGACCTCGATATGTTCCTGATCGGTCCGAGCCTCAGTCATCTGTACCAGAAGCTGTAGGAAATATGCAGTTGCCATGGGGCCCAGGCCCCCGATCACGCCAAGTTTCTTCATATGTTGTTCCTATATGCTGCCCCCACATGCTCCCCTGATTCATTGCCAAGCTTTTCTTTCATCCGCTCTGCGCCCTTTCCCACGCCGCCCAGACACACAGGGGCATGGCGCCCGCCGGGGAACAGGCACCTTTCGTCACCCGCCTGTCTATTCTAGGACACAATTGTTTCATATTTGTATATATCTCTCTAAATTTCTGTATCCATCTAATTGATCTCCGGATAGAGGGAACGGTCATAATTGTAGGCATTGTAATGCCATGCGGAATATGCCATCATCTCTTCGTCCGTCCAGAGGAAAATGGTGGGATGGTCCGGCCTGGGCGTGGTGTCCAGATGGTACCACCCCTCTCCCACGTCCACCAGATTCCAGTAATGCTCCAGCCTGGTGGGAATCCTTTCGATGTCCAGATTGGGGACGCCCGCTCTGGTCAGCAGCGCCTTGGTGGTGCAGGCGTAGACATAGCAGTCTCCTTTCCCTTCCGCCAGACCCTCGTAGGCCGCCCTGATCCAATCCCCCTTCTCCGAATGGGTGATATACGCCACATGGCTCACCACATAACTATATATCGCCCACGCCTTGTCCCGCAGGCTCATGTCCGGCGTGATGATCTCCGCTATCACGGCGTCCGCGTAGGCATTCATCTCCTCCAGGCTGTACATCCTGGTTCGGACGGTCAGGTTCACCGTCACGCTGGCAGTATTGCCCGCCGCGTCCTTTGCGTTGTAGACAATCGGGTATACCCCTTCCGTGTTGAGGTCCGCGCCGGAAGTGTCCACTTCCAGAGAAGTGCCCTCCTGGCAGTTGTCCACCACCTTGACGTTCTTCCGATAGGAAATGCTTTCCCCGATGAAATAAGTCAGATTCACCGCTCCCTGAATCTCCGGCGGTTGGGTGTCCTCCCACAAAGTCAGCACTGCCGTCTTCGCCGTCTCGTTGCCGCCGCTGTCCGTCGCGACGATTTCCACCTCCTGGGAGCCGATCAGCGTCAGGTCCGGCTCCTGCCGAAAGGAAAAGGCCACATCCGTCACGTCTTCCAGCTGCGCCACGAAATCTTCCGCTTTTCTGGGCACCAGCGCGTAGCCCTCCACATTTTGGACCTCCATCCGGGGAGGCACAGTGTCCTCGATTTTCAGGGTGGAGGCATAGATGCCCTCGTCCACCTCCAGTACAATCGTATGCTCCCCTACCTTCGTGCAGTCAATCCCATTCACGTCAGTGACGAAATCCGCATTCCGGCCCACGACGACGAAACTGCCAAGGCTTGGAAATTCCCCGCCGGCCTCTATGGTCACGCTCTCCGCTATCTGCACCAGGAACAGCTCCGTCTCCAGGACCGTCTGGTTCCCGCCTCTGTCCGTCAGGACGATCTCCACCTTCTGTGTCCCGGCCTTGTCAAAGTCAGGTTCCGTCCTGTAGGAGACCTCCACTTTGGTAGCGTCCTCAATCTCCTCCACAAAGACCCCCGCCCCGCAGGCCTCCCCCAGCTTGCGCTGCACCGGCACCGCCCGGGCCTGGGGCGCGATGGTGTCCTCTATGATCAGTTTGCATCTGTGGACAAACCAGCCGCTCTTCACCTTGACCGTATATTCGCCGGGCACCGAGATGTCGAAGGGCTTGCTGTCCTCCGTGAAGACAGCCGTATCGTCCGTTTTTTTCATAAAGTCAGAGGCGGCCACCTGAATGCCCGCCTCCACGCGTACAGTTCCATACGCCAGACCGTTTATATAGAGCCAGCCTCCCACACCCAGCAGAAAGATGACCGTGAAACATATGAGGATGGCCCTGGATTTCTCCCGTCTCCTCCGGGCGGCGCCCCTTCTCCGAGCAGGCCGCCCGCCCCGGGAAGCCTGCCGCCCCTGAGAGGGACTTCTCCTTTTGGAAAACTCACTCTCCCGAGTATCCTCCCGCCTTCGGGAAGGCTCACTCTCCCGGAAATCCTCCCGCCTTCGGGAAGGCTCACTCTCCCGGAAATCCTCCCGCCTTCGGGAAGGCTCACTCTCCCGGAAATCCTCCCGTCTTCGGGAAGGCTCACTCTTCTGGGACTCCCTCGCACCGCACAGGGTCTCGCTTCTCTGGGTATCTCCCCGCCCGAGAGGAGTCCTTGCGCCCTGAGGCACTTCTCCCCTATGGGAACCCCCTCTCCCCGTGGAAGTTCTTGCCCCACGAGCACCCTCTCTTCCCTGAGACACTCTTGTATTCTGAGATATTTCCGCCTTTTGGGAAGCCCCTCTCCTGTAGGAGGGCCCTTTCTTCTCCGCATCCATATCGGACGGCTCCGATGTATTACGCATGATAGTTACCAGGCAATGCTCCTTTCCGCTGTGCTTTTCTGCCAGACAATCCTTTACTATAATATCACATCAGATACTCTGTTGCAAGAACAGAACATCTCTCTGCTTTGACGCTTATGGCGTCAGAGCTGCCTCTCTCTTTTCTCTTATCATCATTTTTTAATCAAAGTGATAGATATATTTTTCCCAATCCGCCAAATAAACAGCCCCATCTTCCTTTTGCACCAAAAGCCCCTCTTCCACCATCTCCCGGATCAGCCGCTCCGTCTCCTCGCCATAAGCATACCCGAACTGATAATATGGGGCAGCCGTTGACACCGGTTCCTGCTTCCCCTTCTGGTCCGAAACGATGCGCTCATAGATGAACTGCTTGCGCTGCCTGTCCCACTCCGGGTAAACCGGCACTTCCGTCCCTGTCCGGCTGCAGAACTCCAACACCAGCTCCCGCTGGGCACGGGCCTCAACCTGTCCCCACATGCCAATCACACAATTATAGTCAGATATCGGCTCTGCCGCCTCCTTCAAAGCCAGGGCCGTATCCTCCGCGCTCTGCCTCTGCTGCCAGGCGGATTCCAGCGCCTCCAGCTCCAGACGGAACTGCGCATACCCCCTGATCTGCTGCAAATGCGGCAGAATCATCCGCAGGACGTCCCCCAGCGGAATCGGGAACGGAAAAGTGTTCGTTTCCATACCGCGGTCTATCATTTCCTGCAGCACCGGAATAGTCCTTTCACACCGCTCCAGAATGCTTTCCGCCGGATAGGCATCGCTCTTCAGGACATACGCCTCGCTGTCCCACAGAAAACCGTCAGCGGAGTCCCCTGATCTGGCATCCTGTATGATTTGCAGCATTTCCGTAAAAGCGTCCGCATATTCCTCTCCTGCCACAGCCACGGAAATCTGGCGGTACAAGTCTTCCGACGGGATGTCCGGATCGATCAATAAATGTCCCGCGCAGTACAGCGAAAACGCATTCAGCACATGATAACTGTCCATTTCGCTCCAATAGGAGGGTTTCATGACTTCATCGCATGCTCTGGCCGTCTGATACGTCTCGCGCAGAATTTCCAGGTTGAAGTTCATCTGGGCAAGCTGATCTATCTCCATTTCACAGCCATTCCATGACCACATCCCCAGATTGGCTCCCAGCTCCGAAACAATCTGCCGGAACTCCATATTCTGTTCCAGGTCATTATTGAAAGTGCCGCTGTATAATGTGACGTCCTCACCCAGTACCTGCACCAGGACTTCCTTATTGAAGGAATCTTTCCAGCAGCTCACGCCGAAATCGATTCCAGGATTCACCGCCTGGAACTTGTCCCGGAGCATCCTTGCGTAATTCGCCACATCCCCGGAAGAGTGGAGCCTTCCCGGATCATAGTAATGTCCGATGACCCTGTCGCAGCAATCAGCCAGCTGGGCATAGATGGAATAATATTTTTCAAATGTCTCCTGGGCCCGGGGATTGTCGTACGCCGCTCCCTCCTCAGCGCCATAGACCGCCGTATTGTCCACCCAGCCAAAGTCGCTGAAATTGGCCCCCCACACCCATAATGTGAATTTCATGTCCAGGGAATGCGCCGCGTCCGCCATCATGCGGATTTTTTCATGCAGGATCTCATAATTGTCAGTTCCGGCCCAGGCACCGCACATTTCTGTGACCTGAATTCCTGTAAAACCGCAGTACTGCAGCATTTTCACATATTCATAAAGCTGCTCCCGGGAATAATCCACCAGATTATTCTTCAGGCTGACAGCCCCGTTCAGATAGGCGCCGCCGGCATAATTGACATTCCAAAGGGTCACCACCGCTTCCCGCTCCTCCATCCAGGTCTCTTCCGCCTGCCGGACATCCGAAGGGATATGGATGGTCCTGGAAGCGTTGCTGATGCAGGCATCCTTCTGCCCCGCGTTCATCCATCCTAGATAAAGATTCACGAACAGGTGCATTTCGTGCCGCAGACCCTCCAGATCCATGCCCTCGATGACTACATTTCCATCTTCTATGGTGATGCTCCCTTCCCGGGCCTCCCGATCCACGGACAGCAGAATGCCCTTTCCGGCCCGCTCCCCGGAAACCTCCACCGGAAGGAACGCCCGGCCCGTGGTCTCATAGATGAAATCCCGCAGTTCCTCACCTACCGGCCTTTCCTCCTTGCCCCCGCACAGGATGGCATACTCCTCTATCGGGACATCCCCAATCCATACCCCTTCCTTCACACCCGCGCCGGTATCCGCATACACGCTCCCTTCCGGAAACAGCAAATCCCCGTTCCGCTCTACCAGATTACCGAAAAAATACCGGCACGCCCGTTCCATCCCCTGATCCGTCCGTGCAAGGAAGAACAGATGCCCTTCGTTCCGTACAATGGTAAACGCATTGTCGTCCATCCGCTCCACCGTATATCCATACTCGTTGGCCGATTCCTCGTGGGATATCAGGGAAATCCAGTTCTCCTGGTCTCCGGGCACATTTTTCAGTTTGATGTCCGTCTTCTCCTGTGCCAGATCCATCACAAACTGGGTCAGCACCATAGAGTCCTCGCCCTCGACCCGATAGATTCCATAATCCTTCAGCCGCTCTCCCTCCTGGCGGCCGCATCCCGCCCAGCAAAACAGCGAAACCAGCCCTGTCAGAAGCAGCAGTGTCCCTCTGCGTTTTCCCATTTCCCCTTGCCTCCTATCTATCTCACACATGGGCCTTCCCCCCATGCCGGAAATCCCACCGCATCAGCCACCATGCCCAGAACATTGTCATAAAGTACGATGGCGATGCCATACTCCACCCTGTCATACTCCACCCTGTCCACAATGATATGCATTTTCCCGTCATTCGCGTGCAGGAGCAGATCGCTTTCACCGATTCCCATGAAACGGAAACAGCCTTCCTTAGGGGACTCATACAGGACTGCGCCGTCCTTTACCACACAGACGCTCTCCCCTGCCAGAAAGCTCTCCCCTGCCCCCGTCAGGGCCAGTTTCTCCCGCAGCCCTTCCAGGGCTTCCCCGGGGAACTCTCCCTCTGCTATGAGCACGACTGTATAGTCCTGTAGATTGACCAGATTGGTCAGATAGCTTCCCAAATCCGTGATCTGCTGCAAGTCATGGTTCTGGACTTGATGCCGCCACACCTTCAGATTCTCGTCCCACAGACCGTACCCTTCTGTCCCTCTCTTGTCCTCCAGCCCATAGTTCTCTGCCAGGTATTGTCCCATATATGCGGAAACCTTCCGGGCCCCGTATTCATTCAAATGGCCCCAGTCCATAAAATCCTGTGCCGTATCCATCCCCAGCTCGTCCAGCATCTCCATCATGTCCAGGACAGGAATGCCGTTCTCCGCCGCGATTTCCTTCATATACCGGCATCGCTTCTGGAACTGCTCATTTGCCAGATAAGGTACCTGAAAAAAGATCAGCTCTATTCCCTCCTCCCTGGTCAGCTCAATGATCTTCCTGAGCCACTCCTCCTCATATCCGATTGGCACGCTCTCCGTCACCTGGTAGAGGGGAATCTCCCCGATATCCTCATAAACGTACTCCGGCTTGTAGCCCATATAAGTCCGGCTGATGGTGTCCGGCCGGAAATCCTGCTCCGTCAGTTCGGCATACCGTGTATGGATAATCGGCCATTTCCACAGAATGGCCTGCTTCTCCTCCCCATTTGCCAGAGCATTCACCGCATTCCAATAATTCAGGGAAGGCTTGTACCCTAGAAGATTGCGGTACAGATTCCCCTTGTCCTCATATCCCTCGAAAGCGCTTCCATACATCTCCAGGCAGATCACCCTGGGATGCTGGGTCTTCAGAGCCTCCCGGATGCCATGGTAGGTACCTGCGAAATCCTGGCCGGATATGCCCAAATTGTAGCCGGCGATTCCATGCTGTCCCCAGAGGATTGCCGGATTGACCGAACAGTAACAGTGACTGCTCCCGCAGAAGAGCACATCCGCCACATCCTCCTCCAGCCCATAGAACGTCTCCATATTCGTGAGATAGGCCCCTCCCGTATCTTTCCAGGAAAACACTCCATAAAGGGCGCTATAGAGCATGGCTGCTGCCATACAAAAACAAACTGCCTTCACCGCATTCCGAACCCGCATTTTCCATTCTGCTCCTAAAACTGAAAATAGATAAACTGCTTCGAATCAAACTGTATGCCATACATCCCAAAGACAAGAATCGCCGCCAGCATAGCCAGCAGAACGCCCCAGCGGAACCAGATGCACTGCTCTGCCAGGAATTCTGAGAAAGTCTGTCTCTTCTTATATCGAACCAAATCCACCAGCAGAAGAACCGCTGTCCCCGCAGCCAGGATATTGCACTCGAACCGATTCAGTCCCAGGGAGTATACTTCCTCGTTAAAGAGCGACCAGGGATCCCATTTGGTGGCCATGCGCACGCAATAATCCAACGACACCCTGATCCCTCCCGCGCGGAAGAAAATCCATGCCACGTCCACCAGGGCAAAGGTAATCACCGTCTGCGCAGCTTTGTAGCTGAAGCTTTCCGTCTTCGTATGGAGGAACGCATTGACCTTCTGCCTGCATCCTTTCGTCAAATCTCCCACAATCTGATATGTCCCGTGCAGCATGCCCCATGCCAGAAACGTCCAGCCCGCCCCATGCCAGAAGCCGCTGACCACAAATGTGAGAAACAGATTCAAATATTTTCTCAAACGGGAGCAGCGGTTCCCCCCCAGAGGAATGTACACATAGTCACGGAACCAGCTGCTCAGGGAAATGTGCCACCGCCGCCAGAACTCGGAAATCGACCTGGCAAAATACGGCGTATCGAAGTTCTCCATCAAGTCGAATCCCATGACTTTCGCCGCCCCGATGGCAATGGACGAATAGCTGGCGAAATCGCAGTAAACCTGCAGCGCGAACCCCACCGCGCCAATCACAAGGGGCACCGTCCCATAGATATAGTAATTGCCGAAAACCGTATTCACTATCACCGCCACCCGGTCCGCAATGACCATCTTCTGAAAAAGCCCCCACACCATCTGCATCAGCCCATGGGCGATGTTGTCATAATTCCATACATCTATCCTCTCAATAAAGTGTATCTGCCGCAGCAATCTGTCAGACCGTTCAATGGGCCCGGCCACCAACTGTGGAAAAAAAGACACGAACAGGGCATAGCGGAAGAAATTCTTCTCCGGCTCTATCTTTCCCCGGTATACATCCAGCATGTAGCCCAGCGCCTGGAATGTGTAGAAGGAAATCCCCACCGGCAGCAACACATCAAAGGGCTTGTCCGGCAGCCTTCCCCCCACCATGGAAAAGACCTTGCCCCAGGCTTCCCAGAAGAAATCGAAATATTTGAAAAAAAAGAGCAGCCCCAGATTGAAGAGCAGGCTTCCGCCCAGCATCCATTTCCGATGGGTCTTGCACACAGAGACAAGCCACCCGGCAATCCAAGTCACTAGAGTAGAAGAAAATATAAGAATCACATACTTCGCATTCCAGCACATATAGAAATAATAACTGGCAGCTAACAGCCAAAGATATCTGCATTTCTTTGGAATCATAAAAAAAATGAATACGACAACCGGGAAAAAAACAAGAAAGTTTATGGAATTAAACAGCATTCTATTCCCTGCCTATCCTTCACATTTTACCCAGCCATGCTTCTGATTCCATATGGCTGAACATTCTTATTATATCCATATTGTCATAGTTTGTCAAGACAAAAGTTGCCCCTACCTTTCCCAAAGTCCCACGAACGCTGCCCGCGGCTCCGACAGGGGGATGCCCGGCTTGTAATTCATGAAAGCCAGCGCCCAGCCCGCAATGGGAATGTAGGAAAAGATGACGAAATAGGCCACAAAGGGCAGCACCAGAAGCAGAAGTCGTTTCTGCCCTTTCTTCAGTCTTTTTCTCTTTTTTGAGATTGATTTTGTCCGTTCTTTGCGGACGAATCTCTCATCCTCCGCTATAATGAGCCGATACATAAACATCCTCCAAAACCACAACGGCGAAACACAGCCCTGTACCATCACCCGATAGCGCTCATGTCTCCGCCATCCGCCTGAGCGCTTCCTCTCTGTCCATGTCCTCCAGCTTGCGTCTGGCGCATCCGGGCATGGCGGGCTCGAAGCCGCATACTTTCTTATAGGCACAGTAAGTACAGGCTTCCTCTGGACCCTTCTCATAAGGGTTCAAGGAAATCGTCCCATCCAGAATCTCTCTGCCGATCTCCGCGATTTTGCGGCTCACGTAGTCGGATACTGTCTTCAGCTCCTCCCCGTCCAGCACCGAGGAACGGGCGGAGAAGCTGCCGTCCTTTTTACGCTCCACGGGAATCACGTCCGATTTGTCGCCCATATCCTTGTCCAGCAGTTCCACGATGCCGGGCGCGCTGTTCACCACGCCGTTCATGCGCAGCTTCTTTCCGATCTCCTCATTGATTTCCTCCGGGGTCAGTTCCACGGCGGTCTCCACGGAGGGGTCATCAATCCGGTAATAGAGCAGAGCCGCGGGCACGATTTCCTTTCCCCGGTGCCTTTTGGTCTCCACTTCCGCAGCGGCGTTCATGTATACCACCAGCTGCAGCTGCAGCCCGTAGTACAGGGCCGCCAGGTCGAATTTTTTGTGGCCGGACTTGTAGTCGATGACTTTGACATAGACATTCTTCTCATCCTCTGCCACATCGATTCTGTCGATCCGGCCCCGGAGACGCATTTTCTCCCGCTCTGACAGGGCTACGTTGACGCTCTCCAGGTTGTCGGCATAATGGAAGGAAAGCTCGAAGGACTCCGGCACGAAGCTCCCCTTCTGCAGCTGTTTCTGCAAGGTCAATACCGTGCGGGTCAGGATGCGCCCCATCCTGGTGACGGCGTATTCGTTCCTGGCGCTGCTGTACAGGACGGTGCTGCCGTAGTCTGCCGCGCAGCGCTCCAGCGCTTCCTTCACACATTCACCCGCGAAGTCCTCCGGGAAATCGAACCAGGTATAGCCCTTTTCCTTCAGCTTCTCCGCGAACTGTTCCAGCACCGCGTGGTACACGTTTCCCATGTCCACATATTCGAAGGAGAATTCCTTCCGCTCCTGCAGCGTCAGCCCATACTGCAGAAAATGCCTGTAGGCGCATGCCGCGTAGGTCTCCAGCCGGGTGACGCTGTTTTCCAGCTCCAGGCCGTACAGGGCCCTGGCCACCGCCGCGGACAGCCCCCTGTCCTGGTACCGGCGAAAGGCAGCTTCCGTGAGGAAATCCCGCTTCTCCCGAAGCCCCTCCGCCCCGTAGACCTGGTAGATGGTGAAGAAATCCTGTTCTCTCTCGGGGGGCAGCATGCCTTCCACATACTCCCGCAGGCCCTCCGCCAGATATCCGGCTCCCTCCTGACCGGTGACGATCTGTTCCAGGGGCGCCTTGGTCTGGGGATACTGCACGGCCAATCCGGGGAACAGTCTCCGCACCGTGTCCACCAGGTAGGCGGGCCGGAGGGACTTTCCGGCGCTGTTCACCTTGGAATAGGACAGGTAGAGCCTCCCGGAGGGCTTGGTCAGGTTCAGGTAGAGATAGAATCTCTGGATGTACATCTGCTGCCTGGGGCTGGGGGCCAGTTCCAGTCTGGACTCCCGCAGGAATTCCCTGTCCATGTCCGATATGATGCCGCCCTTGGATGCCCCTTTGGGGATATTGCCGTCGTTGACCCCCAGGAAGAAGAGCACCTTCACCTGCTGCAGCCTGGTACGCTCCATGTCCCCCACCAGCACTCTGTCCACGTTCTGGGGGATGGTGCCCACCTGTATCTCGCCGAAGCCCGCCTCCAGGATTTCAGAAAACTCCCTTATGGGAATCTCCTCCTCGCCTAACAGGGCGTAGATCTGGTCTAAAAGTTCCATCACCAGGCGGTAGATCTGGGCATATTCTTTGGCCCGCACCAGCTCCCCCGCTTCCTCGAAACGGCTCTGGAATGCCGAAAGCTTCTGCTGCACCCGGTTCTGCACCAGGAAGTCGTACAGGCAGTTCACGTAGGTCTTTACGGGTTCTTTGCCTTTCAGGTGCAGCATCCCAATCTGCTCCATCATCCGCTCCCGGAGAGCATTCAGCTGCGCAAGTTCTTCCTCGCCCTTCATACCGGGCGTGCTCTCCATCCCGGGTGCGCCCTTCATCTCTGGGGTCTTGCGGGTGAAGAGACGGCTGTAGTTGCGGTAGCCTTTGATGCCGGTCTGCAGACAGTAATTTTCCAGCCGGTCTACCTCTTCCCAATCGAAGTCTGCCAGGCCGCTCCTCAGGTAATGGAACACCGCTTCGTAGGAGAAATCCTTTTCGTACAGTTCCAGGGCGCTTTTGATGTACTCAATCATGGGATTCAGGGTGATTCCCCTGGTGCGGTCGATGTAACAGGGAATCTCCATCTGGGCGAACTCTGTCTCCACGTAGGGGGCGTAACCCGCCAGGTCTCCCAGGATGACCGCTATATCCCGGAAGGCAAGTCCTTCCTCCCGGATGAGCCGACAGATTTCCAGGCCGGTCTGGCGCACCTCCTCCTTGGGATTGGTGGTCTCGAACAGCTTGATTTCCTGCTGCTCTCCTTCGTAGGGGTGGACGCCGTAGCGGAGCAAGTATCTCTCCAGGTGGCGCAGGGCCCGGGCGCCGCAAAAGCGGTGGAGGGCATTATATTGGATACCGGAAAGCTGCTCGGTACCTTCCTGTCCTGCCGCGGAATGAACCGGCAGGATGAATCTGTCCTGTCTGCGCTCCACGGATAGGGCTTCCGCCTGTCTGCACAGGTCAGCCACGGTCTTTTTGCTCAGGTGGAACAGGTTCTGCTCGCCGTTCTGTATGTATGGGTTCTCCTCCTCCCCCAGGGTCAGGGTGACGATGACTTCGCCGCAGAGAGCCATGAGCCCGGAAATCACTTTCACCTGGATGGGCGTAAAGCCTGTGAAGCCGTCAAAGACCACCACGCTTCCCGGCAGAAGCCTGGACTTGGACAGGGAACGGCAGAGCACGTCCAGGGTCTCCTCCGTGGTGATGAAGTTGCCGTGGATGTATTCCAGGAAGCCTTTGTACAGGGTCTGCAGGTCTTTCAGTTTCTGTACCAGGGCTCCCCGCTTCCCGGCGAAGTCGATGAGCTGCTCCACCTCCTCCGCGCCGATGCCGTACTGCATGAATTCGGAGATGGCGCTTTTCACCTCGTGGATGTAGCCCTGTCTGTGGAGGAAGCCGCCCAGGGTGGGCAGGTCTCCTTTCAGGTTCGCGGCCACCTTCTGGAGCACCAGGCTTTTGCCGGTGTCGTCCAGCACGGGGATTTCCTGGCCGCCTACTTCCTCCAGGATGCGGTGGCCCAGGCGTCCGAAGCTTAGGACGTCAATGTTCAGGATGCCGCCCTGGGGAGCCAGGAGCACCAGGTCTTTCTGGGTCTGCATGGTGAACTGGTCGGGGACGATGATCAGGAAGTTCTGCTTGGGGGACCGGCTGGCCCGCTGGACGATTTCCTGATACAGGGTGCGGCTTTTGCCGGCCCCGGAGGGGCCGAAGTAGAATTGTAGGCTCATGTGACGGGATCCTTTCTTTCATTTGGAGGGTGCGTTCCCCTGGAGGGTACATTCCCCACCGCAGAGCCGCAGGGAATGTACCCTCTTTTTGGTTCAAACAGGCCAGGGAAATGGTTTATGTCTCAAATATAAAACCTCCACAGGTAATCGGCAGCTTCTTCCGCGTAGTCTATGCCGATTCTTTTGGCAGCATGAATCTGCTGCGGTTTTACCACGATGCCCTCTGTGACACAGAAGCTGGCGCTGACCACCATGTCGATGTCGTTGTCGGCTCTGGAGATGCCCATGGCGATGCACATTTTGCCGGGGCCGTCAGCCAGGTGGTTTCTTAAGGATGCCGGGGCAGTATCGGGGGTGTAGGGCGGTTTCCCTTTTTTCAGCTGCTTTTTGTTCAGTTCGTTCAGGCGCAGGGCAAGCATTTTCTCCCTGGATTCCTGGTCTGCAGGCTCTACGCTGCGGATCAGGACGGCCTGGGGAATCCCCTCGGTCATGGCGGCGATGTTCATGCAGCTGTACATGCCGTAGATGAGGTATACGTAGGAGGCGCCGCCTATGTGGTACATAGGCTCGGTCCGCTCTGTCCTTTTGCCGCCGTAGGTGTGGGAGCCTTTGTCCCACTCGCCCATGTAGCTTTCCACTTCCGTGATGACGGCCCTGATCGTCCCTATAGCCGTGTCATGCACCAGTATTTTGCCCAGCAGCTCTTTTGCCACTGTGATGCCGTCCCTGGTGAAGAATTCTCTTGGGAGACGGTTTTGCGTTTTCTTTATTTCTGTTTTCAGCATTTTTCTCTCAGATGCCCTGCGTTCCCCTTCGCTTATAAAATATTCCATCCCCATCCTCTATGAATCCTGAGAAGAAGCTTCTTTCAGATCCAGCTCCACTGGGCAGTGGTCGGAACCCATAATCTGGGAGTGGATCTTCGCGTCCGCGAGCTTTTCTTTCAGCGATTCCGATGCCACAAAGTAGTCGATGCGCCAGCCTACGTTCCTGGCCCTGGCCTGTCCCATGTAGGACCACCAGGAGTATGCGTCCCTGGCCTCCGGATAGAGGTGGCGGAAAGTGTCCAGGAAGCCGCTTTCCAGGACTTTGGTGAAGCAATTCCGCTCTTCGTCGGTGAAGCCCGCGTTGCGGCGGTTGGTCTTGGGGTTCTTCAGGTCAATCTCCTGATGGGCCACGTTCAGGTCGCCGCAGTAGATGACAGGTTTGGTCTTTTCCAGGTTCTTGATATAGCCAAGGAAGGCCTCCTCCCACTCCATGCGGTATCCCAGCCTGGTCAGTTCCCGCTGGGAATTGGGCACGTAGACCGTAGAGACGTAATAATCCTCATATTCCGCCGTAATGACGCGCCCCTCGTGGTCATGCTCTTCCACGCCGATGCCGTATGTCACGTTCAGGGGCTCTGTCCTGGTAAAGAGGGCCGTTCCGGAATAGCCTTTCTTCTCCGCGTAGTTCCAATATTGGTGGTAACCGGGGAGGTCCAGCTCTATCTGGCCGGCCTGCAGCTTTGTCTCCTGGAGACAGAAAATATCGGCTTCCGCCTCCTGGAAATAATCCAGGAAGCCCTTCTGCATGCAGGCCCGCAGTCCGTTTACGTTCCATGATATCAGTTTCATATGTTTCCTCGTTTCTGTTCCGCTTCTATGTTTTGGCGGAGACTTTTCTTAATTATAGTTCCGCGTCTGCTCCGCCCAGCACCCGGACATGGGCCTGGACTTAGGAATTGTCGGAAAATAACCGCTACAATTTGTTTAGGAAAAAGCCCGGAAATACAACAAAAATTGCTGCAAACTTGTAGCGGTTATTTGTAGACACTTCCTTATACTCGTGAGCGCATTCATTTTCCATTTACTGTTTTACACCACCGATGCGCTCACTCGTTATACAGTTTTATCTGGCAAATGTTTTTCGGTCGTGAGTTAATTTATGACCAGCTCCCAGTCCGTTCCGTCATCGATGCTGATGCCGCTGACGGTTTCCGAACCTTCTTCGAACCGAAAGGTGTATTCGAATTTCCCGTCCTCGAAGCTCAGATAGGTATCGGAATCCAGGGTCATCTTCGCCCCGCTCATGGCTTCCTTGATCTGGTCTCTGGTGTATCCTTCGTAATTCACGCCGTTGATCAGGATTTCCCCGGTGGCATAGTCCGGGTCATCATAGTCGATTACCACCCGGAACACCTCTCCCTCCTCGAAACTCACGTTCCGCGAGCTCCTGTTGGCGGCATACATGGTCCCGTAGGTGACGTCGCCCTTCATGGCATAGAAATTTTCCCATGAGCTGCTGTCAATCTGGGCTTTTGCATCGTAGGAATATTTATCTGTAAATCCCGCTTCTGCGACTTGGGCTATTTTGGTTTTCCCCAGTTCCAGCTCAAGGGTTCCGTCATAAGTCAGAATCGTCTTCTTCCCAATGGAACAGCTGGTCAGAAAAAGCATTCCTGTCAACAGGATTCCTACAGATAATTTTTCTTTGATACGCATTGTCTTGTCCTCCTTGCATTTTCATTTCTTTTTTATGATTATCATTTTTATGATAATTTCTTTTCGCTAAGCAGTCCACTCTTCGCTTCCATAACTACTTGCGCTCCGAAAAGGATGAACATCGTTTCACTTTCTCATATTCCGGTGCGCTCGCCATACACTCAGCTTTACATTTTCCATATCCGTTGCATAGTACAGCACGCAATCCTCAACTTCTATGTCGTCAAAATAGACACGTATGATAAGGTCTGACGCAGAAAAGGACGCGAAAACGAAGGGTGTGTTCTCTACAATCTGTTTATGTTTGAATCCTTTTCATCATAATATTAAAATACACATTATGCAAGCTTTTTCATAAAACAAAGATCGGACGGGAAGCATCATATCCATCAGCGTCCCCGTTGCCAGCCTGATTTCCTTTGGGCTGTCCACAGCGCAAAGGCGGCGCATTTGTCTGTCTGGAAGACCAGCCGGGCCAAACCGGGGACAACACCTGTCAGAATCCCGGAACCATTTGCACCAATCCCCCATCTGTGCTATACTGGTCTGCGGGATTTGACAGGCTCTGTCATCCCCGGACAACGAACCCACACGGAGGCAGCCATGGATTCACATGCACGCGACAACCTGAAACAGAAAAAGCTATTCCTCTTCGACATAGACGGCACCCTGGCAGTGGGCGACACCCTGTACGAGGGCAGCGCCGAACTGCTGGATCACATCCGCTCCATCGGCGGCAAGGCTTACTACATCACCAACAATTCCACCAAAAGCGGCAGAGATTATGTGGAGAAATTCCGCAGCTCTTTCCACCTGGAGACCACCGAAGACCAGTTCATCACTTCCGGCTATATGACCCTGCGTTTCCTACAGGAGCATTATGCAGACAGGAACGTCTTCGTCCTGGGCACCGCCTCCTTTATCACGGAGCTTCGAAAGAACGGGCTGCACATCGTAGAGACGGCACAGGAGGGCATCAGCTGCGTGGTGGCTGCCTACGACAGCGAGCTGACTTACGGCAAGCTGGTACAGGCCTGTAAAGTCCTTTCCACCACGGATGTGCCCTTCTACGGCACCAACCCCGATCTGTGCTGCCCTATCGATTTCGGCTTCGTCCCCGACTGCGGCGCTATCTGCAACATGCTGACGGACTCCACCGGCAAGAAGCCTGTCTACCTGGGCAAACCCAGCCGCCAGGTGGTAGACCTGTGCCTGTCCCTGTCCGGTTTTTCCAGGGAGGAGACCCTGGTGGTAGGCGACCGGCTCTACACCGACATTGCCTGCGGCATCAACGGGGAAGTCGACACATGTGTGGTCTTCACAGGGGAAGCGAAACCGGAAGACATGGCCGACACCCCCTATCCGGCGGATTACTGCTTCGCCAATATAAAAGAGCTTCTGATGCGCTGCACCGAAGCTCTATGAACAGTCTATTCCCATGTGGCACTCCATAAAATACCCTGACTCTGCAAAGTGATTCTTTCGCGCTGACTATAAGCTTTTTGCCAAAATAGCCGCATCCGGACAGCGCATTTGCCCTGTCAACGGCCGTCCTGAATGCCCTTCTCAATGATGCCAAAGCCCAGTGGATAAGGCCCCGTGTGCACGCTGATTGTAGCGCCTATCTGGTAAATAGGAATCGATGCCGCATCGACGTCATACCCTTCCTCCCGCAGGACTTCCAGCGTATGCTTTTTAAATGCCACCGCTTCCTCATAGTCATATCCGAATCCTATGGAAATGCTGTATCTCTTAATTTCCCGCCCGTTTTCCGCCAGATAGTCCAGCAGCAGGCTTATGGCCTTGTCCGTGGTGCGCTTCCTTCCCCTGTCGATGCCCGAAGGGAAAATCTCTCCCTCCCTCAGCGTGATGACAGGCCGGATGCCCAGTATGCTGCCCGCCACTGCCGACACCTTCCCGATGCGCCCCCCGTGCTTCAGGTATTCCATATCCCCCACGGTGAAGAATATCCGCCCGGTGCTCTTGATTTCCTCCAGCCGCGCCACGCAGGCCTCGTACTCCATGCCGCTGTCCCGAAGGGCCGCCGCTTCCAGCACATACAGGCCCTGCAGCACTGTGTTCACCGTGGCGTCTATGACTGTAATCCTGGCATCCGGCAAAGTCTCGTGCACAATCTCCCTGGCGTTCAGGGCGGACTGCATGGAGCCGCTGAATTTGGTGGTGATGCAGATGCAGATGACAGGGATGCCCTTCTGGGCCCAGGGCAGAAAGACATCTACGTAATCCTGTGTGGAGGGCATGGAGGACTTGGGATACACGCCCTTTCTGTCCACCATCTGCTGGTAAAAGTCCCTGATGCCAATCTCCACATTCTCTTTCAGATAATGCTCATCGTCAAAGGACACATAAAAAGGAACCACTGTGATATTCTTCTCGGCTGCCAGCTCTACCGGCAGGTCACAGGAACCATCGCTGATGATATGATACGCTTCGCTCATAAACTCATTGCCTTTCGTACAAGTATCTTTAGGAATTGTCGGAAAATAACTGCTGCAATTGCTTCAGGCAAAAGCCCGGAAATACAATAAAAATTGCCATAAACTTGCAGCAGTTATTTGTAGACAATTCCTTATGCTCAAGACCGCCAGAATTCGCCGCTCTGCTCCAGACGAGCATAGGCTGGCGGCCTTAAGGAGCTGCCTACAGACAACTGATTCAAGCTTGCAGCGATTTCCCTTGAATTTCAAGGCTTTCTTCGGAACAAGCTGCATCAGTTTTTCCGGTAGCTTTGTTACAGCTTACCGCAAATTTCATCGACATACAGTATATATTGTATAGGATACCACTTTTGGTATGAAATAGCAACATGTTTCGCATCGTTTATCACATTTTATGGTTTTTGTGTCCCGCATTCGTAGTATTGATAACCATATGCAGCGTGCCGGTTTTCCTGTCTTCTTTATTCCATCTCTCCTTTTCTCTCATAGAATTCCGGCTGTCCCAGCAGTCCCTGGGGCAAGGTCACATATCCGTCACTCCAGCGGTCTCCCTTTGACAGGAAATTGCCTGGCCCGTAGCCGTCTACCAGGGCTGGAAGCTGGTGCAGGGGGCCGAAGGTATTCCTTCTCGTCAGGATGACTTCCACCTCCAGCGCCTCCGCCGCTTCCGCCAGCTCCGTGATGTCCTCCTCATAGGGCTGCCAGGGGAGAAGGGCTTCCCTGCCGCCGCCTTTCACGCGGATACAGGAGCCGCCGAACTGCGCGGCCTTCAATATGACCGACTTTCCTTTCACCGTTTCCGGCATTTCCATGTGGTACACAATCTTGCCCGAATAGAACAGCAGCCCTTGCTCCGCAATGTCTTCTAACAGCAGCTTTTCCGGAAGCACCCCCATTTCCGGCACCCCTTCCCGGGATCTCCACACGCCGAACTCTCCAAGCAGATATATGGCTTCGAGACCGTTTATGGGAATATAGTCCATTTCCATCACTATCTCGTTGGTCCCTTTTTTCAAAAGCCCACGGCTCACGGAAAGCTTCTGGAAGCAGATATCCACCCATGTGCCCAGGGGAGCCCGCGCGATCTCAGTCCCGTTCACGCTTATCCGGCTGATATTCTCCAAATCCTCTGTCACAAGCAGGATATCCCGCTCCGGAAGGCTCTGAACCTCAAACTCGTACCGCAGCTTTGCTTTGCAGAGAGGTTCCTGTGCGCCTTCCCTGTATTTTATGGCGTACCAAGGCTGCAGCATGTCGCCTCCCCGAGGGGGATAGCCGTATGTCTCCCGCAGGCTGCGGTCCGCTTTCAAGACCTCCTGTCTCTCCAGCTGCCTGCCGTCCGGCAATGTGACAGTCACCATGTCCAACACAAATATGTTCGGCTCGTCCAGCCTGTAGGCCCATTCCCGCCGCTCCGGAACCGGAATGCGTTTTCCCTTTCCGCACACCCGCGGAAGCCCGGAATGTTCCGTCCCAATGGAATCCTCCTGGGGAATCACATAAATCCGGAATTCACCGGGACCAAAATCCGTCTCTACCATCCAGCCGCCGTCCGCAAGCTCCGCTTTTTCCAAAAACCGTCTGCCCGTCCGGGCATCCCACCGCTCCACCCTTTTTCCGGCGCCCAGTCCAATGGCAAGCCTCTCTCTGGCCTGCTCCCGGTTCCTGTTCAGAAGGGCCACGATCCGCAGACCGTCCTTTTGTACTACCTGGGCGAAAATCTCCCCATCACCCTGGCCGGACACCCGTATCTCCCTACCGCTTCCGCAGCTTCCGGCGATTTCCTCCGCATCAAAGGGAATGCGCACCGCCTTTTCCGCCATTTTCCCGGCGGCATCCGATGGAACCGCGTCCACATATTTCGGGATCTCTCCCGCAACGATAACCGTCCCTCCCTGAGCCAGGAATTGATTCAGCAAATCCAGCGTGGTGCTCCGGATGGTGTCGCAGCCCGCCACCAGAATCTTCCGATACCGGCATGCCCCCAGCTTGAACTGCCCCTCCTCTACCGCGCCAAACCGCGCGATATGATCCTCGTCCCCGTAGTCAAAATCAATCCGCCTGTCGGCAAGGCTGTGGAACACCGCCGCATATTGCCTCTCCAGCCGCTGTATCTCGGCATCCCTTGCGGAAAGGCCTTTGAACGCGCCGGAATAGGCCCTGGCCCACACGCTTTCAATAGGGCTCACTACCAACAGCCCGCACTCCGGCTCACCGCCGTCCAGCAGCACCCCGAGCCGCGCATAATAGGTCTCCAGCGTCTCATACTCCCGGAACCAGGTGGACTGGTGCAGAATGCTGGCCGGGTAGTCGCGCTTCGCCTCGCCTTTCATGGTATACCAGGACAAATGGGGACAGCGGAAATTGATCCCGAACAGCCGCTGCCAGTCTCCGATGTTTTTATAGGTGTCCAGTGAAGTCTGCCAGCCTGTGCAGCCGTTCAGCTCGGACAGCACCCACTTTTTCTGCTGCTGCCTGGCCACGGACTGAATCTGCTTCGCAATCCAGAATGCCTGGTTGTTCATTCCCAGCACATCCACGCCGGGACGGTGCATGTATTCATAGAACCGCATCAGGGCCCCCTGCATGACCGTCTGGGCTACAAGGTTGTCTTCATGTAGTACATGGCCGGTAAATTCCAGCCCGTTTTCCTCGCACCACTGGTAAATAGGTTTCGCGAAATTCTCCAGGAACAGTTCCTGGCACAGTTCTATGTAGTCCCAGGTTGTCTTGGACAGCTCCTGGCCGTCCTTTCTCAGGAACAGCTCCGGAAGCCGCTCCCGCAGGTCATAGCCGAACCTTTCTTCAAACTGCTCCAACAGCATCGGCGTATAGGGCACTGCCCATTCTTCTCCCTCCGAAAAATGGGTGAGCAGACCGCCCCTGTGAGGTTCATCCGTAAAAATGCCTTTGATGGACTTTCCGAACCGGCTGCCGCACGCATCCTTGTAGGCTTCATGGGTGGAACGGATATAGGCCTGTACGGCTTCCCTGTTCATGGTGTCCAGGTAGGTATAGCCGTTATAATTGTCGTTGCCCTCCGGGTGACGGGCGTAGAAGAACAGCACCGTCTCCTCCGGGGCCGGCATCTCGCCGGGCGCAAGCGGCCTTCCCTGGGTGTAGGAAGTTCCGTCCAGGCGGCAGGCGTACACCAGAATCGGCTCTTCCTCCCGTCCATCCCTCTGTGGAGCCTCCCCCTCTGATGCCTGCTTCTTCCTGTCTTCCGGCGTCTGCTTTTCTCCCTCTTCCGGGGCCCGCTTCTCCGTGCCCTCCTGTATCTGCTTTGCCCTGTCTTCCGGCGTCTGCTTTTCTCCCTCTTCCGGGGCCCGCTTCTCCGTGCCCTCCTGTATCTGCTTTGCCCTGTCTTCCGGTGTCTGCTTTTCCATGACCAGGTACAGGGAACGGTAGGCTTCCTCTTTGGTCACGAGACCGCCCGCGGAACCGGAGGGCCAGCGGTCTTCATCGTACAGCCAGGGCTCCATGCCGATTGCCGTGCCGTATTCCGCACATTTGTCAATCAGCCGGAACCATTCCTCTCCCAGATATTCCGTCCCGAGACCAGTCCTGGAGTGCATGTAGAACCCTCCGAACCCCATCTCCTTCATGACATCAATCTGGCGGAGCAGCTCCGCCTCCTCCAGCTCTCCGTTCCAGGCCCAGAACGGCATGGCACGCCGCTCCCCATCCGGGCATGCAAACTGCTTCTCCAGCTCTTTCAGGTTCATAGACTACCTCCTTATTAAGTTGGGCGGCCGCAAAAAGGGCTCCTGATGCATTGCACCGAAGCCCTTTGACCCCCATCTACGTATCATCCTCAATAAAATACAGCCTACCAGGCAATCGGCTCTCCTGTCAAGGTCAGCCCAAATGCCGTCGCCTCCCCATAATCATATCCAAGCTCTATGGCAATACTGTATTTCCCGCCCGTTTTCCGCCAGATAGTCCAGCAACAGGCTTAAGGCCTTCTCCGCACTGCATATCCTCTTACTCCAGGCTTTTCACGTATTCCCTGAAATCCACCACATTGCCGTTTTTCCTGGATTCCTCCGCAGCGAACACAATCAGATGGCCCTCGCAGGATTCCTCAATGGTGGAAATGGCCGAGCCGGTATAGGTTCCGCAGAGATAATCGTACAGCGTCTCAATGATCCCCTCGTCCCCGCCGTTGTGGCCACCGCTTAACTCGCCCTCCGCGTTGGGGTCGATGAACTCGGTCTTCCTGGTCTCAAGGTCAAAGAATTCCACCAGCTTATTGTTCTCGTCCGCATGAATCTCGCCTTTCGTCCCCATGATGTGGGTCGCGCGGCCGCCTTTGGTGAAGGCGCTCATGGTAAAGGTGGCTGTCACATTCCCCTCGAAGAGCATATTGACGGTCTGGTGGTCCACCACGTCGTTGTCGCAGTGGAAGATGCATTTCCCGAACTGGTTGGTATGCAGCGCCTGCGCCACCAGCTCGTCGGAAGGATTTTCCACACGGGTAGCTGTAACCCGCCAGTCGCTCCCCTTGTCCTCCAGGTAGAGCTTCACTGCGTTATAAGGACAATGATCCCCCTCCGGGCAGCCGTCGATACAGTATTCGGGAGCACCTGCAGGCGCGTTCTCCTCCTTGAAGTAAGTAAGGTCGCCGAAAGACTGTACTTTAATACACGGTTTTCCGATAAGCCAGCGCAGGATGTCCGTGTCATGACAGGATTTCTGCAACAGCATACAGGAGCTGCGGGTGCTGTTGCCCCAGTTCCCCCGCACAAAGCTGTGGCTCTGGTGGACGTTGCCCACGCATTCCTCATGATTGACGGAGATAATCCGCCCCACCCTGCCGCTGTCCACCAGCTGCTTCAGGCACTGGAACAGCCGCGTGAAGCGAAGCACATGGCACACCACGATGCGAACTCCATTCTCTTGGGCCGCCAGCGCAATCCGGCGGCATTCCTCCGGAACCGATGATACTGGCTTCTCCAGCAGGATGTCGTACTTCTGCGCGATGGCCGCCATCGTGGGCGCGTAATGATCCCGATCCATAGTGGTAATCATTGCCAGATCCGCAATCTTTCCAAGCTGTAGAAGCGGCTCCCAGCTCTCGAAGCACATTTCAGGCGGAATGGCATGCCGTTCCCGGATAAATTCGCGGAAACTCTCGTTGGGCTCGGCCACCGCCACCACTTCGTATTTGTCCGGCATGTTCAGCATGGTCTTTGTATAACCCTTTCCCCGGTTTCCCGCTCCAATTAAGATTACTTTTATTTTTTTCATTGCACAATCTCTCCCTATTATCGATTCGCCCAATGGTCACCTTGTCTTTTTAGGGAACGCAGAGAGCGTGCCCTTTCCGGCATACTCTCTGCGCTCTGCTGTCTCCCCTAATCATGTGTGTCCACAGCGGACAGGAACTGTCAAAGCCCTCTCAGTTCAAAGGCATCATGATACCTTTGAGGACTTGCTTGACCCCGCCCTCCTCGCTGGTCTTGCTGCTATTGTCTTCCAGGGTATATCCATATCGTCCAATTTCCTTGAAAGGAATGATTTCGAATTCCGGAAGCTTCGTCTTGAGCTCGCTGCCCTCAAGCACCGTGAAGTCGTTCAGCGCATAGTTGGCAAAAGAGCCGGTTCCATCAAGGGTAATATTGTTCTCGAAGGTTCCGTACTTGATGACATCTTCATTCATCCCGGCCCCATTCGACAATAATCCACCATATTCCTGGATCCTTCCGCCCGACAGGTACTGCACGTTATTTTTGATTATGTTCCCCTTAGGCAGCTCCCGGTCATCATTCAGGATATTGACCAGCTCTGGATACTTTTCTGCCCAGATGCCCTCTGTATAGGGCACTTGCATCAGCATATTCCAGAGATAGCCTCCCTCTCCACACCATTCAGTATTGTCAACTCCTCTATTATCGGTCAGAAGCGCAAACATGCAATCCACAACAAGGTTGTTCACAAATTTATTGTCGCGGCCGCCGCCGATTCTGCAGGCATACTGAATCTTTTGGAAGACATTGCCGTAAACCTCTGTGGAGGAGTGCTGGTCATCCAGATAGACCCCCATCATCTCGGTGCCGATGCAGTCATGGATATAATTGTAGCGAACCACATTCCCTCTCGTCGTCCAGTTCCGTCCGCAGTAGATTGCACCGCAATCGCCGCCGCTATGGCAGATTTTATAGAGATTATTGTACTCAACGAGAACATCATTGGACTCGTTGTATACGATTCCCCAGACAGGTACGTCATGAATCTCATTGTGGCTCACAGTGACGCCTACACAACCATTGATATCCACGCAGAATTTGCTTACATCCTTCTGGCAGGCCAGCTCAATCAGGTTGTTCGTCACAAAACAGTTGCTCGGTGTCAAGGTTGTCCGATCGCCGCACGAGACGATGCCAATGGCCTGGCTTGCGATATCATGAATGGAGGAATTCTGGATGCCGCAATTCGTGGAACCAGAGATGCCCACCGCCTGTGTGCCGATATCAGTAAACTCGCAGCCATCGATGACCACATTGTCGCTGCCATTCACAGTAACTGCCTTAGCCATGGTATTGGCGAAACGAATCCCCTGCACAACAACGTTCTTCGCACCGTTAATGTGCATGAAGTCCGCGCCGTAATTGCTGAATACAAGCTCGTCCCCTGTGCCGAAGTCCTTAGGTGCGACTATATAGAGGTATCCTGTTTCACGATCCAGATACCATTCTCCTTCAGCATCCAGCTCCTCAATCAGATTTATAAACTTGATGCCCGGATATTCATCGCTCTTTTTCACTTCATTACCGCCAGGGACAGTAATCTTGCCATCTTCATCAAGCGTAACCGCAAAAGTATTGGTTCTATAAGAACTGTTTGTAAATCCGCTGACCCAGACATCCTTCGCCTGCGTCCATCTCTTATTACGCTCATCCAGCCCGTTAACCGTAAAAATAGTCGGCTTCTTGGAGGACCCCTTTTGAATTACATCCGCAACCGGCAGGTACCCATCGTTGGGATAACAGGCCAGATTCATCATGCTGTCCTCCCACATCAGGGAAACGTCCATGGGCATACCGTAATCGGTAATCCCCAGCGCCTTCAGGTCTGCCTGCAGCACATTGATGTGCAGGCCGTAGCCGTCCATCCCCTGCGGTTTCATGATTCCCTGCCAATTCTCTTTCCGTGGCACAGTATCAATCCGCTCCAGAAGGTCGCCGTCTATCACCTGTGAAAATGCGGTAAAGGGAATCTTGGTTCCGCCGGTGATTTCCGCTGTCTCTCCCGGATACGAGCGGATGACCAGATTGCTGTCCGCTTCTGTCAGCTCAATTGTTCCTGTAGCCTTATAACTGCCCCCCCGTAAATTAATGACCACCGTTTCGTCCATGCCCCTCGCCGCTTCGATGGCTCTGGGAATAGAGGCAAAGGGCCTGTCCTTGGTGCCATCATTGGAATCGCTGCCGTTCACAGCCACATACAAAGATGCCTTGTCTTCCTCTCCTGGATCGGGAGACTCTGTAGGTTCCGGAGACTCTGTAGGGTCAGGAGATTCCGTTGGGTCAGGAGATTCCGTTGGGTCAGGAGATTCCGTTGGATCAGGAGATTCCGTTGGCGCGGGAGTCTCCTCAGGCGCAGGAGTCGGCATAAATCCGCCACTCCCCATGTTGATCTGCGGCAGGGTCGTCGCATAAAAAGGCTTTACGCTGCCGCATGCAGCCAGACTTCCCACCATTGCCAGCGTAAGCAGAATTGCATAAAACTTCTTGGTTGATTTTTTCATTCATCTTCCTCCTCATTCGTCAAGATATACAGGTTTTCCAGTGCGGGCGGATTCATAGATTGCATCCAGGATTCTCGTGACCACAAAAGCCTGTTCAGGCTTCACCAGCAGTTCGCCCTTGCCTTGCACGGCGTCCAGCCAGACAGTGCACTCGAAATCCGACTCGTTCATCACCGCTGCACCCTCGAAGAAAGCCACGCCGGACGGTGTCGTCGTCTCCGGCCTTGTGACCGTCTGCTTGTCAAAGACGATATGATTGATGCGCAGCCCATCGTTCATATCCGCGCCGGCCTTGGTCCCGCACAGCGTCGTCTTCGCCTCGCCTACATCCAGGATGTTCAGCGCCCAGGCCGTCTCTACCACGATTACCGCTCCATTCTTCATCGTGACAAAGCCGAACGCAGAATCCTCCACCTGGTAGTCCTCATTGTCCCAGGGCGTAAATCCATTGCCCTGCTCGCCGGGCTTTAACAGACGGCCCAACTTCTCAAAACTGGCGCCCATCACACTATAGGGCTCATAGTTGTCCATCATCCAGAGCGTCAGATCCAGAGTATGGGTACCAATGTCGATCAGCGGCCCCCCGCCCTGCAGCGCCTTATTCGGGAACACCCCCCATGTAGGGACGCCGCGGCGGCGGATGGCCTGTGCCCTGGCATAATAAATCTCACCCAGCTGACCGGCTTCGCACATCTTCTTGAGCACCTGGCTGTCCTGGCGGTAACGGTTCTGGTAGCCGATGGTCAGGAGCTTCCCGCTCTTCTTCTGCGCATCCAGCATCTTCTGCGCGTCCGATGTGGTGGCAGCCATGGGCTTCTCGCACATGACATGCTTACCGGCCTCCAGGGCGGCCACTGTCAGCTCACAGTGGGAGACATTGGGCGTCAGCACATGGACGACCTCAATCTCCTTCTCCGCCAGCAGCTCCCTGTAATCAGTGTACACCCGGGCATCCGGTGTCCCATACTGCTTGGCGGCCTTCTCGGCACGTTCCGGAATCAGGTCGCAGAACGCCACCATCTCTGCCCGGCTACTCTGATGAGAAAGCGCCGGGAAGTGTTTTCCTTCCGCGATGCCGCCGCATCCAATGATGCCGATTTTGAGTTTTTCACTCATGATGTTTTCCTCCTTACCTCCTGATTTTTAGTTCCGCATCTGCCCCGCCCAGCACTTTAGTCTGGACAGAGAATTCCCCTGCACTACCGTCATCTCTTATGATAAATATATACCCCCGTCGCACCTCCGAACTTCTTGCCCCTGCGAATCCAGTCCGCATAGGCGCGCCGCATCGAAGTATCCTGCGGCAGCTGATCCACATCGCCTGTATACTCCTTGTCGAACAGTCTCCAGGCATCGTAATAATTCTCCGACTCCCAGGACTTCACCAAATCAAAAGTGGTGATAAAAGCGTACAGGTTCGACTCCGGCGAAAGCACCTCCAGATTGTCGGGGTACAGGAGCCAGGAGGAGCATACGAAGACCATGGGATCGAACCGATACCGTTCTATGAAGAAGTCCGCCGCCAGGTCGAAGGAGCGCTCCATGCTCTCTTTGTCCAGCTTCCCTCCTGTGCGGGGAATATGGACAATGGCCATGGGAGTGCCCGGCTCCAACACCAGGCCGTCCTTCTCATAACGAAAATCCAGCACTCTGGGTTCAAACTGCAGCTTCAGGAAGCCGAACCGATCCATCTGGAAGAAGCCTTCAAACCACTCTCCCACGAACGTGCCCCATATCCCACGAACGAGCCGGCATTCCATCAGCTTCCACTTCAAATCGCTCATGCTGGTGAACCAAATCTGTTCGTCTATGCCGGCCTTGCGGTAGCACGCCAGCAGATGCCTGGACATACAGAGACAGAGCAAGAGATGGCCCGTGTATTCCTGTACGCCGGCTCTGGCGGCTATCTCAGTCATCTGATTGAGAAGCGGCCTCATCTTAAGGCTGATATCCGCTTCGTAGCTCTGCAAAAGCCCCTGAAACGCCTCCCGGCAGGATGCATCGGCATCAATCCGATCAAACGCCTGGAACAGGGCATCCTTCGCTTCCTCCGGATAGGAAAATTTCTCCATAAAATCTTTTAGGTAGGTTTTCACGATTGGCCTCCTTTTTCGTCTGGCTCATTTTGACTACTCGGTTTCCCCAGGGCAGATTTCGGGACTTTCACAGCCCCTCACCCTTTTGTAATAAATCAGTTCCGGATCCGCCAGCAGGCCGCCCGGCTCCTGGGGGACGATGGCTGAACTGTAGTCGGCCACCTGCTTCGCCAGTGTATTGGTAACCTCTATCACCAGATGGTTCCTTCCCGGACGGAGCAGGCCTGTTACGTTGAAACGGTAAGGCGCCCCCAGCGCGTAGCCCGCATACTCTCCGTTCAGCCATACCTCCGCGATTTCATATACCTGCGAAAGGTGAATCTGCGCCCGGATACTGTCTGCCGTCCGGGAGCCGCTCTCGCCGCCGTCCTCATCGTCCGCCTGGAAATCCGCCTCATAACGGATAGTTCCTGAAAAGGACGGCAGTTCATCCGGTCCGTTGATATCCAAAAGCGGCGCGCCCTCCCGGTAAAGCACAGCGTTCGGATAGGTTCGGACATCCGCCAGGGAAATCCGCCACCCCAGAGAAAGCTTCTGCCTTCGTCCATCCCGGAACGGCTCTTCCGGACAGGAGAAAGATGTTCCACAATCCGTAATCAGAAGCACCGACTCCCCAGCCTCCAGGGATAGGGAGACACACCCTTCGCTGCTGTCTTGCCTGAACAGGCGGTCGTTCATCACATCAAAGCGGAAAACAGAATCCTTTACCGGCAGGTTGATGCGAAAGTCAAGCCTGTTCCTCTTTTCCTCGTTAAAGAGGAAAAAGTAATGTTCCTCTTCCTTACAGTAATGATATACCCGCAGATTCGGACAGACCGGCGTGACCTTCACATCCGCCAGGCCGGACTCCAGAATCCGATCCGCCAGCCTATCCAGGGAGACTGTCTCTCCAGGCGGCTCCATGGCGGCTTCCCCCGCTGTAGTCCAGGATGGTTTCTTTCCCACAAAGTAGATGGGCACGCCGGCGCAGGCGATTTCCTCAAGCCTCATCAGGAAATATCCGGGCAGCGCCTCCGCGCCGGGAATCACCAGAGCCCCATAGCGCTCCTGCCCGAACCGTATATAGCCGTCCTGGGCATGGCTCTCATCGCGGAAAGCATCGCAGGGCACAACGTCAAGGTCAATCTGGCGCTGCATCAGCCGCCGCATGGGCCTCTGGGAGAGCATCGCCCCGCCCCACCACTCGGCATCCGCCTGGTAAAGCACCAGCACGGAAGCGATGTGTTCTCCTCCGTCCAGCAGATGGCACATCCGGTTCATATAGCGGAACAGATGCCCCATAAAGCGGTACTGGGGATTGTTCCCCTGGGCATAAAAATGGGGAGGGCTGTCCCATTCCGGAAAGGGACTGTCCGTGAAGGCGTGAGGGGTAAAGCGGTTGATTCCCCGGACCAGACAGTGATCTGCAAGCCATTTCATCAGCCGTACGCCCTCCATCCATCCGTAAGCGCCGAAATTCTCGCACAGGGCGCGCCCCTTTTTCGATGGATCTATATGGGCAAGGGAGGATGCCAGTTTGATCAGCCCATAATGGAAAAATTCTCCGTCCGTCAGGGAATGAGCGCTGTGCCAGTGTCGGCTGATGCCGGCATAGCCTGGATGAATCTGGTGCATGACGATATCCGCACCTGCCATATCCTGCCCCTTCTGCGCCCGGAAGAAATGGCCTGCTCCTGGACCGAGACGGCTGTGGGAATTGTTGTCCTCCACATGATGGCCTATGTACTCCACGCCGTGGGCATGGCACCAGTCCGAAATCGTCCGGCAAAAGCACTCTGAGAAAAGACGCGAAGCTTCATCCATATATACATATCGGATTACCTTCTCCTCCTTGCCGGAATCCCCCTCCAGCCAAAGAGCCGGGAGCAGCCTCCGATAGTCCTCCCCCATCCTCTCCCGCAAAGCTTCCCTCAGCTCATCGCTCCAGGACAATGGGATATCCTTTCCCGGAAGGGAACTCCAGCCGCCGCAGGCAAACTGGGGCTCATCAGAGAAAAATCCCGCGAACACATTACCGAACAGATGGCCGTAATGCTCATAATGGGGCTGGTAACAGCCCTCAATCTGGCAGGCCACCGCCTCCTGGGAAATCGGGTTCAGCAGAGCCGATCCCCCTGCCAGCAGATGCGAATACACTACGATGATGCTGTACAGCCCTTCCGGAACCGGCCAGTAGACTCTGCCGTCCTTCACGCAGCCCGTCAAATCCACCAAATCGGTCACATCCGTCCGCGCGCACTCCCACTCAGCGCCGGGATCCAGCCTGCGGCCGGCTACCACCGCCTCCAGCCGTTCCGTCTCCGGATGGCGCAGCAGGGAATCAATCAGAAAAGAAGCATGCTCGTCCGGCCCAAGGACATCGATCGCCACATAATCCAGCACCCGTCTCCTGTGCTGCGGATACTTGTCTGCTATGAGCCCTCCCGCGTGTCCGGAAGGAAAATTCACATCGTCCAGCACCCACACGCGCATATTCCTTTTTTGCGCTTCCTCCAGGATGATATCCAAGTCCCTCCACCATCCGGGCCCGCAGAAATCCGGGTGGGGACGTGACTCCACACATACCTCATGGATATCCGCCTCCTGAATCTTCCCCATCAGTTCCCGCAGAACCGGTTCCTCAGCGCCATGCTGCCAGAAAAAAGGCAAAAGATAGTTTTTTTCCACCGCTGATGCCATACCCCCTTTGTCTCCTTTCCCCTGACCCGGATAACCCGAACCCAAAATCCCGCCTTCCTGTTTCCGTTTCCCAGAAAGGGGCTTCAGAGCCCCTGCTGCTGAGATGGGCGGACGCATCCCAAACAATACGCCCGCCTAAAACTTCCGACCCACAGCGAGCCGGATACTCACGGCTTCGCTTTACTGTATGTTCTTTGCGGCCTCATTATAGGTATTGATATACCATTCATTTATCTTATCCATGCCCATTTCTTTAATCCTTGCAATCAGGTCATCGCGCATCTTAAAGTATGTTTCCTCATCCTTGGCAAGGACACATGCCGCCATCTCCTCATTCATGATGACTTCCACCTCGTTCAGAATTACCTGGAGGTCAGCCGGCAGTGTATTCGCAGCAGCCTGAGCAGCCGCATAGATAAAATCATGATCGTAAATTTCGCCATTCTCGTGCATTTTCATGACCTTGTCCATCATGCTCATCCCATAATGCTCATATACATCCTTTTCCAGGGCTGTTGCATATTTCAGGAGAAAGCTCTGCTCATCGAACAGATTGCAGCGATATCCGTCCGGGCTTCCCCCGCCGCTTCCGTTCCATCCGAATCCGATACCGGAATCATAGTAGAAATCGTTCATTTCCACATAAGCTGTGCAGGCTTCTTCTGTCAGAGTGGGCACTCCGTCCACGTAATTCCAGGTCTCCCCTTCTAAGCCGCTCTTGACCAGACGACCGCCTTCCGGACTAAACAGCCATGCTAGGAATTCCATGATGCGGTCAGGATACTTTGTCTTGGAAGAGATACAGCGAAGATTGCCGATGCCCATTCCCTGATTATACTCTGCTTCCTTGAATGTCATATCTGTCGTACAGCCCTTTAAAGGAATAAATTGGAACCCCCCCGGGATGCCCTGAGACGCTTTCATGGCTGTGGCGTTTCCTGTGATGTCATGATAGAGGGTCGCTACATACTGCCCATTCACCGCTTTCAAGGAATCGGTGTCGAAATCCTGCAAGAAGGAATCCTGGTCAAGCAGGCCGGCCTGGTTCAGCTTCCAATACATATGGTTATACTGCCAGTTGGCGGATTCCGGATCGGTATAGAGCATGCTCATCTCTTTTGTCTTACAGTCGATGGCCATATAAGATGTCAGCGGGAAATACCCCAGGGAATATGTGTGATAGAGCGACTGTCCCCGCATCTCGATGGTGGGATAGGCAATGGCATAGACCGGAAGTCCATCGTCCGTGGTGGGCTTCACATTCACCATGTCCACCAGAAGCTGATAAACCTGATCCACATCGGCCTCCAGTTCCGGATAGCCTACCTGGCCATATCTCTCCCAATCCACATTCAGGCCCCATTGCTGTGTCAACAGGCTGGCATCCGGCCCTGCCTCTGAATAGCCCCCTGTAAGTCCGTAGATATGATCGCTCTTGAAAATCTCCCTCCGCTGGAAGTCCATCACTTCCTCAATTTTGTTGGGCGGGTAAAAATACTGTGCCGCATCATATTTCGCAAGCAGGTCGTCCAGGGGAAGAATAAAGCCGGACTCGATAAGCGGTAATACCTCATTGGACTCGATGATGAAGATGTCCGGCAGGTCGCCGCTGGCCATCAGAGCTTCCTTCCGCTCCGAGATATCGATTACTTCAATGGTGATTCCGAACTTTTCGCGGATATACTTGGCCACTGAGTTGTCGGGGTAATCGTTCCACTTCTGAGGAAGGATCGTCGACACGGTAATCGTGATAGGTTCCCGATCTATCTCTCCAGATGCTGAGCCCCCGTCATCCCCTGCTGCCGAACTTTCATCCGATGGTGTCCCACTGCTCTGCTGTTCATTTCCGGACGATTCCTCCTGGCCGTCATTGCCACAGGCTGCCATGCCTACTGCCATTGTCGATGCCAATGCGATAGCACAAAGCTTTTTTAATGATTTCCTCATAAATTCATCCTCCTTTTTAGAATAAAGTATAAATTGTCAACGGTCTGCCTTACACGCTCCTCTCCTCTCTTTCCCTTTTTGCCCGTTTCCTGAGAACGGTTCAGGCTCTGGCAGAACATAATCTCATCCTTTGACGGATCCCAGCATGATGCCCTTGGTAAAATACTTCTGCATATATGGGTAGACACACAGTATCGGAACAACCGTCACCACCAGCAGCGTCATCTTGATGGACATGGGCGTCAGCTGCCGCCGCATATTCGTCTTGCTGCCCTGCTCCAGAAGAATGGTGGAGGCATTTTTCAGATATTGGTACAATATGTACTGCAATGTACGCAGATCTTTGCTCACAGTATAAATCAGCGTCGTAGAGTAGTCGCTCCATACCCCCACTGCCGTGAATACGCCAATCGTGGCCAGAATCGGCTTGGAAAGGGGCAGGATGATACGGGTGAGGACGTTCCAGTAACTGGCTCCGTCCAGCCTCGCCGACTCCTCCAGGGAACTGGGAATACTCTCAATAAAGGTCTTTGCCAGAATCATATGGTACGCACTCACGCCCGGTATGATATAGACCCAGTATGTATCATACAGACCCAGGTATTTCTTCAACAAAAAGTTCGGAATCAGGCCTCCCCCTACAAACATGGTACCGATAAAGAAACGGTAGATGACTTTTCGGAACGGCATCCTCTCGCGGGAAAGCAGATATCCCAGAAGCCCGCTGATGAACATCTGCTCCAGCGTACAGATGACCGTGATGCTCACAGAGACCAGCGTGGCGCGGGGAATGCCTTTTAAGGTCAGCACCTTCCGATAGTTGTCCAAAGTGAAGTCCACCGGCCAGAAGTATACGCCTGCCGTTGCCTTCAGAGGATCGCTGAATGAATAGACCAATATATACCAGAAAGGATAGATACAGGTAAAGGCGAACAGGAACATGATTGCCGCATTGATCCAATCAAAAGGCTTCGCCTTGTACATATGCTTTTTCGGCCCCTTTTTCTTCTTTTCCATAAAATGCCACCTCCTATATGATAGACTCGCCGCGAACCTTCTTGGCGGCTGTATTGCCCAGGCAAATCAGTGCGATGGACACAATGGAGTTCATGATTCCCAGGGCGATGCCGAATGAATAGCTCGCGTCCCTGAACAGGTTGTAGCTGTACAGGCCGATGTTCTCCAGCTTGGGATTGGTCAGGGGTGTCCCGAATACCAGCGGATAATCCATGCCTCCGCTCAGGAAACCGCTGATTCCCAGCACGGTCTGGACCAGAAAGGTGGGCATCACACCCGGAATCGTCACATACCAAATCCGCTGGAGCCGCCCCGCCCCATCCGTCATAGCCGCATCGTATAATTCCTGATCGATGCCGGAGATGGCCGCTAAATAAATGATTGCCGAAAACCCAAGCCCTTTCCATGTACCCATCACCGCCTGGAGCGTCCATGATATGTTTATGTTGTTAAGCAGATTGAAGGGCTGGGAAATGATTCCCTTGCTGAGGAAAAAAGTATTCAGCATCCCATCCGTGGAGAACAACCCCACCATCAGCCCATAGACCATCACCCAACTGATGAAATTCGGAACGGTGGTCACTGTCTGAACGATGCGGCGATACCGCGTGGACCGCAGTTCATTCAGGAAGATGGCAAAAGCCACCGGCAACCAGGCAATCGCCAGGCTAATCGTATTGGGGATTACCGTATTGCGCAGAGCCCGGGGCAGGCGGCTGATGGAGGAAAACATCAGCTGGAAATTCTTCAGTCCCACAAACTCGCTCTCCCAGGGCAATTTCCCCAGCTTGTAATCCACGAAAGCATAAGCCCATCCGGCAATCGGCAGATAATGGAAGACAAGAACCAGAAGTATAAACGGCACAACCATCCAGAACAGAATCCATTCTTTTTTGACTTTCTTGTTTGCAGTCGGGGTATTGGCCATTTTTTACACCACCTTTCTTTGATATGAACTCATTCTATCATTTTCAGGCTCTTTATATAATACACGGATTTTACTAATTTTGCTATTATATTGTTTATATATTCCAACATTTTCCAAGTCACTAACCATTTTTTAGGCGAAACTAATAATATGTATATTGCTTTGGGGAAATCTATTTGCTATAATAATAGGACAGAAAAGAATGGCGGTGATTATATGTATTCTGCTTTAATTGTAGAAGACGAACTGTTTGCCCTTCACAGCATGCGCGATATGCTGGACTGGAACATAGCTAACATCGGCAAGGTATACGAGGCTGCGAACGGCAAGGAAGCCTACGAGGTATATCTCCGGGAGCGCCCGGATATCATTCTGACCGATCTGTGCATGCCTGTCATGGACGGGCTCACGCTGATCCGGAACATCCGGGAGAAGGAAGCGGACTCGAAGACGCGCATCATCATCATGACCTGCCTTAATGACTTCGCCCAGGCCCAGCAGGCGCTGAATATGGGAGTGTCCCATTATTTCCTGAAAGCCACAGCCAGTTGCCGGGACATCCAGGAAATCCTCCAGACCACCACAAAGGATTTGGATAAAGACAGGCTTCAGCAGAACAGCAATCCTGCTGAAAAGGCGATGCAGGTCCTAAAGCACAGCGGCTCCCTCCCGCCAGAAGACGCAGCGGCTGCCCTTCTCGCAGCCGGGATCTCTTCGGATGAGGAATATGCCGTATTGCTTCTACGCCTGCCCTGGGAAGGTTTTCCACAGCCTGGACTTGAGATTCTGCAGCGGACGGTCAGGGCATGTTCCCGGGCAGACACGGAAATCCTGCACATCTCACCTGGCTACTTTGCCCTTCTGTTGAATCAGGAGGATGCGGGGCATCTGTCCACCGCCCTGTCCCGCCTGTGCGCGGAACTGTCCGTGGGCGGGGGCAGGGAGATGCTGGCTGGCATGAGCGGACGGACACGAGACCCGGGCAATCTGGCCGAAGCGATGAGACAGGCAGGAAAAGGGCTGGATTTATGCTTTTTCACCGGCGTGTGCCCCTCCTTTTATGCAGGCCAGGAGGGCTTCTCTGTGCCGGAGGATATCGCCATGCAGCTGCTGGCCCTCCCGAACGTCTTTCTTCATATACCACGCAAATTCGTGGACAGTTACGAGACCCGCATCCGTCAAGTCACCTCCCGGAGCTATCCGGATTCCCGCTCCTTTAAGGAGACTTTGTCGGCTGTGGCCGTATGGCTGTCCATGCAGACGGACAGCGCCAAGGATTCCCTGGAGGAAAACTGCGTTGCCTGTACCCGTAGGATTTCGGAGAGCGAGACGCTCAGGGAATGCGTTGCCTGCTTTGAACAGTATGCGACGGACATCCTCAACCTGTCTTCTTTCTCCAGGCAGATGCCGGACTGCGTGAAGGAAGCGCTCCAGTACATCTATTCCAATCTGGACCACCCGCTGTCGCTCAATGAAATTGCGGAACATATCCATCTGAACCCGGCCTACTTAAGCACGCTGTTCCGCCGGGTGATGAACCAGAGCCCTATCAGCTATATCAATTCCGTCCGTATCGAGCGCGCGAAGCTGCTTTTGCGCAGCACGAACCTGTCCGTCAGCGAGATTGCCGCTTCGCTGGGGTTTAGCCAGGATATTTATTTTTACCGGCTGTTCAAGCATTTCACCCAGGTGACGCCAAGCGAATACCGTTCCTCGGCTCAGTGGCAGAACGGCGAAGCAGAACAGCGGATGCCTGAGACAAGATACGGCGGAACGCTTTCCATGGATAGGCGGCAGACCCCCATCAAAGCAGACCCGGCAACAATCCCATAAGGGAGTCTGGCCGGAAATTCTCTGCCCATGCCTGGGTCATGGGCGAGAAAGATGCGGAAGGAACTTTATTTAGGAGGAAACCACATGAAATTCCCTATACGCCAGCCATTCTTCACACGGAAAATCCCTCTGGCGCGGCAGATATCCCTGGGCACAGCAGCTATCCTGCTGGCAGTGATGGCGCTGGGGCTTCATTATATCTGGTCTCGCACCATGTCCATCCTCTCAGAACACGACAGGGACGCTGCCTTTATCCAGCTGCAGAACTCGCAGGAGCAAATGTCTCTGATTTATGACAGTCTGTGTTCCAATATCAACCTTCTGCTGTACGACCAAAATGTCATCGCCGTTGCCAGCGAGCGCAGCGCCCATATGGATTATGAATATCTATCTCATGTAAGCAACATCTATACCCTGCTGACAAGCATGGCACGAGACAACCGGTATATTGATTCCTTATTCCTCTATATCAATGACAACGCCTTCATCAGCACGATAATGACCAATTCTGTCACATTCGGTGCCAGGGAGAGGGTCCCCATCCTGCAGTCCGATTTCTATCAGGAAATCTGCGACTCTGTCTTTCAGATCCGCTTCACCACGGGACATGAAATCAGCGAATTCCATGGGTACCATAATCCCTCAGCGGAGAACCTCCCCCTAATCACTGTAGGCTGCGCTTCCGGCAGCCCTTATCAAAATCTGCGGAAACGTGTCATCATCATCAATCTCAATACGGAGATGATCGATTCCCTTCTCAAATCCTGCTTCGGAGAGGACAGCCACGCATATCTGCTGGACAGCAACCTGTCACTCCTCTATTCCACAGATACCGTAGAGGGGGAAATGCTGGATTTCACACCGCTGGCGGAAGGGTGCGATGCAATGGGGCAGTTCCCCGCCTCCCTCCATGGCACCACGGGGCAGGCAGTCTATATGTGCAGCAAAGATAATGGGCTCATCATCGTAAAATACATCCCGGACAATGAAAACCGCCAGGATGCCACCGCTCTGGGGATTTTCTTTATTCTGACATTCGTACTGTGCGGCGCCATCGCCATGGCCTTCATGCGGTACTGGATCTACCGCTGCCTGAAGCCCCTGGACGCTCTCTGCCAGAAGATGAGCGAACTGGAGTCCGGCAGACTGGGCGTGCAGATCGAGTCGCCTCTGCGCAATGAACTGGGCAATGTAATCCGGCATTTCAACCTGATGTCCCAGGCCCTGGCAAGGATGGACGAGGAAAACCGGAAGGTGGAGAAAGCCCTGCACGTTCAGGAAATCCAAGCCTTGCGGGCGCAGATTAACCCCCACTTCATCTTCAATGTGCTGAACACCTTCAAGTGGATGGCTGTCTCCTATCGGGCCAATGACCTGGAAGAATGCATCGCGGCGCTGGCGGAAATCCTTCTCCCTGTCTTCCGGGAGAACATTGGCCCCATCCCGCTCCAGAAGGAAATCCATTATCTGAAAAAGTATCTGCTGATTCTGAGCCACCAGTTCGGCAGCCAGGTCAGCCTGGAGATTTCGCTGAATCCGGAACTGGAAAGCGTTCCTCTTCCGCCGCTGACCTTGCAGCCCATTGTAGAAAACTGCGTCCGGCACGGCTACACTCCCGATGGGCCGGCGCTGACAATCCGCGTCACGGCGCAGGCAGAAGGCGATGTACTCACAATCAACATTACGGACGACGGCCGCGGCATGGATGCCGACACCCTCCGGGAGGTTCAGTCTCTGCTGGAACTGAAGGAGAATACTGGAACCGACAGCAGGCACATTGGCCTCTCCAATGTCAACCGGAGGCTCACGCTGAATTACGGCCCCCAGTATGGCCTGAGGATTCAAAGCGCGCCGGGAACGGGAACGAGAGTGGATGTCCTTCTGCCGGTTCCGAACCAGGCAGAGCCAAAGCAGGATATCCTATGACATCGGCCGGGGACTTTCCTCCCGCTATCGCCTGCATGCCGGTACAGGATTTCCTCACTTTTCCAGGCGCCCTCCTGTCACAATGCCTGATTTTATCTTCTGAAATTCCGAGAGCGTATTGCAGTGGAATAAAAATATCGGGGCATCATCCATGCACATTCCATGGATGATGCCCCGGTGCGATAGCAGATGTGAGAACCGGCACAGCTTACATCACCGTGTCGTCCCGCAGCGCTTCTATCAGGCTGCATTTCAGCGCCTTTCTGCCCCCCAGGTAATAGGCCAGGGCCACAAAGGCGAAAATGGCCAGGAAAAATACCAGAACAGGCGCCACCGGCGCCTCCCGGACGAATATCATGGGTTCCAGATAGCTGGCCTTCGTCATGGCCCACACTGCGGCCACGGTCAGCGGCAGGGTGATCAGCGCCGGACGGCCTGCGATCACCAGCGCTTCCACGCAGAACATCTTCCGGATTCCCTCCGGCGTCAGCCCCACGGACAGATAGCGCGCCAGCTCCCGCCTCCTCTGGCGCACGAAGCCCAGCGTGTTGGAGAACACATTGCCGATTCCGATGATGGCCAGAAGGACGCAGAACCCTCCAAATATCATCATCATTCCGTCTATCATGGTCTCGTTGTTTATCGTGTCCTGTATCCGGTTCTCTATCACGGCTTCATATTTGCCGCCCAGGAGCTGTTCCATGTTCTGGACTATCTCGTTCACTTCCGCCAGTTCCGCGCCCTCCCTTGCCAGAATCCGCACATACAAATCCTCCTCCCCGCCGCCGATCTGCCCTTTGATTTCCCTCCAGACGGACACCGGGAGCACATGCACCAGCTCGTAATAGTCCACCTCCGCGTAGGCTTCCTTCAGCACCGGAAGCTGCCGGGTGTAACAAAGGACAGGGATTTGTGCCGTCATGTCTTCCTGTCCGGCACGGGAGAGCACTGTGTTTTTTTGTGTCTCTTTCAGGTAAGGGGAATATTGCACGTCCCGGAAGTTCGGATTGTTCACGTCCCGAATCCGGTTGATGACGATGCAGCCGTTTATGTCAGCCGGAGCGCCCACTTGCCCGCAGTAGTCCAGAAAACTGGCATCATCCAGAATCAATACGGGGGCGTTGACCAGCCATCCCCCTTCAGAAGCCGTCACATAGGACGGGGACGCGTTCCGAAGGCCGCCCATGGCCAGAAAGGCATCGCTGCACATCTCCTCTGTCAGCAGACGCTTTGCCGCTGCTTTCTGGTAAATATAGGCGCTTCGGAGCCCGGGGAGCCCCTGCAGGACAGGCGCATCCTCAAATATGTCAATTTCTGTTCCTTTTATCGTTGCCATCACATCCCAGGCATCCTGGTATCTTGTAAAATATGTCATCCTCTGGCTGATTGCCGTCAGGGTGAAAAAGCACATGGTCAGGGTGAAGGCCAGGAACGAAACCGTCAGGGACAGGTTGGCTGTGCGCAGAGCTTTCTTCTGGGCTTTCAGGGCATTTCCCGCAAGCTCTCCCTCTATGCCGAACATAATTGCCAGGGCCGGGGAGCGCTTCTTCCTTTTCAGCTGCAGCTCGCCTGTATTTTTGATGGCGCTGATGGGAGTGATTCTGCTCATTTTCCTGGCCGGAATCCATGCGGAAATCCATACGGTCACCATGGTAATCACGAAGGAAAGAACCAGAATCAAGGGATGGAATCCCCACCCCATGGGAATCCGTCCCGCCACATCCTCCAGCATCCAGTTCACGCCCTTTACAAGCCCTGCGCTGATTGCGATGCCGATTATGTTTCCCGCCACAATGGGAAGGCTGCACAGCACGGCGGCTTCCTGCAGCAGGCAGGCCCGAATCTGGCCCGGCGCGGCACCGACACTGGACAGGATTCCGAACTGATGGATTCTGGCATTCATGGACACCGCGAAAGAATTGTGGATGATCATGATCAGCGAAAAACAGGCCATGACCGTGACCGCCAGGAACAGCGGGAAAATCATCCTTGGCGCTGGGTCGTTGGGGTCGCGGATCAGGTACAGGTTCAGCAGGGCATAATTGTAGGACACGCTCTCGGAAGAGAGCCCCGCCAGATCAGCGATTCTGGGCATGTCCGTGAGGATGCTGCGCATATGGCGGAAAGTGATGTCCACCACTGTATTCTGTCCCTCTGATAAGGTCTCGTTGATGAGGGCGCTTTCTATGTTGGCGTAATTCCGTATCTGTTCAAGCGCCTCTTCGCTTATATCTCCCGTGATGCGCCCTTGCCAGTCTCCTTCCTCGTGCCTCAGCCGCTCCACTTCATACGCCCAAATATTATAGAATATGCTGCACAGCAAAGACAGCAGCAGGGCCGAGATGAACGCCGCCACCATGACGGATATCCCGGACGCCCAGTTGTTTTTGATATAACTTGATGAGTAGTCTTTCCACATATCATTCTCCTGTTCCGACTTAATTCCAATCCCGCCTGTCAGACACAATCAACGCTCATGTCTGTGCATTCGGAAATAGGTCTTTCCCCTTTGGTTCTTCTGTCTCCGACTATATGTCCGTCTTCTATTGTGATGATGCGGTCTGCTTCCAGCGCCACCTTCTCGTCATGTGTGATCAGCAGAATGGTCTGGTTCAGATTGCGGTTGGACAACTTCAGCATGTCGATGATTTCCCTGGAATTCTTCTGATCCAGGTTGCCTGTGGGCTCGTCCGCCAGCAGGAGGGCGGGGCGGTAGATCAGCGACCTGGCGATGGCTGCCCGCTGCTGCTGTCCGCCGGAAAGCTGGCTCGGCAGAGCTTCCAGCTTGCTCTCCAGGCCCAGCGTCTCCACCACCTGTGCGAAGTAGCTCTGGTTCGGCTTCCTCTTGTCCAGCAACAGGGGCATCAGGATATTCTTACGTATGGTCAGCGTGGGAATGAGATTGTAGAATTGATAGACCAGGCCTACCTTTCTGCGCCGGAAGACGGCGGCCTGGGTCTGGTTCAGGGCGGAAATGTCCGTCTCCTCGATGGTGACCGTCCCCTCCGTAGGCTTGTCCACCGTGCCCAGGATGTGCAGCAGCGTGGACTTGCCGGAGCCGGACGCGCCAACGATGGCCACGAACTCGCCCTTCTCCACAGACAGATTGACTTTGTCCAGCGCCACCACCTTGTTGTCGCCGGAGCCGTATACCTTGCTTACGTTTTTACATTGTAAAATATTCATTTTACCCTCCATTTTGCTTTCTTGTAAAAATCCGGAAATCTACCCTGCGTAACCGCATAGTCCGAATGAGCTCTCGGCTTTTCGGCAAGACAGCCATGTACCAGACCGCATGCTTATGCGGGTCATGTGCAGCCTCCAGGCAATCCGCTTGCCCATTCGGTTTGTATGCACTTTCCCGACAGCCCAAGCCCTTCATGCATGGGGATGCCGTCTGATGCATGGTTCCACTGCGAACGAATGGTGCTTTCCTGTATCCAGTATAGCAAAATAAAGTGACAGGTCAGTGACTGTACATGTGGATTTCAAAACAGGCACCGCCCTCCGCCAGATTCCGGGCGCTGATTGTCCCGTTCTGGCGCTGGATGATTTCCTTCGCCAGCGAAAGCCCGATGCCGATGCCTCCGCTCCCGGCCCCCCGGTAGAACCGCTCGAAGAGGCGGGGCAGGTCTTCCCTCGAAAATCCGCTGCCGCTGTCCCATATGCGAATCTGGGTGTAGAGGGGATTCTGCTCATAGGCACAGCTGACCCTGCCGCCCGGCGGGGTGTGCTCCAGGCAGTTTTTCATCAGATTCATCACCGCTTCCATAGTCCACTCCAAATCGGCCTTTATGGCTATCTCCCCGGCTTCCAGTATGTGGAGGCTTATCTGGGCCTTGCGGAACAGTTCCTGCAGATTGTCCCCCGCAAGGGTCAGCAGCGTGAACACGTCCACTTGTTCCGCTGCCAGAGGCAGCGTTCCCGCTTCAATCCTGGAGAGCAGAAGCAGCGCCTCCTCCAGCCGGGTCAGCCGGGAAAGCTGCTGGCTTATCTGTTCCAGGTGCGCAGGGGAGGGATGGTCTTTCAGCATCTGGACAGAGAGGGAGAGGGACGTGATGGGGGTTTTGATCTGGTGGGCGATGTTGGAGAGGTTTTCCGCAAAATTGTCTCTTGTCCGCAGCGCCGCGTCCCTGGTCTGGTACAGGGCCGTCACCGTCTTGTAGATTTCATCCTGCAGCCCCGAAAAGGCATCTTCCTCCGGGACAAGGAGCCCTTTTCCTCCTGTGTTCACGTTCTCCAGATATTCCGTCAGAGACTGGATGCGCGCCGCCTCTCTCCGCCGCCCGGCCTGCAGCGTCACCAGGAACAGGGCGGCTCCCGCCAGGAATCCCATCATGCCAGGCACCTGGCCGCCGCGGCCAGCCCACAGGAAATCCCCTTCCTGATAGCCATATGCCATAAGGAAGTCCTCTCCGGAACATATGGCGCTTTGTCCGAACTTGGTCTGCGCGGACTCGTCCGGCTCTGTTCGCGGCCCGGTCTCGCTGTTCTGCACCTGGGTGCTGCATGTCCTTAAAGCGGCGGCCACAGCCCCTTCCGCTTCCGGCTGCTGCTGTAAAATCTCCCGGCAAACCTCCCCCAGCATCCGGAACTGCACCCGGCTGTAATACCGCCAGCACAAGACTGCCGTGAGCGATGCGGCAATCAGGCTCACTGCCAGCACGAAACCCACCGCCATACTCACATTCTTCCTGCCGTTCATCAATTATCCTCCAACCGATAACACGCGTTTCCCGCTGTATTGTCTCTTATCCTTTCCATCCGAAAAGCACTTATTCCATTCCGGCAAAAAGAAGCCGGGACATCTTGCGGCGTCTTTCATGACGTGGCGCAAAATGCCCTGGCTCCTTCTTTCATTCTTCTATTCGATACCCTACGCTCCTGACCGTCTTCAGGCACTCCGGCTGGCCCAGCTTCTCCCGCAGCCGCTTCATGGTGACGGTGAGGGTGTTGTCGGTGACGAAATTCCCGTTCACATCCCAGACATGCTCCAGCAGCTTTTCCCTGGTGACCGTCCTCCCCTTGTTCTGTAATAAGTACAGAAGCAGCTGATATTCCGACCGGCTTAAGGAGACTTCCTCCCCCTCACAGGTGACCGCCACCCGTTTCCGGTCAAGGGCGATATGCCCACAGGACAGATACTGCTTCGCCACGTCCCCCGTCCGGCGCAGCAAGGCCAGCATGCGCTGGTGCAGCACGTCCAGCTCGAAGGGCTTTACCACATAATCGTCCGCGCCCTCCTGAAAGCCGGAGACGATGTCCCGGGAATCCCCCCGCACCGTCAGGAATATCACCGGCAGCTCTTTCCAGTTCGCTCGAATCCACTGGCACAGGCCTCTCCCGTTGCCGTCCGGCATGTTCCAGTCCACCAGCATAATCTGCGGAAGGGATCGTTCCACGGCCTGTTTCGCCGCAGCTATGGTGGAAAAAATCGTCACCCGATAGCCGCGCCGTTCCAGATATTCCTTTACCGCAGAGGATATCGCCTGGTCGTCTTCCGCATAATAGACCTCAATCATCGCCGTCCCCACCTTCCGCAGCCTCTTCTCTGAAACCGGGCTGCTTTTGGGTCGATTCTAGCACATCGTCCGCCGGGGCACAAGACATATTTACCGTTTTTAGTCTGAGATGGGAGAGCCCGCCGGACTAATCAACGGTAAGGAACTAACGTTATACCATCATTTTGAATTCGTCATTCTGAAAACAACGGGGTGGAAAGATAGCGGTCTCCCGTATCCGGCAGAAGCGTCACGATGGTCTTGCCCTGATTTTCCGGGCGCTTGCCCAGCTGGACGGCCGCCCACAAAGCGGCGCCGGAGGAGATGCCCACCAGTATGCCCTCGCTTCTGCCAACGCGTCTGCCGGCGGCAAAGGCATCCTCGTTTTCTACCGCTATGATTTCGTCATAGATTTTCGTGTCCAGCACCTCCGGCACGAATCCCGCGCCGATGCCCTGGATTTTGTGGACTCCGGAAGCGCCCTTGCTCAGCACAGGGGAGGACGCCGGCTCTACGGCTACGATTTTTACATCCGGGTTCCGGCCCTTCAGGTATTGTCCGATGCCGGTTATCGTGCCGCCGGTGCCCACGCCTGCCACGAAGATGTCCACCTGGCCGTCGGTGTCCTCCCAGATTTCGGGACCGGTGGCGGCCTTGTGGGCGGCAGGGTTGGCCGGATTCACGAACTGGCCGGGGATAAAGCCGCCGGGAATCTCTCTGGCCAGTTCCTCGGCTTTGGCGATGGCACCTGTCATGCCCTTCGCCCCGTCGGTGAGCACCAGCTCCGCGCCGTAGGCTTTCATCAGCTGGCGGCGCTCCACGCTCATGGTCTCGGGCATGACAATGATGATGCGGTAGCCACGGGCGGCAGCCACGGAGGCCAGGCCGATGCCGGTGTTGCCTGAGGTGGGCTCGATGATGACGGAATTTTCTTTCAGCAGGCCCTTCTCCTCGGCGTCGTCAATCATGGCCTTGGCGATGCGATCCTTCACGGAGCCCGCCGGGTTGAAGTATTCCAGCTTTGCCAGGATTCTGGACTCCAGGCCCTCCTCCTTCTCGATGTGAACCAGTTCCAGTAACGGGGTTCTGCCAATCAGCTGATCGGCGGATGTGTAGATTCTGCTCATGTTCGTTCTCCTATTCCAGTTCCGCATAGGCCATAAAAGTACCTTTCCGGCCTATGCTGTTTCCAGTTCCGCACTACTATGTGTCTTTGTCCTCTTGATATACCTATAATTTAAGTAGGTTGATATGATTATATGGCGGCTCACCGGTTTTGTCAACAGAAATCAGGTGATTTTTCCATTGATTTTCCTATTAACCATGTTGTATAATAGGTTTACAAAAGTCAAAAGCATACTCATGGACAATGAAATCTGCCGCTATAGCCCCGGCACCTCTTGCCGGCAGGCCCAGTTGCATGGTAGATTATCGCTCTATGGACAAAGATTCAGAAATCATTTTTACAGCGATATCCGGTGCAGTCTGCGCATCGAAGCACCGCATACCGCAGAAAGGTATGGGATTTTTATGTTGATTTCTACAAAGGGGCGCTATTCGCTCCGGGTGATGATAGACCTGGCGGAGCATCAGACAGACGACTATATCCCGCTGAAGGAAATCGCCGCCCGACAGGAGATTTCCGAAAAATATCTGGAAAGCATCATCAAGCTTCTCGTAAAGGGCCGGTTCCTGACCGGGCTGCGGGGCAAGGGCGGCGGCTATAAGCTGACCAAATCTCCCGACCAGTACACCGTGGGCAGCATCCTGCGGCTCACGGAGGAGTCCCTGGCGCCTGTCTCCTGTCTGGAAGAGGATGCCCCTTCCTGTCCCAGGATGGCGGCCTGCCGCACTCTCCCCCTGTGGAAAGGACTGGACAAGGTAATCAACGACTACCTGGACAAGGTCACCGTGGCCGACCTGGTACGTCAGGACAATGACAGTTACGACTACATCATCTGAACTTCGGGGAAAGGAGTTTCCCTAAGCTGTTGTAATCTTCGTTTCTTCATAGTATAATGTAGCAAACTTTTAACCGGTCAGGCACTTGCATAGTGCGACTATCTTCATAGCAGGGAAAAGCCCGAAAGTCCCCGCCGAAAGGAATGGCAGACATGAGAAACAAACCTATCGTCAATATCTACAATTTCATCCGCATGTCCCATGTGGAGCCGAGCGTATTCATCCCCGATGATTTCGAGACCGTCCGAAACCAGATTACCCTGGTGCGGCAGTACGGTCTACCGGCCACCTATGCACTGAAATACGATGCCCTGTTGGATTCCCGGTACCAGGAGCTGATCAGAACCTACACTGCCGAAACAGACGAGATTTCCGCCTGGTGGGAAATCTCGGAACCTCTTTGCCGGAAAGCGGGCGTTCCCTTCCGGGGCGTACAGAGCGAGGAATTTGACGAGCGGGTGAACAGCGCCTACAGCATCGGCTATGCCCCGGAGGAACGCCGGCGGCTGGTGGATGCCTACATGGCGGATTTCCGGGAGATATATGGCTTCTATCCCAGAACCATCGGTTCCTGGGTGCTGGATACCGTGACGATTTCCTATGCCGCGGAAAAATACGGCATCCTGGGCAGCGCCATCTGCCGGGATCAGATGGGGACGGACGGCTTTACCCTCTGGGGCGGTTTCCCCAACGGCATTTATTACCCCAGCCGCAAGAACGAGAACATTCCCGCCAACACAGCCGAGGGCCAGCTGAACGTCCCCATGTTCCGGCTCCTGGGCCCCGATCCCATCTACAATTTCGAACAGGATGTCCGCCCCGGCCTTTTCGGGGTCTATACTTTGGAGCCCTCCTGGCTGATCGGGCGCGATTCCAGGTGGATCTCCTACTTTTTCAATTGCCTCACGGAAGAAGATACCCTGGGCACCGGCTATGCCCATGTGGGACAGGAAAACAACTTCCTCTGGGAGAACATAAAGCCCGGCATGGAGCCCCAGTTAAAAAAGCTGGAATCGCTGCTGACGGAGGGCAAGATACGGGTGGAGACCATGGCTGACAGCGCGGCGTGGTTTTCCGGCAACCATAAGCTGACCCCGCCCATGACCTTCCAGGCTTCCGGAGACTGGGATGCCAGCCGGAATCTGTCCGCCCAGTGGTACGCCTGCAGCAATTACCGGGCGGGGTTCCTGGGCGAAGAGGGGCATCTGCGCATCCGGGATTTCTTCCTGTACCGCCAGGACTATCCCTCCCGCTACCTGGACGCTCCCATGCATTGCGCCAAGAGCAACTTCGACGCGCTTCCGGTGCTGTTTCCCCAGATATGGATTGACCAGTTCGGTCAACGCCCATTTATCCGGCTGTTGGATGAAAAGGGAGCAGAACCGACAGGCCTGATCCGCTATCGGACCCTGGATGAAATCACGGCCCAGGCGAGCCTGGAAGAACCGGAGACCGGGCAGCCGTCCGCATGCTTTACCCTGTATCCCGACCGGATGGTTCTGGCCGGGAACTATCGCCTACGATTCGACTATCTTCCCGTTCTCCAGGCGCTGGACGGGAAACGTGTCCTGTTGAAACATGAGGGCTTTTCCTATGGCTTTGAGGTGGAGACAGGGACGCTGTCCTCCCATGGCACAGACGGGCTGGAAATCTGTCCGGAGAACGGAAGCATCTGCCTGAAGCTGGGAACCTTTGTTGACGCAAATGTCATTTTCTCCGGGCAGCGCTCCGAGGAGAGTGGAAAACCGATAAGCCACGATGGGAATTCCGTTCTCCAGGTTCCCCCCAGGGCACCGGTTCTGGAGCCTGCGTCCTGTATCTTCCCGGCGGGATCCACAGCCAGGATTCAGCTGACCTCCCAGGCCCGGGATTCCGGCACGATTCATTACACCATGCTTTCGTGGGCTGAAGCACACTGCGCTCCGGCCCACACGGAATCAGAAACCGACACAGAGCCCACCAGCCAGTCCGCCCTGTACTCCGAACCTCTGGAACTGTGCAGGGACACCATTGTCTCCGCCAGGCTTTTCCTTCCTGACGGGCGCTGCAGCGAAACAGTGACCGGAGAATACCTCTTTGGCATTCCGGGAATCACCCTGTCCAGCAACACGAAATTCGATCCCCGCCCTGTCTTCTGCGGAAACGGTGTCCGGGATTTTCTGGAGCCCACACGCGGATCGCTGGATTATCTGGACGGCAGATGGCGCGGGACTTTGGAGGATCTGGATGTCAGCGGGCAGCTCCCCGGCCTGACGGCTGTGGAAAAAATCACCATCGGCTTCCTCTCCCATCACCGGTCAGGCATCATTTTTCCGGAGTCCCTGCAGCTTTGCTCATGTGAGATAAAGAAGTAAAAGAAGTGTAAAAAATTTTGCCGTTCCTATCCGGCTGACTGCCGGACAGGTCGGGCTTTATGTGTCGGGCAATTCTACCTTGCCGACAAAAGAATAATAGATTTCGATTTCCTGTCTGCGGAGCTTCCCCCGGCGTTTCCCGTCAAGGGCTTCCGATTCGTGGATTACGATTTTCTCCACAAACTCCCGTAACAGGGTAGGGGTGAGTTCCTCAAAGCTGGTGTACTTGCGGACTACTTTCATAAACTTTTCAGCGTTTGCCGTGGCTTCCAGTGTCTTTGAAAGCTCGCCCTGCAGAACGGCGGCACGCTCTTTCAGTTCCTTTTGCTCGGCTTCATAGTCTGCCGAAAGTTCCGTGAAACGCTCGTCCGATATGCGCCCGGTCACGCTGTCCTCATACAGCCGCTTGAAGATAGCGGAGAGTTCCGCAATCCTTTTTTCTGCCGCTTCCAGCTCTTTCTTCTTGGCGGCGTTCCGGCGTTTGCTCCCGTCCTCGGTCTGCTCGGTCAACAGCTTCATAAACCGGGCTTCGTGCTTGGCGGCGTAGCTGGTGACTTTCCGTAGGTTCTCGGTCACTCCGGCGGTTAAAAGGTCGGTGCGGATAAAGTGCGCCGTACAGTCTGCCGTGCGCTTCTTGTAGCTGCCGCAGATGTAACAGTCCTGTTTCCGCTTGTCCGTCTGATACCTCTGCTGGTACATGACGCTGCCGCAGTCGGCACAAAAGACTATGCCGGAGAACAAGCCCACTTCATCATAGCGGTTGGGGCGTTTCCTCTGCTTGCGTAGTTCCTGCACCCGTTCCCATGTTTCCCGGTCAATGATGATTTCGTGGTGGTTCTCAAAAACCGCCTGTTTTTCTTCCGGGTTCTCCTTGCTCTGCTTCACCTTGTAGGACACTTTTTCGGTCTTGAAATTCACAAGGCAGCCCGTGTATTCCCGGTTTTCAAGGATATGTACCACGGTGTTTGTCGCCCATTTGCACTCATAGCCGGGGTGGTAGCGGCGTGTGCTTCCCGTCC
>CAJUFI010000006.1 GCA_910585665.1 uncultured Acetatifactor sp. | reverse complement strand
AATTCCTTAGGAATTGTCGGAAAATAACTGATGCAACTTGTTTAGGAGAAAGCCCGGAAATACAAGGAAAACGGCTATAAACTCGCAGCAGTCATTTGTAGACAATTCCTTAGGAATTGTCGGAAAATAACTGATGCAACTTGTTTAGGAGAAAGCCCAGAAATACAACGAAAACGGCTATAAACTCGCATCAGTTATTTGTAGACAATTCCTTACTATCAGGAACCAGGAAAGGAGCAGAAATGAAAAAAGCATTCACAAATATGATTCTTCTGGACGGAAGCGAAAACATGGCCCCCCTGTCAGGCTATGCGGTCTTGGTGGACGGCGAGAACATAGCCGCGGTCCTGCCGGAGACGGAGTGTGATTTCCAGGGATATGAGAAAATCGATTTGAACGGAGAATATCTGATGCCCGGGCTGATCAATCTCCATGTCCATATCCCGGCGGACGGAAAGCCCAAGGAGAAGCCTGCAGATGCCAAGAAGGCCGTAAAGCTGGCCACAGCCAACCCCCTGACCCGAAAATATACGGAACATATGTATAAATCATACTGCCGCACGGAGCTTTTCAGCGGCGTCACCACCTTCCGTTCCGTGGGCGGGGTGGAGCACTACGATACCTGGGTCCGGGACCTGATCAACGCCGGCAAAGCCCTTGGGCCGCGCATCCTGGCCGCCAACATGGCCATATCCGTCCCCGGGGGCCACATGGCCGGTTCCCTGGCCTATGAAGCCACCAGTCCCGAGGAAGCCGTGCGGTACGTCCACAAGATTTCCACGGACAAGCCTGACCTGATTAAGCTGATGGTCACGGGCGGCGTCCTGGATGCCACCGTGAAAGGCGAACCGGGCGTCCTGAAAATGTCCCCCGACATCATTCGCCAGGCCTGTGAAGAGGCCCATAAACTGGGCTATCATGTGGCAGCCCATGTGGAGAGCCCCGAGGGCCTGCGCGCGGCCCTGGAGAACGGCGTGGACACCATCGAGCACGGCGCGAAGCCGGACGAGGAAATTCTGCGTCTCTTCCGGGAAAAGGGAGCCGTCCATGTGGCCACCATCTCCCCGGCGCTGCCTTATGTCCTGTTCGACCCGGCGGTGAGCCATGTGGACGAGATGGGACAGCACAACGGGAAAGTAGTCTTCGACGGCATCGTGGAGTGCGCCAAACAGTGCCTGGCCCATGGCATCCCGGTAGGACTGGGCACGGACACCGGCTGCCCCTTCGTGACCCATTACGACATGTGGAGGGAGCTGCACTATTTCCACAAATGCTGCGGCGTGCCCAATGCCTTCGCCCTGTACACCGCCACAAAACGCAATGCGGAGATTGCCGGGCTGGGGGACGTGACTGGCAGCATCGAGACGGGAAAATGCGCGGATTTCATCGTGTCCGCCAAAAATCCGCTGGAGCATCTGTCCGCCCTGCGCAGCCTCAGCATGGTGGTGGCCAGAGGGAACATAATCCGGAACCCGAAAATCAAGAAGATGCCCCAGGTGGAGGAAGAGCTGGACAAGTACCTGTCCATATAGGTTCCTGGCTTTCTGGATTTTCCTCAAAACTTTCCTCTATTTTGGTGTTTCCGACCCCTTTCGCTTCAGGATGACCAGAAGGACGGCGGTGACAGCCACGGCGGCGGCCACCATGGCAATCGCCGCCGTCATGGCCCTGTTGTCTGGTTTCGGCACAATCCTTCCTGTCTCCTGGCCGTCTTTCTGCTGCCCTGCTCTATGGCTTTCCACAGACCCTTCCCCTGAGGAATCCGTCTCCGCGCCTGTTCCTTCCGAAGCGTCCTGATCTGCCGCCCCTTGTTCTGTCGTGTTCTGGTCTGCCACGTCCGGGTCTGTCGCTGTCGGATCCCCGGCCGTCCCGCCCTCCTGGTCTTCCGAACCGGCTGTTTGGCCTTTCTGTCCTTCCAAGCCTGTGTCAGCTTCACCGTCCCCCAGGACCCCCGGGAAAAGCTGCGCATAATCTGCCCCTGGCTCATCAAGGCACACCCATATGTCCCGGATGCCAAAGTAATATCCCACGCATCCCCAGCTATGGCCGCGCTCGTCTGTATACACGCAGTAATAGGACGGCGGGTAATCGCCCATGGTCATGTCATGAAACACCGAAGAACCGGGGTATTCCCAGAAATAGAACGCTTCCCCGTAATCCACTCCCTCCAGCTCTCCCGCCTGTTCTACCAGCTCCGCCGCGTGCTCCTCCCTGAAAGCGATGCTATCATATACCACCTCCATGTAGTCCATCGGCACCCATCCCACTCTTCCGTCAGAATCGTCACTAATTCCCCACAGGATTCCATCCCTGTCCTCATATGTGAAAGAGATATGGGCCGTATAACCGTTCTCCCAGACAGCCACAGGCTCAGGCACCTCCGGACTCACATAGAGGATGACTTTGCCGTCAGGGCCATTGGCAGTGAACACGCGGTTCACATAGGTACATTCCGCGGAATGTTCGCTGTAGAACGAATCCATTGGCTCCCAGATCATGTCCGCTTTCACCGACATCGCGCCAAACATGCAGCAAAGGGTCGCCGCTGCCGCAGAAAAGATTTTCTTCCAGATTTTCATATTGCCTCCCTATTTTCTTGTATATCCTCTCAGTATCTCCATACCGAGAGACCGATTATCACGCTGCTTTTCGGAACTCCTTGGGGTCGATTCCCCCGCTTTTCCAGATGCCTTTCTGCCCAAAGTCTGATTCTGCTTCCTGAAATGCTCAGAGCCTTTCGCCCTGCCTCTGTCATGGCTCTGCACTCTGCGCCCAGGCATCCTCTCATTCGGAATCATTGGCGGAGCAATTCCAGCCACAGCGTCAGCATGTGGAACCAGGTCTGTCTCTTCACCGCCATCGCCAGTATTCCCAGCAGCCAGGAACATACGTTCGTAGTGACTGCAAGGGCCATCGGATGTCCTATCCGCCAGCCGCTTTTCCCTGAAAAACTCCGATAGACATAAGCTTCCACGGCCACTGCCCCGGCCTCCACAACCAGCTGCACCGGCCACGCCAGAAAAAACGGCAGATTCACTTTCCCCAGCCAGCACAGCAGCACGGCAAGCGGATTGGTCAGCAGATTCACCAGCATCACCAGCGCCAGCACCCGCCCGGGACGGGCGAACAGAACATCCTCCGGCAGCCTGCCTTTTCTCGCCAGCCTAGTCCCGTTCCCCGCTGCGGCGCTTTCCACAGCGCTTTTCCCGGCCCAGCATCTCCGGAACAGAAAGGCCACCGCCAGTTCCACCACCATGGTAAGCGCCAGCGAAAAACCGAACATGTCCAGAAAATATTTTCCCACTTACTCCCTCCTTCCCATCCCGGCCGCCAGCAACAGCAAAGACAATATGCTCCCCCCACAGCCCAGCACATTTCCGTTTCCAACCGCCAGCCCGAAATACACGGGCAAAAAACCCAGGAACAGGGCAAAGGTCAGAAAGCCGAAAGCAAATCCGGGCCTTCCGGGCATGCTGCAGACCAGCCAGTATAGCGTCACAGGCATGGTCATATTGAAGAGAAACAGAGCGGCAAGCCCCAGGGGCATGGCGGCGCAGCCTAAGTAGCATACCGCCGCAAGCCCCAGGGAGACAATGGCCGTCCTCCTCATCCCATGCGCTGCCCCGGCGAATCCGCCTGCCATCTTCCCGCCAACCACAGCAAGCACGGCCAGGACGCCCGCCAACATCCCGGACTTCCAGGGCAGCGCCACCGCCATCCCAACGTAAGACCGCAACGCCACCACCGCCAGGCAGCAGACGGCCACGATGATTCCGCTTTGGCCTGGCCCTCTTCCCGGCAGCCTTTTTCTGCTGTCCGCGGTTTCCGCGGATTCGTTTCCCATAAGATTCTCCAAAACAGGCCCCGGTAATTTAGCACCGGTCAGCCCGCCGTCCACCGCTGCGTTCGCGGCTGTCTCCCGCATCTTTGCATCGGTCGGCCTGCCGTCCGCCGCTTCGTTCCCAATCGTCTCCGGCACCTCTGCTGTCCGCCGGTTCTGCCCGGTGCCTGGCGCTTCCGTCCTTGCCGCCCCACGGCGTCCACAGCGCCAGGCCGCCAGGCACAGCAGCGCCATCAAGATACCGATTCCTCCCGTCCATGCCAATCCCGTGCCCGTTCCCGCAATCTGCGTGCCCAAAAACAGCCCCAGAGCCCCCGGTGCCACGAACACGCCCAGTCCCCTGCCCCGCCAGCCCCGGGCACGATCCTCCCGAATCACGCCTACGCCCCCGCCTACATGGAACAGGGCATTGCCGATTCCCAGCACCGCCGGATGGGTGACAGCGCCCGCCAGCGTACACAGCACGCCTGTCCCCGCCATCAGACAGGCAAAGTCCCGCCAGCCCCTTTCCCTCTCCTGCAAAGAATCCAGCACCACCCCAAAGGGCATCTGCAGCGCGAACGCGCAGAAATTATATACCAATATGTAAAAATATCCGTCCTCCCGGCCCAGGAAACTGCCGAACATGGCCAAAGCGCACACGCCGTCCACCAGCAGATGCAGCACGGAATAAAAAAACGTCATTCCTTTCCCCTCTCCCATCCAACAGTCCCTCCAGGCCCCAGACTCCAGCCCCCATAGGGCTCATGCCCCAAATTCCGCTTCCCACAGCCATCCAAAACGGTGATTGCCATTTTCGCTTCGGCATCCATGGCCGGATTGTACTGGCTCCATTATAATATATAACGGCTTAGAAGTAAAATAGTTCCGCTCCGAAAACAATTCCCCGAAATTTTTCGAAATATTACCTCAAAAATACAGCGAACGCCTTGATATTATTTCAGACTGCGAATATAATATGGATAATCGAGGAAGGACATCCACGCAGATGTGACCGGTTTCCGTAAAATACTGAATGCTCTGAAAAGGGCATCCTGGACCGCAAGGGAGCAAGGAGTAACGGTAAATAGATAATCGTAAAACGCTAATGCATCTACAGAAGGAGAAATGAAACATGATTCTATTGATTGCAGGCGCATCCCATACGGGCAAGACCGCGCTGGCCCAGAAACTGCTGGAAAAATACCACTACCCCTACCTGTCCATCGACCACCTGAAGATGGGCCTGATCCGGAGCGGGTACACAGACCTGACGCCATCGGATGACAGCGAGCTGGTACCCTATCTGTGGCCCGTCGTCAGAGAGATGGTCAAGACTGCCATCGAGAACCGCCAGAACCTCATCGTAGAGGGCTGTTACATCCCCTTTGACTGGAAAAAGGATTTCGAAGAGGAATACCTGAAGGAAATCCGCTACCTCTGCCTTGTCATGAGCAAATCATATATCGAAGAGCACTTTGCCGATATCAGAGCTTATGCAAATGTCATCGAAGAACGGCTGGACGATGAATATTGTACCATGGAAAACGTGCTTGAGGAGAATGCCTACAACCTTGAGATGTGCCGGAAATATGGCTGCGACTATCACCTGATTGACGGCAGTTATGACGTGTCCTTTGTACTATGAATTTGTATTATAACTCAGAAGCAGCTGTGATTGCCGCCCACATTTCTATGCTTCCACCAGTGCAGCCAATTATCTCCCGGAAATTGGAGAAATAAATTTTAAAATTTCCATAATCAATGAACCTTCCCCCTTTTCTCACGACTAAATCAATAGAACCGCCAGTCAGGAACTGCACCCCAGCTTCTGCCAGGCGGTTCCCCGAAAAAGCGCTTTTCAGGTGATACAAATGGAAGAAAAATATGATTTGACCAAATATGTTGACAGACTGTATTCAGCCGCATTGAACAAAGCCCGGGACGCCCATGTGGCGGAGGACATCGCCCAGGAGACCTTCCTGGCCGCTGTCAGCCAGCTTTCCCAGGGGAAGAAGCCCGACAACCTGTGGGCATGGCTCCTCACCATCCTCTCCAACAAGTACTGCGACTGGCTCCGGGAAAAGTACAACTACCCCCAGATAAGTTTCGATGAGCATCCTTTCGAGATTGCCCAGGAGCATATTGAGGACGACGATTCCGCCGAAAAGCTGGAAGCCGTCCGCCGGGAGCTTGGCTATCTGGCCCGGATCCACCGGGAGGTAATGGTACGTTTTTACATGCACGGGCATACGGTGGAACGGATTGCAAAAGACCTGCAGATACCCACGGGCACCGTAAAGAGCCGACTGAATATAGGAAGGCAGCATGTCAGAAAAGGAGTGACTGATATGGAAAACTATACGAAGCAAAGCTATGAGCCGGATATTCTGTGCCTTGCCTGTTCCGGCCAGGAGGGACTGCAGCACGAGCCGTTTTCCCTGGTACCCGATTCAGATAAACTGGCACAGAGCATCCTGATTCTTGCCTATCCCAAGCCCCTGACGGAGACGGAGCTGGCCAAAGCCCTTGGGGTTCCGGCGGCTTTCGTGGAGCCTGTGGTGGAGAAGCTGGTCGCAGGCGCATTGATGAAGCGGACGGAAGGCGGAAAAGCATATACGGATTTCATTATTTACACCATTAAGGACAGGATGGCCACTTTCGAAAAGCAGCTTGCCACAGTGGAGAACCATTTCACCCTGTTCTGGGAGGAAATGAAGCAAGGACTGGATTCCTTGCGGGAAAAGCCCTGGTATCAGCGCCAGTCAGAGCGGGCGCGGACAAAGCTGGAACTTCATTTCTGTGTGAAAACGCTGATGAATGCCCATATGTCCGTGCGGGATGAAGTGACCGGTCACATGCCCTTTTCGGAGTATCCTTACCGCAAGGACGGCGGACGGTGGATCGCCATGGGCATGCAGTACCCCGCCGGATACCGCCAGGAGGACTATGCCGGTCTCTGGAAATACGCAGTCAACGGAGAGGTAGGTTACTCAGAACAGAATTTCAGGGATATGAAATCTCTGGAAATATGGATTTACGGAACGTCCTTTGGCTCTTATCTGGATACGTATCAGGCACATGATTACGTAAAATGGTTCTATGAATTGTGGAGCGAGATCCCTACGGAAGAATCGGCAGTAAGTTCCCATGTGCTGCAGGATGCCGATGCTTTCATAAAGCAGGGATTCCTGCGCCGGGAGGATAAGCTGCGGCTGGATATTCCGGTGCTGAGCCGGACAGAGCATCAGGAGGAATGCACCTTGTCGTGGAGGTGCGCAGAACAAATAGCTGCCCGCACCCGGGATGTGCTGCTTTCTGTCTTCCAAAGCGGCTATGTAAAACTTCCGCTCCACCTGAAAAGCGTACCAAAATGGCAGCAGTATATGTACTGCGGCGACAGCGTTCCCATGATGGTGATTTACAGGGCCAGGGAGAAAGGGCTGTTCCTGGATGGCGTGGACTACCCGGTTCCCGCTTCGCTGCTGGTCTATGAAAAATGATGAAACCAACTTTTCCTTGACAAGGAATCCTTGCTACTATATACTTACAAAAACCTCTGCCTGCCGTGCCCTCCGCAGGCAGAGCCAATGAGGAAGAAACATAAGTCCAAAGGAGCCCGCCATGCCTAATATCATTCCCATCACAGATTTTTCCGCGCCGGAACTGGATGTCTATGCACGTCTTTCGGAGATACAGCTTTATCATTACCAGGAATCTGACAATGGGATTTTTATCGCGGAAAGCCCGAAGGTCATTGAGCGCGCCCTGGATCAGGGCTATGTTCCCGTTTCCATGCTGGTGGAGGAAAAAGATATCGCCGGACAGGCCAGCCAGATTATCGCCCGCTGTCAGGATATCCCTGTCTACACGGCCAACCTGGATGTGCTGACGCAGCTCACCGGATTCCATCTGACCCGGGGCATCCTGTGCGCCATGCGCCGCCGTGCCCTCCCTGCAGCCGAAGAGCTCTGCGCCCATGCCCGCCGCATCGCCGTGCTGGAGCGGGTCATGAATCCTACCAATGTAGGTGCCGTCTTCCGCTCCGCTGCCGCCCTGGGCATGGATGCCGTGCTGCTTACGCCCTCCTGCACCAATCCCCTGTACCGCCGCGCCATCCGGGTCAGCATGGGAACCGTCTTCCAGATTCCCTGGACGTTCCTCGGCCAGGAAGCGTCTGTGCCCGTTTTAAGGACACTGGGCTTTCAGACTGCCGCCATGGCGCTGAGCGACCAGTCCGTAAGCATCGATGACCCCCGGCTTATGGCAGCGGACAAGCTGGCTGTCATCCTTGGTTCCGAAGGAGACGGCCTGGCGGCGGACACCATTGCGGACAGCGACTATACGGTGCGCATCCCCATGGCCCACGGGGTGGATTCCCTCAATGTGGCCGCGGCCAGCGCTGTGGCTTTCTGGCAGCTTGGACGCCGGCGCGCATAAACAAAAGCCGCCATGAGCTCGTATCAGTTATTTGTAGACTCATCGAAGCGCGGAATCCGCATGGACGTGAAAGTCAAGTGATTTTAGGGCGGAAGTTTTATTATTCCGGCGTGCTTACGACGAAAAAGGTATTCCTGTAAAGCGGCATTTTCAGCATGGACGTATTCCACAGCTTTCGAAAACCCTTCACCGGGATTTTTCTGTTATAGCCCGTTCCTTGGCAGTTGGCCAGCTCCGCCAGGGACTCCGCTATGAAGATGCACTCCCGGTCAAATCCCACCACCGGGACATAGTGCAGCCATTTTCGATTCGGATAAGTCCTTATCAAAACAATGACGGGAGCTCCCTTGCTGACTTCGTTTTTCAAAGCCTCAAGGCTGCCAGTGCAATAGGTGCACGTAAGTCCATGCCCGGAAAGCAGTCTCCGAACGCCGCCAGGGTATACGGTGCCGTCCTTTCGTCTGCCGGTGATTTCCCGATATAGCTCCTCTCCTGTAGTCTCCCTGCCAAAATGCCGTAGAAGAAAGGCACAGGAATACGCGGAACATTCCATCCCGCTTTGAAAGTCGATTCTGTTCCCCTTTGAAAGATTCCGGCTCGAAATCAGGAACTCCGGCACCCGGCACTTCCCGGAAAGGCGCAGGCTGGGCAATCCCATCAGTATGATATCTATCGCTGTAATGATGATGAATGTATTTAAGGCCGTCAATAAGCAGAAGAAAACCATACCTTTCATGTTCTGTCTCCTTTTTCCTAAATCTGGCTTTTCACTTAATTTCAGTATATACGACTATCCGCGCAATGGCAACCTGAACTTTTCAGACCCGGAAGCGACGCTGCTCTCCTGTTTCATATTGCCATAAGTCAGCCCTTTGGAATTGATATATCTATTTGACTTATTGTAAAGTTCATGTATAATAAGGTAGATAATGAAAGCATCACCGTTCAGGAAAATGCGGGAGGAAGAGATGGATAGGATTAAATGTGCGGACAGGATGCAGAAAGTGCATTCCGATATCAGAGGGCCTTTATTCGTGGAAGCCATGGAAATGCAGCGCAAAGGAATTGAAATATTGAAGCTGAACACCGGCAATCCGGCGGCTTTTGGGTTCGGCCTGCCTAAAAGCATCGAAGACGCCCTTGTGGGACAGGAGGAAAAGGGTGTGGGATACTGCGATTTCATGGGGATGCCCCAGGCCAGGGAAGCCATCTGTAACTATGAAAAGGAAAAGGGAATCCGGGATATCACGCCGGAGGATGTCTTTATCGGAAACGGAGTCAGCGAGGTGGTCTCTTTTGCGCTGATGCCACTGCTGAATCCGGGGGACGAAGTGCTGGTTCCCACCCCCAGCTATTCCCTCTGGGGCAATTCCGTGTATCTGGCCAGCGGGAAAGCGGTCTTCTACGTATGTGACGAAAAAGCACACTGGTATCCTGATATCGCGGACATCCGCTCCAGGATAACGGACAGGACAAGGGCCATTGTGCTGATCAATCCCAACAATCCTACCGGCGTCCTGTATCCGGAGGAAATCCTGGCACAGATTGCGGAGATTGCAAGGGAGCATCATCTGTTGGTCTTCTCCGATGAAATTTATGACCGGCTGGTCATGGACGGGCTGCAGCACGTTTCTATTGCAGCGCTGGCGCCGGATCTGCCGGTGGTGACCATGAACGGTCTCTCCAAGTCCCATTGTCTCTGCGGGTACCGGTGCGGCTGGATGGTCATCAGCGGGCCGAAGTCTCTGACGGAGGAATACAGACAGGGAATCGTGCAGCTGACCTCCATGCGGCTTTGCTCCAATACTCTGGCGCAGCTGGTCATTCCGGCAGCGCTTGCGGATAGGGAGACCCCCGCGTCAATGGTCAGGCCGGGAGGCCGCATTTATGAGCAAAGGGCTGCCGCTTTGACCGAGCTGGACAAGATTGAGGGCCTGACTTATGTAAAGAATGACGCCGCCTTCTATCTCTTCCCGAGACTGGATGCCGGAAAATTCCATATCACGGACGACAGGAAGTTCGCCAGGGATTTACTGCACGCGACAGACATCCTGCTGGTACCGGGAAGCGGCTTCGACTGGCCGGAGCCGAACCATTTCCGGATTGTCATGCTGCCTGATGTGGACAAACTGAAGTCTGCCATGAGAAAAATGGGGGCATTCCTGGATGGTTATACCCAAGAACCATGAGCAACTATCCGTTTTTATCCAGAACAACTTTAGGTCTTTTGCAATCAACGATTTTATGCTATACTGGTTCGGATATGTCCACATACTTCATTTGAAAAGGCGGCCCGACGGCCGATACAGGAATCACAGATGATACAGAAGGAAAAGCTATCGCAGTTCTATTTTTCCCAATACAGGGACTGCGCCAAAAATGTAAAAAAGAAGAACAATGAGGGAAAGAAGACTTACGTGGAGCGCATCGACCGGCTGCTGGCCGAGATGAAGCAGGCGAAGGACGGCAAGATAAGCCAGGCCCATCTGGAGGAGTACCACAGGCAGATTCGGAACCTGGCCTATTTCGCGTTCAAGGAGAACAACCAGATCGCCATCATGAAGATCCGCGACCTGATGATGGACGAGCTGGTGCGCCTGGACACCACAATCCTGCGGCAGGACGAGCAGGAGCTTGTGACGGCGAAGTTCCTGGAATTCCTGCGGACAGAGCAGAGCTTCGACATCTGCCAGAAAAGCCTGCGTTCCATCCTTTCCCGCTATATGAACGTGGAGCTGCGCAACCAGATCATCGGCATGGTTCCCACCAGGCCGGAGACGGAGTTCCCCGAGGCCCTGGAGATGCGCCGCAGATTCGTGCTCCACATCGGCCCCACCAACTGCGGCAAGACCTACCAGGCCCTGGAGCGGCTGAAACTGGCCCAAAAAGGGGTCTACCTGGGACCCTTGCGCCTGCTGGCCCTGGAAGTCTACGAGAAGATGAAGGAAGCCCAGATTCCCTGCAGCATGCTCACCGGGGAAGAGCGCATCTATGAGGAGAACAGCCGCATCGTCTCCTCCACGGTGGAGATGCTGGACCTGGACCAGAAATATGACGTTGCCGTCATCGATGAAGCCCAGATGATTGCCGATTCCGACAGAGGGCACTCCTGGACCCGGGCCGTCCTGGGCGTGCAGGCGGAGGAAATCCATGTCTGCATGAGCGCTTCGGCAGAGGAGGTCATCACCCACCTGATCTCCCTGTGCGGGGATACCTTCGAGGTGAACCGATATGAGCGCAAGACAAGACTGCTCTGCGAGGATGAGGCCTTTTCCTTCCCCGATGACGTGCAGGAAGGGGATGCCCTGATTGTGTTCACCAAAAGGATGGTGCTGGACATCGCCGGGCGGCTGGAGCGCAGCGGCGTCAAGGTCAGCGTGATCTACGGAAGCCTTCCCCCGGAGATCCGGCGCAGGCAGATTCAGCTTTTCGCCGAGGGGAAGACACGCATCGTGGTGTCCACGGACGCCATCGGCATGGGTCTGAACCTGCCGGTGCGGCGGATCGTGTTCGTGCAGACCAGCAAGTTCGACGGAAAGCACAACCGCCCTCTGACCACCTCCGAAATCCGCCAGATTGCCGGAAGGGCCGGGCGTTTCGGGCTCTATGACACCGGCTATGTGAACGCGGTAGGGCAGGACGGCCTTTCGTATATCAAAGAACGCTTTTACGAAGACGAGCCGAAAGTGGACCATGTGAGCCTTGGCTTTCCCCAGATTCTTCTGGATATGGACGATCCGCTGGACGCGGTGATGACCATCTGGAAATCCGTGGAGATAGACCCGCCCTTCGAGAAGATCAGCGTCGAGGACGTGCTGTTTTTGTACGAGAGGGCCTACCGGGACAGGAAGGAAATCGACGGATTCGAGGACAAGCATATCCTGTACCGCATGCTGACCTGCTCCATCGATACCAGGAACCGGGACGTGGTGTCCCTGTGGCTGTATTACTGCAAGACGTACACGGCGGATGTGTCCCTGCATTTCCCGGCCCTGATCATGTGCTCCGACAGCGGCCTGATGCGCTATGAGACTTTCTACAAGCTGCTGGATCTGTATTACCAGTTCTCGGTGCGGCTGGGCAAGGAAGTGGACACCCTGCGGCTGGAGCGGGAGCGGGCCAAGACGGAAGATACCATCATGCGCTATCTGACCAAGGACAAGAAGATGTATATCCGCAAGTGCCAATACTGCGGGACGCCCCTGGCCCTGGAGACCTCCTTCGGCGTCTGCGACAATTGCTACGCCCAGATCCGCCGGGAGGGCAAGCCCGCTTCCATGTCTCCCCCCGGGAAAACCCGGGGCAAACGGATGGAACGCAGGCCCGGCAGCGCACCGGAAGCCGCCAGGCATCACAGGAGCCGCCATAAGAGACGGCATATATAACGATTCCCAGCGCCGCATACGGGCACTCCTCCTGGGAAGGCAGCGATGACACAATCCCGCTTTTCCGCAGCAGGACCGAACAGTACACTGAGAAAATGAAAAAAGGATTTTCCATGGATTTTTATCAGAAAATGGCTCTGGTCTGCAAAAGTATCCCCCCAGGCCGGGTGGCCACATACGGGCAGATTGCCCTATTATGCGAAAAACCTAAAAACGCCCGCCAGGTGGGATACGGCCTGAAATGCGGCCTGGCCGGGGAGGATATCCCCGCCCACCGCATCGTCAACGCCAAAGGCCTGCTGGCTGGGGCGGCCTATTTCCACACCCCCGATATGCAGAAGCTCCTTCTGGAGGCGGAGGGCGTGGAAGTAAAACGGACCGACAGCGGCTGGCTGGTAGACCTGAAGCGCTTCGGCTGGAGGAACACCTTTCAGGAGGCGCTGGCGCTGCGGGAAGCCTTCCTCACAGAACCAGCAGATCGTTTTCATACAGTGTCCGCAGATCCATCTTCCGCTGACGATTCCCAAACAAGATGACCACCTGCTTCTCTCCCGCTTCCACCACCACCCCTTCCCCGAACTTCCGGTGCCGCACAATCAGCCCTTCCCCGATGGCAGCATGGAACTTTTGGTATTTCGCCTGGGCGAACAGTTCCTGTCGGAATGTGGACTTCTGGTTGATGCCGAATATGTGCAGCTCATCCTTCGCCCGCGTGATTCCCACGTAGAACAGGCGGCGCTCCTCCTCGTAGGCCTCCAATGCCTTTTCGTCCGCGCCTCTCTCCTCTGCCAGTCTGCCCGCCCGGTTCCCGCTCTCCGGCTTTCCCCTGGAGCCCACGGCTCTGCCGTCCCACGCTCCCAATCGTCCCGCCGGCAATCCGTCTCCCCTGTCCCCGGCTCCGGCACCCTGCGCCGCAGGCCAGGCTTCCGGCACGCTCTCCGGGAAGATGCCGTCCGCCACGTCCATCAGATAGACCCTGTGGTATTCCAGGCCTTTGCTGGCGTGGATGGTGGAAAGCAGGAACTGACAGTCCGCGTCAAAGGGCTTCTCCTCGATGATTCCCCGCAGCGCGTCCAGCCGCTCCACCAGTTTTCCCGGGGAGGGCTCATTCCGGGCGATGGCCTTCAGGATGAAAAATTTGCTCTCGCTCATGCCCGCCCGTCTCAGGTACTCCCGGTACCCCAGATCCTGGAGAATCCGTTCCAGGGCAGCCTCCGCCTGCAGGGTGAGAAGCCCCCGCAGCTGCGTCCGGACAGTCTTACAGCTGTACTGAGTCTTCTCCGGCAGATTTCCCCAGCGCAGGGCGGCATCCAGCACCTCTGTCCCTCTCTCCCTGGAGATATCACAGATGTGCAAGGCGCTCTGCTTGCTGAGATAGGTGGATATTTTATAGTAAATCCGCAGGAACAGCTCCGTGTCCCCGGGGCTCTCCGCGAATCGAATAATGTCCCGGACGTCCTGCACCACCCGATGGGTGAAAAAGGTCAGCTCAGCATTGCGGATCCGGTAGGGGATGCCCTCCCTCTCCAGCAGGTCCACCAGGGGAAGGGCGCTTTCATTGTCCCGGTAGAGGACAGCGGTCTGCACCCGGCAGTCCTTTGCCACTTTGGCCAGATAGCGGTACTGGGCGCTGCGGCTCTTCAGCCCGATCTCCCGGATGTCGTCCCCCGGCTCCCTGGCAGCCCTCATGTGCTTCTCATGGCGCAGAAGGTTCTTCCGGATAAAGGCGTCCGCCGCCTCCACGATTTTGGCATTGGAACGGAAATTCTCCTCCATCAGGAGCACCTTCGCCCCGGGATGCTCCTTCTCGAAAGCCAGCAGCGCCTGGGGGTATGCCGCCCGGAAGCCGTAGATGCTCTGATCCTCATCCCCCACCAGGAACAGGTTCTCCTGTCTGCCCGGGGACTGCGGGTTTGACCCCGGGGAGACTTCCGGGCTTCCGCCCCCAAGGAGCCGGATGATTGCGTGCTGGATTCTGGAGGTATCCTGGGCTTCGTCCACGCAGATGTGCGTATAGCGCCTTCGGAAATACTGAAATGTCTCGGGGCTTTTACGCAGAATCGTATATGCGTATATCATCTGGTCGTCATAGTCCATCCATCCCTGGGCGCGCAGTTCAGCACAATACGCCCTGTAGATATCCAAGATACGATATTCCGATGCTTTCTCCAGCTCCCTGATGCCCGCTTCGTCCAGCATCATGTTCTTGATATAAGTGATCAGGAGCCGGATGCCCTTCAGATCCCCCTCTGTGGCATAGCCGCCCTCGACCCGCTGATAGATGGCCGAAAGCAGGCTTAAGATGGCCTTCTCCTCCGTCACCAGCGCAAAGGAGCGCTTCCCGATCAGCTGCCCGTAGTATTGGATGACCTTGGCGCAGATGCCGTTGATCGTGCGGAACTCCATCCGGGCGCTCAGCTCTTCCCCGAAAAAGGACGCGAAGCGGGCCGCCATGTCCCTGGTGGCGACCACCGTATAGGTCAGCGTCAGGATGTTCTCCGGCGCGATCCCCGCGCCATGGATCAGATACCCCAGCCTGGCCACCAGGACTGTGGTCTTGCCGCTGCCCGGGACCGCCAGCAGAAGGGTCGCCCCGTCCACCGCGCGGACTGCCTGTGCCTGCTGCCTGTTCAGGCGGATATGGAACGTTTCCTGAAATTCCTCGTATGTCATCATTCTGTCTTTCGTCTCTTCCCTGCTTATTTGGATTGTCTCCGGACGCACATGGAACTGATGGCCAGCCGTTCTATGCCGTGAATACGGAATGGTCTACAAATAACTGCTACGAGTTTAAAACCGTTTTCCTTGTATTTCCGGGCTTTTTTCTAAAGAAGCTGCAGCAGTTATTTTCCGAGCGTTCCTTAGATTATTTTACCATAAACCTTCCACTTTTGACAGCCCTGAAATGCTTCAATAACCTTTCTGTCCGTGGCTGTGCTCTCATATAAGTCCATACAGCCACGGAAATACTATTTGTGATAAAAGACGCGTCCTTTGCCCCGCATTCAATCATAGGAAGCTGCATTCGTTTCCTATAAACTATCTTTTATGCCGACACGACTATTTTCTGTTTTTTGCTTTATTCTTCTTGGCTTCTTTTTCAAGCCTTGCAATTTTCTGTTCCAGTTGCTCTCTTGACATTTTCTTCACATCATCAGGAATGATGACCCTGTCATCCAAAAAATACGGTTCTGAATTACTCATGGTAACACCTCCCCAAAATCGATATCATAATTTTCCTTTAACTTTTCCAGCGCTTTCCACTGTGCTTCTTTCCGCAATCCCTTCACCAGGCATAAGGAAAACCGTGAACTTGCCGATAATCTATACAGGAGGAGGGATTGCGATGATGGATATGACTCAGATTTTATATTCCATGGAGAACACCATGAAGCTCCAGAACAGAGCCAGGGCAGAGAGAAGGGCCGCCAAGGCGGAACAGGAGAAAAAAGAATTCCTGGAGAAGCTGATGCGCGCCGAAGCCAGCAAGATAGAGCTGGACGGGCTTGCCTCCAAGGCGAAGGGCTCCGACGACGCTGTCCAGCGGGACCAGCTGATCGGTATGATGATGGCGGGATTCTAGCCGCCGTGTGCAGTTTTCTTCCGCTGCACGCGGCGGCTTCTCTGTGGGGTCTTATGACATGTACTCGCCGTTATAGCTTACAAGCGTGGCATTGCTGACGCCTTCCAGGGCGCTCAGGCTGTTGACGAAGGAGGTGGCCGGATCCTTCATGCGGATCTCCGCGGTCAGCTCGATGCCGGAGGCGTTCACAGTCTTGGACTTTACCAGGAAGCGGGCCACCGACTTTTTCGCCAGGGCAAGGGCTTCTTCCTCCGCTTTCTCATTGCTGCAGTTGAGAATCAGGATGTAGGGGTTCTCATGTATCTTAAGGTTGGCGAACAGGACCAGGATAATCCCGATGATCACGGAACCCACCACCGCCAGTGGAATCATGCCCGCGCCGATGACAATGCCGATGGCGATGGCCCAGAATAAATACACGATTTCCAGCGGCTCTTTGATCGCCGCCCGGAAACGGACGATGGAAAGCGCACCTACCATACCAAGGGACAGCACCACATTGGAGGTCACCGCCATGATGACCAGCGTAGTCACAAGGGACAGACCTACCAGTGACAAAGCGAAGCCTGTGGAGTACATGACCCCGCTGAAGGTCTTCTTATAGACCAGAAAAATGAACAGCCCAATCAAAAGGGCGAACACCATGCCAATCAGGACATCGATTACCGCAAATTCCGTCACGTTGTCCAGAAAACTCGATTTGAAAATGTCGTTAAATGTCTTCATAACATATGCTCCTCTTATTCCAGATTTTATCATTCCAGTTCCAGATCCTTCATTCCAGTTCCAGCTGGTTCTCCGTTTTATTTCCCTTCCGGCTTAGGGACTGTTAGAAAATAACCGCTACAACTTCTGTAGGACAAAACCTTGAAGCACAAGGAAAACGGCTTTAAACTCATAACAGTTATTTGTAGACAATTCCTTATCCTCTGCCGCTCCGTTGGCATCACCCAAATCTTCTGCAGGCCGCGTATTTGGAAAAAGCCTGCTGCCGGACCGCGCCGATCTGGATAATGTCCTCTATGATCCCCGGCAGAAACGCGTCGAATTTCACCTCCAGAATCATGTCTTGGGGATAATCGGTAGCGCTCACATCCGCCACCTGCTCCTCCAGGAACGTCCTGTGGTACAGGCTGGTCCGGATGCTGGAGTCGAAAGTGACCCGCACGTTCCCGGGGGCATAGATATAAGGCTCCCGCACATAGGACACCAGCACTCTGGGGCGCAGCAGCTGATAGTGCATCTTGCTGTAAAGCTCCTGCACCAGCGGCGACGCGTGCCCCCGCATCCAGTCCAGGTCCCCCGCCAGCAGCATCCGGCATTCCTCCTCCGTGATCCGCGCGTCGCATTTCATGCACAGGGCGTTGTCCTTGATCTTCTTCTCCAAAGTGATGAAGGAAAAATCGTCATTGTAATACCTTATCCTGAATTTCTCCCTCTTGGATGCTCCGTCCACCTTCTCCCGCAGCGCTTTATCCGCAAAATTGTCAAAATATATACTGCGTATCAGATATCTTCCATCCTCGCCCGTGTGGGGGTCCGTCTTCATGACCGCCCGCACCCGGCTTCGCAGCTCCAGGTATTGCGGATATCCGATCGAATATTTCAGCTCATGCCGAAAGCGCCCCTTCTGCTCCATCCCATTCCCTCCGTCTCTCTATTCGCTTTCATCCGTATTCCGTAAAGCTTTTCTCAGTATAAAGCCATTTCCTAAAATGTACTTGAAATAAATTGTGTCCTTTATCTGAATTCAAAGCCCCAGGGCACGTCCTCTCTTTCGATTCGCGAGTGCAAAACCGTCTATAGCACTACTTTAAACCGAATCTTCTTGCCGTCCATGCCCTTCACCTCAATCCTCCCGCCATGGCTCTCCGCAATGGCCTGGGCCATGGACAGGCCGATGCCCGTGCCCCCGGTCCGGGTGGACCTGGACTCGTCCACCCTGTAGAAACGGTCGAACAGCCGGTCCAGATCCAGGGCTGCCGGAAGCTCACAGGTATTGGACACCTCAATGCAGATTTTCCCCCGTCTGCGGTAGATGTCCAGGCGGATCTCCCCCTTTTCGTCGGAGTATTTCACCGCATTGTCCAGAAGGATGGACAGCATCCGCTGGATGGCGTTCCGGTCCCCGTTCAGGTCCAGGTTCTCCTCCACGTTCTGGCAATACTTCTTCCCCTCCGCCTTCGCCAGCACCGCGAAAGGCTCCGCTGTCTCCCACGCCGCCTCGTTCAGGGAGAAGACCCCCATCTCCGGGAAAGGCACCTCCTCGTCCAGCCTGGACAGGGCCACCAGGTCGCCCACCAGCCTGGACAGCCGCGCCGTCTGCTTCCGGATGTTCTCAATCCACTCGTCTCCCTCATGCTCCATGGCTGCGATGTCGGCGCTGGTGGCGATGGAGGCAATCGGCGTCTTCAGCTCATGCCCGGCATCCGTGATGAACCGCTTCTGCCGCTGGATGTTCTCCGCATAGGGTCTGATGGCATATCCCGAGAACAGCAGCACCAGCACGAATACCACCGCCAGGCTCACCAGCCCCACCACGGTGGATACGAAAAACAGTGCCCTTATGCTCTGCAAAGTGTTGGCGGCGTTCAGGAACAGGACCTTGGTCCCTATCCTGTCCCGGCTCACCAGATAGCGGTAATCGCCGTAATATCCCCTCACCTTCCCCCCTGCGAGAACTTCCCGGGCGTAGTCTATGACTGCCTCCTCCTCTTCCGCAGAAGAAAGATAGTCCCTGGAGACGAACCTGACGTTCCCCGCCGCGTCACAGTGGACAGCAAAAAAACGGGTCGGAAACGGTGTCTCCGACCTGCCTGCAGCCCCTTTTTCATACCCCAGAAGGTTTCTGGCCATCCTGTCCTGCATGGACGTGGCCTGGAAATAATTCGCCACATTGATCCCCACCAGCAGAATCAACAGCACCGCCCCGAAGGCGGCCATGGCGGCAAGGATGAACCTTCTCTGCATTTTTTTCAGCATCTGACTTCCTCCAACGAATATCCTGCCCCGCGCACTGTCCTGATCTCCACATGGCTTCCGATGGTCTTCAGCTTTCTGCGGACGAATCCGATGTAGGTCCAGACTACATTGATGTCTGCATTTGAGTCCTGTCCCCAGATCCTGTCCATCAGATGGTTGGCGGAAAAGACGAAATGCGGGTGCCTCAGGAACAGTTCCGCCAGCTGGAACTCCTTGTTGTTCAGCCGCACCGTCTCCCCCCCGCAGGTGAGCTCATACCGGTTGCAGTCCAGGCGCAGATCCCCGAAGGTCAGCAGCAGGTCCTCATACCGCCCGCTCCGGCGGGAAAGCGCCTTCACCCTGGCGATGAACTCTCTGCTGGCGAAGGGCTTCGGCAGATAGTCGTCCGCCCCGGCCTCCAGCCCCGCCACCCGGTCCTCGATCTCCGCCTTGGCCGTCAGCATCATCACCGGCACGTTGGATCCCCCTTTCCGGATGCAGTCCAGCACCTCCAGGCCGTCCTTCTTGGGCATCATGATGTCCAGCACCACCACATCGTATTCGGAGCTGCCAAAACGCCCCAGGGCCTCTTCCCCGTCATGGACGATGTCCACGGAGAACTTATTCCTCTCCAACAAATATTTCAGTCCCCTGGCAAGCTCTATCTCGTCCTCGGCAATCAATATCCGCATGGCACACCTCGTCCCACTTCCACACACGTCGTCCCGGCCGGCACGCCCCTTCTCTGCACGCCCCAAATCGCACTATGCCAGCTCCCGCAAGCCCTTCCTGCACGACCCGAATCACCCTACGCCAGCTCCCGCAGGCGCTTCCCGCACAGCCTAAGTCGCCCTACGCCAGCTCCCGCAGGCGCTTGCGCCGTTTCCCCACCAGGATGGCGATATAGACCCCCAGGAACCCCAAAATAATCGCCACCAGCACAATGGTCTCTCCCGGGCCCCCCATCTTGGCCTCAGCCCAGAGCTTGTCTATCAGCTTGCTGGTCTCCTCCGGCAGGTTCACGAACACCTGCGTGCGGGCCAGGGTCTCCTGGTCCGGGTAATAAATCGGGCTCTCCACCATCTCCGGATCCATATATTCCTTGGCCGCGGTCTCCGGGGTGGAATATCCCACGTAATCCATGTTCGCCCCGGCAATCTCCGGGTCGCAGAGGAAATTGATATACGCCTCCGCCTCCGCCTTGTGGCTGGAAGTGACAGGGATGCACATGGCGTCCACGAAATAATTGGTGCCCTCCTCCGGCACCACGTACCGGATGTTTTCATTATTTTCCACCAGAATCGCGGCATCTCCCGCGTAATAGGGCGCTATCCAGGCCTCCTCGCTCTCCATCTTGTCAAAGATGCGGTCCATGACATAGGCCTGCACCAGCGGCTTCTGCTGCTTCAGAAGGGCGGTGGCCTCCATCCAGTCCTCCTCCAGGGTGGTGTTCACCGACTGGCCCAGCAGAAACTGGGCGATGGCGAACGCGTCCCTGGGATTGTCGAACATCAGGATCTTCCCTGCGTATCGGTCGTCCCAGAGGGCAGTCCAGCTGGTGATCTCCTCCTGGATGTAATCCGTGTTATAGAACAGGCCAACCACCCCCCAGGTGTAGGGCACGGAATACCGGTTCTCCGGGTCGTATTCCGCATTCCGGAAGTCCTCGTCAATATACTGGTAGTTGGGGATATTGGAGAAATTCAGCTCCGCCAGCATGTTCTCATGAATCAGCTTGGACACCATGTAATCGGAGGGGATGATCACGTCATAGTCGGCCCCGCCGCCCACCAGCTTGGAATACAGGGATTCGTTGCTGTCGAAGGTGGTGTAGTTGACGCGGATGCCGGTGCGCCTGGTGAATTCCTCGTTCACGTCCAGGGAGCCGTCCGTGCCGTTGGCAATGTACTCGCCCCAGTTATACACATTGATGGTGACGCCCCTGTCCCTGGCCTCTTCCTCTGCCTGAACCTGTCTGGCGGGTGCAAAGGACAGCAAAACCGCCAGAGCCAGGCAGACGGCCCACGCTGCCCGACTTCTTCCAGGAAATGGACTCATGCCACGGAACCAGCTTCCTCTATGAAACACATCCTTTCCATAGGACGCATCCTTTCCCTGGGAAACACCTCCCCCATGGAACGCATTCCCTCTATTCATGGCACCTCACACCTCCTCCCTGGTCTGTTCGTCTCTGCCCTGCTCCTTCACGTTGCGGACATTTATGATGATCAGCAACACCATCACCGCGCCGAACAGCACCGTGGACAGAGCGTTGATTTCCGGACTGATGCGCTTGCGGGTCATGGAATAGATATAAATGGGCAGCGTCTGGGTAGTGCCGCTGGTGAAATAGCTGATCACGAAATCGTCTATGGAAAGGGTGAACGCCATGATCAGTCCCGTCACCACCCCGGGCATGATCTCCGGCAGCACCACCTTGAAGAAGGCCTTCACCGGCGGGCATCCCAGGTCCTGGGCCGCCTCATAGAGATTGGGATCCATCTGGCGCAGCTTGGGCAGCACGGACAGAATCACATAGGGCAGACAAAAGGTGATATGAGCCGCGAACAGGGACCCCATCCCCAGGCTCCGCCCCCCGAACACCCTTACCGCGGACACGAACAGCAGCATCAGCGAAACCCCTGTGACAATCTCCGGATTCACCATGGGGAAATTGGTGATATTCATCATGATGCGCCTGGGCAACCGCTTCATGCCGTTGATCCCGATGGCTGCCACCGTGCCCAGAACCGTGGACACCGCCGCCGAGACCACCGCGATCAGCAGCGTGTTGCGCAGAGCCTCCATGATCAGCCGGTCCTCGAACAGCTTCCGATACCAGCGCAGGGAAAACCCGCCCCATACCACCCGGCTCCCCGTATCCGTATCGTTGAAAGAGAACACGATCAGCACCAAAATCGGCGCGTACAAAAAGAGGAATATGAGAAAGGCATAAATACGCCCGCCAGCCTTTTTCACAGCAGCATCCCTCCTCTCTCGTTCGCTTCGCCGTCATCGAACTGGTTCATGATGCCCATGCAGATGAGGATAATCACCATCAGCACCAGAGACACCGCGGAGCCCAGGTTCGGATTGTAGGCGCTTCCCAGGAACTGCATGTCGATCAGGTCGCCGATCAGCAGATTGCCGCCGCCCCCCAGCATCTTCGAGATGATGAAGGTGCTCACCGCCGGCACGAACACCATGGTCACGCCGGAAATCACCCCCGGCATGCTCAGGGGCACCACCACCTTCAGGAAGACCTGCCTGCGGTTGGCTCCCAGGTCCTGGGCAGCCTCGATCACGCTGGCGTCAATCTTGGTCAGGACCGAGTACAGCGGCAGAATCATGTAGGGAATGTAATTGTAGACCATGCCCAGCACCACCGCCCCCGCCGTGTTGATCATATGTACCTTGGGCAGGCCCATGGACGCCAGGGCCGAATTGATCAGGCCGTTGTCCTCCAGCAGCGTCATCCAGGCATAGGTCCGCAGCAGAAAGTTCATCCACATGGGCAGCATCACCAGCATCACCATCACATTCTGCCGCTTTGCGTTCATCTTGGCGATGATATAGGCAAAAGGGTACCCCAGCCCCAGAGACACCGCTGTGGCCACGGCTCCCAGCCAGATAGACCGCAGGAACACGTTGGAATACTGCCCCACGCTGAGAATGTTCTCCAAAGTGAAGCTGCCCGTTTTATCCGTAAACGCAAAATAACCCACCAAAAGCATAGGTAATACAATGAAAATCGTCATCCACACCGTGTACGGGGCGGAAAGGAGCTTGGAATCAGCTTTCATCGGCGGCGCCCTCCTTTCCCTCCAGCCCGGTGTTCCTGTCCTCGTCCATCTCGTCGCTGAAGGTGCTGTAGTCGCCGAACACGCCGGAATACTCGGACTTCTGCATGACATGGATGTCGTTGGGGGTGAGTTCCAGGCCGATGTGGTCTCCCACCTGGCGGCATTCCGTGGACTGTATCATCCACTTAAAGCCCGCCACGTCCACGATGATCTCATAGTGCACCCCTTTGAAGGTGACCGCCGTCACATCGCCGATGATCAGAGTGGAATCCGGCTTCACCACCTTGATGTCCTCCGGCCTTATCACCACGTCCACGGGCGTGTTCTTCCCGAAGCCGCTGTCCAGGCAGCGGAAGGTGTGCCCCGCGACCTTCACCGAATAGTCTTCCAGCATGACGCCGTCCAGGATGTTGGACTCCCCGATGAAGTCCGCCACAAAGGCATTCCTGGGCTCATTGTAGATATCCGTGGGCGAGCCGATCTGCTGGATCACGCCGCCGTCCATCACCACCACCGTGTCGGACATGGACAGGGCCTCCTCCTGGTCGTGGGTGACGAACACGAAGGTGATGCCTGTGCATTGCTGTATTTTCTTCAGCTCCGCCTGCATGTCCTTGCGCAGCTTCAGGTCCAGCGCCCCCAGAGGCTCGTCCAGCAGCAGCACCTTGGGCTCATTGGCCAGGGCCCTGGCGATGGCCACCCTCTGCTGCTGGCCGCCGGAAAGCTGGCCGATCCCCCGGCGGGCATAGCCGGTCAGGTTCACCATGGCCAGCATCTCGTGGACGGTCTGCTTGATCTCTTTCTCCCCCCGGCCCTTCAGGCGCATGCCGAAAGCGATGTTCTCGTAGACGTTCAGATGGGGGAACAGGGCGTATTTCTGGAAAATCGTGTTGACTTCCCGCCTGTGCGGAGGGAGGTCCGTGATATTTTTGTCATAAAAGAACACATCGCCCCCGTCCGGCCTGATGAAACCGGCAATGGTGCGAAGCACAGTGGTCTTGCCGCACCCGGAAGGGCCCAGCAAAGTGACGAACTCCCCCTCATGAATCTCCAGATGGAATCCCCCCAGGACCTGCTCCCCGTCATAGGAGACGTTGATGTCTTTTAAGGAAATAATCGTATTCTTCAATGATGCATCTCCTTTGTGGCGGCGCCGCGCAGCGCCAAAATGAGCGGCGCATCCCGTAATTCTTCCAGAATGCGACTTTTTTGAATATTTACACAATGAAATCAATATACGGGATATCAAGGAGTTTGTCAATCATTTCAGCCGATTTTTCCATGGTTTTCCTATGGATAGACTTAGGAACTGTCCGCCTTCCTCTAAAGCGGCCTGGTCATGGCTGATCACGATCACCAGGGCCCGGCCAGGAACAGGCTCTTGCGCTGGCCGCCGGATCCCTCCATTGTCAATTCAGGTGTCCAGCCTGTCCCCAGGCAAGGTTGTCCCGGATGCTTCCCCGAAACAGGAGCTGTTTACATGAATAGATTCTACCGGCCTGGTGCTCTCTATACAATAACTTCAGAGGTAAAATATCTCTACGAATCGTAGGATTATTCTAAAGTCAGGTCATCTCTCCTGGCGTGGGAAGTCCTGTAAAGGTCTGCGCTCTGCGGGTCTGATGCCGGCGGATAGAAATGATAGGAATCAAAATGATAGGAATCAAAATGATAGAATCAAAAGAGGAAAAGGTTGAAATTCGGTTGACTTTTGGATTGTTCCGTGTTAAAATATCCGAAAAGCATCCGTTTAAGGCACCGTAAAGTTACCGTTAAGCTACCAAAAGGAGATTTCCATGACGCTGGAAGAGATGAAACGGTTGAAAGCAGAAAAAGGATACACACTGGCACAGCTGTCCGAATACAGCCAGGTTCCGCTGGGGACATTGCAGAAAATCTTCACCGGAGAGACCGCCAACCCGCGCTACGCCACCAGACAGGCCATAGAGAAGGCGCTGTGCGGGCCGGAGCCGAGCAGCCCTCCCCAGGCAGAGGACAGCCATGTCCCCGTCACCTATCCCCTGGGCCAGAGCGATGAGGAAAGCCTTCCGAACTGCGTCCAAGAGACGGCATATTACGGAGAACAGGAGAAGCGCCAGGGCACATATACCCTGGCGGATTACTATTCCTGGCCCAAAGAGCAGCGGGTGGAGCTGATAGACGGCACCATCTATGTCCTGGAAGCGCCCGGGTTCGTCCACCAGCGAATCGCCAGCGAAATGCTTTTTGCCATAAAGTCCTTTCTCCGGCAAAAGGGCGGCGACTGCATCCCTCTGCTCTCCCCGATAGACGTCCGCCTGGACTGCGACGACAGAACCATGGTACAGCCGGACTTGATCATCTTATGCGGCAAGGATAAAATCAAGCGCTGGGGAATCATGGGCGCGCCTGACTTTATCCTGGAAATCCTGTCCAAGACCACCCGGAGAAAGGACTGCACCAAGAAGCTGCAGAAATACAGCGACGCCGGCGTCAGGGAGTACTGGATTCTGGATCCGGAGAAGCAGATGCTCCTCGCCTATGACTTCATCCACGACGACCTGCCCTGCATCTATCCTCTGAGGGGCACGGCGGGGCTCGCCATTTACGATGGCCAGCTGCAGATCGACCTTGACGAGATAGCCGGTCTGATTCAGGACTGGCCGGAGTGATCCTCCCGGCGCTGTCTCTATGCTTTCGGAGCTGCCGTCAGATACATCCTGGCCTCGTAAGGGCGCAGAAGCAGGGTTCCGTCCGGACCCCCGGCCCTGTCCCTGTAATTGCCGATCAGCAGCTTTCCGTCCGGCTCCGGCGTCTCCAGCGGGCACTTCACTGTCCTGTCATGGAAATTGCAGATGACCAGCAGCTGAGAATCCCCGTCCGTCCTTGTGTAGGCAAAAATGTCCTCATCCGTCTCCAGCAGCATCCGGAACTCTCCCTCCGCGAACACCGGATACTCCTTGCGGAAACGAATCAGCTCCTGATAGCACCTGAAAACGGAATCCTCATCCTCCGTCTGCTTCGCCGCGTTGATTTCCCTGTAGTTGGGATTCGTCCTGATCCAGGGCTCTCCCGCCGTAAACCCGGCATTCTCCCCGTCATTCCACTGCATGGGAGTCCTGGCGTTGTCCCGGCTCTTGGCATGGATGGAGCGCATGATTTCTTCCTTTTCGTACCCTTTTTCCAGGCGCTCCTGATACAGGTTCAGGGTCTCGATGTCCCGGTACTCTCCTATCTCGTACCGCACATTGGTCATGCCCAGCTCCTCGCCCTGGTAGATATAGGGCGTCCCCTGCATCCCGTGAAGAAGGATGGCCAGCATCTTCGCCGACTCCACCCGGTATTCCCCATCGTTCCCCCAGCGGGAGACAATCCTGGGCAGATCGTGGTTGTTCCAGAACAGGCTGTTCCAGCCCTTCCCGTGGAGCTGCGTCTGCCAGCGGCCGAAGACTTCCTTCAGCTTCAGGAAAGGCAGGGGCGCCAAATCCCACTTCTCCTTCCCCGGCATCTGATCCAGGCAGATATGCTCAAACTGGAACACCATGGACAGCTCGCTGCCGTCTGGATTGCTGTACAGTTTGGCCAGCTCCGTGTCGGCCCCCCAGGCCTCCCCCACGGTGACCAGGTCGGCCTTCTGAAAGGTCTCTCTGCTCAGCTCCCGCAGAAATTCATGGAGCCTGGGGCCGTTGTTGGTGATTTTCCTGTCAGGCTCCTTGGCAATCTGGTCAATCACATCCAGCCGGAATCCTCCCACACCTTTCCCGATCCACCAATTTATCATATCGTAGATTTCCTGTCGCAATTTCGGATTCTCCCAGTTCAGGTCAGGCTGCTTTACGGAAAACTGGTGGAAATAATACTGCTGCACTTCGGGAACCCACTCCCAGGCCGAACCGCCAAAACATGCCCGCATGTCGTTGGGCGGCGCACCCTCTGTGCCGTCCCGCCAGACATAATAGTCGTGATAGGGATTCTCCCGGCTCTTCTTCGCCTCCAGAAACCAGAAATGCTCGTCGGAGGAATGGTTCAGCACCAGATCCATGATGATGCGGATACGGCGCTTCCCCGCCTCTTCAATCAGTTCCTCCATGTCCTCCAGCGTGCCAAACATGGGGTCGATGTCCTGATAGTCAGAGATGTCGTAACCATTGTCGTCCTGTGGGGATCTGCACACCGGGGAGAGCCAGACTGCGTCTATCCCCAAAGTCTCCAGATAGTCCAGCTTCGAGATGATCCCCTTCAGGTCTCCTATGCCGTCCCCGTTGCTGTCCGCGAAGCTGCGGGGATAGATCTGATAAATCACGGCGCTTTTCCACCATTTGCTGTCGTTTGACTGTTTCCTTTCCAATTCCATCGCTTCCTCATTCTCCTTTCTGCTTGGTCGCTTCCCACTTTCCTACTATTCTACTATACTGCTATACTACTATTCTGCTTTTCTGCTATTCTACTATTCTGCTGTTCTGCCATTCTGCTTTTCTGCCGTTCTGCTTTTCTTCCGTTCTGCTTTTCTTCCGTTCTGCTTTTCTGCTATTCTACTATTCTACCATTCTGCTTTTCTCCCCCCTACTATCCTACCTTCAGCATTTGCCGAATCCGAATTCCAATTGCCGGTTTTCTTTTTCCTTTTTCCGTGCTATAATGTTTTCTAAAACAGTATGCGCCAGGAAACACCCCTGGCCGGAAGGAAAAAGAATATGGCAGGAATCACCATCGAAAAATCAAAAATCATCCGCAGCAGCGAACAGCCCATGACCACATTGTACCTGATCTCCCAGGGACATGTGGAAGTCCAGTGCCCCGGGGGCTCTTACCAGATCGGCGTAGGGGATGTGGCCGGCATCTGCGAAATCTGCTCGGAGATCCATTTCCTGGGCTACACCGCCCTGGAGGACACCATCCTCATGCCCTACCCGCTGACAGGCATGGACGCCCTGGACAATCTGCTCCAGAAACGCCCCAGTATCGCCAGGCTGTTCCTCCTGTCCCTGTTCCGCCAGTACAACGCCATGATGGAGCAGGCTTCCGTGTCGGAAGTGAACAGCGTGGAACTCTACCAGCGGCTGCAGGCGGACATTGCGCTGTACGAACAGCTGTGCGCCCAGCACCAAATCCAGTCCCGTCTTCCGGCTGACATGGAGGAGATTCAGTCCCGCCTGGACGAATCCCCCGATGAGTGGCTGAACAAATACTATTCCTCTCTGCAGCGCGTCTATGGGGGCGCGGATTCCGACATCCTGCTGCTGGAGCCGGGCCTGTCCCTGGGGATGCTCCGAAAAGGCTCCCTGGACCTCCACAAGACATACCGGGTGCTGGACGCCCAGTACCAGTACCGTTCCCAGATTCTGAACCGCTATTTCGCCCCCACCGGGAACGACCTGTTCGATGCCATGACCAAGCTCTACTACCGTCTCTGCCAGACCGGGGCGGACTCCGGCGAGCTGAGCGAAAGCATCGGGCAGATGCTGCGCCTGCCTGACGAATATCCCATCCCCCAGGAAGCACAGGCCGCCTCCCGGGTGGAAGCCTTCCGCCGGAAAACGGACGCCCTTGCCAACCCAGACGTGTCCCAGGGCACCAGGGACGGCTCCGACGAGGAAATCCTTCAGCAGCTGGCCGATTCCCTGGAGACAATCCTGGATTTCGCGGGGCTCAGCCAGGACAAGGAGGCCTCCTTCCGGGAGCATGTGGCCCTCTACCGGGCGACTGCGGACAAAAACTCCTCCAACGATGATTGCGCCCGTCTCCGCAGAAAGCTCACGGATGAATTCTATCTCCTGTACTCCGAGGTGTTCGAGCGCTCCCTTTCCGTGCCCGATCTGCCTGTGCCCGTGCGGATGTTCCTCTATTTCGGCTATGTGGACAGTGCGCTGGCAGGTGAAGACAATAGTGTCATCCTTTACCGGCTGGCATGCTATATGAACCCTCCCGGACAGGCCGGCGTCTATACGTTCTACGACTGGCTGATGGCCATCTACAACGGGGAGAAGAACCCCAGCCGGAGCGAACTGGACGAGGATTACGATGACTTCATCCATCAGCAGAAGCGCAAGGGCAACCTGACTCCCGCCGAGATCACGGCCCTGGAGAACAATCGCCTGGAGAAGGTGCGCTACGAGCTGCAGAACCTGTTCCCCAGCGCCAACAAGGTGACCTTTGGCCGGATAACCACCTTCTGCCCTCTGTTCACCGCGGACAACATGCTGAAGGACCTGCGTTCCTCCTTCGTCACCCCGGACAAGGTCAGCAGCGCCCTGACCATGCTCAAGGGAATCGATTTCTCCGCCTTCTATCGGGAGACCACGGATTACGCACAGGCACAGGCCATGAACCGGGAGCCTGTCCATGTGGAATATCTGCCGGACATCATCCTGATGCCCAACGCCGGAATCAGGGAGTCCCTGTGGCAGGAAATCGAGGGCCGGAAGCGCAACAGCCCCAGCCGCATGATTCTGCCGGTGTTCTACATGGAGAACCTGGACACCGCCATCGTGCGCATGACCGGCGAATTCCGCTGGGAGATGTGCAAGCGGATCCAGAGCGGCCGCTGGAACGATGTGTCGGAGCCCTCCCTTACCAGCGAGTACTTCGACTACATGCAATTTTATAAGAAAAACACCGAGCTGAGCAAGGACACAAAGGAAAAGCTCCAGAACAGCCTGATCCGGGCCAAGAACAGCTTCCGGGAGATGTTCGTCCGGGACTATATCACCTGGATCTTCTATGAGAGCAACGGCTCCGCCCGGCTGAACAAGGTGGCCCGCAGAATCCTGTTCCTGTACTGTCCCTTCCCCGCTTCCTCGGACGAGACGCTGGAGCAGAACCCCATGTACTCGGAACTGCTGAACCGCCAGAAGATTCTCTCCGGCCAGCGCCTGCACAAGCTGGGCATCCTGAAGCAGAAGCTCCGGGGCAGCACCGAGGACGTCCTGGACTGCGTGGAGCGGGAGATTGCCTTCGCTTCCAGAACCTTGCCGGTTTCCCCGATTTAGGCAAAACGATTCCTAAGCTCTTGCCCCTGATTTATGGGTTTGCTCCCAAAATACCCGTTTATCGCTGCTCATTCATCCGTTTTTTACTGTTGTATGGCCATGCCGGGAACAGGAAGCCGAATCGGAACTTTCGTGAATGGGTGCCACGATGGTGGCACCCATGACACATTCGCTATGCGTTTTCAATAGCCGAAAAGTCGATTTCCCCGCACCTCAGACCCACTGTGCCGTCACTTCCACCGCCTTCGCATGGCTGTCATAGGACACCAGCAGCGTGCGGGTCCTTTCCTCCCATTCCATGGATACGGACACCGGATTCCCGTCCTCGTCCGTCCCGGAAACCCGGCTTACCGGACGGGGCAGACGCACTCTCAGGAACGCCCTGATGTTGTCCGCGGTCTTCAGCCGGAACCGGATGCCGCTCTCCGAAGGCTCAGCCTTCTCCACCCGGGCGGAAGTGCCGATCACCCGGAACTCCTCCCCGGCAATCTTCGAAAAGTCGAACAGGATCGTGTTCTCATCAGGCCCGATCTCCTTATATCCGATAATCCGATAATCATTTTCCAGCATATCGGCAAACAGGCCCTCGAAACGCTTCGGCTCCTCATTCACGCTCTCATCCATCACCGCAGAGATGATATAAGGCCCCCTGTGGAGCGTCAGGTCGTTCCTATACTGCCAGTCTATTTCGCACGCCCTCAGCGCCCCTCTGACCAGTTCCCGATACTCCCGGGCCAGTTCCCCGCTCAGGCAGATCCTGGCGGGCAGCACGTTCCAGACATAGATTTTCCCCTTCCCCACCGGATAGCAGCCGTCCCCCGGGTTCCGCTCCATGTCCGCCAGTTCGAACAGATGCTGTGCCGGGTTCTCATAGCCGGACTGTCTCCACCAGGAAGCGATGCCGTGGAAAGGATCGCTGCCGTCTCCCATGTACAGCAAGGTTCCGCCCGTCCTCACCCAGGAGACCAGGGAAGCGTTCACATCCGGGGCCTCCGGCTTGATGTACTCGTAGCTCAATATCAGGAAGCAACTGTCGTCCAGGTAACCCGCGAACCGCCGCACATTGTCCAGCTGCACCGGCTTCACCGGAAGGCCGTATTTCAGAAGCGGCATGGAGAGCCCGAAGAACTGGGGGAAGGCGGCGCTCTGCACGAAATCCTTCATCTTGGACTCATCGGCCTGGATTTCCTCCATCAGGGCCTTCGCTTCGCCCTCGTCCACCGCGTTGCCGGAATTTTTGTGCATGGCCCGCCGCAGCCGCCCCTCTATGGACTCCCCGGTCACGATGCCGTCCGGGAAGGTGCGCTGGAACAGCCCGCTGTCCGACATGAAGATACCGATATTGGCATCTACGCCCTCAAAGGAAAAATCCGCCTGTTCCATATCCCCGAACAGCTGGAACATGCCGGACAGCAGCGTGGCGTAGTCCTGGGGAATCATCTTCGATTCCTCGATTTCCACGCCGTCCTCGATTTTCTCCGCAATCCGGGGCTGCAGCTTGGGATATTTCTCCTCAAACACCCGATGGGGCCAGGGGCAGATCTCGTAATGCCAGATATAAGGGTGCAGCAATGATGCCGTGGCTGTCTTCACATAATTATAGCGGTAATTCTCCCAGGTATACCCCGCCAGATCCTCTATGGGGTCGTTCAGGAACCACATCCGGCGGCCTGTGCCCTTCACCAGCTCCTGCATCACGCCGTACTCCAGATAGGCAGCCTCGAACGTGCGTTCTTTATAGATTCCGTCGTAGACATTGGCCTCTCTGCTGGTGCCCGTCCAAATCTGGGCGATATAGCCGTCCACCGATGATATCCCAATCAATGCCGCCTCCGGGCTCATGATCTTCCACTGGGTGTAGTTCAGCAGACTGTGGGTGGGGACATAGAACCTTAAATCCTTTCCGTACTTCACTTTGGCGTACTCTTTCAGGGCGGCGCTGACTCTGTCGATGGCCCGGCAGTACAGATGGGCCTTCAGCTTCGCGGATTTGTACCGGACGTCCAGGTCCTCGTGCTGGGGTCGCCAGGGCTCTTTATAATAGATTTCATATTCCCGTTTGAAGCCCTCGGAATAGCCGCTCCTGTCCCAGAATTCCGGCTCCTCCATATGAATCGCTTCCACCCCCGCGTCCACCGCGATCTTCAGCCGCTGGGTCAGATAGTCCGAAAACGCCACTGTGGGGACCATGTAGGGAACCGTGACGCCATGGTTCACACCGGCTCCGTTCCTCTCCACCTGTCCCTCGTCCCAATGCTTTCTCCCGTCCCATTTGCCGTCCAGATAGTCCTGGTACTCTCCCCAGGCGATGCCCGTCATCAGATGGATGACATAGCCCTTCTCCCTGTACTGCCTGATGCGCTCGGGCATGGTATCGTCGATACCGTACACCATCACAAAGTCGCAGCCCAGATCCACGGAAGGGCGGAACGTCCCGCTGGCCTGGTAGCCGGTCAGCTCTTCTGTCTTGCTCCTGATGTATGCCATTGCAAGTCTCCTCTCTTTCTCAGCCGGCGCCCCTTCGGCGCCTCCGCCAAAAGGGGCCGGCTTTCTCTTCTTAAGGATACCCGACTTAACTACGCCTGTCAATGACAATCGAATATTACCCTGGGTGCAAAGCTGGTCAACAGGTCTGCTGTAAGAAAATGCAGAGAAAACAGACAGGGGCGTCCTCCCGGGCCGAAAGCCGCGGGGGGCGCCCCTGTCCGCTGCATGGGTGAAACGCTCGGGACAGCGTCAGCTGATCCTGGAATATCCGAACGCGTTCGCAAAAGCGTCAATGGGCTTGTTCTCCTTGCACATGGCACATTTCTCGGAGCTGTATGTCATATAGTCCGGAATGTCCGCCGTGGTGAACAGGGAATTCACCGGAATGCCCACGATGCTGTTGGCGGCGCTGAACACCGCGCAGATGCCGCTGATGGAAGCGCCGTAATAGGTGAGGGTATGTATGGCCTTCGACACCGTCTTCCCCGTGGTGGCGCTGGCCAGAAGGAGGAGCACGTTCTTATCCTTCACCATGGGCAGATAATTGTCCCGGAACATCATCTGTCCCGATGTGGAATACTCCGGCGTTATGATGTAAATCGTCTTGTGGGCGTTTCTGGAATAGATTCCCGCCCTTGTCAGTTCCTCCGCCAGAAACGCGCCTATGATCTCACAGCCGTCTATGCAGACAATCGTGTCCACCACTGTCGATACCATAACCTGTCTTCCCAGTTCTCTCGCGACCATGGACGCCTCACTGAGCCTGGATTTCAAAGTTGTCATGTCCAGAAAATAATTGACATGGGAATTAGGGGTTACAAAATGTCCCGGGATTGCTTTCAACTGGATATTCGGGTGGGCCTGGGAATAGATTTTGATTACTTCCTGCATACACGTACCTCCTCATCATGATACCGTCTGGAATTTACAGAAATCTTCCTTCTGTCATAAATATTATACTGAAAATTCCTTCTCCCGTCAATATGGATGAGCCATCTGATTTCACTGATTTCACTGGTTTTGCTGGTTTCCCCCTCAAAGCATCATCCCTTCACCTGGGACACAGGAAGCCAGAGCTCCATATACCGCTTCTCGCTGTCCGGATTCCGGAACCAGTGGGGCACCGAAACCTCCGGTGCCTCCGCCAGCACGTACCCGGAGGACGGAAGCCATTCCTCCACGATCCTCTTTCGCAGCTGCGGGAATATCCTGGTGGGATACTTGCACCGCTCCGTCTCGCATACCACATAGGTGTGGGCGGGAATGGCGATGTTCTCGAACCGAGCGGCATCCTCGGCATTTCCAAGCTCCTGCTCCAAATGCTCCCTCTCCCACTCCCGAAGCTTCGCCGCGATATAGAAATCGTACCCCTCCTCCTGGAAATTCGTCATGATCCCATAGCTGGTCACATAGTCCCCTGCAAGCCCCTTCAATGCATAAAAGACATGGTCATCGATGCCGCCTTTGAGACTGCCCGTGAAGCCGGAGTGGAAAATATCAATGCAAGGACTGTGGCAAAGAAGCTGAACTGTTCCACGCAGCCTGTCATGTACCATTTCGCAACAATCGAGGAATTGAAAACGGCCGCCTATACAGAGGCAGACCGGTATCATACGGAATATCTGATGCATATGACACAGGACGATATCCTGTTGAGCATCGGGCTGAATTATATTCGGTTTGCCGTGGAAGAGCCGTATCTGTTCCGCTTCCTTTTTCAATCGGGTTTTGCTGTGGAAAAAAGCCTGCTGGAAATGATAAACTCCAAGGAGCTTATTCCCGTTCTTTCGGCCATGCAGGGAGCCATGGGGCTGAATACGGAACAGACAAAGAAGGTCTTCCTGACGCTTGCCCTGTTCGTCCACGGCTATGCCAGCATCCTGGTCAACAACTCCTTGGAATATGATGAAAGCCTGATAACAACGCACCTGGAGCGGGTTTACACAGGCGCGATATTAGCCATACAGGAGGAGGAAAAATCCTCCAAAGGAGCATCGAAATGAAGAAGCTATATGAAAAAACGAAATGACCTTTGCAATCGTCTGAATCGTGATCTACTGCGTCCTACAGTCCCTGGCAAACCCGCTGAATGAAATGATTGGCATCCCCTATTCTGCCAGCGCCGTGAAATAGCGGAAAATCTCATTCATGTCACGGCAGCGATCGCAATCGGCTTTTTGTTCGCAATCCTCTTTCATCGCAGCGAAAGCCTGCTGCCCTGCATCATCACCCACTCCGCGATCAACGTCACAAGCGGCTTCGCGAATGAGGCAGGGCTGACCATAGAGAAGTGTCTCGTCTTTCAGCTGATGGTGTTTGTAATTACGGTTTCCTATTCCTTCATTCTCACAAAGACGCTCCCGAAAAGCTAAAAGGGCGCGACAGGCGGCCGTAGGTTAAACGACCGCCTCCACCAAAATTTTGTCCCCTACGGCAACCTCATGGACTCCCACCTGCTTCTTTTTGTTGAAGTTGAAGCTCACCATGTACCCCTTTTCCAGCCGATAATACTCCAGATACTCGGACAGCTGCTCTTCCCCTCTTAAGTGGTATTCATTTCCTCGCCAGATTTTCAGTTCAATCACCGTCTGTCTCCCCTGGAAGTCGATGATCACATCCGTGCGCCGATGGTTCCTGGTTCTGGACTCGATGTAATAATTGCCCTTTCCGTTTATGACGGGGCGCACATAGAGCAGGAAAAGCCGCCTCCCGTCCTCCTCCAGGAATTTCTCCCCATAATCGCCAAAAAGCTCCGTGTAATGGTCCACGAACTTCCGGAGCAGCAGCTCCACGTCCAGCTGGCCATCCCTGATGAACTGATTCCTTTCTGCCAGCGCGATCTGCGGCATATCGCTATTTAGGCTCTCTTCGGCCAAAAAACCGTTATAGAGCCTGGTCTCAAATATCCGGTTGGACACATGCAGGAAACCGTTTCGGACAGCAGCGAAGCCGAACATCACCGCCATCCGCATGCTCTCGTTGCCGGGAATGTTCTCAATGGGCTTCCCCAGAAGCAGAAGCCCTTTCAGCATCTGCTTCAGCTCAGGATAATCGATCAGCTTATTGTCCATGGATTCAAACAGCGTGTTCTCTTCCATGAGAAGCATCCGCACCGCTGCCAGGAAACCGTCCTTCGTCCAGGCGGCTTCCTTTGTGGGAAAGCTTTCACTTCCGGCGATTTCTTCATCCATCAGCTTGCACAGGCACGATACCAGAAAGGGGTAGCCGGAGGTATAGGAGCGCAGCAGATCCGCCATCCCGGCAATGTCCATTCCCGTATGAGCATCGCCCTCATACTCCTCCAGCATCCCCGCAATGTCCGCCGCGGAAAAGCTCATATCTACCTTGAAGTTCGCCGCTATGTTCCATGGACTATTCGTTTTCCGCGCATCCTCCGGCCTGATTTTCGCCTTTAAGCTTTTTATGTCATAAAGCCCCGCCAGGATGACCGATTGAAAAGTAAAAGTCCCCCTGGCCTCGCGTTCCAGATAATAATTTCGCAGCTGCGCCAGAAAATCAAGGAATACCTGATTATTAGAAGCGCTGTCCACCTCGTCTATCATCAGGACTACCGGTCTGACAGAAAGCCTACAGATACGATTCAGCTTCGCAAACAGTTCATAGAAAGCGTAAGAACCGTCCCTGCTTCGGCATATATTCCGCAAGGTTTCCATCTCCTGACTTAATTCCGCGATATCTGACTCCTCGTTTCTATCAAGTTCGTTCAGGAAGCAGTCTGCAAACGAAAGGGCGAAACTGTTTTCACTTTCATATGTCGCAGTACCAAATTTCTGAAAATCGATGCTTACCACCAGATAATCCGGCTTCAAATATTCTTCCAGCGCATAGAGCAGCGTAGTCTTCCCATACTGCCTGGCCCGATGGATGGTGAAATAAGCGCCCTCTTCCACCATTTCCTTCGCCTGGGCCAGCCGATCCTCCAGATTGACCATATAGTGCTTCCTCGGAACGCACAGCCCAGTCACGTTAAACCGTTTTCTCATCTCCGGCATCCCTCCTTCCATTCCTGATTCTGCCAACTAAAATCCTCTGTCATGATGCAAGTTTACCATATCGACCTTAGAGCGTCAATGTCCGGCAAGAGGACTTTCATGAAAATATAAGCAAGCTGGTTTCGCTCCTGATTTTCTTTCTCCTGGCATAGATGGCGGCTCCATCCGGCTGGTCGGCTGGACTCAGTCTTCCATAGCCGACATAGCAATCCCCTCCATCGCCGTCAGGAAGGGCTGGCTCCTCTTTGCTCAGCTTTCCGCAGCCCCATGGCGGTCTGCTCCATCGCCATCAGGGAGGGCTGGCTCCGCTTTATTCCGTTTTCCATAGCCGACATAGCAATCTGTTCCATTGCCGTCAAGGAGGGCCGGCTCCGCTTTATTCCGTTTCCATAGCCGACATGGCAATCTGCTCCGGTGTAATCGGCAGCTCCCTGTGCCAGACTCCCGTGGCCCGGTAGATGGCGTGGGCGATGGCCGGGGCGGGGGTGTTGATGACGATCTCGCCGATGGACTTCGCCCCGAAAGGGCCGGTGGGCTCATAGCTGTGTTCAAATTCCACCTTCAGTCTCCCCATGTCCAGGCGGGTGGGCAGCCTGTACTGTAGAAAGGAGGATTCCACGGGACAGCCCCGGCAGTCGTAGCGCACATTTTCCAGGAGCGTGTGCCCGATTCCCTGTACGATGCCCCCTTCCGTCTGGATTCTGGCCAGGGCGGGGTTGATGGGAATGCCGCAGTCCACTACAGCCATGTAATCTAATATGGCGACCTGGCCGGTCAGCTTATCCAGCTCAATCTCCACCATGCCCACCATGTAAGGGGGCGGGGACACCGGGGAGGAATGGGTGGCGGTGGCTTCCGCGGAACGGGTGCTGAAGGCCTGTGTCCGGTAGGCCACATCCGCCAGGCTGACGGTCTGCTCCGTGTGGATGCGGCGGACTTTCGTGCCCTCGAAGACCACCTCCTCCCCCTGGCACTCCATCAGTTCCGCGGCAATAGCGCAGATTTTTTTCTTCAGATCCCCACAGGCTTTTTCCACGGCTTTTCCGGTGATATAGGTAGTGGAGGAGGCGTAGGAGCCGGAGTCATAGGGGGAAGCGTCGGTGTCCGCCCCGAAGACCGCAACGTCTTCCACATCGCATTCCATGCACTCGGCCACCATCTGGGCCAGGATCGTATCACAGCCGGTGCCCATGTCCGCCGCGCCGATGAGGAGGTTGTAGTGGCCGTCCTCGTCCAGCCGGACAGTGGCGGAGCCCACGTCCACATGGGAGATGCCGGAGCCCTGCATGGCCATGGCTACGCCGGCCGCGCGGACTTTGCCGCCTCCCATATCCCGGACAGGATACTTTTCTTCCCAGCGGAACATTTTCCTGCAGTGTTCCATGCAGCGGTCAAGGGCACAGGCATTGGCGGTCTCGTTGTAATAGGCGGGCATGACCATGCCCTCTCTGACCATGTTCCGGTCCCGGAGCGCCGTAGGATCCATCCCCAGCCGTTCCGCCAGCTCGTTGACCGCGGACTCCAGGGCGAAGATTCCCTGGGTAGCGCCGTAGCCCCGGTAGGCGCCCGCCGCACAGGTGTTAGTGTAGACCACATCATAGCCGAACCGCCAGGCTTCCAGGCCGCCTGTGTACAGGGGGATGGACTTATGCCCGGACAGCCCTACCGTGGTGGGGCCATGCTCCCCGTAAGCGCCGGTATTGGACAGGGTATATAAGTCCAAAGCGCGGATCCGGCCGTCCCTGTCGGCTCCCAGGCGCACCCGAATCTCCATCTCATGCCGGGGCGAACCGGCAATCTGGGCTTCTTCCCGGGTGTAGATCAGCTTGGCCGCCCTTCCGGTCTTCAGGGTGACGAAGGCCGGGTAGACTTCGCAGACCGCTGTCTGTTTGGCGCCGAACCCGCCGCCGATCCGGGGCTTTTCCACACGGATCCGGCTCTTGGGGATGCCCAGGGCCCTGGAGAGGATACGACGGCAGTGGAAGACAATCTGGGTAGAGGACACCACATGGAGCCTTCCATAGCGGTCAAGGCCTGTATAGGTGCGGAAAGTCTCCATCATGGCCTGGTTGAAGGCCTTTGTGTGGAAGGTGCGGTCAATCTTTATCTCGCAGGCTTCCAGCGCAGCGTCCACATCCCCCTGGGAGTCGGTGCCGCTGGCAACCAGATTCCGCCTGTTGGCGCCGCCCACTTCACAGGGCGGGTACCAGTCCTCCTCGGGGTGCACCAGGATGGGGTTGTCCTTGGCGGTGCGGAAATCCAGCACCGGCTCCAGCACTTCATAGTCCGTCTTGATCAGCTTCATGGCTTTATCAGCCGCTTTTTCCGTCTCCGCCGCTATAATGGCCACCACGTCGCCCACGAAGCGCACATGGCGGTCGATGATCAGGCGGTCATAGGGGGAGGGCTCCGGATAGGTCTGCCCGGCAATGGCGAACCTGGTGGAGGGCACATCCTCCCAGGTATAGATGTCTACGATTCCTGGCACTTTTTTCGCGATTGCGGTATTGATGTCCCGGACTATGGCGTTGGCGTGGGGACTGCGCAGCAGTTTTACTACAAGTGCGCCGTCCGGCGTGATGTCGTCCGTATAGACGGATTTCCCCAGCAGCAGCTGCATGGCGTCTTTCTTGCGGACTGATTTATTGACAGATCTGTATTCTTTCTGTTCCATAGGAAGCCTCATTTCCATCTCTTATCATTTTGAAACCGTATTATGCTGTACGATATTACGATTTGAACTGTTTACACTTTTCTTCTAATACCATAAAGTCATTACATCTTTTTGCCAGCGCTGTCGCATTGCCATTCTTTATTTTATGTTTATAAACCTCTGCCGCATTATTCTTTATCTTAGGAATTGTCGGAAAATAACTGCTGCAATTGCTTCAGGCAAAAGCCCGGAAATACAATAAAAATTGCCATAAACTTGCAGCAGTTATTTGTAGACAATTCCTTATCCTGTAGTTTTCTGATAATTCGGTATTCCGTCATTAAAAGTTTCCTATATTGTTGATTCTTGACCTTGGGGATATCCACATATGTATCTTCTTTCTCTGGAACTGGAAACTATTAGGAACTGTCGGAAGACAATTCCTTATTCATATTGATTACTGCATAATTTCCTATTTTGTAATAGTTTTTGAAATTATTTCAGGCAATCGAATCATTTGAACCTCTGCGGCTGTCCAGGTAATTCCGGATTCCCCGGAGCTGTCCGTCATAGCCGGAGCAGCGGCACAGATTTCCGGCCAGGTAAGCCCGGATTTCATCGTCCGTGGGGTCAGGATTCTCCCGCAGCAGCGCAATGGTGTTCATCACGAATCCCGGGTTGCAGAAGCCGCACTGGTCGGCCCCCTGGTCGGCTATGAACCCCACGAACTGCTCCGCTTCCTCCTGGAGCCCCTCCAGGGTCTGCACCTGATGGCCGTCCGCCCTGGCCGCCAGCACGGAACAGGAAAGGACGGGGCTGCCGTCCATGAGCACCGTGCACAGGCCGCAGTTGGAGGTCTCGCACCCCCGCTTTACGCTGCGGCAGCCGTGTCTGCGCAGAAAATCAATCAGCAACAGATTGGCTTCTATATGATCCTCCACGTTTTTACCGTTCAGCCTTATCCTGATCTCCATCATCCCATCCCTCCCAGTTCCAAAAGGTTCCGCTCCGTGAGCACCCTGATCAAATGGGTGCGGTAGGCGGCGCTTCCCCGGGTGTTGCTTCCGGTGGGCACAGTCTCCGCCACATACCCGGCAAAGGTCCTGATACAGTCCTCTGTCAGGCCCCCGGAAAGCAGCCCCCGCTGGTCCCGGACAACCATGGCTCTGGCGGGCCGCGCCCCGACTACAGTCTTGTATTCTTCTCCTGTCCTGGACAGGGCACAGGCAATCACAGGGAGATCCGTCCGCTGGTTCCGCATGGCCCTGTAGACGAATTCCCCGGGAGTCTTCTTCACGATGAGACGCACCAGGATGTCCCTGTCATAGTTCATGGCGGCGAACCGCTCCAGCGGCATGATGCCCCCCTGGTACAGCTCCACCTCTGTCTCCATGGCAAGGAACACCGTCAGCACATCCGAGAAGCCGAACCTTCCCCAGATGCTGCCCCCTACGGTGGCCAGGTTGCGGAACTGGACGCCCACGATGTCCCTGACAGCGGCGGCCACCGCCCCTTTGGTATAGGCGTTCAGCCCCTCATGGAGCTCTATCCGGCGCAGGGGCACCATGGCTCCGATGGAGAACTGCTCTTCGGTCTCCTCAATGGTGTCAAGTCCCAGCCCGCAAAGGTCAATGGCAGTGTGCACATTCCCCTTCCCCGTCTTCAGCCACAGCATGCCGCCGAGAACGCGGTTCTGCCTGTTCTGGTTCAGCCGGTACGCTTCTTCCAGGCTCCCGGCCCGGACATAGTTCTGTATATTAATCACGGCAGACACTCCTTTTGGGTATGATTTGCTTCCATATAAAGCTTCCATATAAAAGATGTTGGGTCAAAAGGTTATCAGTGGACAATTTTCAAACTCCCTTTTCGGAAAAGTGCTCCCACTGCTTATCCGGAAAATTGGGGGAATATTATTTTCCTCTTCGATAATATCCGAAACATATTATAGCCCAAATCCCAGGCACAACTGCATATCCGGCATTTACTTGTCCATGATTATCAAGCACATAACAACCACCTATAAATGTTAAAGTCAGAAAAACAATTCCTAAAATCAAAGCTATTTTTTGAATCCGTCCTATCTTTTCTATAAGAATGACTTTTACTATCATGCAAACCGCCAATAATACAAGCGTTAATAATCCATTTATCAAAATGCTGGTATACCATGGAGCAGATTGCATAGCATATAAATCTGGATATTTTTGAAAATGCCAGTACTTATATAACCCTGAACCAATGAAAACGCCTATAAAAGTGCCCATGATAATATTTAGGAATTGTCGGAAAATAACTGATGCAACTTGTTTAGGAGAAAGCCCAGAAATACAACGAAAACGGCTATAAACTTGCATCAGTTATTTGTAGACAATTCCTTAGTATCTGATTTATCTTCTTTTTCATAGTTGTCTCCACAAAAAATATTTTATATCATACTATATAAATAGCACTTGGATAATAGAATCTGCTCTTTGATTCTATTTTAGCATTTTGATAATAGAATCTGCTCTTTGATTCTATTATATCAGTACAACTTGATTTTGAAAAGACAACTTGTTATAATAGTGGCGTTATATTTTTAAAACTATAACGAAAAGGAGAATTTTATGAAAAAGTTACTTTCTCTGCTGCTGGCCCTGACCATGGCGCTGTCTGTGGCGGCCTGCGGCAAAACCGAAGACACCCAGGGGGGAGCGGATTCCTCCGTTTCCGATGCCCTCCTCTCCGGCGCTTCCGAAAGCTCCGCCGAGAACGCCGACCGGGAAGCCCAGCCGAAGGGCTCCGTGGAATCCGCCCCGGAGAACACTGACCGGGAAGCCCAGCCGGACGGCTCCGCGGAATCCACCCCGGAGAACGCTGACCAGAAAGCCCCACCGGACGGCTCCGCAGAATCCGCCCCGGAGAACGCTGACCGGGACAATGTCTCCTCCGAAGACTCCGCTTCCCAGGACTCCGGCCACTATCCCATCACTCTCACCGATCAGGCGGGGCGCCAAGTGACCATCGAAGCGGAGCCCCAGAAGCTGGTCAGCGGCTATTATATCTCCACCAGCCTTCTGATTGCCCTGGAGCTGGATGAAAAAATGGTGGGCATCGAAGCCAAAGCTGACAAACGCGCCATCTACCGGCTCAGCGCTCCTGAGCTCACCGAACTGCCCAGCGTGGGTTCCGCCAAGGAGTTCGATCTGGAGGGCTGCGCCGCCCTGGAGCCGGATTTGGTCATTCTGCCCCTGAAGCTAAGCAGCGCCGCCCAGACGCTGGAGGAGCTGGGCATATCCGTGCTGCTGGTGAATCCGGAAGACCAGACACTGCTCACGGAAATGATCCGGCTGGTGGCAGCCGCAACCGATACCGAAGACCGGGCCCAGGCTCTGTTGGATTTCACCGGGGAACAGGAAGCCCGCCTGACCCGGACGCTTACGGACGCAGAACAGCCAACGGTCTATCTGGCGGGCAATTCCAGCATGCTGTCCACCGCCGGCAGCGCCATGTACCAGTCCGATATGATCCGTCTGGCGGGAGGGGCCAACGCGGCGGCCAAGCTTCTCGACGCCTACTGGGTGGAAATCAGCTACGAACAGCTGCTGGCCTGGGATCCGGAATACATCCTCCTGGCTTCCGACGCGGAATACAGCGTGGAAGATGTGCTGGCGGATCCGAATCTGGCAGACTGCTCCGCCGTGGCAAACGGCAATGTCTACCAGATGCCCGGGGATGCCGAAGCCTGGGACAGCCCTGTTCCCGGCGGCATCTTAGGCGCTGTATGGCTCTCCGGCATCCTGCATCCTGACCTGTGCCCGGAAGCCGACTGCGCCGCGATGATCGACGAATATTATGAGACCTTCTATGGCTTCGTCTACAGCGAGAGCAGTCCTGAATGATGGGCGGAAAGAGCGGGAAAACGAGACTTCTTTGCCTGGCGGGCGCAGTTGCCATGGCCGCCCTGGCTGCGGCCAGTCTGTCCGTGGGGAAGTATCCCCTGTCCCTCCGGGAGCTGGCGGACGGCAATGAACTGCAGTGGCGGGTCTTCTGGACGCTTCGGGCCAGCCGGACCTGCGTGGGGGCCGTGGGCGGTTTTGCCCTGGGGGCGGCGGGCTTCGTCTATCAGACCGTGTTCCGCAATCCCCTGGCTTCCCCCGACATCATCGGCGTCTCCTCCGGGGCCAGCGCCGGAGCGGCGGCGGGCATCCTGTTCCTCTCCGGGGTGGCGGCCGTGACGGCTTCCTCCTTTGCGGGCGCTGTCCTGGCGGTGGCCGTGGTGCTGGGCCTGTCCGCCCTGGACAAGAGCGGCTCCAAAAACACCATCGTCCTGTCCGGAATCGCCGTCCACTCCCTGGCCCAGACAGGATTGATGTGCCTGAAGCTCACCGCGGATCCGGAAAAGCAGCTGGCTTCCATTGAATATTGGATCATGGGCAGCCTGAACGGGGTCACTGGCTACTCCATAGGGGGGAATCTGCTTCTCTGCGCCCTCTGTCTGGCGGCGCTTTTCCCGCTGCACCGCCAGATTATCCTACTGTCCGGCGATGAGGGCGAAGCCAGGATGCTGGGGGTCAGCGTGGGAAGGCTGCGGCTCTTCGTATTGCTTGCGGCGACGCTGACGGTGTCCTCCGTGGTGAGTCTCACCGGATTGATCAGCTTTATAGGGCTGCTGGCGCCCCACGGCGCGCGGCTTTTGACAAAAGATAACCGTCCGGGCACTATGCTGCTCAGCGGTCTGCTGGGAGGTGTGCTGCTCATGGCCGCGGACATCCTTGCGCGCAGCGCGGCTCCGACGGAACTGCCTGTGAGCATTTTCACCAGCCTGTTGGGAGCGCCGTTTTTGATTTTCCTCATACACCGCCAGGCCAGAAAAAACCTGAAATGATAACCGTTCAGACAGAGCACCGCGCTGTTAGGAATTGTCTACAAATAACTGATACGAGTTCATTGCAGCTTTTGTTGTATTTCCGGGCTTTTTCCTGAACAAGTTGTATCCGTTATTTTCCGAGAGTTCCTTATATAGTGCACACAAGACCCAAAGTACTTGAATTTTGACAACCGTAGCTGTCGTAAAATCGTTCAAAAATAATCGAATAGGCAAATTGATTGACACCGCGGAAGGGGCTGTCTGAACTGTTGCCAGAAATGATACGGAGCTGATGCTTATGTGCTTTTTTACTGTCAACAATCTGACTGCCGGATATGGCGGAAAACCCATTTTGGAGCATCTGTCCTTCCGGCTGGACAGGGGATGCCTGTTGGGCATTCTGGGGGCCAACGGCAGCGGCAAGACCACGCTGCTGAAAGCCGTCTGCGGAATTCTGCCCCATACCGGCAGCTGCATTCTGGAGGGGACAGCTCTGGAAAGTCTGCCGCCCCGGCTGCTGGCGCGGCGCTGCGGCTATATCCCCCAGAGGAGCGGGATTTCCATCGACATCTCTGCTCTTGACGTGGTCCTCATGGGCTTCAATCCCCGGCTGGGACTGCTGGAGCGCCCTACCGCCGCCATGCGGGAGGAGGGGCTTAAGGCCCTGGCCCTGGTGGGCCTGGAGGGGAAAGAGGACAGCAATTATCTCTCCTTAAGCGAAGGGCAGAAACAGCTGTGCATCTTCGCCCGGACGCTGTGCTGCCAGGGACGGCTTCTTCTGCTGGACGAGCCGGAAAGCGCGCTGGATTTCCGTTTCCGGCATGAGATGCTTGGACTTTTGAGGGACTGGCTGTCCGGCAGCCCCAAAGCCGCCATGGTGACGCTCCACGATCCTTCCCTGGCGCTGAATTACTGTGACCGGCTGCTTCTGCTTGCAGAGGGCGGAATCCTGGGCACGCTTTCCCCGGGGACGGATTCTCTCTCCCATATGGAAAAGCAGCTGGAGCAGCTCTATGGCAAGGTCAGCCTTGCCAGGCTCACAGGCCGCAGCGGCCGGGAATCCCTGGTGCTGCTCAGAGAAGATTAGCAAGCTAAAATAATTCCACCTGTGCGGTTGGATGCTCATTTAAGCATCCAACCCACTCCCGCATTCGCAAAACTCGCGCTTGCGTCTGCACTTGCAGCCGCGTTTTGCTCATTTGGAAGCAGATTGCATCCGCACAGGTGGAAATAATTCCTTAGGAACTGCCGGAAAATAATCTACGCATTTTGTTTAGAGTAAACCTGATAAAATCTGTAAATTTTGCAACAGGCTTGCGTAGATTATTTGGAGGCATTTCCTTACTACGAGGTGCATCTTTCATGAAATCAGTGACGCGCATTCAGCTCCTGGACGACAATGGACAAAAATTTTTCGGCGAAGGGCCGGCCCGGCTGCTTCACGGGGTAGAGGAGACGGGCTCTCTGCGAGCCGCCGCGGCTTCCATGGGCATGGCATATACAAAAGCGTTGAAACTCATGAAAAATGCCGAAAACGCCCTGGGCTTTCCCCTGACCGTCCGCGCCGCGGGAGGAAAGCACGGCGGCGGAAGCTGCCTGACACCAGAGGGAAAGGAGTGGCTGAACCGATATGAGTCCTATCGAGACGCCTGTATACAGGCTAACCACAGACTGTATCTGGAATTCTTTCCGGAACAGCCGTAAGCGCCATCTGCTTCTCACGGGGGCGAGGAAAAGCGGGAAAAGCACCCTGCTGGCCGGGCTCTTTCCCGATTCTCTTCCCGGCGTCACCACCTGGGCGGAGCCCGGGAAAGCCGTATATCTCAGGGATAACGCCACCGGAAGGACGGCCCGGATCGGGGTCTATGACGGCAGCCTTTCCGGAACCGCCAACCAAATGCGGATATGCCCAGAAGGTTTCCGCGGCCTGGGGAATGCAGCGCTGCAGCGCTGCGCGGAAGCGCAGGGGGAATGGGTCTCCATAGATGAAATCGGTTATCTGGAAACCGGCTGCCCGGAGTATTGCCGGGGGATTCGGGCGCTGATGGCCGGGAAACGGCTGGCTGCCGTGGTTCGGAAGCAGCCGCTGGCTTTTCTGGAGGAGCTGTGCCGCCGTGAGGATGTCTTCCTTGTGGATCTGGACGCTCCCTTTGGAAATCCGGGCTGCGTCATCATGGCTTCCGGGCTGGGCAAACGCTTCGGCGGGAATAAGCTGATGGCGGATTTCAGGGGAAAGCCTTTGATTCAGTGGGCTTTGGACGCTACGGAGGGGATTTTTTGCAGACGAGTCGTAGTCACCAGGCATCCGGCAATAGCGGAATTGTGCCGCAGACAGGGAATCCAAGTGGTTTTTCATGAACTGCCCTACCGCAGCGACACTGTCCGCCTGGGGCTTCAGGCCATCCTGGGGGAAATCGACAGCTGCATGTTCTGCCCGGGAGACCAGCCGCTGCTGCGGCGGGATACGGTCGCTTCCCTTGCCCTGAATGCCTATCATGAGGACAAAGCTATCTGGCGCACTGCCTATGAAGATGGAGCGGGCTCCCCTGTTTCGGCGGGCTCCCCTGTGCTGTTTCCAAAATGGGCCTTTCCGGAGCTCCTGGCGCTTCCGGAGGGAAAGGGGGGAAGTTTCTTGCTGAAAAAATATCCCGGACAGGTACATATGTTACCTGTCCGGGACAAATATGAGCTGATGGATGTGGACACGCCGGAAGACCTGAAATTCCTACAGGCGCTATGAATCACAAAGGGGCATGCCTCGCTGCTTGCTGCGCCACAAAGGAACTGTCGGAAAATAACTGATGCAACTTCTTTAGGAGAAAGCCCGGAAATACAAGGAAAACGGCTATAAACTCGCAACAGTTATTTGTAGACAATTCCAAACTAATGACGAACGAAGTGAGTCTCGGGCTGATACCCCGCGGCTTGCAGCGAGGAGTTTCATGACCAGCTGGCTGTGGCGTGTTATTTCGTGTAAGTTATAACGCTATTTCGTTTCCTTCTTATCCTTCGGCAGCAGAATGTTCAGCAGAATCGCCACCATGGCCGCCGGGACGATGCCGGAACCGCCGAAGATCAGCTGAACGGTCTGGGGCGTATGCGCCAGGATGCCGGTGTTCGCACCCATGCCGTAGCCCACGCCCAGCGCCACCGCTACGATGGACAGATTCCGGGAAGTAAGGGGCTCCTTGGTAATCAGTTGGATACCGCTGATCACAATGGAGGAGAACATCATCACCGCAGCGCCGCCCAAAACGGACTGGGGCATGATGGACACCAGCGCGCCCAGCTTAGGACACAAACCGCACAGAATCAGGAAAACGGCACCCGTAGCCAGGGCGAAACGGTTGACCACCTTGGTCATGGCCACCAGGCCCACGTTCTGGCTGAAGGAGGTATTGGGCAGCACGCCGAACAGAGCGGCAAAGCTGGAACCCAGACCATCACAGGTGACGCCGCCGGCCAGCTCCCTGTCCGTGGCTTCCCGGCCCAGGCCGCCCTCCATGACGCCGGAGATGTCGCCCACCGTCTCCACAGCGGTGACAATGAACATGATCAGCACCGGGATGATGGCCCGCATATCGAACACCGGCTTCACCGGCATCAGCTTCGGGATTTCAAACCATGCCGCGTCGGCCACCTTCTGCCAGTTCAGCACCCAGGCCTTGGTGTACTCCGCGCCCTCAGCCGTGATGCCGGTAGTGGGCAGCACGAACCCCATGACGATGGCCGCGATATAGCCGCAGACGATGCCCAGCAGTATGGAGGAAGAGCTCAGGAAGCCCTTTGTGCCGTGCTTGAACACCAGTATCATGACCAGCACGAAAAGCGCCAGGCACAGATTTTCCGCGGTGCCGAAGTCAGCGGCGTTGTTCCCTCCCCCGAAGGAATTGATGCCCACGGAGATCAGGCTCAGGCCGATGGACAGAACCACGGTGCCCGTGACCACAGCCGGGAAAAATCTGCGCAGAGGTTTCAGGAAAAAGCCCAGCACCGTCTCAAACAGACCGCCGATGATAGACGCGCCCATAATGGCCCCATAGGCGACGACTCCGCCGCCCATGGTGGCCGTCACGCTGTTGAATACGCCGATGAAGCCGGAGGACGTCCCCATGATGATGGGAACTTTGCCACCGATAGGGCCCACGGCAAAAAGCTGTACCAGAGTGATGACGCCCGCCATCAGCATGGCGTTCTGTAAGAGGCTCAGCTGAAGGCTTGCGAATTCGCCGCTGGCAATGCCGCAGGCGCCGGTGATAATCAGCAGCGGCGTCAGATTGCCCACGAACATGGCAAGCACATGCTGCAGCCCCAGGGGAATCGCCTGGCTCAGGGGCATTTTTCCGTCCAGTTGGAATGCGGCTTCCGAAAGTTGTAGATTGTTCTTCATGGATTCATCCTCTCTTTTGTCTGTTTTTTACTGCTGCCGGAACCAGATCGTGCCGGTCTGTGCGTCCATGGACTCCACGATTGCAAGGGATTCCAGGCGATAGCCCAGATTCCGGATGACGCGGCCGCCGATCTGAAAGCCCTTCTCGATGGCTATCCCCAGGCCTTCCACGGTGGCCCCCGCGGACTCCGCGATGGAGATCAGGCCCTGCAGCGCGCAGCCGTTGGCCAGGAAGTCGTCGATGATGAGGACATGATCCTCGGCGGTCAAAAACTTCTTGGATACGATTACCTGATTCTTGTTCTTATGGGTGAAGGATTCCACCTCCGCCATATACATTTCGCCCTCGATATTGATGGACTTCGACTTCTTCGCAAAGACCATGGGCACGCCGAACTCCCTTGCCACGGGATATGCGATGGCGATGCCGGATGCCTCGATGGTCAGCACCTTCGTTATGCAGCTTCCCTCGAAGCGCCGGTGGAACTCCCTCCCAATCTCATCCATCAGGGAAATGTCCATCTGGTGATTCAGGAAACTGTCCACTTTCAAGACATTGCCGGGCTTGACGATGCCGTCTTTCGCGATTCTTTCTTCCAGAAAATTCATCTGCCGTACCTCCTCGCTTGCTTGTACATGTACAGTTTCACAGTATAGCATATCCGTTTGTGGTTGTCATCTGTTTTTCTGCTCTGCCGGAATAAAACTTCACTTATTTTCGTTTGCTTCCCCTGGATTATGACGAAAAAAGCATCCACTTTAGGCAGATGCTTCCCTCTTTCAACAATACATTTTCCGACATGACATCAAGCATCCTAATAGCTTAAAATGATGCTCAAATAGACTTTGATGTTTGACATGTCCGACAAACGTATCTTATATTTTTGTACTACTTTGCCATAATACGAACTGATTTTCTCCGCATCCATCACTTTATGGCATGCCTTTCCTTCCGGAAATCCCTCTCTTGTCTCTATATAAGGCGGCTCCCGATGACAGATTTCTTCCAGCGCCTTTGCGCTATAAATATCGAAATAGTATTTTTTTACGGCGTTCAGTATCCTCTGCTCCTGCTCCCCAAACTCAAATGTCTCCTCCACACTGGGTAAGGGCGCATATTTAAATTGCCTGAAAACACTATATACATTAGGGTAAACCGCGCCGTGAACCCAAGCCTCACAATCATCATCAAACATCGCCTGGTCCAGCAATGTCCTGCTCCAGCTCTGCACAAAGTACAGCAATTTCTGCAATGCCAAATGCGTGACAGGGGCATCTTTAACATTATCTTCACCCTCTCCCAATCAACACCCGGCTTCCCTCAAAGGCAAATCCATACTTCCTGATCTTCCCGGGCTCTATCCCTCTGCTTAACAGCATCGCTTCATACCGCTTCTCCTCAATCTGCTGCAGCGCGGCCTTTACTCCGTCTTCCAGAGTTTCTCCTCTTTTTGCGTGGACTACCTTGAATTCGATGATAAATGCGGCCTCTCCCGCCTGCTTCGGTTCTATCATGATGTCATACCGTCCCAAACCACTCTCTCTGTTGGAAGTTATGACATAGCGATTCTGCAGCTGAGCCAGAAGCCCCAATACAAACCCATGGTAAAACCGCTCCGGCTGGGCTTTCACCGATGGCTTTTTTCCGGTGTCGAAACTGCTGAACATTTCACCGGACACCTCGTTCATATAATCGTTCATTCCCTCCAGGTCATCGGAAAGCAGCGCTTTCACAAAACCATCCTGCATTCCGCGGCACACCCCGAACCACTTTCTGATAATATGTAGGAACATATAACGAACTTCCATGTTGGTGAGCTTCAGTTCGTACTCCATTTCCATATGTTCCGTGTTCAGCGCCGATGATATGGCTTTCAAATATCCGCTGGCAAGTAACAGGCTCCAGACTGCGCTTTCCTCTTTTTCCAGTTCGCTGAACACAATCTGCTCGTCCAGGAAAGCGTGGAAAGTCCCTCCCTGCAGCAGTCCCTCCATCGTCATCTTAAGTTCCGGGCTGCCTTCCTGAACCAGCTTTCCCGCCAGGCTGTTGGAGCTGGTGTTGACCCAGTAAGGCGCTGCCATCCTTTTATCCAAAAAATTTATGATAGACCACGGATTATAAATATCTTTCCAATAACCAAATGAAAACCCATCATACCACATCTTCACTTCTTCTTTTCGATCTGTCATGGCATATTCATCCAGTGCGGCAAATACTTCCTCTTCCGTGAAGCCAAATACGTTGCCATATTTTCCAGAAGTGACACTTATTACCTCCAAATTGTTCAAATCTGAAAACATGGATTCCCTACTTACCCTGGTGATCCCCGTCATGATGGCCCGCTCTATATAGGGATTCGTCTTGAAAGTGGCAATGAACAAGCTCCTGGTAAAAAATACCAGTTCTTCCCAGTAGCCTTGGACATACGCCTCCTGCATTGGCGTATCATATTCATCCAGGAGTATGATTGTCTTTTTCCCATAATACCTGGCCAGAAAGCCCGACAGCGCTTTCAGGGCGTCTGTGGCAATATTGGCTTCCATGTCGAAGGATACCTTACGGTAGTATTCTTTTTCATCCTCTTTCAGGATTCCGCTGTCCAGAAGGAAATCGAACCGGTTGTACAGCTCCGCAATAAGAAAGAATATTTTCTTCTGTGCGCTCAGAAAGGCACCCTCCTTCACAGGGGCGAAGCTGATGAAAATCACAGGATACGTCCCCTGAAGTTCCCGGTACTTGTCCTCCTTCCAGATATCCAGCCCTTCAAATAAATCGCTCCTCCCGGCATACTCCACGGAAAAGAATTTTTCCAGCATGCTCATGGTAAGCGTCTTCCCAAAGCGCCTGGGGCGGGTAATCAGCGTCACCTCATCCTCCGCCTCCCACCATTCCTTTATAAACATGGTCTTGTCCACATAGAAATTATTGCGGACTCTCAATTTCTCAAAATCCTGGCATCCGATGCTGACTGTTCTCGGCATACCTGCCTCCTTTCCGGAATTCCTCTGCTATCCTCTCCTGCAGTACCCTTTTCGTCACTATACTGCAGACCGCCAGGATTTACATTGGCACATCCAACATTGTACCTGGCTGGCGGTCTGCAGTCGGGTTGCACTGCAAATTCAACCGGCGTGCAGTATAAATCATCCATAATATGCGCAAATCCGGCATTCTTTTTATCTGTCTTCTTGTCTGTTCGCTTCTATCATAACACAAAACAGTGTGATTTACACTATCTTTTCATCCATTCCGGCAGACTGACACACAACATCCGGCTTTTTGCAAAGATAATTGTTCAACAACTGTCATCCGTAGATACTGACATATATCTTTGCTGGAGGAAAGGAGATTTGAAAAAAGACTTGCATTTTCCTGAAAATCATATATACTATCAGTATACTGATATTTTCACATCAAGTGAATCTTTTTAATCATGCATGGCTTATGGCCATGGTATTGGCGTATCGCCGAATTATCATCGAGGAATGTTACAGGAAAAAGGAGAATTGCGTATGGCAGAGAAGAGAGGAACTATTGTATATGAAGGGATCCGGAAGGTAATCAACGGGAAGGCGATTTTCATGCGCCAGTGTCTGTGCTACAAGGATGTCGTAAAAACGATCGTGGAAAACCTGGAGAAAGGAACACTGCCTGAGGGGCTGCAGCACGATGTCTTATACCTGCGGGACAGGGGAGTTGCCAGCCTGACATTTAATGAGAAGAACCTGGAGGATCTTTTTGACCAGCTGTTCCTGGGAAAGATGGCCAGGTTCAAAAAGGAATCGAATGACAAGCTCTATGAGCTGTACACGCTGCCAATGTCCCGAAATGGGGAGGAAATCCAGCTGGATGTCACATATCCAATGGTCTACGGCATTGTCAACAATGACAGGTGCAGGGCAGCGATTGCGGCAGAAATAAAGGAGCGGGACGAATATTACGCTTGCTTCGAGCAGTCAGAATATAGAAACCCTTACTTCGAAGGCTTTTTCCGGGCGGAACAGATCTGGGACGCCCGCCTTCTGCTGGGACTATTGGACAGGCTGCGCCGCGATAGGAAGGATGGGGGCTGCTATCGTCAGCTGATGAGAATCATTTATGCCGGATACGGCTATCTAAAAAGACAGCTCAAAGCAAGAAATGTGATAACCGGGACAATGGTGCAGGAGATTCTGCGCGGGAATGTCCCGGCCGAGAATGCCATGCTGTCTACGGTAAGCAGAATGATGCTGCTGATGGTAATGGCCGAGGACATGGGAATCCCCTATGAATGGGATTATAATACGCTGGTGATGCTCCATTTCTATGAAAGCTCCATCGACCAATTGACGAACGGAGAGAGAGCCTATGGGGATCTGGCGGATTTCGAGACAGACCAGAGGGAATTTTTCCAAAAATATGACGAAAAATATTCCTCCCACAGCTCCCTGCTGGGGATGCTCCGCGAAGGCGAACTGGAGCAGATGGCCGACCTGGTACTGCGGATCTTCGGCCTGTACCAGATGAGCCCGATAAAGTTCTGGGGATATGACCTTTCGGAGGAAGAGACCAGATGCCTGATGAGGCAGCGTGAGCGGTGGTCGCAGCGCACCTATGCCACAGGGTTGATTCTGGCACAGCTGTGCAAGTATATCCGGCAGCTGGAGGAGCAGTCCCTGCTGGCTTCGAAAGATTACGCGGGAATGCAGCTTCAAATCGCGCAGCGTGAAAAAGAGGAACTCTGTCTGCGGCAAAAGCAGAAAGAAAGGGAGCTGGAACAGCTTGCTTTAGAAAAACGGAGGCTGCAGGATACGATCTTGAAACAGGAGCAGGAACTGCGGAGACTGCAGAAGCAAGCAGCCGAGCAGAAACAGCAGATAGCCGCGCAGCAGACCGAGCTGGGGGAAATGCGCTCCTATCTCTATTCCCTGAGCGAAGGCCGGGAGGAAGGGAATGGGGATGCCTGCGCTGAGACAAAGCTGCCCGAATGGAGCGAAAAGAAAGTGCTCGTGGTAGGCGGGCACACCAACTGGCAGAATAAGCTGCGGGAACTTTTCCCGAAATGGCAATTTATCTCCGCAGGCCAGAACAGCCTGGATGATAAGATGATAAGGGGAAAGGACTGTATCATATGCAACACGGAAGTCCTGGCACATTCCTGCTACTATAAGATATTATCCGGCAGGGAAAGGCGGCAGAAATTATGCTATGTGCACAGCAATAATATCCAGAAATGCTTAAGGGAGCTGGCGCCGCAGCTGGGAGTCTGACATAAGCCAGCTGCGGGAGCCCAGCAACAATCCCGGCGCACTCTACCCCTGCTCATTCAGCGCCTGCAGCACCACCTCGTACACCGCACGGATATCCGGCGTGGAGCTGATGCCCTCCGCCAGGGTCATCCTCTTGGCGTACTCGATCATGGGATTCGCCATCAGCTCCGGCGCCATCCGGTCAAGCATCTGCTTTTTATGGCTTAGCACTATTTTTTTAATTCAACTCCGAAAGGCAGGTATCATAAGGAATTGTCTACAAATAACTGCTGCAAGTTTATGGCAATTTTTATTGTATTTCCGGGCTTTTGCCTGAAGCAATTGCAGCAGTTATTTTCCGACAATTCCTAACACAAAACAGTCGACTTTACACTATCTTTTTGCAATCAGTCAAATAAAATCTCCTCCACCGTCACAAAGGTATACCCCTCCTCCAGCAGCTCATCAATTGCCTTCAGGGCCGCCGTCACGGAGGTGTCGTAATAGTCGTGCATCAGGATGATGTCGTTCTCCCCTGTCTTGCTGACGATTTTCTCCGTGATGCAGCCCACATTCTTGGAGCACCAGTCCAGGGGGTCCACCGTCCAGAGCACCGGGAACATGTTCAGCTCCTTCTCGAAGCTCTTGTCCCAGCTTCCGTAGGGCGGCCGCACATACTGCACCTCCTCCCCGGTGATTTCTTTTAAAATCTCGTTGGTCTTGATCAGCTCCTCCTTAAAGGTCTCCCGGTTGCTCTTCGTCAGCTGGATGTGGCTGTATGTATGGTTTCCGATCAGATGCCCCTCTTCCTGCATCCTTGCAATCACCTCCGGGTGCAGTTCCGCGTGTTCCCCGGTGACGAAAAAGGTGGCCACCACGCCACGCTCCTTCAGCCCGTCCAGCAGCTGCTCCGTATAGCAGGGGTGGGGGCCGTCATCGAAGGTAATCGCGATCTTCTTCACATCCTCCGCCGCCAGCTGCCCTTCGTCTTCCACCACGTCCACCATGCCGCTGTCCGCCGCCACAGTTCTGCTCTGCATCCCATATAGACCCAAAAACAGCAATCCTGCCACTAAGTCAAAAAGCAAGATTGCCGTTGTCATCTTCTTCATATCCAGACCTCAGTTCGTCATTCTCTCAATGTAATATATGCATCCAGGAGCGCTTCCATTCCCTGAGAACAATCCCCCCGACTTCTGTCCGGACAGATTCCGTCCCTTTCCGGACAGGCTTTACCGCTGTCATTTATAGCAAATTGTCCGGCCAGATCTGGCCTGGCTGGATGCCGTCGTATGCCATAGCTTAGAAAGACTTGCCGCAATCGTTTCCGATCATGAAATGGATGATTTCACTGTCCGTCTCGCGCATCCCTTCCCTGGCGATGGCGCTGACTGTCCTGATGGTGTCCTCCACGTCGCTGGCCACAAGGCCGTCGCCGCTGTAGAACTGACTGTCATGCATGTACATCTGCATCCCCAGAAGCCCCGCTTCCACCGCGGAGGCGATTTTCGCCGCGCAGCTTGCTTTCGCCCCGTCGCAGAGCATGCCGGAGTTGATGGCCAGGGCGTTTACCACCGTGTGGGCGATTTCATCGTAATGCCCGCCGTACAGATAGCAGATGCCTGCCCCCGCTCCCGCCCCGGCGCTGGTGGCCCCGCAATAGGCGGACAGGCTGCCGATTCCCGTCTTCAGGTGAATCGTCACAAGGTTGGAGACAATCAGGGCGCGGTAGAGCATGTCCTGTGACACATTGCACTCTTTTGCGTAGACAATCACAGGGATGGAGGCCGTCATGCCCTGGTTGCCGCTGCCGGAATTGATGACCACAGGCAGCTCGCACCCGTTCATGCGGGCATCGGAACCTGCCGCCGCATAGGCCTTGGCGCGGTTCTGGACGCTGTTCCCGTAGGAGCGGATCAGTATCTTCCCGATGCTTGCGCCGTATCTCCCGCTCATGCCCGCCTCCGCTATGGCGGTATTGTATTCAATCTGGCGCTTCAGCACCTCCCGCACATCCTCCAGGTCAGCCTCGTCCGCAAACGCCACGATGTCCCTGACATTCAGCAGCTTACGGTTTTCCGCCGCCAGGATGACGTCATTGCAGAAAGGCTTGTCCAACAGGACTTCCTCGTTCCGGCGTATATTGACTACATTTGTGTGGTTTCCAATGATTCGGATATAGGCGCTGTCCCCGCCCTTGCAGACCCTCACCCGGATGTCAAACGGGCAGTCCGCGTCCGATTCCAGGACAACGATTTGGGCCGACTTCAGAAAGGCATCCATCGCCTCCATCTGCCCTTCCGTGACATCGGACAGCACTTCCAGTTCCTTCTCGGCGTCACCACAGCAGATTCCCACCGCCACAGCCGTCTGCAGGCCCTTCCTCCCCCCTGTGTGGGGCACGATGACGCTCTTGACATTCTTGATGATATTTCCGCTTACAGTCAGCTCCACCCTTTCGGGCAGCGCCCCCAGCGTCCGCCTGGCAAGGGCCCCCGCATAGGCCACGGCAATGGGTTCGGTACAGCCCATGGCGGGCACCAGTTCTTCTTTGAGTATCTCAGCATATGCCTTGGTTGTCTCTTGGTTCAGCATATTTCCTCCTCATATAGATTTCCGTATCTTTTTCGTGCTCCATTCCATGCTTACATGCAGCAAAAGCCATGCCGGAACGTTTCCGTTCCTGACACGGCTTCTGCTTTTATCCGACCAGCTCTATTATTTCTTCTTGAGCACCAGATGCTGAGGCAGACCGTTGACCATGAACGGCTGGTAGTCGCCATGGATCAAGGGCTCGATGTAGTTGATGAACTCCTGGGTCACGTAGTTTCCGTCCCTGTTCATCCAGTTGCGGGGAACCAGCTTCTCGTGGTTGGCAATCCTGTGCACGTCATAGATGCCCGCCGCGCTCTGGTAAGGATCGTCGGAGACGCGGTCGATGACCACCATCTTGCCGGTGTCGCCCTCGTCAGCCGCCTTTACGGCAGCGCCGCCTACCATGAACGCCTCGTCCACGTCCACGCGGGAAGCCATATGGGAAGCGCTCCTCTGCAGGGTGGAGAACTCGATGCTCCTGGTCTTGCAGCCAATCTCCGCGCCCAGGAAGTTCGCCAGATAGGCGGCTGTCCCCTGAAGCTGCTTATGGCCGAAGGCGTCCACATACTCTGAGCCGCCGCCCAGCTCGCACACATATCTGCCGTCCTCCACCTTGATGCCCTCGGATACAGCGATGACCACGGAATTCTTCTTCTTCAGAAGCTCCTTGGTGTTCTTCAGGAACTTATCGATGTCGAACACGGCCTCGGGCAGATAGATGGCATCCGGGCCTTCGCACTCCTCGGTCTTGGCCAGGGCGGTAGCGCCTGTGAGCCATCCTGCATTACGTCCCATGACCTCAATGATGGTGATGGAATCTTTCTTGTAGTTCAGGCCCAGGGCATCCCGGATGACTTCCTTCGTGGAAGCGGCGATATATTTTGCGGCGCTTCCGAAGCCGGGCGTATGGTCAGTGAGGGCCAGGTCGTTGTCTATGGTCTTGGGCACGCCCAGGAACTTCTGGGCATGGCCCTTCAGGATCGCGTAATCGGACAGCTTCTTGATTGTGTCCATGGAATCGTTTCCGCCGATGTAGATGAAAGCTTCGATGTCCAGCTTGTCCATGATTTCGAAGAGCTTCTCATAAATCTCCGGATTCTCGTGGATCTCGGGCAGCTTGTAACGGCAGGACCCCAGGAAAGCCGAGGGCGTCCTCTTCAGCAGCTCGATGTCGATATCGGAATGAATCTGTGAGGACAGATCCACATACTGCTCGTCCAAAAAGCCCTGGACGCCGTGCAGCATTCCGTATACCTTGTGGAATCCTCTCTCCTTGGCAGTCTTGTAGACGCCTGCCAGGCTGGAATTGATCACAGCGGTGGGACCGCCTGACTGACCAACGATGATGTTACGTTTTTTTGCCATTTTCAAATCCTCCATATAAATTTTTCAAGCCGGATGAACCGACAAGGAATCACAATATTTTTATCTGTTAAATCATATCAAAAAAAAGAAAAAATTACAACAGCAAATTATAGAAACTGGTTCCTTTCCGCGTCATAATGATAACCGATGTCCCCCAGCCTGTCCACGATGTCCTGCCTGTCCGCGTCCAGGCCCTCGCACAGGGCATCCAGACTGTCATAAAAGTCCCGCAGTTTCGTGTTCACGAAGCTCAGCAGCATGACCGAATCCTTTGGAAGCATGTCCCTCACCTCTCTTCCGCATCCTTGCGGCCCCCATCCCCTCTCCGGATGCTTCTCTGCCCTATTTTAACAGACATCTCCCTATCTGGCAAGGAAAACTGATCCCGAACCCGGAAAAAGCGGAAAAATAAAAGCGGCAGTTTTCACGCTGCCGCTTTCTTAGAAGGCGTCAGAAGACAATCTATTAGTCAGCTCCGCCCCTTCCGCTAAGTCTCCCCGGTCCCACACCGGCGCTACCTGGCCAGATACGCCGAAGTCTCCGTCTCTATCTGCTTCCCATACTCCTTCACGCTTTCCGTCACCGTATAGTCCTCGTCGTCAAACAGGAACTGGTGCAGCCATACCACGTTGGACTCCAGATCCATGGGGATGACGCAGCTGCCCTTGGCCCCGATGTTGCCCACGGTGCGGAACTCTTCCTGGGGGAATCCGTTCTCCTCCACGATGCTGTATTTCCCGATATCCGCCAGGAGCTCCAGGATATCCTTGGAATCCAGGCTGGTATAGATGTTTCCGATGCAATCGTTGAACACCTTGGTCAGCGTCACCAGATCCGTCTCCTTGGCGCGCTCCTCCAGGGCCTTCAGCACTTCCCGCTGTCTGGAGGTGCGCTTGAAGTCATCCCCGCCGCCATAGCGGATCCGGCAGTACGCGGTGGCCTGCAGTCCGTCCAGAAGCTGGTATCCTGTCTCCTTCACCGGCGTGTAATCGCATTTCAGCACCGTGGAGACGCCTATCTGATAATTGTTGATATGCTGCAACTCCACGCTGTCCACGTCGATGTAGATGCCTCCCAGCCCGTCAATCACGTCCCGGAGCCCCTTATAGCCCACAGCCACGAAATCCGTGATGTCCATGTCCAGGTTCATGTTCAGCATCTTCACCGCCTGCTCCGCGCCGCCGGAAAAATAGGCCTGGGTGGCCTTCCAGTAATAGTCAGTGCCCAGATTCAAATATGTATCCCGGTATACACTGACCAGCTTGATGTCTCCCGTGTCCATATTGACGCTGGCAATCATGATGCTGTCGCTGTGGCTGCTCTTGTACAGCTGGCTTTCGCTCTCCGCGTCCAGGCCGAACAGGGCGATGTTCTTATACCCTTGCATGGTGCCGCCCTCTTCTTTCAACAGCTGTATCTCCTCGTGGATCTCCAGCACCTGCGGATCCAGTTCGGCCATCTTCGGCCCCTCGCTGGACTCGTTCATCACCAGATACAGCACCCCCAGCATGATCATGATGACGGCAATCTCAAACCCGAAGAGAACCATCTTCCTCTTCTGCCGGGCGCTGCCCTTCCTTTTGGCTGCACCCTTTCTTTCATACATCCTTCCCATGCTGTCTCTGTGATTCTCTTTTGCCCCCATATCATTGCCTCCTAATCTGTAATCTTTCTTTATCCGCTCTCCCTTCGGCAGATGCCGCCGCAGCGCTGCCGGAAGCGGTATGAGCGTCCGAAACTCAAAATTTCCTTTCTGCTCTTATTATAAAAGAGATTAGTTAGGATTTTATGAAGCCGTTTCTTAGGATTTCTTAAGAAGATCTGTATGAAAATTAAGAATTGCGGAAACAATTACCGGCAAAAGCATCCTGCCCGGGCGCAAAAGCTTCGGTGAATCGGGCAGTTCACCGGGCAGTGAACCTGAAAAAACCCCCGCCGGGATATCCCACAGCGGGAGTTTTTTTGTCACATGGTCAATTTTAACAGAACCAATCTACGGCGGTCTGCACCCCTGGACTGCAATGGCCAGCTCCCGCCTGGCAACTACACCCAAACTGCAATAGCCAGTTCCCGCCTGGCAACTACACCCGGCCTGCAATGGCCAGATGCCGCCAGACCGCCACCTCCGGACTGTAATGGCCAGTTCCCGGCGGCTGCCGATTTCGGATTCGCTGTTTTGAATCCGCTGGCAATCTATTCATCTGCCGCGGTCAATTCCGCCGGTGCAAGACCTACTGCCGCTTCACGGAAGCCTTCAGCGCCCCGTCCGCCACATCTATCAGCACCGTGTCGCCGCTGTCCACGCCGTCCGAGAGAATCAGCTTCGCGGTGGCGGTCTCCACGTACTTCTGGATATAGCGCTTCAGCGGCCGGGCCCCATACACCGGGTCGTAAGCATTGTCCACGATGAACCGCACCGCCTCCGCCGTCAGCTCCAGGCCCAGGTCCCTGTCCCCCAGCCGCCTGTTCAGGTCGGCGATGATCAATTCCACGATGCCGCCGATGTTCTCCTGGGTCAGCGGCTTGAACAGGATGGTCTCGTCCAGCCTGTTGAGGAACTCCGGCCTGAAATGAGCCCGCAGCTCGTTCATCACCTGGACCTCCGCCTCCGGCTTGATCTGGCCGTCGGGCTGGATGCCCTCCAACAGGAAGCCAGCGCCGATATTGGAAGTCATGATCAGAATCGTGTTCTTGAAGTCCACCGTTCTGCCCTGGGAGTCCGTGATGCGCCCGTCGTCCAGCACCTGCAGCAGCACGTTGAACACATCCGGATGGGCCTTCTCGATTTCATCAAAAAGCACCACGCTGTAGGGCTTGCGCCTGACCGCTTCGGTCAACTGGCCGCCCTCCTCATATCCCACGTATCCGGGAGGCGCTCCGATCAGCCGGGACACGGAGTATTTCTCCATATACTCGCTCATATCGATGCGCACCATGTTGTTCTCGTCGTCGAACAGGGAAGCCGCCAGGGACTTGGCCAGCTCCGTCTTGCCCACGCCGGTGGGGCCCAGGAACAGGAAGGAGCCGATGGGCTTGGAGGGGTCTTTGATGCCGGCTTTGGAGCGAATGATGGCCTCCGTCACCTTGGTGACGCCCTCGTCCTGGCCGATGACCCGCCTGTGGAGTTCTTCGTCCAGGTGCAGGGCCTTGTTCCGCTCGCTCTCCGTGAGCTTGGTCACGGGAATCCCCGTCCAGCGGGATATGATCCGCGCAATCTCATCGTCGGAGACCTTCTCCCGGACAAGAGACAAATCCTTGGCCCCCGCCTGTTCCTCCTGCTCCAGCTGCTTCTTCAGGGCGGGCATCCTGCCGTAGCTGAGTTCCGCCGCCTTCTCCAGGTTCCCTTCCATCTGGGCAATCTGAATCTCGCTGTTCACAGCGTCTATTTCTTCTCGTAATTTCGACAATTTCTCCACGGAAGCCTTCTCGTTGTCCCACTGGGCCTTTCTGGAGGCGAAATCCTCCTTCTGCTCCGCCAGCTCCTTCTGCAGATCCTCCAGGCGCTCCTGGCTCAGGCGGTCGTCCTCTTTTTTCAGGGCCGCCTCCTCAATCTCCATCTGCATGATCTTCCGCTGCAGCTCGTCCAGCTCCGTGGGCATGCTGTCCATCTCCGTCTTGATCAGGGCGCAGGCCTCGTCCACCAGGTCGATGGCCTTGTCCGGCAGGAAACGGTCGGAGATATACCGGTTAGAGAGCACCGCGGCGCTGACCAGGGCGTTGTCCATGATCTTCACGCCGTGGTAGACCTCGTAGCGCTCCTTGATGCCCCGGAGGATGGAAATGGTGTCTTCCACCGTGGGCTCCTCCACCATGACGGGCTGGAACCGCCGCTCCAGGGCCGCGTCTTTTTCAATATACTGCCTGTATTCATCCAAAGTGGTGGCGCCGATGCAGTGAAGCTCTCCCCGGGCCAGCATGGGCTTGAGCATGTTCCCGGCATCCAGGGCCCCATCGGTCTTGCCCGCGCCCACGATGGTGTGCAGCTCGTCGATGAAGAGGATAATCTGGCCGTTGCTGCTCTTCACATCCTCCAGCACCGCCTTCAGCCGCTCCTCGAACTCGCCCCGGTACTTTGCCCCGGCCACCAATGCCCCCATGTCCAGGGCGAAAATCTTCTTGTCCTTCAGCCCCTGGGGCACGTCCCCTCTGACGATACGCTGGGCCAGGCCCTCCACTACTGCAGTCTTGCCCACGCCGGGCTCGCCGATCAGCACAGGGTTGTTCTTGGTCTTCCGTGACAGGATGCGGATGACGTTGCGGATTTCCGTGTCCCTGCCGATGACCGGATCCAACTTCTGGTTCCTGGCCTTCTCCACCAGTTCCTGGCCGTATTTCTCCAAAGTGTCATACGTGGCTTCCGGGTTGTCGCTGGTGACCCGCTGGTTCCCCCGGACAGTGGACAGGGCCTGGAGAAAACGCTCCCTGGTGATGCCGTACTCCTTCCAAATCTGGGCGATCTCCCGGTTGGGGTTCTTGATCATGGCCAGGAAGAGATGCTCCACGGACACGTACTCGTCCCCCAGCTGCCGGGCCTCGTCCTCGGCGTTGACCAGGACTTTGTTCAGGTCGGCTCCCACATAAGCCCGGCCGCCCTGGACTTTGGTGCGCTTGGCAACCGCTTTCTCCACCCGGTCCGTGAAGTGCTCCTTCTGAATCTCCATCTTCTCAATCAGCTTCAGAATCAGGCTGTCCTCGATGGTCAGCAGGCTGTAGAGCAGATGCTCCTGTTCGATTTCCTGGTTCCCGTACTCTACTGCCAATTTCTCGCAGCCTTCCACGGCCTGCATTGATTTTTGCGTGAATTTCTGTATGTTCATGTCATAGGCCTCCTCTTATTTTATTCCAGCTCCGCCAGTTCTCAAGAACTGCCCCTCCGGGACTTGCGCGGACAGCGCTTCCGCCCACGGCAGCCTTCCGTCCTCCGGTATGCTCCGGATTCTGCCGTCCTGGCTTTCTGTTCTATAACCAATATAACACTACTTCTCAGAAAATCAATAAACAAAACATAAAAAAACCTTAAAGTTTCCATCTGTGCCACAGAGACTCTCACCATAATGTGTTGTGCCACAATAGGTTTTGCACGCAGCTCAAAATGGCCTCCGCGCCCGGTTCATCTGCTGTTGTAATGAGTCTTCTGGAAAGCCCTGCGGTACTCCCGTGGGGAAACGCCCTCGTATTTCCGGAACTGCTTGCTGAACGCCCTGGCATCGCTCATCCCCACCTGCTTTGCCACCTCCGTAATCTTCAGGCTGGTGGTGGCGAACAGATACTTGGACTGCTGGATCTGTTGGCGGATCATGTACTGCTTGGGGCTCATGCCGGTCTTCCGGCGGAACATCCGGATGAAATACTGGGGATTATATCCGAAATGCCTGGCCACCTCCGCGATCTGCAGATTCTTGTAGCAGTTGGCGCGGATATAATCAAAGATTTTGTCCATTTGAGATTCTTCCCCCGGCCCCTTCGCCGGAAGGGTTTCCCCCGCGGCCCGGGCCAGCTCATACAGGGTCAGCTCCATCATGATATCGCAGGGACGTGCAGGTCTGTCCGTTTTCTTGTAAAGGGACTGGTAGTACAGAAGCTGGTTGGCCAGCACCACCAGCTGCGCCTGCTCCTCCGGGCGGCAGCGCTCCGGAAAGACGAAAAGCCCGCCCTCCTGCCCCTGCTCCAGAAGCGGCAGCACATGCCTGTCCCCGTCCACCACTTCCTCATCCTGCATCCGGAAATGGAGCCAGTAGAACGACACGTCCCACGCCCCCTCTATCCCCCAGTGCTCTTTCCCCGGGAACAGGAGGAAGCAGTCGCCCTTTTGGAATTCCCTCTTTTCCCCGCCGATATCCATGTAGAAACGGCCTTTCAGAACTATCACAAGTTCGTAGTCTTTCAATTTCGCTTTGGGATGGGTCCATCTTCCGTTGGATACGAACAGCCCTCCGGAGACATATGTCACATTCATATTCCCCCGCTTTATGACATAGCGCATGCCTTGCGCCTCCCTTGTTCCTCTCGCGCAGATACAGCTGCAGCGTACATCCGCCGCTATGCTCCCGGACGCTCCCCGCGGTCTTCTCCGCGCTGAAGCGCCGGGCCGTATGCTTTCCTACTTCTCCTGGATGCCTTTTACTTCATATCCCGCTTCCGCCACAGCGGCGGTCAATGTCTCGTCCGTGACGCCTGCCCCCAGCTCCACGGTGGCCGTCTTGTCCTCCAGGCTCATGGTGACGGCGCTCACGCCCTCCACGGCCTCCAAAGCCTTCTGCACCCTGCCTGTGCAGTGTCCGCACATCATTCCTTCGATTGTCATTACTTTTGTCATTATTTCCTTCCTTTCCGCGCGGTCTGCCGCGCCCTCTGTGATTTTGTTCCCATTCCATGCAGCGGCATCCGGGGCTCTGTCTGCCGTCCCTGCCGGTATCTGCCCGCCGTTCTGCACTGTGTCTGCCGGTATCTGCCCGCCGTTCTGCTCTGTGTCTGCCGTCTCTGCCGGTATCTGCCCGCCGTCCTGCGCTGTGTCTGCCGTCCCTCCGCTTCCGGAACCGGCCGTTTCCTCCCGGGCGGCAGAGCGGGCAAACCCGCTTTTGAAGCCCCGAAGCCGCAGCGCGTTGCCCACCACGAAGATGCTGCTCAGGCTCATGGCCGCCGCGCCGAACATGGGATTCAGTTTTACCCCAAATACAGGATACCACACTCCGGCCGCCAATGGAATCCCTATGGCGTTATAAAAAAATGCCCAGAACAGGTTCTGCTTGATATTGCGGATGACGGCACGGCTTAAGCCCACCGCCGTCACCGCATCCCTCAAATCGCTCTTCATGAGGATGATATCCGCGCTTTCCATGGCCACATCCGTCCCGGCACCGATTGCCATGCCTACATCGGCAGCTGCCAGAGCCGGAGCATCGTTGATGCCATCGCCGATCATGGCTACCTTGTGCCCCTGGGTTTTCAGCTGGCTGATTTTCTTCTCCTTGTCCTGGGGCAGCACTTCCGCCACCACTTCCTCGATGCCCAGCCGTTTCCTCACGGCCTCCGCGGTGCGTCTGTTGTCTCCGGTGAGCATGACCACACGAATGCCCATCTCCTGAAACTTCCGAATCGCATCTTTCGAGGTGGACTTGATTTCGTCCGCCACACCGATGAATCCCAGGAACCGCCCTTCCTGTGCCATCAGCAGAGGCGTCATTCCCTGGTCCGCCAGCCCGGCGATGCTCTCCTGCACCATGGGGTCAACGGCGATACCGTTTTCCTCCAGATATTGCCGGTTCCCTACGAAATACCGTGTTCCCGCTTTCGCTCCGGCACGTCCGGCCCCGTTCCCATTCTCTGCCATCAGTCTTGTCGCGGACACCGGCTCCGCGCCCTCGGGCACAAAGCGCCTGGGAGCCATGTCCTCCGCCAGTACGCCCTCCACGCCTCTGCCGAACACCGCTTTAAACTCTTTCACCTCCGGCAGCGGCAGGTTCCTGGAAACGGCGTGCTCCACCACCGCTTCCGCCAGGGGATGCTCGCTCTTCTTCTCCAGCGCCGCCGCTATCTGCAGCATGGTCTCCTCCGCCATATCCCGGACGCATACCCCTGTCTGCATCACCTTCAGCTTTCCAGCGGTGATGGTGCCCGTTTTATCCATGACTACAGTGTCCACTTCCCGCGCCTGCTGCAGGGCTTCCCCTGACTTGATCAGGATGCCGTGGCCGGCCCCCACGCCGGTGCCCACCATGATTGCCACAGGCGTGGCCAGCCCCAGGGCGCAGGGACAGGATATCACCAGCACCGCGATGGCGGTGGAGATGGCGAACTCCGCCCCCGCCCCCGCAAGGAGCCAGACCGCCAACGTCACCAGGGCGATGCCGATGACTACGGGAACGAATACTCCCGCCACCTTATCCGCCAGCTGGGCGATGGGGGCCTTGCTGGCGCTGGCCTCCTCCACCAGGCGGATGATCTGGGACAGGGTGGTGTCCTCCCCCACTTTGTCGGCCCGGCACTTTAAGAACCCGGCCTTGTTCACCGTGGCGGACACCACTTTGTCGCCCGCCTGCTTCTCCACGGGCACGCTCTCCCCCGTGATGGCCGCCTCGTCCACGCTGGAATTGCCCTCCAGAACCGTCCCGTCCACGGGCACCAGGCTCCCCGGCTTCACCAGGAAGATATCGCCGCTTTGGAGCTCTTCCGTGGGAACCTCCACTTCCGTCCCGTCCTCAGCCAAGAGGATGGCGGTCTTCGGGGACAGATCCATCAGCTTGGTGATGGCCTCACTGGTCTTGCCCTTGGAGCGGCTCTCCAGATATTTCCCCACGGTGATCAGGGTCAGGATCATGCCCGCGGACTCGAAGTACAGGTCATGGGAGTATTGCTCCACCACCGCCATGTCCCCGTGGCCCAGGCCGAAGCTGATGCGGTACATGGCGAAGACGCCGTAGGCGACGGCCGCGGAGGCACCCAGGGCGATCAGGCTGTCCATGTTCGGGCTCAGGTGCCGCAGGGTCTTAAAGCCCACCGCAAAAAACTTCCGGTTCATATAGACGATGGGCAGAAGCAGCAGAAACTGCGTCAGGGCAAAGGTCAGGGCATTCTCGTTCCCGTGAAAATACTGATGCACAAAGCCCGGTATCGGCAGCCCGAACCATTCATTATACATATGGTACATGGCCACGTACATCAGCGGCAGCAGGAAGCCGATGGAAATCCCCAGCCTCCACTTCATGGCCCTGGCCTCTTTTTCGGCCTTTTTCTGAACACTGTCCCTGCCGCCCTGGGCGTTCCCTGTACCCGAAGTCCGACCGCCGGTCCTCATGGTTCCCTCCCCGGACAGGCCGTCTCCTTCTGCCTGCGCCAAGCCGCAGGTGCCGCTTTCCCCGCCGCAGCCCGCTGTCTGTCCGCTACGGGCTCCCGGGAATCCGCTCTGTGGGCCATTCTCAGCTCCTGCGGATGCTCCTGACCGTCCCTGGCCGGTTCCCCCGGACAGGCCGCTCCTCCTGTGGACCCCGCCTATGATCAGCGACGCGCCATAGCCCGCCTTCTCCACGGCTGCCTCGATTTCCTCCCTGCCCAGCTTCCCCTCGTCATAGCTGACTTCCATGGTCTCCGTCAGCAGATTCACCGAGGCCTTCTCTATCCCTGCCAGCTTGTTGACCGCCTTCTCCACATGAGAAGAGCAGGCCGAGCAAGTCATGCCGGAGATATGATATCTCTCTTTCATTGCTTATGCCACTCCTTTCCTCCCCTAAAACTGCGCCTGTGCTCCGCAGTCCGGCGCTTTGCCGCGTTGGCATCCCGTTCCGCTATCTCTGCCGCATCTGCCGCGTCAGCATCCCGTCCCGTGCCCGCCGCAGCCGCAAAAAGCCCTTCACTTCAGCTTCTTCATCAGCTCCACCGCTTCGTCCACCACCGCCAGGTTCCCCTTCTGAATCTCCTCCACCACGCAGGTCTCCATATGCTTCTGCAGGATCAGATAGCCAAAGGACTGGAGCGCGCTCTCCACTGCGGCCACCTGCGTCAGCACTTCCCCGCAGTAGCGGTTCTCGTCCAGCATCTTCCCGATGCCGTTCAGCTGGCCGGCCATGCGGTTCAGGCGATTCTTCAGAGCTTTCAGCTCCTTCTCCCCACGGGGCGTTGATTTCTGATGACAGCCGCAGCTGTCCCCGCCCCCCGTCATTTCGTCGCGCTTCTGTTGATTCGTAGTATTGCCATCCGCCATCTTTCTATCCTCCAATCCAGCCCTGCCCGCGGCAATGGATTCCGCATCCTTCCTTTCCCGCGGCGCAGCGCAAAATACCCTATGGGGGTATCTATCCTCGCACTTACAGGATATACCCCCATAGGGTATTTGTCAAGCATTTTTTGAAGCAGGTTCCCTTTCATCCAAACGCTCTCCCACGGATGGGAATCTCCCGCCCGGTCTCGCCCTGCACCTGGAAAATCTCTTCCCCGATTCTGACCTGCTCTCCGGCCGTCTCCTTCACGTCGCCCCCATACCGGCAGCTCTCCACCCGGACGCTGACCTCGCAGGACGCCCCTGCCATCACCAGTCCTCTCCTGTCAAACTCTATCAGTAGCTTCCCTTTCCCCACAATCTCATTCTGCATGATCCTGGGACGGTAATAGCGGCTCATCAGCTCATCGCCTCCGTCACCGATCTGAATGTACAGTTCTGCCCCGAACTCCGTCACCAGCCGGAAGGCGTTCCCCATGGGAAAAAGCCTGGTGATCTTCCCGTTCGCAGGCGCGTACACGCAGTCCCCGTCAGGCTCGATTGTCACCACGGGATTCTCTCCGACCCAATGCACCTCCGCAAAGCCGGACACAGGGCTCCCCACGGACCAATGCTCCCTCTCCTCATGGTGTCCCTTGCCCCGCCACGGGAAGCCCTTTCTCGCCCCCGTCTGCTGCTCCTCGCTATCCTCCTGCTCCTCCACAGGACCCATCTGCCCATACATGGAGACCCGGCCCAGCATAAAGCCCACCACCACCGCCGTCATCATCCACATCACGCCTAACATCATCATATCGAACCAATCCTTTCTATATACATTCTATATCCATAAATCTGATACCAAGTTTTCCCTGTCCCCCGGAAAGTTATGCGGAAATAAAAATATTAAAAAAATTTCAAAAAGTTATTGACATTTCAATCCAAGCAGTGATATACTCATAAACGTATTCTGAATGAAAGTCATGGAACTCACATATTTTTGTAAGTCACTGTTACTTTGATGATGATTTACAAAAATATGTGATTTTTTTGCCCGACGTTTAAGAATTACAAATTTTCATTACTTAAAGGAGGTACCACAATGAACAACGGTACAGTTAAATGGTTCAATGCACAGAAAGGCTACGGTTTCATCACCAACGATGCAACCGGCGAGGAGGTATTCGTACACTTCTCCGCGATCAACGCTGACGGCTTCAAGTCGCTGGAGGAAAACCAGAAGGTTACTTTCGACACAGAGTGCGATCCTCAGAACAGCAGCAAGATCCGCGCTACCAACGTTACAGTAGTGTCATAAGCGCTGTCGAACCAGATAACACAAGGGGAAGTCATCCCCCAAAAAAGCATCGGTTTCAATGCCGATGCTTTTTCGTTTTTCCGAATATGTTTTTCCGAATCCTGTCTCTCTATCTCGTGGACAGGAATTCATATTCCCGCTGGGCCTGGACGTCGTCCGGATAGTTGCGCAGATAATTCTCCATCAGGATACAGGCCTGCCGGTAATCCCCCAGATGCTCATAGGCCACGATTTCATTGAAGGACAAAGTCTGCATCATGGTCACGTTCTGCAGCTGCATGCCCGCCTGGAAGGTCTCCAGGGCTTTCTGATACTCTCCCCGCGCCATCTCGCAGAGCCCCAGCTGATTATAAATCTCCGCGTTCCCGTCATACTTTTCCAGGTAGCTGTTGTAGACATTGGCCGCGTAGTTGTAATCCCCGGTGGCTTCGTAGGATTTCCCCAGATACAGATAGCTCTCCACGCCGCCTTTCTCCCGGGCCTCCTCCAAATCCACATAGGCCTTCTGGTACTCCCCCAGGAAATAGTAGATCCGTCCGCTGGCGTATTTGTCCATGGACTTGTCCCCGGCATCCAGGGCAGCCTGCAGATACGCCCGCCCCACCTCGCCATAGCTGAAATAGTCCAGCACCTCATGAATCTCTATGAGCCTGTCATAATTGGTGGCGTCCATGGAGATGACCTTGTCGAAATCCTCCTTCGCCCCCTCATAATTGCCCTGCACCAGCCGCACGTTCCCCCGGAGGAAATAGGCGTCCTCCTCCCCCGGGCGCAGGGCGAGCACCGCGTCGTAGATGTCCTCCGCGTCGCTGTAACGGCCGTTTTTCGTATAGGCTGCCGCCAGGTAAAAGTTCAGGTCGTAGTCCACGTTCTGCACTACCCCGCCGCTCTCCCCCAGGGCCTCCTCGAACCAGAACGCCGCCTGCTCATAATCCGTCAGCCCCATGTAGGCGATGCCCCTGGCCCTGTTCACCAGTCTGCCGTCCTCCCCGTCCGCCTCCGCGGCGTCCAGCTGCTCCAGCGCCCCCTGGTAGTCCAGCTCCCCAATCATCTGTATGGCCCCCTGGGTCCTCTCCCCGGCCCTGCCGCAGCCGCTCAGCGTAAGCGCCAGGAAAGCGGCGGCAGCCAGGCATATCCCTCTGCTTTTCTTCCTCTGAAATCCCATGGCCTCAACCCTCATCCAAATGGGAAGTACAGTGCGGGCATCTCACGGCTTCCAGCGGAATCTCGCTCAGGCAATAGGGACATTTTTTGGCGGAAGGCGCCAGGGGCTTCTCCTCCTCTTTCTTCTTCACCCTGTCCCCCACGGCGTTGATGAGCTTGATCAGACAGAAAATCACCAGCGCCGTTATCAGGAAATTGATGACCGCGGTTATGAAATTCCCGTAATGCAATACCGGCGCGTCCTCCCCGCTGCCCAGGGTCACAGTCAGATAGCTGAAATCCGTGCCGCCGAATATCCCCAGCAGGGGCGTCAGAATGTCCTGGTTCAGGGAGGTCACTATGGAAGTGAACGCGCCGCCCACGATGACGCCCACGGCCATGTCCAGCACATTGCCCCTTGTGATGAATTTCCTGAATTCCGCGATGAATCCCCTTCCCTTAAACTCTTTTCTCTCTTTCTTCATGGCTGTCCGCCTACCTTTCCCAGGCCTTCGCCCGTCCCCGGCAAAAACTCCTGTGCTCTTATGTATTGTCCTATCATGCCGCCGCAAGGTCTCCGCGGCCACGATTCTTTCTTAAACCATAGTAGCACAAAATTCTCTCCGCCACAACCCATTTGTGGACATATAGGCAGCCTGTGCCGCTGTCCCCCGCCTGTCTGGCCGCGATGGCAGGGCTTCCTTATTTTCCGGCAATAGCAGAATGCCTGGTCATCGCACTCCCTGATGAACTTTCTGTCCTTGTCCTCCACGTCTTGGGAGGCTCTCCCAGGCAGATGCACGGGATGCGGTAGATTTCACCCATCATCCCTTCTTTCTGCATGGCCAGCTCTTCACGCCCCCTGCCGCCACTTCTCGATCACACATGTGTGCTTCCTTTTTCCCTCCGGTGCGTCCTTATCATAGTTGATTCCCACAAGTAAAAGCTCACCGCCGTAATCCCTGATTGCATCCGGATAGCGTTTCTCCTTAATCTGGTGGATGGCTCCCTTTGCCGTCTTGTTCCATTTCAGCTCAATCACCAGCCCGGGCAGCGTTGCGTCCTTCTTCGGCAGATACACGATATCCGCATATCCGTCACCGGCCGGAAGCTCTTCAAACTTCAGATAATAATCCTTATAGCTGAAGTACGCCAATTTGATCACGCTGCGCAGCGCCTGTTCATTGCTGTAAAAAAGAATCGCCGTCTCCTCGGCATGAATCTTCTCGATCTGGGCAGCCACTGCATCCGCATTCTGATGAACTGTATCATAAATAAGCCGGTCGCTTTCACGTACACGCCGAATCGTTTCATCTCGTTTGACATTCCGGATGGTCCTGGCGAATTCCCTGCGGATTTCCTCGTTTGGGATGTGCGCCTTTCCTGTCTCTTCATCATAGGCAAGATATCCAAGATGTATCAGCAAAGTCAGGACATCGTCCCGGTTCCGGAATGTCACCAGATCATTTGAGAAGCCGCTGGTATCTACCTTTACCTCGATACCTCCGATAAGCTCCGCAATGGTTTTGGACAAGCCGTCAAAATCCAGGCTGATATATTCCATCAGGCTCGCCGCCGCAGAGGTTTCCGTCCAATAGGAATCAAAATCCTCGTTGCGTATGGCCTTCATGACAGAATTCGGATTATAAACGGAGTCTGCGCCGGGAAAGGAATATCCGTCATACCAGCGTTTCATCGAATCGAAGTCAATATCGTAGTCATCACATAATGTTTTGACCTCATCCTCCAAAAATCCCACATATACGCCGAATTTCCTGGGCTTGACCATGTTGAATTCCTCAAAATCCGATATGGCAGACTGTGAACCGTCCTTCTTGATGGGGAGAATGCCAGTCAGGTATACAAACGCAAATATCTTATCCGTTGCTCCGCTGTTCTTGAACAGAGACCTCAGAAATTCCAGATACTCCTTCTGAACCTCCGGCATCTCCCGAATAGGCGCATCCCACTCATCTATGATGGCCACCATCTTATTACCAGTCAATTCTACCGCATTCACCAATGTGGAGGTAAAGGATTCCGAATCCGCCTTCAGAGCCGGATAGGCATGCTCCAGTTCCTGCGTCACTTTCTTCCTGATGTACGGAACAATCTCCCCCTTCCCCGCTTCACTTATGATGTTCGTCATGTCCAGGTAGATCACGTCATATTGATTCAGGTATTTCCGGTACTCTCCGCTCTGCGCTATCTCAAGGTCATCAAACAAAGCCGCGGAATCGCAGGATCTGTCATAATAAGCACACAGCATCTGGGCGGCAAAAGATTTTCCGAAACGCCGCGGCCTGCTGATGCAGGTCAGCTTCTGTGCTGTATCTATCGTTCGGTTGACCATGCCGATCAACCCTGTCTTGTCCACATAGAGACTGTTCCTTATTTTCGTAAAGCCGCTATTGCCCGGGTTCAGATAAGCCCCCATAGATATGATACCTCCCGCTCAGGTTTCATGACATCTTCTATTTTTCCATGGTACAAACATATCATAAACCGCCGGAAACGGCAAGCCTGTCATTCCAAAACCTCCCCTTTACAAAGCTTGTCGGGTCGAGCAGACTTACCCCTATTTTGTTCTTATAATATATCACGACTCCATTCCCTGCCGCGCTTGCCTTCTTCAACCGATTACTGCATTTTTACGGTAATGCATGCGGAGTCCTCCTGGTTTTGTTTAGGAATTGTCGGAAAATAACTGCTGCAATTGCTTCAGGCAAAAGCCCGGAAATACAATAAAAATTGCCATAAACTTGCAGCAGTTATTTGTAGACACTTCCTTATACTGCTTAACAGTTAAAATTTCCGAGTAAACCGACTACATAACGGCATTTTGCCTATCCCGGGACTTGCCCATTCCGAAAATTTGGTATATACTTAAGTTCACAACACAAATTTCCCGAGAGGTGTAATCATGACAAAACAGGAAATATCAGAAATCAAGAAGCTCCTCACCCCCAGGAACTGCTCCATCACCCGCATCTGCGGCTGCTACGTGGACGGGGAGAAGAACAAGAAGGCCCTCTTCGGCCAGGCTTTTCTGGCGCTTCCCGAGGAGGAGATGTTCAAATATTTCGAGATTCTCCGCAAGGCCCTTTCCGGCACTCTGGGCAAGAATCTGCTGAATCTGGAATTCCCCCTCTCCGGCGAGTGGATGGGCGACATGACGGCCACCGGGGGCGATGGCCCGGCTTCAGCGGCGGCAACAGCCGGGGGCAACGCTTCCCTGGACGCGACGGCAACAGCCGGGGGCAACGCTTCCCTGGACGCGATGGCAACAGCCGGGGGCAACGCTTCCCTGGACGCGGCGGCAACAGCCGGGGGCAACGCTTCCCTGGATGCGGCGGAAAGCGCCGGAGCCCCGGATATGGGCATCCTGAACGCCCATGGGCTCCTGCTCAAGCTGCGGGACAGCAAGCTGAAGGACGAATCCCTGCTGGAAGAGTATTTCGACCGCATCATAGAGAACTACGAATATGTAGGCAATTATCTCATCCTGGTGGTGCACGATGTCTATGACGTGCCCGGACGGGCTACGGACGGCATGGACATGGAGGACGCCTCCGACGAAATCTACGAATACATACTCTCCTGCATCTGCCCCGTGGAGCTGTCCAAGCCGGGGCTGAGCTATAACCCGGAGGAGAACGCTTTCCAGAACCGGGTCAGGGACTGGGTGGTGTCCCTACCGGACAGGGGCTTCCTGTTCCCCTCCTTCAACGACCGCAGCGCGGACATCCACGGCCTGCTCTACTATTCCAAGAACCCGGAGGAACTCCAGGAGGGCTTCGTGGACCAGCTCTTCGGCTGCCCGCTGCCCCTGTCCGCCGGAGACCAGAAGGAGACCTTCCAGGCATTGATCGAGGATACCCTGGGGGAGGACTGCAGCATCGAGATGGTGAAGGACATCCACGAGCGGTTCACGGAACTGGTCCAGGAGAACAAAGAAGCGCCGGAACCCGTGGTCCTGGACAAGTCCCAGGTAAAGACCATCCTGGCGGACAGCGGCGTGGCCAACGAAAAGCTGGACGAATTCGACAGGCATTATGACGAGACCGCCGGGGAGAGCACCTCGCTGCTCATGAGCAACATCGTGGAGACCCGCTCTTTCGAGGTGAAGACCCCGGACGTGGTCATCAAGGTCAAGCCGGACCGCACGGACCTGATCGAGACCAGGCAGATAGACGGCAGGGAATGCCTTGTAATCGCCCTGGACGGCGGCATCGAGGTCAACGGGATTACGGTGCGCACGGCTGGCGGCATGGATCCAAATGAAACGGACGACATATAATATAGAAGATATCTTTACATTAGCCGAGCGCCAGCGCGCTCACGGAGGTGTGACACATGGGCTGTTTGGGCAACATTATCTGGTTCCTCTGCGGAGGACTGTGGCAGGGGCTGTGTTGGACGCTTGCGGGCATCCTATGGTGCATTACGATCATAGGCATCCCCATCGGAACCCAGTGTTTCAAATTCGCTTCTCTGGCATTCTTCCCCTTTGGGAAGGAAATCCGTTACGGAGGCGGAGCCATGTCCCTTCTGGCGAATATCCTGTGGCTTATCTTAAGCGGGATTCCGCTGGCCATATCCGCCACATTGAACGGCATTCTATTCTGCTGTACGATTATCGGGATTCCTTTCGGGCTGCAGTGCTTCAAGATTGCGAAGCTTGCCCTTATGCCATTCGGGGCGACGGTGTACTAGCGCGGAGAAGTTTCCGCGGAATTTGGCATCAAACAAGGGACTGCACTGCTGCAATCCCTTGTTCCGCGGCTTAAGATCCGCGGCTCTGATATAGGATCTTGCGAATCGTATGTTCGGAAAGATGATACTTTTCCGCCAGATAATCCACGGCAAGACCGTTCTCATATTCCACTATAATCTCTGCGTTCCTCTGCCGCAGCATTTCCTTATAACCGGACAGTTCCCCCCAGCATCTGTGCCGCTCCTCGGCGGCAGGGATATAAAGATAGCCTCCCTGCACATAACGCTGCAGCTCCTCTATCAGTTCCTGGGGAAGGACTGATTTCGCATTGATATATTCCATTGCGGGCTCCTTTCTTGATTGTCATTTTCAAGATGAAAGCCAGCAATAAATAGCGACTAGCCGCCTGAAGATGTGTCTTCTGCAGCCTTGTACGCCATGCAACCGTCGCTACCTACTGGCTTTGCATGGGCTGACACTATCTCGTTTGCACATACAGCTCACCTCTCTTTCTCCATGCTTCCATTATAGCGGATAAGCTGCGGCATTGCAATGCCGGATTTTCTCATTCGGCAAGGCGCTCTATTGATACCACTGTCTCTGCAGCTCATACATCGTCTTATATTCACCCGGGACTGCAGCCAGTTCATCATGGCTGCCATCCTGCACAATGCGCCCATCCTTAATTACAAGGATCCTGTCTGCGATCTGTGCAGAAGCCAGCCGGTGCGTCACGATAATGGCAGTGCAGTTACGCGACAATTTACCGAATTCCTCATATAGGTACTTCTCTTCCAGGGCATCTATGGCAGCCGTAGGTTCGTCCAGAATCAAAAGGCTATTATTCCTGTATATCCCTCTCGCAATTGCGATCCGCTGCCATTGGCCTCCGGAAATCTCCGCTCCTCCAAATTCCCGTCCCAGCATGCCGCCCATTCCGCCGGCCCATTCAGGGACTACGCCCACATCTTCACAGATCCGCTTAAGCTTGTCCCAAGACCTATCGCTGTCCATGTCACTGATCCGGATATTCTCACCCAGCGGCATGCTGTAACGGCAGAACTTCTGAAAAACCGCGGATATCCCATTCCCAATCCGTCCGGCACCTCTCTGCACTCCTCCATAGGAGATTGTCCCCTTTACAGGCGGATATAATCCCGCGATGATATGGCACAGCGTGCTCTTCCCGCTTCCATTTTCCCCTACCAGAGCCACCGTCTGCCCCCAGGGAATCCTTAAGTTTATATCCGAAATCACATTCTTTTGTTTTCCGTTTTCCGTCTGTGGATATGCAAAAGACACATGGTCCAATCGTACCTCAAATCGTTCAGGCAGCCTTATCTGCTCCTGTTCTCCCCTGTCCTCCTTTATGAACTCAAAAAAGTTCTTTACTGTCGCCATGTTTTCTATAGCGACCGCCAGCCGCTCGGATATCACTTCATCCATGAACCCGTAGAACTCACGAAGCGCGGCAAAGACTGCCGCAAACGCGCCCACAGAAACAGCGCCCGTCAGAACAGAATGGACCAGCATCCCAATGATGATGCCATAAGCCGACACAGTCAGGACATTGATGCAGAAATTGATTTTTTCTTTATGGATTTGCATACAAAAATGTAGTCGGTTCAGCTTCTTCAACACCTCATTGTATCTGTCAAAAAAGTAGCTGCCGCATCCCCACAGGCGGGTCTCCTTATAATGTTCCTTACCGATGAAGCAGCCTGCATAATATTCCATCTTCCTCCGGACAGGCGCGGTCTCATTCTCCAGATGTTCAAAAGATATCATGTGAAGCAGCCTGGCTACCACATTGGGTATGAAAATAATGACTATGCTGATGCCAAGGATTGGTGCCAGAGAAAACAGATACCAGCTCATCATGACAAAATAAAAAACATAGAAGAATATGATATCCAAAATGGTCGTGCTTACCCAAAATACGCCTTCAGAGCCGCGGACAGCCTTGTCGATCCGGTCCAGTTCCTCCGCGTATTCAAAAGCGATCGTCTCTTTCTTATCAATGGTACCAAACAAGATTTTATTTGTTTCTTTTATGACTTTCAGGTTCAGAATCTGCCCATAGCAATTCGCAACGCCATTCATGGTCTGCGCAAAAGCATATGCCGCTCCTAACAGCAATATTTTGATGGCAAGGCCTGGCATTCCGCTTTGGTTTTCTGAAATCCCATCAAAGAAATACTGTACGCTCATGACCTGCAAGACCCAGGACGCCCCGTGCAGCATCTGAAATACCGAATATAATATGATGTTTTTTGGTGATATTTGAAACAAAAGTCTGATTCCCACTAAGTTATTGTACACGAAATGATTGTAGATAAAATTTTTATGCCTCATACCAACACCTCTGGTTATCGAACATCTCCTTATAAAGCCCGTTTTCCAATCCGATTAAAGCGTTATGCGTTCCCTGCTCTATGATTCTGCCCTGGTCCAATACCAGAATCTCATCTGCCATCCGCGCAGCCCCCAATCTATGGGTGACCAGAATCGTGAATTTCTCCATGGGATACCCCTCTTCCATGGAATGCCCCTCTTCCATGGAATGCTCCTCTTCCATTGTGACCTGCCAGAACATCTCATACACCTTCGCTTCTGCCTTTGGATCCAATGCCGCCGTAGGCTCATCCAGAATATTGACGGGAGCTTTACTGTACAGAAGCCTTGCGATCGCCAGTTTCTGCCACTGGCCTCCGGACAGATCCACGCCGTCCTTTTCCAGTTTCCCCAGCTCGCTGTCCATCCCGCGCGGCAGTTCCTGTACACAGGATTCCAATTCCAGTTTTTCTATGATCCGCTCCAGCAATGGTTCATTTTCTTCATTTACATTTCCCACCAGGATATTGTCCCGAAAGGACAGGGCATACCGGGCAAAATCCTGGAATACAGCAGAAAACATCCACTTCAGCTCTCCATACCGGTATTCCCGCAGGTCTTTTCCGTTGATCAAGATCTGCCCCTGGTAATCTTCATATAATCCGGTCAGCAGTTTCGTGAGCGTGGATTTGCCCGCGCCGTTTTTGCCCACGACTGCATAGCATTTGTTTCCCTGAAGCACAAATGAGCAGTCCTTAAGCACATACTCCTCCCTGCCCGGATATCTGAAAGACACATTCCTGAATTCAATCGTCTCCACCCGGAATCCCGGAATCCTGCATGGTTCCGTGGCGGCGTCCTCTTTTTCCTCCATGTTCAGAAAAACTCCCACATCATGCAGATACGCGTTCAAATCTGCGGCCCCCTGCATGATACCTGACAGATTCCATGACATGCCCTGGACAAGATTCAAAATGGAAGTCACAAGGCCTACATATAATCCATTCGACAGCTTTCCGCTGCTCAAGGCAGGCAGAAGCAGCAGCATGATGATTACCGCAAGCAAGACCATTGTCAGCGAGCCGCTTTTCATATTGGCATATCTTTTCTTCAGGGTAGCAGTCTCTTTCTGGTTTGCATAATCGCTGAGACTGTCATACTCCCTCGCTATGTGTTTGGCGTAACCGAATATTGTCCGCTCTTTTGCATGGTCCCTGTCTGACAGAATCCTCGACAGATATTGATATCGTCTTTTGATTTCTATCGCATCCTTTTGCAGGTCATAATTCTGCTCGCCGGTTCTATATGCCAGATAAAAAAGGGGAACGCTCACCGCCAAAACCGCCACCCCGCTCAGAATGCTCGCCTGCATGACAATGCCCATAAGAGCCGCACATTTTATTACCAGCTCGATTCCGCTGCAGACCGTCCGATAGCCGGCCCAATAGCGGTCTTCCACGTTGCCGCAGACACGGTATATCAACGCGCAGGACTCATTGTCCTCTATGTACCTGTATTGGAGCACAGCCTGCTTTTTCATGAACCGGTTCCTTAACACGGCTTTTAAACGGTTCTGCGCCGATGCATTGACCAGATTCGTGACAGACGGTACCATCTGCTTAAAGATTACGATTCCAAGCAATATGATAAGAGGCGCCAGAACCATATGGATTTCTATGGAATGCCACCCTTCCATGGAATGCCACCCTTCCATGGAATGCCACCCTTCCATGGAATGCCACCCTTCCATGGAATGCACCTCCCCCATTGCATCGCCATACGCCCTTTCCACACGATTCACGAACTCCGCAATCCCAAGGGCCTGTACCGTCGGCAGAAAAGCATTGATTATAGCAACCAGCAGAAGATATCCTGTATGATAAGGTATCATTCGTATCATTTCCTGCAGAAACACAAACATATTGTATTTAGATTTTTCTGAACTTTTCATATTGACTTCCCCTTTGCTACATGACCATTTCAATTCTATTGTAGAATCTTTCTTTTCTTATTTCAATGTACAGAATGGTTCGGTAGCATTTAGTAGCAAAAAAGGGACTGCATCGCTGCAATCCCTTTTCTATGTAGTCTCAGATTATACTACCGCCAGAATTTACCATACCGCATTGATTAAACGTATATGGCTGACGTTATGTAGTCAGGTTACTCGGAAATTTTAACTGTTAAGCAGTATAAATCATCAGTCTCTCACCACAGCCAGCGATCCCATGGGATCCCAGGGCTCCAGCAGGATGGGCTCCGACTCGTACTCCTTCACCAGTTCCTCTGAAAGGTACTTCTTATTCACCACCACCTGGTACATGTACTCGTCGAACCAGTCGTCGCTCATGACATAGTAGCCCTTCTCGCCGGGCTCCTCGCCCCAGCTGTTCTCCACCCGCCAGCGGTTGGGCTTGCCGTCCTCGTCCAGGTTCACGCCCTGGAACACCATGGCATGGGTCATCAGGCTCTCGCCGTAGTCCAATCTCTCGGCCTTGTCCATGCCGAACTTCACACCCAGGAGCTCCTCCAGCTTATAGACATTGGTGTCCATGACGCCGCCGTCCCTGGTGGAGCACTTCCCTACATCGCAGCCGAACCACACCGGAGCCCCATCCTTCATCTGGGCAATGGCCGCTTTCTTCAGCTCCCCAATCTCCAGGTTCAGATAGCGCACCTGACGGCCCTCTTTCACATTGCCCAGGAACTTCACGCTGTAGCTTCGGTGATAAGGCTTGTCCGCGGTGGGCGCATTGATTAGGCTTATGTAGTCATTCAGGTTCAGCCCCACATATTTTTCATAAAAGGCCTTGGGCGTCAGGCCGCACTCTCGGATGAACTTGCCGTCCTGGTCCTCCACCTCGAAGTCAAAGGTCTTGGGCGGCTCCCCCAGACAGATGCACAGGATGCGGTAGATTTCCCCCAGCATCTCCTCCTTTTGGGCGGCCAGCTCTTCACGCTTTGCCCCGTTCCCATAAGCGCTGCGCAGGCGGCAGGCGTCCTCCCGCAGCTTCGTGGTGAGCGCGCTGCACATCTCCCCGGAAGCGGAGGAGGCCTTGGACTCAGGCATGGCGTACTTGGGAACCACGCCATACTTGTCCACCAGGCTGCAGAGCATGTCCCACTGCCCGCCGTCGTTCATGGGCGCGGACAGAAGCCACGCGACCAGACGGCCTCCTGTGGGCTCGTCCAGCGTGTCCAGGATGCTCTCCAGGAAGAAGTTCGCCTTCTCCAGCTTGTCATAGAAGAACAGATAGCTCTGGGAGAGCTCAAAGTTCTCCAGGTTCAGCTTCTTGATGATTTCGAACCGGAAGGTATTCAGTGCCGCGAACATCCAGCAGCGTCCGCTCTGCTTCTGGTTCGTGATGGCCCCCTGCTTCAGCTTCACGGAAAAACTGTGGTGTAACGTGCGCTGGACTTCCCCGTTCTTCGCCGAGGCCTTCAGGCCGTTCTCCATCACGGCGTTCCTCGCCACCTGGCAGTCCGGGTCTTTGCAGCTGAGCCGCTCCAGCAGTTCCTTTGTGATATTTTCGCTCATTTTCCTACCTCTTTCGTCTGATATGGTAAACTGTTTCCAGTTTACACTCCCGGCCTGGTTTCCGCAACCTGTAATCCTACCTTTTTCCTGTATTTTCTTGCCTTTTTTCCATTCCCCGGGCACCCGGGCCCCATGACTGGCAGGCCCTTAAATTCTCCTTGACAAAGCCCGCCGGATTGCAGTATAGTAGGTTCGTATTTTTGCATGCGCTGATTTGTCCTTACCAAAGTGAAGGAGAATCCCTATGACGTTAAAAGAATTACCAATCGGAAAATGGGCCACCATCGAGGCTGTGGGCGGCGAAGGGGCGCTGCGGCAGCATTTCCTGGACATGGGAGTCATTCCGAACACAGACATCACCCTGATAAAATACGCCCCGCTGGGGGATCCCATGGAGTTCATGCTCCACGGCTATGAACTGACCCTGCGGGTGGCGGACGCCGAGAAAATCACCATCTGCAAGGTGCGCGACAACGCGCCGGAAGTTCCCGCGCACACCGAAGCCCCAGAGACAAAGGCCAAAGCCCACCCCGGTCTGGGAGAAGGCGGGAAATATCACACAAAAGAAGGCGAAAATCCGTTGCCCGAACACACCACGCTGACCTTCGCCCTGGCCGGGAACCAGAACTGCGGCAAGACTACCCTCTTCAACCAGCTCACGGGCTCCAACCAGCATGTGGGCAATTTCCCCGGCGTCACCGTGGACAGGAAGGACGGCGTCATCAGAGGGTACAGCAATACCCTGATCACCGACCTCCCGGGCATCTATTCCATGTCCCCCTATTCCAGCGAGGAAATCGTCACCAGGCAGTTCATTCTGCGGGAACATCCCAAGGGCATCATCAACATCGTGGACGCCTCCAATATAGAGCGGAACCTCTACCTGACCATGCAGCTGATGGAGCTGGACGTGCCCATGGTGCTGGCCCTGAACATGATGGACGAAGTCCGGGGCAACGGCGGCTCCATCCAGATTAATGAGATGGAGGACATGCTGGGCATCCCCGTGGTTCCGATTTCCGCTTCCAAAAACGAAGGCATCGGGGAGCTGATTGGGCATGCCCTCCATGTGGCAAAGTACCAGGAGCGCCCCGGCCGAATCGATTTCTGCAAGGAAGGCCAGCACGGCGGCGCATTACACCGCTGTCTTCACGCCATCATGCACCTGATTGAGGATCACGCGAAACGAGCGGATATTCCCGTGCGCTTCGCCGCCAGCAAGCTCACCGAGGGAGATTCCCGCATCCTGGAGGCCCTGGGACTGGATCAGAACGAGAAGGAGATGCTGGAGCACATCATCTGCCAGATGGAGACGGAAAGCGGCATGGATCGGGCGGCAGCCGTTGCCGATATGCGCTTCTCCTTCATCAGGGAGGTCTGCGGGGCCGCGGTAGTGAAGCCCAGAGAGAGCAAAGAACACGCCAGGAGCGCAAAAATTGACAAGATATTGACGGGAAAATATACAGCCATCCCCGCTTTTCTGGGCATCATGGGAATCGTGTTCTGGCTGACCTTTAACGTAATCGGCGCATGGCTCCAGGAGCTGATGGCCCTGGCGGTGGATTTCCTGGCCGGGCTGGCAGATACTGCCCTGAAAGGGGCCAATGTGAATGAAGTGCTCCAGTCGCTGATCATAGACGGTATTTTCAATGGCGTGGGAAGCGTCCTGAGCTTCCTTCCCATCATCGTGACCCTGTTCTTCTTCCTCTCTCTTCTGGAGGACAGCGGTTATATCGCCAGAGTGGCCTTCGTCATGGACAAGCTGCTGCGCAAGATTGGTCTCTCGGGCCGCAGCATCGTGCCCATGCTGATTGGCTTCGGCTGCACGGTGCCGGGGGTCATGGCCACGCGGACGCTGCCCTCGGAGCGGGACAGGAAGATGACAATCCTGCTGACGCCCTTCATGAGCTGCTCGGCCAAGCTCCCCATCTACGGCTTTTTCGCAGCCGCCTTCTTCCCTGGGCGGGGCGCTCTGGTGATGATTGGGCTGTATGTGCTGGGAATCGCGCTGGGGATCCTGATGGCTTTCCTGATGAAAGGGACGGCCTTCAGGGGCGAAGCGGTGCCCTTTGTCATGGAGCTGCCCAACTACCGGCTCCCCGGGGCCAAGAACGTGGGAAGGCTCCTCTGGGACAAGGCAAAAGACTTCCTCCAGAGGGCTTTCACGGTAATCTTCGTGGCCACCATCGTCATCTGGTTTCTGCAGACCTTTGACTTCCATCTGAATATCGTGGCGGATTCCCAGGACAGCATGCTGGCCGCGGCGGCGGGTGTCATCACCCCTGTCCTGAAGCCCTTGGGATTCGGTGACTGGCGGATGTCCACCGCTTTGATCACAGGCTTCATGGCCAAAGAAAGCGTGGTCTCCACTTTGAATGTGCTGTTCGGCACCACAGAGATGCTGTTTGTCGCCATCACGCCCCTTGCCGCCGCCAGTCTGCTGGTGTTCTGTCTCCTCTACACGCCCTGTGTGGCCGCCATCGCTTCCATCAAGCGGGAGATGGGCTGGAAATGGGCTGCGGGCGTGGTGGCTGGCCAGTGCGCCATCGCGTGGATTGCGGCATTCATCGTCAGGCTGATTGGGTTGGCTCTCGCATTTTAGGAAGCATCAGGCATTGGCGCTGGACGACACCAATGGGCCAAAGGAATTCCGGAAAGCAGCGTGATATGCAATCTGGAAATTCCGAGAGGATATCATATCAAAAGGGAGTTGAAACTTTGCTGACCAGAGACAAGTCATTCTACAGAACATTTATCAAGCTCATGAGCGCTCTGATGCTCCAGCAGGCCGTGGTGCTCAGCGTGAATCTGGCGGACAATGTGATGCTGGGCGGCTATTCGGAGACCGCCCTCTCCGGCGTGGCGGCGGTGAACCAGATTCAGTTCATCCTCCAGCAGCTCATCTTCGGAATCAGCAACGGAATGGTGGTGCTGGCAAGCCAGTACTGGGGCCGGAAGAAGACGGATCCCGTCCGCAGGCTGATGGCCGTCGCTTTCTGGGCCGCGCTGGCCATCGCCGCGCTCCTCCTCGCCCTGGTGAGCCTGTTCCCCCACGGGGCCGTGGGCATCTTCACCAATGACGAGAATATCGTCAGGCAGGGCATGGATTATCTGGCAATCGTCCGGTTCAGCTACCTGTTCTTCGCCGTGACTACGATCCTGCTGGGCGGCATGCGGGTGGTGGAGAAGGTGAACATCGCGCTGTACGTGTCTATTGTTGCGCTGGTGCTGAACTGCTCCATCAACTACACCCTGATTAACGGCCGCTTCGGCTTTCCGGAGATGGGCGTCCGGGGCGCTGCCATCGGCACCCTGACCGCCCGCATCGTGGAATGCCTGATTGTGGCATGCTATGTGCTGATCCGGGACGAGCGGCTGAAGCTGCGGGCGAAAGACCTTGTCTCCGCAGATATCGCGCTGGTGAATGACTACATACGTGTCAGCCTTCCCGTGGTGACCACCGGCTTCCTGTGGGGCTGCAACACGGCGCTGCAGACCGTGATTTTAGGGCATATGTCCTCGGGCGCCATCGCGGCCCATTCCATCTCCTCCGCCATCTTCCTGTTCCTGAAAGTCACCTCGGTGGGTGCTTCCTCCGCTGCCGCCATCCTGACCGGGAAGACCGTGGGCACCGGCGATGTGGCCAAAGTCAGGGAGTATACCAGGACGTTCCAGGTGATATTCCTCTGCATCGGCGTCCTGCTGGGAACCATCCTGTTCCTAATCCGCATCCCTCTGCTTGGCCTGTACGTGCTGGAACCGGAGACGGAGAGCCTGGCCAACGCCTTTATCCTGATCGAATCCACCGTGCTGGTGGCGATGTCCTACCAGATGTGCATGAACACCGGCGTCATCTGCGGCGGCGGGGACACCCGGTACGTGATGATTATGGACTTAATCGTCATCTGGTGTATCGTCATCCCCCTGTCCTTCGCCTGCGCCTTCCTCTGGAACGCCTCCCCGGTCATCGTGCTGCTGGTGCTGAACGCGGACCAGTACCTGAAATGCATCCCGGCCGCCATCTATGGCAACAGCTTCCGCTGGATCCGACAGCTGACCCGCACCGAGGAACAGGAGAGATCCTCAGCGGGCTGAGTTCTCACCTGTTCGGGCAGAGGCTCCTCGATTTCCGCTGTCTGCGCCCGGCCAATCAATCCCTACTCCCCGGCCAGCAAATCCACAGGGGCAATCTTCCGAATCCGCAGGGACAGCAGGCAGGCCAGCCCAAAGGCCAGGAGCACCATACCTGCTCCCGATGCCGCAATCAGTCCCACAGGAACGGTAAAAGTACATTTCACGATACCGATTCCGCTCAGGAACAGCGCCGTCAGGGGATTGATGACCCGGGCGCTCACCAGAATGCCCACTATGGTGGAAAGAGCCACCGCCGGCAGAAAGCTGGCCGCCGTCTGCAGGACAAGCTGGCCTGTGGTAAATCCCAGAGCCTTTAAGATGCCGTAATCTCTTTTCCTGCTGTTCAGCAGTGTCCTCACCAGCAGATACAGTACGAAAGCGATGGTGGCCACGCTCAACAGGAGAATCGCCACGATGATGACCCTCATCAGCGATACATAGACCCTCGCCGAGCCCTCGATGACCGACAGGATATTGATGGCAGTGTTCATGCCGTCTCCAAGCTGCTCTTCCATCCTTTCATTGAACCCGTCTATGTCCGTTCCCTCTTTCAGATTGATGTAAAAGCTGATGCTGGAAAACGCCGCCATCCGCTCATAGCCCTCTCTGGTCAGCAGACAGTCCTTGCCCAGGTTATTGGATATCTGCGTAAAGCCGCAGATCAGATAATCCGCCTCTCTCCCCTCTGCTGTCAGGGTAATCTCGTCCCCGATTCTCAGCCCTCTTTCCCTGGCATATTTTGCGCCGATGGCCACTTCATTGTCGAACCTGGGAAAGCGTCCCCGATAGCAGACATCCTGGTTGTTCACCTGGGAGAAATCCTCCGCCATGGTGGCGGTCAGCGCGACCCCGTCCACATGGCGCACCTCCTCGGAATTGTACAGATAGAGCTTCGTGATATCCTCCTCCGCTTCCGCCCTCTCCCGAAGCGCCTCCTCCGCTTCTGCCTTGACATTGATACAGGAATCCGCCGTCTCCCCCACAATCAGATTGATAAAAGGAGCCATGTCCACAATCACATTTTCCACCATCAGCGCCGAGAACACCAAGACCAATGAGAGCACCAGCATCGTGGTGCAGACCGTGACATTCTGTTTCATCCCGGAAGCACAGGTCTTCAGGGCCAGCGCCAGCTGCAAAGGCGCTCCCGTCCGCTCCAGCGGCACATGGTTGCGCTTGAAACTGTGGGTCAGGACGCCCTGGCGCAGGGCGACGATGGGATCGATCTTCCGGATTCTTCCCGCGGACAGCCATACCACAAGGGCCACGGCCCCTACCATGGCGCAGAGGGTAATGGCACAGGACATGGGCAGAAAATGCACCCTGTAGGGAATCCCCGTCTGGGAGATCATCATGTCGTTTACCGCCGGGAACAGGCAATAGGAGAGACCGATGCCCGCCGCGGCAGCCAGAAACACCACCCCCAGGAACTGCAGCAGAAGCCCCGCCACAATCTGTCTGCTCTGATATCCCACAGCTTTTAAGGCCCCCAGATTCTTCATGTTCTCCTGGACATACTGGATCACATTGGAGGAAATCACCACCAGCGTGATCAGTGTCACGATAAACGCCATGACGCTGACTACACCGGCACATATCATCTGGGAGATATAGCGGGAAGAGGATACCAGTTCATAGTTATTGCTGAGCAGCCTGACGGACTGGTATCTGGCGGATGCCTTGTTTTTCAGCGCCGCTTCAAAATCCTCGCTCTCCGCCTTGTCCCGGATCCGCACCGAAATATAAGTAGATGCCGGCGCATATCCCGCTTCTTCCAGCTCCTCATATTGGTCCGCCGTCAGCAGCAGCGCGCTCATGGCGCAATTGTGGGATCCGGCCATGGCGCTGTTCAGGAACCCGCAGACCCTGTAGCGCATCGTATGGTTCCCGATGGTGATTTCAACGTCCTCTCCCACGGCGATTTTCCCATCCGCCCCGTACAGCATGGGAAGATAGATGCCGCTTTTTTCATCCCCTTCCTCCACGATTTCCATTCTGCCCACCGGGCGGTTCAGGGCCGTCTCTTTTTCCATGATCACGAATTCCGTGTTGATCTCTCCTCCGTTGTAGGAGAAGTATCCCTCCATGATCAGGGCATCGTTTTTCGTATACTCCACCACACGCCCGTCCTCCCGAAAGACTTCCTCCAGGAAATCCTCCATTCCGGGGTCTCTGGCGCTGATTCCCAGCGTCACATGGCCGTCGTGGAGATTGTCAAAGCAGCGGACGAAGTTGTCTTTGTAGTCCAGGGACAGCATCAGCCCCAGGTTCAGCATGGCGGAAGCCAGCAGAATCAATACGGTGATGGCTGCCGTCTGCCCTTTGGCCCTGCGCAGATTGGACGCTGCTATCAGAATGCTTTTCCTCATGTCTACCACCCCATTTCCCCTAAGAAAGCGGCCAGTTTTTCATGCCGCGCCCTGTCGCCGGATACATATCTGCCCAGGTCGCACTCTCCCAGGATAGCGCCGTCCTTCAGGTACAGGATACGGTTGCCCCGTCTGGCCGAGCGCATGTCGTGGGTGACCATGACCATACTGACGCCCTGTTCATTGAACCGGGTCAAAGTGTCCAGGACATCCAGGCCGGTCTTGGAATTCAGGGCTCCCGTGGGCTCGTCGGCAAAGACAATCCGGGGGGAATTGATCAGGGCGCGGACGATGCCCACCCGCTGGGCCTCTCCCCCCGAAAGCTGGGTGGGGAATTTTCCCCAAGATGCTTCCTGGATGCCCACCGCCTGCAGCAGCTCTTTCGCCCGCTCCCGCACTTCCCTTCTGTCCCGGTTCACCAGAAGCCCCGCCGCCAGCACATTGTCCATGACGCTCATGCCGTCGATCAGGTAGATCTGCTGGAACACGAAGCCGCAGGCCCTGCGACGGAAGACAGCCAGCTCATCGGAACTGTAATCGGATATGACCTCCTCCCCGCAGGTAATAGTGCCCAGGGTGGGCGTATCCATCCCGGAGAGGGCGTATAAAAGCGTGGATTTCCCAGCGCCGCTGGCTCCCATGATGACAGTGAAGTCGCCCTCATAGAGCTGCAGGTCGATGTTCTTCAGCACATGCTGCAGCACGCCGCCGTTTGAAAAGGATTTACTCAGGCCCTCGGTTTTCAGCAGAACTTTCTTCATATATCAGTACCTCCGTTTCGTTTCCGCGTATGCGGCCTTTACAGGTTCCATTTTCCCATTTCAATCCTTAAATGTCTTTACCGAATCCTTAAGGATACCTTAAATTTATCACATTTTAGCCACTTTTTTAATGTCCCGCATTTTGGAGGAAGTCCGTGTTTATGCGGCTTTCAGAATTTTGCCCTCTTCCGTGTGATGCCGCCCTAATCTCTACTAGTGACACTACTAGTGACACTTTAAGTAAGCGCGAATGGATTCATGCCACTGGACATCTGGCGCACTTTTCCATTCCTGATAACCAAATCTGTAAGGTTCTTACCATCTGCAATCAGCTTTACAACGATAGTCTGCGGATTGTTGCCCATCATATTTCCAGTCAACCCAAGCTTGGAAAGTGTATTAATAAGCAATTCCTCATTCGCTTGCCTTAATGTATCAAGCGGTGCCTCTATGTTTGTCCCATGTTTCTGGTCTCCCAGGACGGCCAGGAACTCTTTGTTCGCTGGGATGACTGCTCCGGTGGCCAGCCGGGGAATCTGAGGTACATCTATCGTTGGAAGCCAATCGAACGGCTTGAATCCCGCTATGCTCACGGACTTTATCCCTTCCAGTGCCGTGTTCAGGCCCTTGAAAGGTATCGAAATCACCTTGTTGATTCCATCAATGATGCAATTGATTACTGACTTCAGCCCGTTCAGGATTCCGTCCTTGATGCCATCAAAGATTTTCCCGCCCTTGGAAAATACATTCTTCACGGCTTCCCATGCCGCGGAGAACTTGTCCTTGAACCATCCGGCTATGTTCCCGAATGCATCCTTTATCCCTTTCCAGACACCTGAGAAGAAATCACCGACAGATGAGAATGCATTTTTTATCCCAGTGACTGCTCCTTCGAACTTTTCCTTGAACCAGCTGCCGACATTCGCAAAGGTCTCCTTTATCCCTTTCCATAAACCAGAGAAGAATTCCTTAATCTTCTCTATCGTTTTCTTGAACCAGTCGCGGATTGCCCCCCATATCTCTATTGCCTTTTCCTTTATGGTGTCCCAGTTCTTGTATACAAGAATACCGATGGCGATAAGGGCTGCTACTGCGGCAATCGCGATGCCTATTGGCGATGTCAGGAAAGCCACAGCTGCACCAAATGCTGTTGTTGCCGCAGTTGCAAGTGCACATGCTGCATTCCAGGCAACGGTTGCTGCTGTCATTGCCACCTGCGCCGCGGTATCAGCTATTTTAGCTGCTGTATTAATGGCAAACTGGGCAGCCTGCTTAACGAGGGCAGCCGTACCTTTGGCCAGGTTTACAATAAAGTCTTTCGCATAGAGCCCAATGATTGCTAGCGTCTCAGCCTTGTCCGCTATTTTGGCGGCAATGTTCGAAAACCAAGCAGCTGTGTTGGCAACCAAAGAAGCTGTAGTCGCCTTTAGTGCGGCAACAAGCCCTCCAGCATTGATGATATACTCACCTAGGGATGCTGCTGCGCTTAATATTTTTGCAGCCATAGAAGCCGAAAAAAGGACTCCCAATGTGATTGCAAATCCCTGTATAGTCTCCTGGTTCTCTGACACCCAGTCGCCAAACTTTTGCAGCAAATCGGTAATCGTTTCCATTGCAGATATGACCGCTTCCCCAGCCCATTCTCCAAGCGGTTGTAAGAATTCGTCCCACAGCCATGCCCCCAACGGCTTAAGTGCTTCTATCACTTCATTTACCGTCCCTATCGCTGCGGAAAGCATGTCCAGGAATGCCGGGACGGCATCCTCTATCGCCCATCCGGCTATTGGGAGCAAGACGTTCTCATAAAACCACGCAAGGCCATCCCCGATATTTTCCGTCAATGGCTGCATGGATTCCAGCAGGCCGTTAATCGACTCCAGCAATGGGGTGAAGTCCAGCTCCCCCGCCCACTCAGCAGTCGCTCCGGTTATGCGCTCCACGGTTCCCAAAATCGTATTATAGATATCGAATATGCCCTGTATTATGGACGTTCCGACATCATTGGCGTTCCATGCCTCGTTCAGCCTGTCAGCTACGTTCCCTATCGTATCCAGCACGTTCTGCGCGATTTGGAGAATCAATTCCAGCGTCTGCGTCCCTGTCCCGTTCGTCCAGACTTCGTAAAAGCTCTTTCCTACGCTCCTGGCCAATTCCCCCAGGCTTCCAAACGCGAACCGGACTGCTTCGACCGTTGACGCGCCCTCCGATTCCCATGCATCCTTGAAGGGCTTTATAAGGCCAGCCAAAGTCTCCATTAGCGCCTGGGCCTTTCTGTCAATCTCGTCTATGACCGTGTCCCCTCCCGCCAGGCTCCCGAAGTCGACTCCGCCAGACGCATCGATTCCGCCCGCGCCCGCCCCGGAGCCTGCGGATGCCTCCTCCTTCCCCAGCTTGTTGATTTCGTCAAGAGGGGAAAGGTATGCTTCTGCCGCTTTCTTCGCGTCCTTTGTGGCATCTGCCACGCCCTCCGTTGATTCCGCCAGGCTGTCCGCGGCTGCAGCCGCTCCGCTGTAGTCCTCCGCAGTCGTCCCCAGGCCAGCCCCCTGGACACCGGCCCCGGCAGATGCCTGGTTCCCGGTGAGCAGGCTGCTGAACGACCGGAATGCGCTGGCCGCTGCATATAGCTTGGATATCATGGCATTGATTGCGTTTATGACGTTCGTCACCATTTTGACCGCCTGTATCGCCACCGGAAGGATGAACTTCCCCAGGTTCGCCTTTAGGTTCGCCAGCGCCTGGTTCAGGTTCCCTGTCTGGTTCGTCCATGTGTCGGCTTCCCTGGCCGCCTGCCCCAGCGCCCCGGACAGCCGGTTCGCGTCCTCGACCATCTGCAAAAGGGTCAGCTGCTTCTGCGCTTCTGAAAGCTCAATGAACGATTTGCCATACAGCTTATTTGCGGCCGCATTCCTTGTGAATTCCGTTGCCGAAAGCCCTAATGCCGCATCGTTCTCGTAGTTCCCTTTCAGGAATGACTGGAGGGATTCCGTCACATCTTCAAGGGAGCGGTCATAGAATGCCGCGCTGTCTGCCACTGCGACCATGGCACGGTTCGCCAAGTCGATGGAGCCTGCCGCATCCATCCCAGTCGTCTTCGCAAATGCCGCTATCTTTGTATAGCTGGACTTCATACGCTCCTCAGTGATTCCGGCCTGCTTCGCTATCTGGGACAGGCTCTTGCTGGCAACTGACTCCATGTCCCCGAATACCTGGGAGAACTGCGCTTCCATCGCCTCGAAGTCGGCGGCGGCCTGTATGGCGGCTTTCCCGAACTCAATGATTTTCCCTACGGCGAAAGCAGCGGCAATCGTAGCGGCCAGCTTCTTCGCCGCGCTCCCGATGCGGTCAAAAGAACCCTTTATTAACGACTCCCCTTTGTTCAACCCTTTTGTATCGATTTTCGTGTTTATCCTGATTGTTCCATCATACTGCGCCATAAAAAAGACACCTCCACATAAGCAGAGATGCCTTTGCAAATCTGCCTGTAGCTTTTTCAGGTTAGCGACTGAATCCTGTTATCAGCCGGTCTGCTATTCTTTTTGCTTGCCATAAGACATGAAAAGGATTATGGCGCTTACTGCGTTTTCCAGAAAACAACTGACTACTCTTTCACAATGGAAAAAATCCGCTTCCTAATCTCATCCTCGCTATACGGCACCCAAACCCCGACTTCTTCCAACAAATCGAAGGCCAATGCCCCAGCCATCTTTGTGGCGATATTGATTCCATTAACAATCATTTGCGTATAAATCTTCTCCGCACTGTCCGTATCCAGGCACCCCTTGAAAATCGCTTCATTGATCCAGTCCATGCGCTCAGCGAACTGCTCGTCTATCGCTTTCTCCAGCGCCATCTTCTGCAAGTCATTCATGCCGCTCCGCCTCCTGAGCGCCATTCAGCGCCTCATCCAGATAATGGAAGAACAACCGCCGCAGCCCATAGAAGTTTGTCCTTCCGACCGGGCACCGCCCCAGCTTTTCATTGAATTCCAAGTGCTCATAGGAAGTCCCTTCCATCACTGACAGGATGATATGCCCAGCGGACAGCCTGTCAGCCTTGAGCGCAGCAGATAGGACTTCCGCGTCATGCTCCCCAGACCGGGCCGCCTCCAGCAGCTCCTGATACCGCTCCTCTGTGATGCCATATGCTGACCATGGCAGACGGACGTTTCCCGCTGCCGCTTTCCGCTCCCAGTACTTCTGCTGGTACTCCTTAACCTTATCCCGGTTCCGGGCCCCCCAGGCTCGCCTTTGGGCATTGATTCTTTCGCGGTTCTGGCTCCTGTACTGTCTCCAGTAGTTTTTCCTTGCTTCCTGTGCTTCCATTGTCATTCCCATTTCCCTATCCTCCTCAAAAATATTCCCATTAAGGTTTTATCTCACCGGGGTAAAGTTAAAGCTAAAATTCCCTGGGGTAAAGTCGGTGTTCTTGCCCGCCACATTAGCCACTTTGCCGTTTTCTGTTTCCACTGGGAAGTCTTTGTCAAGGTTGTCAAAACTTTCATCCCCATAAGGCTGCATATCCGCAAGCGAATCTTGCGCAATAAAATTATAGTAGTCGGTCACCGTCTTCAACCTTCCGCCCCCAGACAATGATGGACGTGCACCGGATTTACAGGCATGATAGACAGTCCTTACAAACTTACTGAATACTTCTGACCTGTCTGCCGGACTCTGCCCGAACCGCACTATTGTGACGCCTGCCCCTTCTTCCTGCGGCCGGCTTGCGTTATACCGCTCCCGGAGAATCCGTGTCATGACATGGTTATCCTTGTGAGCATTTGCCAGCTCCTGCCAATCCTCATTGGTCAACTGCAATCCGCTGTTCAGCAGCTTCATCACACCATCATCAATCCTGCTGCCGTCCAGCTTGCCAAGTTCTGCCATCTCTGAATCATATTCATCAGCCACGGCCAGAATCCTGGACAGACTATTTTCTATCCGTGCGTCACGCTCTGTTTCCAGTTCCTTTAACCTGTCCTGATAGCCTTTCTCTCCCAAAAGGTCAGCTTCATAAGCCCCTTTCGCCACCTCACAGCCATGCTCATAAGCCGCCTCTGCCCGGCTGATAGCATCCCTCGCGCTCTCCGCCCCTTTAACCGCCATTTTGTAATACTCAGTTGTCGTTCTCTTCATGATGAAATGTCCTCCTTATGGTTTCGTTTATTCATAGTCCTCAATGTTCCGATTCGGGACAGGATGCCTTACGATATCTGCCAGCGTCTCCATATCTTTCAAGATATCTTCCCGGCTCTTCCCGGCGTCCGTCTGCCGCCTGGAACCATCGTCCAGGACGATTCTTCCCGGCTCCACATAATGGTTCCTGAGCTCCACCTGGAACAATGGTTCGCCGCGGTCTTGATGGTATTTCCTAAAATCCTTGTTGACCTCGCAAAATGTGTAGTAAGCATTTATCAGCCTTTCCCACTGCGTCTTATCCATTCTTGCCAGGCAGTGCGGGCACATGGGCGGCTTTTCCTCATAGTCCATGTCTCGACTATATAACTCGAATTTTCCCTTGCAATGAAAACAGTGCACTTTCAGATAATCCATAGCTTCTCCTTCCTATGCTTTCGACTCCCAAGAATTCATTGCCCTCTGTAGGCTGTACCTGAGAGCGTCTATGCAATGGTTGTTCTTGTCGGGGTACCCGGAAAACAGGTTCCCCTCCTTGTCCCGCTCATATTCGTACTGGGTAATCTCCTTATAGGCCTGTGGCGTCCTTTCCGGGTCTATGACGATGGTTCGGCGCTGCAGCCATTTCATCCCATATTCAACGCTCCCTGGCCGCTTATATGCCGCCCTCGCCCAGACACCCATATTCCTCAGATTGCTTATAGACTTCGGCTCCGCAGAGTCACATATCGTCTCGAACTGGTAATGGTACTTCCTGCGCTCAATCTCCTCTGCCAGCTGTTCGTTGCTTATCTTGTTCCCGACATATTCATCCAGCAGATATATCTTCTCATGCTTCGGGTTATAATGGCTGCGGATGAATGCCATCGGGTCAGGATACCATCCGAAGTCGATCCCTTGATAGATGCGGTCAAACCGCTGTATCTCTTCATCAGTGATGGCGCGCACCTCCAGGAACTCGAACACTTCGCTGCCTGTCCCTACCGCCTCGCCAAGATATTCATGCCGATACGCCCTTTCGTTGGTCTTCCTTAAGTGCTCCGCGTCATCTATGAACTGCTGGCCAAGCCATTCTGCCGGTGCGTCTCTATAATCGCTCCTGTGGCGGTAGCTGTCATCCCTCGGCTCATTTACGTACACGTTCGCCCAGCTGTTCATGCTGATCGGCGGATTGAAGCTCTTGAATACCACGAACTTATCTCCGCCACGGAGCACGGACTGCTGGACTGTCCGGATCTCCTCGGGCCCCGCAAATTCGTCCAGCTCCTCGAACCACAGATACTTGAAATATCCATGGGATGCCTTGATGGACTTCGTTTTCTTCGCCTTGTCCAACCCCCGGAATACAATCTTCTGTCCAGTAGGGCGATAGACGCACTGCATTGGGCTGACATTCGTCTCCCATAGATGCGGCACGCCCAGTTCATCAATCGCCCACAATATCTGCTCATAGACCGATTCCCGGAGCGTCACCCCATACTTCCGGAATATCGCGGCATTTGCCTGTGCATCCCTCATCATCCCGAGGACAATCTCCAGCGATATGAACGAGGACTTCAGCCCTCCGCGCCCTCCGAAAAGGTCATAATATGTATGCCTGCCTTTCACAATGTCCTGGTGCACCGGATAGTATGCCGGGGCCACCAGTTTCCCAAAATCAATCACCGTCTCCAATGCTGTCGATAATCCTCACCGCTTCTGTCAAGTCCACTTTCGACTCCTGTCTATCGCGCCACTTGTCAGGCCTCCGGTTCTTAAGCCAGAATATCTGCGCCGTCACGTTTCCATCGAGCGCACTCTTGAACAGGGCATTCTCTATCTGAAAATCAGCCACCTCTTTTCCCTTTTTTAGGGCAAGAAAAATCGGAATGCTCCTCTTCCTCCAGTTCAGGAGCGTCCTGGCACTGATGCCGATGTTCCCCGCTATCTGAGCTTCCGTCAATCCGTCACGCGCCCAGGACTCCAGCAGAAACAGGCTGTCCTTATCTTCCCACTCCTCCATCGCGATTCTCGCCACCAGCGCCACCTCCTTGCTGCTTTTCTTTCTTCTATGGTACCATGAATCCCAAAATATTTTGTACCATTGTTACAGCATCTTGAAGAGGGAAAGGCGGCAACCAAAGCCGCCCCTCCCTCATCAATCACTTGCCTTTCCTTGACCGTACTACGAATACTATCAAGGCAATCATCTCCAGTATGATTACTGCAAGTGCTCCGTCAACAAGACCATGCCAATACACAATATCACCTCCTTATAATCGCAGAAGCCGTAGAATTTCCTCGTCTGTGGCATCCAGAAACTTAAATAGTACCAACAAATCGCCGTACTTAAAGGGGTCTGCCCGTTTGTTCTTCTCATATGTCTTAGGATTCAGCCGGATAGAAAATGCCTCCTGAGAGATATTCAGAGCCTTTGCTATGTCTTTCTGTTTCAGGCCCATGCTGTGCATCCGGCCATCAATCCACGCCGTCAGGTCTTTGACCTTATTCCTTTTTTCTGCTCCATGCTCAATGCCAATCTCGGCATATCACCACCTCCATCTATATTATCCCGGCCATTGCCAAAATAATTATCAGTACAAGTATGAAGCCGAACACCTCTCCAATCAGCCCGGCAATAAAGTAACAGAGGAATTTCAACCGCTCATCTGTCATTGGCTGTTTCCGGCTCATTGCGCTTTTCAGGATGACTTCATCTATTTCCATGTTCATGCCGCACCGCCTTTCTTCATCTCCGCCATTGCCGCCCGGTAGCCTTTGGCATAGCCAAAATCGAAAAGCGTTGCAACTACTTTAAACGCTCCGTTAGCGTCATGGACGGCGAACACTTCTTTCATGCTCTGTTCCATTTCATCAAACGACAAACCGTATTCTTTGTTTTTTCTTGTTTTGGTGAAAAATCTTTCCACATACTTCTTGATTGATTCCATATCTATCCCTCCTACTTCCCGATACTCTCAATCGTCAACTGCTCATACTCCGGCACCTTAGCAAACTCCTCTGGCGTGCATCTGCTTCCTCCTCCAGATTACGCCGTCCAGAATCCGCAATGCATCCACTACCTCTTCCATTGGAGCCTGTTCGGCTGCCTGCTTCCTACCCTCCTCGGACAGTTCAAGATAGTCCTGGATAATCTGCGCATAATACTCATACAGCCTATGGCTCTTGTTGACGACTATCCAGTCCCTGTCCTTCATGTAGAAGAAGGCAAGGTCATCAAGCTTTGCGCCCTCTGGCATCTGTGACACGATTTTCTGCTCCTGGATGCCGCCCAGGTCTCCCAGTCCCTCGATAGCGAAGACACCAAGCTTCTTGTTCAGAATCCCTAACCTCATTCCGCAGCACCGCCTTTCTGCCCTACTGATAACGCCGCCAGAAGCATCCTTGCCCCTCGGTCGGCCTGTTTCTCATATTCATCATTCTTTTCACTGGTGATGATGTCACCTTTGTCGTAATGTAGGAAATAGTGTGCCAGCTCGTGGGCAATGTTGTAAACATATTCATCAAAAGACATTCCAATCCTGATGCCGATTCTGCCCTCCGCACGTTTGTAGGATAACATACCATCGTTTGCGCAAAACGGGACAAAACTGACAACGACATTGTTTTCTTCTGCCAGGTGCATCAGCTTTTCCATTTCCTCTGCCGTATACTCCACTGTCTCCGTTGCCAGCAGCCCTTTCGCATGTGATTCCACGGAAAGGAATGTGACTGCCCCTCCCATGCTGCCGATAAGATTCATCAGCTTTTCAAAAACTTCTTTACCCATAACATTTTCCTCTTCCCTTTCTGCCGGAAAATATGCTACTATGTAAGTGGTTTGTGTAGCAGCTCCGGCTGTGCTTGCCCCTTGATAGTTGGCGCTATCCGGGGGCATTTTAAAGTTTCTTTGCAAGTTCGTCCAGAAGTTCGTTCCATATAGCAAGCATGTCCTCGTATGCTCCGATGATAAACTCAACGGTTGACTTTGCCCCTTTACCGTTCGGTGTCGGAAACAGAACTTTTTTAGGCGGCTTGTCCGGGATGATATAATCAAGCTGAATGCTGTCAACATACTTCACATCCACATCCCTTAAAAATTCCAGTTCCCTTTCAATGCGCTCAATATCCGCGGAAACTTTCTGCATTTCTTTAACTACTTCTGTCTTTCTGCTCATATACCCTCCTTCCTAATCTGTACTGACATTCCCCGTGATGCACAGGAAATGGCTCCTCCCGTTCGTGCAGGTGCATCCGTCCAGGGTCTTGTCCAGGCTGTACAGGCTGACGCTGATTTCTGACAGGAAGCTGCTGATGCTGTCCAAGTTGCTGTTGATGCCCTCCAGTGCATCCGCTATCCGGGCAAGCTGCTCTTCATGATTTACTGCTTCCATTCTGCTCTCCTTTCCTATAGGGTGGTAACGTGGCAACGATGGCAACGCACTTTCCTATATATTAATTTCAGCCTTTTTACTGGCTTATTTGATAAAAGTTACTTTTTGCTATTCTGTCGTTGCCATCGACGCCACTACCATAAAACACTGATAAACACTGGCTTTTTCTGGCAACGAAAGCGGCAACGATGTGGAACCATGTGGCAACGTAGTTAATCAAATGGCAAGTCATCATCCATATTTATTTGGACAAAACCATCTGGCGGCTTTATCTTGACATAGCATTTTTGCCTACCCAACTTACCCCCAAAACGGCGCATACCGCTTTTTTCCCATCCGTTCACAACATTATTCATGATATCAGCAATCCGGTTCAACATCCGCCAATCCGGTTCGTTGAAGTGCTATAATAGAGTTGTAACGGGAGTGGCTAATGAAGTATAATTAAAA
>CAJUFI010000005.1:57626-98334 GCA_910585665.1 uncultured Acetatifactor sp. | reverse complement strand
TCTGGGCTTTCTCCTAAACAAGTTGCATCAGTTATTTTCCGACAATTCCTAAGTCAAATCTGCGTTGCATGAGCAGATAGGTTACTGCCCGAAAAAAGAACATTAAAACGCCCTCCAAACTTTAAAAACAGGTCTGGAGAGTGTCTGTTAAGTCTTTTCGGGCATAGCAATATCGTCCACCGAACCTCGTTTTTTTATTTGATGGGCGTTTGCCTTAAAACCTTATGAAATAAAACAGAGCCAACGAACTGTGATTCTATTTCACACGTTCATCGGCTGTGCGTCTGGCTCTGTGATAACTGTTATTTGTAAATTCCTTGCTTCAATTAGTGTTTCCTGCTTACACTTCGGACAGTAAAGCGGAAAATTTTGTTGGACTTCCGGTATTTTTGTTGTACCCAAAATCCGCATCACACGGGGCAATTTTACTCTGAATTTTGAATTGTTAATCTTCTAATAATACACGTTTTCTTTCTATCATTTCCCCGATTCTCTCGATATATTGGGAAACGTCTTTCACATTTTCGCTTCGCTTGATCAGCCCGTCAGGGTATACCCTTTTCGAGATACTACCGGCTCCGCAGGCGACTATGGTCTGTTTCTCCTCCATAATCAGCACATTATAAAGCCCCAGCTTCCCATCCCTAGCGTAGCCCACATTTTCGAAATTTCCTGACATGTTTTTCTGCCGGTAGAGGTAATAGGGGACCATCCCCAGCCGCCTGGCCCCCTCCGCCGCTATGCGCATCGTCCCGTCCGTATTCTGCAGCATGGACACTCCGTTTTCCTGAACCCACTGGTTCAGGCGGGAAGCGCGCTTGACGGCCAGCGAGTGCACCGTGAGGCTGTCAGGAGCCATCTCCACCACCCGGTCCAGGGTATGCTGCACTTCCCGCTCACCCTCTCCGGGCAGCCCCAGTATCAGATCCATATTGATATTGTCAAAGCCCACCTCCCGAGCCAGGTAAAAGGCCGCCTCCACCTGCTCCGCGGAAGCCTTTCTGCCGATGATGTCCAACGTATTCTGATTCATCGTCTGTGGATTTACGGAAATCCGTCCCACTCCCTGCCGGTACAGAGCCTGCAGCTTTTCCTTCGTGATGCTGTCCGCCCGTCCCGCCTCCACCGTAAATTCCTTCACGGTGCTGCAGTCAAAACGCTCCCGCACAGACGCCAGCAATCTCTCCAGCTGCCCTGCCTCCAGGGTGGTGGGCGTCCCGCCGCCGATATAGACGCTGTCCAGCCTCCTGTCCCGATACCGCTCTGCCGCATACGCTATCTCCCGGATCAGGCAGTCAATATAGGAATCCATGTCTTTCCGGTACACGCTGACCGGATAAGACGTAAACGAACAATAAAGACAGGTCGTAGGACAAAAGGGAATGCCCACATAGAGGCTGTAGCCCTCCTCCTGCCCGCCGCCAGGGCCTACGCTGGCCAGCAGCGCCCTCTCCCGTCCGGCAATCTCCACGGCAAGCTCCGCCTTCTCTCTGGTGACGTCATGCCGCACCCTGTAGCGCTCCAGGATTTCCTGATTTCCCTTCCCCTCCTCCAGCATCTGGAAAGCGATCTTGGTAGGGCGGATTCCCGTCAGGTTCCCCCACGGGAGCACCCTGCCAGTCACCTCCTTCAGGGTGCGGTACAGAAACCGCTTGAACCCGTCCTTCCGGGCCTTCTCCCGGCCCTCCCCGCCCTGCTCCGCATCCTGCCATTCCCAGCGGTACTCTTTTCCGTCCAGAAGAATCTCCGCGCCCTCCTCGGACAGCCGAATCCGCATACGGCTCAATTTTCGGAGCTGTTCCTTTTTCTCCTCCCGCATCTCCGGTATCAGCACGCTCACCTGCTCCTCCGGATAGAATGCCTTTACAAGGGAATGCACATCATACTCATAATTCTCCCTGTCCACCTCAACAACAAACATGTTCCGGCCCTCCCTCGCACATATCCCAATATCTCCCAATCAGCAGCCTTTTGTAAAAAGGAGCCTCCTCATAGATTCCCTTTACCAGTCTGTCATGCAGCTCACAGACCGTCCTGAGCTCCTCCTCCGACGGCTCCTCCCGGGCAAAACTGTTCTTCTCCAGCACCGCGCAGAAAGCCTCATATTCCGCCCTGTCCACCTGCCGGGAAATCATCTGGAGCCGCTGCCAGAAGGCCTCCTCGTCCACAGACAAATTCCCCGGGCAGCCCGCGAACCGCAGCGTCCTCCGCAGATTCCCATACAGCCAGTAGATGCGTTCTCCTGTCCCTGCCCTTTGGAACAGCTTATGTTTTTTCCGCTCTATCGCCCTATACGCATTGACCGATGCAGTCACTAGAATGCCTGCGCCCAAGCAGCAGCCAAGCACCAGCAGAAGAGCGCTCTCATCTCTGCTCTCCTCCCCGGGCACCTGCCCTGTTCCGCCCTCTGTCTGCCCTTTATCCGCCCTATCCCCCAAAGTCGATTCCGATACAGGCACGAAAGGCGACTCCTCCGGGGACACTGTCTCCAAATCCTCAGGCTTCTTCCCCGGCATGCCCTCCGCTTCCGGCGGCTCCTCTGTCCATGGCTCCTCCCCGGAAAACTCCTCTGTCCGCTTCGGCACCTCCAGATCCGCTCCGCCGTCCGCCGCCAGTTTCCGGCCTGACAACTGCCCTATACATGCCAGCTGCTCCATCCGGTTATCAGCAGGGAACACCACCGCGCCCGGTGTCGTCTCCACCGGCACCCAGCCCACTCCCTCCAGGTAGATCTCCGCCCACGCATGAGCCATCCTGGCTGTGAGCACCGCCGTGTAGCCGCCCCTGCCGTCCGGGTAGAATTCGGAGGAGGACACCGCATACCCTGTGGCATAACGGGCAGGTATGCCGCAGTACCGAAAGGCCAGCACCGCCGCCGAGGCGAAATGCATACAGTACCCCTCATGGCTGTCGAACAGGAAATATTCCACAAACTCCGTGCCCTCCGGGTTCTCTCCCGCGTCCAGATCATAGCTGGCATGCCTGTCCAGATAGTTCATGATGTCCAGCGCGCAGTCATAGATATCGTCCCTTCTGATGCCCTCCCGCTTCAGGCTCCCGGTCAGCCTGGGCAGCGCCTCCGCGTCATATCCCAGATAATTGTCATGGACATACTGCGCGTACTGCCGCTCTCTTTGCTCCCACTCCCCGGAAAGAATGGCACCTCCGGAAAAGCCCGTGAGATCATAAAAAGAATATCCGTATTCCCTTCCCCTGCGCGCCACGCTTCCATCGCTTCTGACCTGGTACGCATCTGTCATCTGCGCCCCGCCGGGATACAGGCTGTAGCTCCCCCTGCCGCCCAGCTCCTCAATGGTGATATGCCCGGGGGCAGCGTTCCCCCAGAGGCTTCTGCCCGCTTCATAGCTGATGTTCACCAGCTCGCCGTAATCCTCCGGCAGCTCCAGGCCATTCTCCCTGTAATAATCCGCAAACACCTTATCCTGTCTGGAAACCCAGGCTGTTTCGACGTACTCCTCCCCCACGAAGCCCTTCAAATACAATGCCCTCTGTGGGACTTTGTCCACGGTCACACGATAGGTGGGTGATTCTGTATACGAAAAAACATTTTTTCTTACCAGCTCTCCCGACACATCCACCCCTGTCCCGAATCCGCCTGCGGGAAGGGCGCTGCGCAGGGCGGGAATCCACTCCTCATTCACCACCCGATAGAATTTGGTCCTGTCGTCCTCAATCGCCTCATAGCTGGCGTCCAGCTTCGGCAGTAGGAAAAAGAAGCTCACCGCCATAGCGCCCCCCGTCAGCGCGGCGGCACAGAGCACCGCGCCCACACCCGTCAGGGGCTTTTTCTCAAAGTCCCTCTGCGTCAGCGCGGTCACAATGCCGAGAATACAAAATACCAGAAAAAAGAAGCCTGGAAACCGGTCGAAGACACAGGCCGCATAAAACCAGAGCACATTGCCGATCAACAGACAGAGCCCTCTGAACCGGCTCCACAAAAAGCCGGCGGCCAGCACTGACGGAAGGAAGAGATACAGCGCAGTCAACGTAGCGCACCATGTCTTCCCCTTCTCAGACCAAAGCACCGCCTCCGGCAGCCACCTGCCAAAGACCCAGGTTATGTGGAGCTGATAACGCTGGCTCAGATTGTCCACGGCATTTTTCAGTACGACAGTCAGGCCCTCCAGCAGTTCCTTCCGAAACAGCAGGCCGCAGAGGATATATGCCATGGAGAACAAAAAAATACGCTTTATCGTCTTTTTGCCATTCGCCCCAATCTGCAGGAACCCGGCGGCAACACAGAACAGGAAGATTCCGCCCCAAAATACTGTCCCCTCCAGACTGCCTTTTGCCCCTGCGCCGCTCTCCAGGGTCCGACGCCAGGGAAACTCCAAAGCCTCCGCCAGAGCGCCCACAATTCCCGTGCTGTTTATGAACAGCAGCAGCACATCCAATAAATATCTCACCGCCGGGGTTGCCAAAGCTTCCCCGCCATGCCTCGCATCATCCCTCATATACGTACTGCTCTCCATGTTTATGGCAATTTATGCCTCAGACGGCGTCTCCATAACCAGAGCATTGCCATAATACAGCCCGCCGTCCTCCTCCAGGCGCCAGCCGTTTCCCAGAGAAAGAACCTCCTCCTCCGTCAGGAACGCCCCTGCGGCCCGTCCCTCCAGCAGGGCAGCAGTCCAGGCCAACGCCGCCGCTCCGTCCGGAATATCGGTCTTCAGATACAGCTCTCCCTTCCGCCACACCACTTCCAGCGACATCTGCAGGGCCTGCCGCCCCTCCTGGGCGAAAAAATACAGCATTGAACACGCCCTGTCCAAATATTGGTCCCAGTTATCGGCCTGCCGTGCGAATCCATCCGAAAAATCCAAAAAGAGCGTCACTCTTCCGCTCCGCTCAAAATCTCTTACCTGCAGCTCGCCCTCCTTCGCGGCCAGCTTCCAGTAGATACGATGCAGACTGTCACCAGGCCGGAAATCGCGCAGCAGCAGATCCCCCTCCCGCTCCGCTCCCGGATTGGCACAGTTCAGCGAGCACAGCTCCAGCACCTGCGCAGACACCGGCTCAATCACCGGCAAAACACAGACCTGCGCCCTTTCTCTCCTGGCCACAGTCAAGGAAAACAGACCCAGAAAATCGCAGACAGACGCTTTCCGAATCGTGAGGGCCGCCATGCCGCAATGAGTCGCGAACAGCTCCAGCGAAAAGCGCTCCCCCTGTTTTACCGCAAGACCGCACAGCCACATCCTCTCCCTCACAGCCTTGTCGCCCGTGGCCTCCCAGTACAGCTCCATCCGCAGCCTTGCCACAGGAAAGAGGCTTCTGTTTTCTACCTTCACCGCAAATTCCGCCGTCTCTCCCCGCATGACCTCGGTCTGCGCTGCCTCCAGACTGACCCTGCACAGAAATTTCCCCGGCAGCGCCAGCAGCAAAGCCCCCAGAGGAACCGTCACCAGACAGCCCAGGAGGAACCGCAGCCCCTGGTAATTATACAGCATCGTAAGGCATCCGCCCATCGCCAGCAGCGCCAGATAACAGAGCCTTCTACTGATCATGGCTTCTCGCCCAGCTTTGGTTCCTTCACCCTGTCCAGCACATCCTCCAGCACATCCTCAGCCTTTTTCCCACTGATTCTGGCCTTCTGGTTCAGCCGGACACGGTGAACTCCCACATCGAAAAGCGCCGCCTTCACATCCTTCGGCACGCAATAATCCCTTCCCCGCAGATAGGCATATGCCCGGGCCATCTTGCCCAGCGCCAACGTGCCCCGGGGACTGAAGCCCAGCTCCAGCAATTCATGCTCCCTGGTAAACTCCGACAGCCGGGTCATATACCGGTACAGCGCATCATGGATAAAAATATCCTCCGTCTCCCCCTGCATGGCCAGCAGCTCCTCACCGCTGATGACGGCCGCGACATGGTCCAGCGGTCTGCCCCGGTGACGGCTCTTCAGCATCGCCACCTCATCCTCGAACTCAGGATAGCCCATGCTGATACAGATCAGGAAACGATCCATCTGCGCTTCCGGCAATCTCTGGGTGCCGTAGGAGCCCACCGGGTTCTGTGTCGCAAGCACAATAAAAGGACGAGGCACCTGTCTGGTGACACCGTCGACCGTCACATTCCCTTCCTCCATGACCTCCAAAAGCGCTGACTGGGTCTTGGGGGAAGTCCGATTAATCTCGTCCGCCAGCAGCAGATTGCACATGGCCGCCCCCGGACGGTACACGAAACGCTCCGTCTCCCTGCTGTATACGGAAAAACCCGTAATATCCGCCGGCATCACGTCCGGCGTGAACTGCACCCGGTTGGACTTCAGGCCCATGGCCCGCGAAAACGCAATGGCCATCTCCGTCTTGCCCACCCCAGGCACGTCCTCCAAAAGAACATTACCGCCTGCAAGGATGGCCGCCATCACCTTCTCGATACAGCCATCCTTGCCCACTATCACCTTTCTCACTTCGTCCATCACCAAGTGAGCCCCATTCCGCATCTCTTCCAAAACAGACTCCCCTCCGGTACGAAAACTCTAAACGAGGAAAGGATTGTTTACTTTCTCACGCCCAATCGTAGTACTTTCCCCGTGGCCGGGATACACCCGCGTGTCATCCGGCAGCGGAAACAGCTTCTCCTTGATGGAACGGACCAGCGTGCCCATGCTTCCCGTAGGAAAATCCGTCCTTCCCACAGACTCCGCGAACAACGTGTCCCCGGATACCAGAATCCCTGCCTCCTCAAAGTAGTAGCAGCAGCCTCCCGCCGTATGCCCCGGCGTGGCTATCATCCTGCAGGTCATCCCGGCCAGCGCGACCTCCTCGCCGTCTTTCAGATATACGTCCGCATAGGTCTCGCAGGCCCTTCCCGCCTGTCCGGACACGTTCAGCCGGGCGCTCCCCAGAAGCTCGCGCTCCCCCTCGCCGGCATAGACCTGCACCGGCGGCCTGCCGTCGCACTCCGCAGCCGCGTTGGCGGCATCCCGCAGAGCGTCCAGGCCCCAGATATGGTCAAAATGACCGTGGGTCAGCAGAATCCCTTCCACCCGGAACCCGTTCTTCTGCAAGGCCCCGTAAATGTTCGCGCCCTTGTCTGCAGGATCCACCACGATTGCCCCATGTTCCCCCTCACGATACAGAAAATAGCAATTGGTCTGGCACACACCCAGCACCATACGCCCTATCTTGATTTCAGCCATCCTTTTCAGCCTCCTAACCTGTAGCCCTCTCGATGTCTATGACGCTTTCAATGCCCCGGATTTTATCGACCACCCTGGTCAATTCCTCTCTGCTCTCCACCTCGAAGGACATCTGCAGCGTTGCCAGATCCTGCCTGCTGATCCTGGTGTTCAGCGAAAGGATGCCGATATTGCGCTCCGTCAGCGCCCTGGTGATATCCGCCAGCAGCCCGTTGCGGTTGTTGGCATAGATGAGGATCTCCGCCACATATTTCTCCGTGGCGTCCTCCGGCGCCTGCCACTCCGCGTCGATGATGCGCGCCCGCTCAATCTCCGGCAGGTTCATCATGTTCACGCAGTCCGTCCGATGGATGGAGATGCCCCGCCCTCTGGTGACGAACCCCACGATCTCATCTCCGGGCACCGGCGAGCAGCACTTGGAGAAACGGACCGACAAATCCGCTATCCCACGCACCACGATGCCGCTCTTGGCCTTCATGGTGGCCGGCTTCGCGGCGGACTGCGCGCCGCTCTCCGCGATGGCAGCCAGGACCTCCTCGTTGGACAGCTCCTTCTTGTGGTCCCTGTCATAGAGATCCTGCATCTTGTTGACCACCTGGCCCTCTTTCAAAGCGCCGTGGCCTATGGCGGCCAGCACGGAATCCCAGTCCCGGAACCCGTATTTCCGCATAACCGCGCTTGTGTAGTCATTCTTCAGCAGCTCGGAAAGGTTCACGCCCCTGGCCTTGCAATAACTGTTCAGCAGCTCCTTGCCCTTGACGATATTGTCTTCCTTCAGCTCGCTCTTGAACCACTGGTTGATCTTGTTCTTGGCCTGGGTGCTCTTCACCACGTTCAGCCAGTCCCGGCTGGGGCCCTTGGAATTCTGGGAAGTGATGATCTCTATCCTGTCCCCGTTCTTGATTTCATAATCGATGGTCACCAGCTTGTCGTTCACCCTGGCGCCCACCATCTTGTTGCCCACCGCGGAATGGATGCTGTAGGCAAAATCGATTGTCGTGGAGCCTGCGGGCAGGTTCTTCACCTCCCCGGTGGGCGTGAAGCAGTATACATTGTCGGAAAACAGATCCAGGTCGTTCTTCAAAAGCTTCATGAACTCACGGTTGTCCGACATGTCCCGCTGCCATTCCAGAATCTGGCGCAGCCACACCAGCTTCTCCTCCTCCTGGGCCGCCACCTTCTTGCCGTCAGAGGCCTCCTTGTATTTCCAGTGGGCGGCAATGCCGTATTCCGCCGCCTTGTGCATCTCAAAAGTGCGGATCTGTATCTCAAAGGGCTGTCCCGAACTGCCGATCAAAGTGGTGTGCAGGGACTGGTACATATTCGCTTTCGGCATGGCGATATAGTCCTTGAACCGCCCCGGGATGGGTTTATACATCTCATGGATCACCCCCAGGGCCGCATAGCAGTCCCGCACGCTGTCCACAATGATGCGCACCGCAAACAGGTCATAGATCTGGTCCAGCGTCTTGTTCTGATTCTTCATCTTCTTATAGATGCTGAAAAAGTGCTTCACGCGCCCGTCTATCTTCGCCTGGATGCCCGCATTCCGGATATGCTCGCTGACCTCGTCCACGATGCTCTGGATATACTTCTCCCGCACGCTCTTGCGCACGGATATCTTGTCTACAAGGTCATAATACACGTCCGGCTCCAGATATTTCAAAGACAGGTCGTCCAGTTCGATCTTCACCTTGCTGATGCCCAGCCGCTGGGCGATGGGGCAATAGATTTCCAGCGTCTCCTTGGCGATGCGCTGCCTGCTCTCGGGCTTCTTGTACTGCAGCGTCCGCATATTGTGGAGCCGGTCCGCCAGCTTGATCAGGATGACCCGGATATCTTTCGCCATGGCAAGGAACATCTTCCGGAGATTCTCCGCCTGCATCTCCAGCTTGGCGTCCGGCTGGTCTCCCCCTGCAGACAGCGGAATCTTCTCCAGCTTCGTGACGCCGTCCACCAGAAGCGCCACATCGTCCCCGAACTCCCGCTTCAGATCCTCCTCCGTCATGACGGTGTCCTCCACCACGTCATGGAGAATCCCCGCTATGATCGTCTCCTTGTCCAGCTCCAGATCCGCCAGAATGATCGCCACGTTCAGCGGATGGACGATGTACGGCTCGCCTGATTTTCGGAACTGATCCTTATGCGCCTCTGCCGCAGTGCGGTAAGCCTTTTCAATCATGGAAATGTCATCGCTGGGATGATATTTGTGGACACGCCCAATAAGCTCCTGATAAAGTTCATCAGGATTCACGAACTCATGGTATTCACTCATCTTTCCATCATCAAAAATTTCCTCGAGTTTTTCTTCTGCCATAGATACCCACGCTTTCTGCGATGTCTGCTGCCTTGCGCATTCCTTTAGAGATGCCGGAAAACAGCTCCTTAGGAATTGTCGGAAAATAACTGCTGCAATTGCTTCAGGCAAAAGCCCGGAAATACAATAAAAATTGCCATAAACTTGCAGCAGTTATTTGTAGACACTTCCTTACTTCCCCGGATAGCAGATGGCTGAATCCAGGCGGTAGCCGGCAATCTTCTCACGGCCCTTCAGGCCTGCCAGCTCCATCAGAACCACAATCCCCACTACCTGGCCGCCCAGGCTTTCCACCAGCTTGATCATAGCCTCCGTGGTGCCTCCCGTGGCGATCAGGTCGTCCACGATCAGGACCTTCTGGCCGGGCTTGATGCTGTCCTTATGCATCTCAATGGTAGCCTTGCCGTATTCCAGGTCATAGGAGATGGATACGGTCTCCCTGGGAAGCTTTCCGGCCTTGCGGATCAGCACGAAAGGCTTTTTATTATTATAAGCAATCGGTGTTCCAAATATAAACCCTCTCGATTCCGGGCCTGCCACCACATCGTATTCCAGATCCTTCACCATGCCCTGCATCGTATCAATGGCCAGCTGCAAGCCCTCCGCGTCCTGCAGCACGCTGGTCACGTCACGGAAAATGATGCCCTCCTCGGGAAAGTCCGGTATGCTTACCACGTATTCCTCCAGTTTCTTCATGATTCAGTGCCCCTCTCTTCTATGTACATTCGTCTGTTCCTCTTGCGCCTGCCGAATCTGCGCGTCCCGGCCCGGCTTTGTACTTGTCCACGAAATACTTGATGATGTCGCTGCGGGTGACGATGCCGATGAATACATTCCTGTCATCAATCACCGGCACGAAATTCTGATTCTTCGCGCATTCCAGCAGGTTCTCCATGGGCGTGTCGATACAGGCGGGCCTCACCTTGCCGCTCTGCAGAAAATCCCGCACCGTCCTGTTCTCCAGCCTCTTCAGCGTGACATTTTCCAGGTCCTGGTTGTACGCCAGGATGTTCCAAAGAAAATCCGCCACGCTGATGACCCCCACATACCTGTCCTCCCCATCGATGACCGGTATCGCGGCAAAACCGCTTCTGCGGAGCTTCTCAAGCCCCTGGCGCAACGTCATGTCGTCCCGCAGATAGGCAACTTCTGCCTTGGGCAATAAAAAAGATGCAATATTCACTCTACCACTCCTTCATCGTCCATCCTCTCCGTCCCGAACCCATCCTGCAGCCCTCAATTGTCCCAATCATCTCCGCCGGGTTCGCTTTCCGACTCTGAGGCCTCCGTATAAGTGCCGTCCACAGCCTCCAGGTCCTCAAAATACTTTTTGACCTTGCCTGCCAGATACAGACAGGAGGCGCAATCTGTGACGCCGCTGAAGATCAGCCCCGCGCCCACCAGCTGGAGAAACAGCAGCGCCGCCTCAAAGGCATTCATGATAAGCCCCACGCCGAACGCCACATTCACCGCGGCCAGAATCAGCACCAGCACCCAGTTGCCGTATCCCATCCTCTTCATGTCGATCACGTCCTGCAGCTTCCTGCAGCCGCTGCCCACCACCAGCACGCCCAGTATGGCCGGCACCAGCGAGATGATCCAATCCACTTTATACAGGAAAAGGATGCCTACAGCTATGCCCATCAGCCCATAGCCGAAATCGTTCCGATAATAGTTCTGATGGGCCTCCCGCAGCAGATAGCAGATCATGGAGACAGCCCCCGCCAGAATCAGCAGGATGCCGATCAGATACCCAAGCGTCTTGACCATGGTCTCCGGAATCAGGAGCGCCACGATGCCCAGCACGATGTACAGCAATGAAGTCAGCATCGTCTCCCATTTCATCTGTTTCAGGAACTTTTTCATCCCGGAAATCTTCCCTGTCATACCTTCACCCCCCTGCCCAAAAATCGAGGCTTACTTTTTGCCGCAGCATTTCTTGTATTTCTTGCCGCTTCCGCAGGGACAGGGATCGTTGGGGTAAATCTTCGCCTCCTTCACGATGGTGGTGGAAGATTTCTGCTCTTTGTAGAGGGCCTTCCTGGTGTCCTCGTCAAAGATGTCGTTCCACTCCTCCAGATTGTACAGCCAATCCGCCTCCGCGGCCACCATGTTCTTATACAGCAGCGGCTTGTCGAAGCCCAGGTTCACAGGCGTGTCCTCCTCCATCTCCTCGATGGGGTTGGGCTCCTTCAGGCTGTCGTTGATGCCGTCCAGGAAGCCTGTCATGGTCATGATCGACACCTGATACTTGTCCGCCAGCTCCTTCACCGTGCCCCGCACCACTTCGTCAGGATTCTTCAAAAGCTGGGCATAGATATCCTTCTCCTCCTGAAAATATGCCGCCCATAATCTCTGGAGCTTCTCTTTTGCAACTGACTCGTTATATGCCTCCGCTCTCCATTGTTCTAATAATGCCATACTCTTACCACCTTTTCATTTCTACCGGTAGGACCGGCTGTATTTTTGTCGGACATCCGCCGCTTTAATCAGTATATAACAGATTATCCTTTTGCACAATAAAAAAATTTCCAAAAATTTTCCCCGCGGTGTATAATGTCCGGGTTCCGGGTTAGACTATTGAATGTCAAGGAACCCCCTCCTTTGATCACACAGAAGATAAAATAATACTTAGGCTCGCCCCGCCTGGTTCGATCGGCAAGGCGAAGCCTGAATCCTCCCCTTAATAAAGCCCCGGGCTTCGCTGTGTGCAGGCTCGGGGTTTTTGTTGCCGCGGAAAAGCGCTCTTCCGCAAAAAAGTTGCCAATCCGGCGCAAACATGCTACAATCCCTCTATAGAACATCCACTGGACACCTTTACACAGTTACGTTGAAACGAGGAAAGCCATGAAAGACACCAAAAATGACACACAGAAAAATCTGCGGGAAGATACGCAGAAGAAAAAGATGACCTCCAGGCAGCTGGTGGCCATCATCGGCGTGGCGCTGCTGGCGCTTTTGTACCTGATTACCCTTGTGACCGCCATCGTGGACAGCAGCGAGTCCGCCAAATGGTTCCGAATCTGCCTGTTCGGCACCTTCGCCGTGCCGCTGGTCATCTGGATCTACTCCTGGATGTACGCCAGGCTCACCGGAAAACGCGGCATCGGCGATCCGGAAGCCCCGGGCGCTGCCGCCGCGGATGTCCCGGGCGAACCAAAGGCAAAATGACCGGAACTACACCCGGGCTTCCAGCGCCCGCAGCTCCGCCTCGGCCTGTTCCTTCGTCTCAAAACGAATGCCGTACATCCCCACCGCCCTGGCCCCTTCCACATTTATCGGGGTATCGTCAATGAATACACTTTCCTCCGCGTTCAGGGAATACCTGGAAAGCAGGAGCCTGTAGATTTCCGGGGCGGGTTTGACCATCTTCTCCCGGTAGGACAGGATGCCGCCGTCCGTGTAGGACAGGAAATCCAGGGCATCCATGCAGTCCACATAGGCCTTTTCGGAAAAATTGGACAGGTAGTATATCCTGTACCCCTTTGCCTTCAGTTCCTGGATCCAGGGAATGGCATAGTCCCGCTTCGTCACCATGCCTGTGACATTGTCGTAGGCCCTGCGCAGCTGCGGCTCGATTTCGGGGTCTTTGGCAATGAACGCCTGCATCAGTTCCTCCATATCCCAGACGCCCCGGTCCATTTCGTTCCAGAGCACCGTCTTGACGGAAGCCTGCGCGATGCGCTCCACCATCGCTTCGTCAAATCCCTTGTCCTCCAGGAATCCTTTCCAACGGAAATCCGTCAATACATTACCGATATCAAATATAATATTTCGAATCATTTCTCTCCTGTTTCCTCTCTAAGAAGTCTGATATCCTCTCGGAATCCCGTGACCGCATATCGCGCTGCTTTCCGGAACTCCTTTGCGCCGATTCCCCCCTTTTTCCGGGTACCGTTCTGCCCTAATGCCCGATTCTGCTTCCTAAGCTTCCAAGAGCCTATGTCTGTATCCTCTCGGAATCTCCGGGCCGCAGTGCCGTCCCTTTGATGCCGCGCAGCCCGTCATGTCCGGCCATCGCGCATAATCTCCAGCAGCTTCCCGGCAGCTGCCCCAAGGGGCGCTTTCCTGCTGGTGACCACGCAGAACTGCCTTTTGGGAATCATTTTATTGAAGCGCAGCTCGAACAGCAGGCCCGACTCCACGGCCTCCGTGGCGAAGTCCCTGACCACGCAGCCTATCCCCAGATTGCGCAGGGCGAACTGCACGATCATGTCGCTGGTGGACAGTTCGAACTCCGGCTGCACCGCCACGCCGTTCTCGGCCAGATAAGCGTCCATATAAGCCCTGGTGCTGGTGCTTCCCTCCAGGAAAATCAGCGGCAGCTTTTCCAGCTCCTGCAAATCCAGCATCTTGTTCTTATAAGAGATAAATCTGCGTCCGGCTACGAATACGTCCTCTATCTCTCTGACCGGCTCGCTGCAGATATCCCCGCCCTGGTCAAAGGGGGTGCTGACCACGCCGAAGTCGATTTCCCCCGCCCGCAGAAGCCTCAGGGTCTCCGGGGTAGGGGCATTGGCCACGATGACCTTGATGCCGGGGTACCGCTCATGGAATTCCTCCAGAAACGGCAGCAGATAAAAACGCAGCGTCATGTCGCTGGCCCCGATATGCACCTCGCCCAGCTCCAGGTTCAGCATCTGCTTCACCTTTTCCACGCCACGCTCTATCTCCTCGTAGCCCTTTTCCACATAGGAGTACAGCAACTGGCCCTCCCCGGTGAGCCGGACGCCCTTGGAAGCCCTTTGGAACAGAGCCACGCCAAGGCTGCGCTCCAGCGCTTTCAGGGACTGGCTCACCGCTGGCTGGGAGATGGAAAGCACGCCGGCCGCTCCTGTGACGCTTCCCAGCTTCGCAGTATAGTAGAATACTTTGAAATACTCCAGATTCCCTATCATGGCCCTCCTATACTCACGAGCGATGAAATTTGCCCCATGTTCCATGAATCTTTCGCTCGTGAGTCAGGTTGTTTGGCAAGTTAGCTCCGGCCGCCGGGGATGCCCAATTATTTCGCCAGCGCCGACTTTCTGTAGATGATGTCGTCTCTGCCGGGGCCGTTGCTGACCATGGTAATCGGATAGCCGATCTGCCCCTCGATGAATTCAATGTATTTCCGGCAGTTCTCCGGCAGCTCCTCGTAGCTGCGGATCCCCCGGATCTCGCACTTCCAGCCGGGGAGCTTCTGCAATACCGGCTTTGCCTTGGACAGTCTGCTGGTCACCGGGAAATCCGTGGTGACCTCCCCGTCGATTTCATAGCCCACGCACACGGGAATCTCGTCCAGATAGCCCAGCACGTCCAGCACGGTAAAGGCCACGTCCGTAGCCCCCTGCATCCGGCAGCCGTATTTTGAGGCCACGCAGTCGAACCAGCCCACGCGCCTGGGCCGTCCGGTGGTCGCGCCGTACTCGCCGCCGTCTCCACCCCGGCGGCGCAGCTCCTCCGCCTCCGCGCCGAACAGTTCCGAGACGAAATCTCCCGCGCCCACAGCGGAAGAATATGCCTTACAGACCGTCACGATCTGTTTGATTTCATAGGGCGGCAGGCCTGCGCCGATCGCGCCGAAAGCCGCCAGCGTGGAGGAGGAGGTCACCATGGGATAGATGCCGTGATCCGGATCCTTCAGCGTGCCCAGCTGTCCCTCCAGCAGCACTGTCTTCCCCTCTTTCAGGGCTTTGTCCAGGAACAGGGACACATCGCACACATAGGGCTCCACCATGTCCCTGTACCGGTGCAGCGTATCCAGGAGCTCCTTCGGGTCGATGGGCGGCTTATGGTACAGATGCTCCAGCAGCACGTTCTTCATCTCGCAGATGCGCTCCGTCTTCTCCGCCAGCAGTTCCTCATTGAACAGTTCGCTGACCTGGAAGCCGATTTTGGCATATTTGTCGGAATAGAATGGCGCGATGCCGGACTTGGTGGAGCCGAAGGACTTGCCTCCCAGACGCTCCTCCTCATACTGATCGAACAAAATGTGATAGGGCATCACCATCTGGGCCCGGTCGGAAACCAGCAGCTTCGGGCTGGGCACGTCCCTCTCCACCACAGACTGCACTTCCTGAAACAGCAGCGGAATGTTCAGCGCCACCCCGTTGCCGATGATATTCGTGATATGGCTGTAAAACACCCCTGAGGGAAGCGTGTGCAGCGCAAACTTTCCATAGTCGTTCACGATGGTGTGCCCGGCGTTGGCTCCTCCCTGAAAACGCACCACGATATCCGCTTCCTGAGCCATCATATCGGTGATTTTTCCCTTTCCCTCATCACCCCAGTTGGCTCCTACGATTGCTTTGACCATATTTCTCCTCCTATTTCCGTTCCGCATCTGCCCTTCCCGCTCCGGAGGGATTCCGCTCCCAGGACTTGGCCCCTTGTCCATGGCGCTCCCAGTCTCAGGACATACACGATTCCTCCGTATATACAGGGACGCAGACTACCTGTCCATGGCGCTCCCAGTCTCAGGGCATGCTCAACTCCGCCGCATATACATGACGCGACGAGTCCGTCCATAGCGCTCCCCGTCCCAGGTCTTGTGTAGTACCTCCGGCACCGGAAGGGCAGATGCTGTTTAATTTCCTGCCATCTGGCAGAACTTTTTCTTAATTGCGTGTTCATTATACTATATTTCGCACTATAAGTAAAATCAATAAATATTATATTTGTCATAAGCACAGATTATCATTCCGTTTCGTTATAGCTTTTTCCGTAGCGCAGTTCCTCCAGGACTACTTCTGTCTCGCTGTCCCCGGCCAGCATCGTGTATACGCCGCCCTGCTCCAGTTCCGGGCAGCTGACCACCACGGAACTGAAAGCCTTCGGGGCAGTGTACGCCGCCAGCTCCCTTCCCTGGGAATCCTTCAGGACAATCTCCGTTCCCGGGTTCTGGGGCGGAATGTAAATCAATATGGTCCCCTGGGTGGAGGCATCGCCGAAATTCATGGCCATGCCGCTGCTGCCCGCGGCCACCAGCGTACCGCCGGTAATCCGGGCCTCGCCATCGTAGTCCAGCGCTCCGTTGAGGTCGTCCACAGGGCCGGAGACATAGACCTTGCCGCCTGAGACAATCAGGGAACCATTGGAGTCAATGCCGTCTCCGGCTGCATCGATAGAAATCTCTCCTCCAGAAATCTGTATGGACGGTTCCTCGCCGCCGGTCCCTTCCTCATCCGCAAAATCATCTGACCCGCTCCCATCACGGCCTCCCGCCGCATTGATGCCGTCATCCGCCGCGCACAGCCGCAGACAGCCTCCCGAGACGGCCACCTTGTACCCCTCCACCCCTTCATGGCTGGCCGAGACTTCTATGGTGCCTCCCTCTATGGCCACTGTCCTGTCCCCATGGATGCCCTTTCCTTTAGAGGCAAGCCGGAACCCGCCGCCCCGTAGGATCAGGTCTCCGTCGGCGTGCAGGGCATCGTCCCGGGCATCTATGGCGAAAGCGCCGTCATTGACCACCAGCGTCCTGGCCGCCTTGATTCCCTTGGCGCTGGACGTTTCCTCCCCCTCATCTGCGGTCTGCCCGCTGCCGCCTCCTGCCGTGATGGCAAAGCTTCCATTGTCAATCTGTAAAAAACCGCTGGCGCTGATGCCGTCCCCCTGGGACACCACGGCCACGCTGCCATTGGCGATATATACATATCCTTTCTGCTCATCCTCATGCTCCGCGTGGATGCCGTCCTTGCCTGAGACCACCGCCAGGCGGCCCTCCGCCAGGCGCACGCTGTCTTTTCCGGACAGCCCGTGACCGGCCGCCGTGACCGTCAGGCTGCCTCCCGTAATCCGCAGGTCATCCTTGGACACGATGCCATGCCCTTCTGCAGCCATGACTTCCAGGCTGCCTGTGCCGTTCACGGTCAAATCGCATCCGGCAAAGACAGCGCCGTCTACCTTGTCGTCGTCATGGGCGCTGTAGCCCCCGCTGTCGGACAGCACATTCTCGCTTCCCGCTGCCAGGGTCAGGAAGACTTTGTCCGCTGATTTCACATAGATTGCCGCTCCGTCATCATTGGATATCCGGGCCCCGTCCAGAATCAGCTGCACCTTAGCCTCCTCGTCGGCCTCGATGACCAGCATCCCCTTTTCCAGGACGCCTGTCAGAAGGTAGGAGCCTTCCCGGGTTATGGACACTGTCCCTCCGGAAATCTTCACGGTCTCCCCGTGGCATTTCGCTGTCTCCCCTTCCAGAGCCACTTTCACACAGGAATCCTCGTCATAGTCCCCTTTCATATCACGGTTCGAGAACCATTCTGATGTTGTTTCCTGCTCCGACGATTCCACGGTGCCGGGCGTGGCATCGGACGCGTTCTGCACGCCATGGCAGGCGGTCAGGGACATTGCCGCCAGACAGGCAAGCAGCCCTGCAAAAAATCTCCTATGCCTGGAATCTGTCTTCATATGCGCCGCCTTTCTTTTTTCTGATACTATGTTTGTCTTCGCTCTATGTCTCTATGCATCTTTCTCGCAAAAAACTGTTATCAGCATGCTTTTTTCTGTATATTCGTAAAGTCATGGGGACTTCGTCCTGCCTTGCTTCCGAACCTGGTTCCAACTTGCTTTTTGGCGAAAAAACGCACAGCCATCCAATCAATATTTTACCGGATAGCCGTATAGTACTGCTCCATCCCCTCTGACAGAACGACTTCGCCGTCTGAAAGGATGAACAGCGCCTCGGCCCCGTATTCCGCCGCCAATGCCATCCCTTTCTCAGGCCCTAAGATGAAACAAGCCGTGGAAAGCCCATCGCTGAGCAGGCCGTCTTTCAGAAGCACGGTGACGCCTCGCACGTCGCTGACTGCGGGTGTGCCGGTCTTCGGGTCCAGGATATGGTGGTAGCGCACCCCGTCCACCTCCACATAGCGCTCATAGTCCCCTGAGGTGGAGACGCACCACTGGCCTTCCAGGGAAAGGATGCCTATGTTGGAGGATTTGTCAAAAGGATCTATGATTCCCACCTTCCAGGTACTGCCATCCGGCTTGCTCCCGTAGGTCAGGATGCTGCCGCCCAAAGATATCACGGCCCCTGTCACGGCGTTCTGCCCTTCCAGCATAGACGTAAGCTCCGACAGCCCAAGCCCCTTGCCGATTGCACCCAGGTCAAGCTGCATCCCCTCCGGCAGGAAGAGACGGCACTGTCCCTTTTCTTCCTGGTCTCCCGCCTCCCGCTGGAGCCGCAGTTTTTCATACCCGCATACGCTCAAAGCCCGGGCCAGCTCCTCCCGGGAAGGAATCGGAAAGCCCTCCGCACCGTTCTCTGCCGCCCATTCATCGATGTTCCACAGGCGCGTCACCGAGCCAAGCGTCATGTCGAATGCCCCTTCCGAACGCCTGGACAGCTCCAGGCCGCTCTCCAGAAGCCCCGCCAGCTCCTCTGACAGCAGGAATCCTCCCTCGCTTCCGGAAGTGACATTGGCGCGGTACACCTCAGAGGTATCCAGCCGCCAGGATATCTCCTTCTGCTCCAATCCCCAGAGAAGCTCCATGGCCTGGGCGGAGAACGCCTGCGCCGTCTCCTGGTCAGGGGCGTACACTGTCTGCTGCACCACTGTCCCCATGGCGGTGTCCACGTACTGCCATGGGGTATCCGCGCTTTGGACATTCTGCTGTCCGTCCGCGCCGTCTCCCTGCCCGCCATCGGCATTCCCTGGCCTGTCCTGGATGCTGCAGCCGCAGCAGAGAGCCAGCGCCAACAATGTATATATCATTGTCCAGAAAAAATGCTTCATTTTATGATTCCTTTTTGTTATACTATTGTCATTGTTATGATGTTGTGGGCAAAAGATTATCAGAGGACAGATTGTTTTTTAACACAATTCGTGCCTGCATATGGTTTTGACCCTAGCATCATTGCCATAATATCAGGGTGAAGGGGTTGTCAGGAAATCCTTTCGTGCCCTATAGAAACGGCATTTTATTCTTGTCAGCCACTTGCACAGCCAGTCATGCCGATTATGCAATTTTTGTGCTAGATTTCATCATTACATATATATAGCTTGAGACCCAAAAGGCGCATAGGGCTGCGCCATGCGGATGCCTCAGAAAGGCGGTTCCCGTGAAAGAAAACCTGTCCTACCGAAAACCGGCTCTGATCATCGCCGCATTTCTCCTGGTTCTATGCCTGGCAAGCATCGTTTTCCTGCTCAGCGGCCGGGAGGGCGGGCATTACGTCGCAGATATCTTTCAGAACGGAATATTGATTCAAAGCATCCCATTGGACGATATACAGGAAATCGGCACTTTCACCGTCACAGGGGAAAACGGCTGTGTCAATGAGATTGAAGTGCGTCCGGGCAGCATCGCCATCATCTCCGCGGACTGCCCTGACAAGCTCTGCGTCCACCAGGGCTTCATCAGCGATTCCAGGCTGCCCATCACCTGCCTGCCAAACCGGCTGGTGATTCAGCTGCGGCCTGTGTCCGATTCTGCGGAAACTGTCGCGGCACCAGATGCCGTTGCTTATTAGAAAGGAGCCTCCCATGTCCGTCAGAAAGACCACGTTTTTAGCCCTCTTCACCACCCTGTCCCTGGCCATCTTCGCCATAGAAAGCGCCATCCCTCCCCTGGTGCCTATCCCGGGCATCAAGCTGGGGCTGGCTAATATCATCACTTTGATTCTGCTGCGGCATTTCTCTGCCAGGGACGCTCTTGTAGTGTTGATTTCCAGGATACTGCTGTCCGCTTTTCTGTTCGGCCAGGCCCTTTCCCTGCTCTATAGCCTGATGGGCGGGCTGTGCAGCCTGTTGGTCATGGCGGTGGTGATGAAAGTTCTACAGAAAAAACTGGTCTTCCTCACGGGAGCCATGGGCGGGCTGACCCACAATCTGGGCCAGCTGGCCGTAGCTTTCGCGATTACCAGAACCGCCGGGGTGGCTGCCTATCTGCCCTTCCTTATCCTCAGTGGGATAGTCACAGGGCTTTTTACGGGACTTTGCGCCGGGTTCGCCGGAAAGCTTCTTCCGTCTTTTCTCTCGGATATCTCCTGAAATGTATCTTCATGCCATGCCGTTTTGTTCAGTTTGTACTGCACATAAATGACGTTGAATATGGCGATAGGCGTATACGCATTGTCAATCAGCGTGATCAGCGCCACCACGGCCCCAACGGACAAGTGGCTGTTTTTCCACGCATAGGCCAGGATTCCTACGTCCAGGCAGGCCACCAGCACTGCAAATATGGTGAAAAACGCTTCATGTATCATGGTCATTTTTATCTTTGACGCTACGATGATGCGCTTGGCTTTGGACGCTTTCCCGATTTCGCCCGGAAACTGCCGCTTCATGCGGAAAAGGGGCATTTCCATGAATCCCCGCACAAGAAAATGGTTCAGTTCCTCCTCATTGGTCAGGATGTTCTCCTTTATCTGGTACAGCCCCTTCAGCAGCAGGTTGGTCACCAGGAATACGATGAGGTATCCCGCCATGAGGAAGCAGGTGATGTTCCTGTCTATCTTCCAGATAAAGTACAGGCTGAACAGAATCGTGGGAACCAGGTCCCTGACCACGCTGAACCAGAAGCCATAGAGGACGTCTTTTCCCGCATCGGCTCCGTTTTTGATCTGCTGTATCAGTTTCCCGGTTCCAAGTCTCTGGTATTCCGAATAGTCCATCCTGCCGATTTTCCGCAATGCCAGCAATTTGAAATCCAGGTAGATTTCGTTTCCCAGCTTCATAATTGATTGGAACCAGAAATGGCTCTGAAAAAGTTATTTCTGAGCGGTTGCGTCCATGTCAGGCATGATAGCAGCGTTCTGATCCGGCAATATATTTATATCAGAAATACAAGGAGCAGATTTTAGTGGACTGCAGATTTTAACCGCACAGGTGGAAAAAATCCAGAATGCTGTCCAGGCCCGAAAGCGCGCTTTCGTCCTCGACTGCGGGTCTTTCGTTGGTGTTGTGGCTATATACCGGTTCGTGAATCTGGCGGCAGTTCATATGGTGCAGCAGGGTGCATGCTGTGCCATAGGCTTTCTCCATGTGGCCATCCCCGCCGCCGACCAGTATGACTGCACCTTTTTTCGGTTTTAAGATTGGTTCCTCTTTTCTGAAAAATCTGGCGCAGAAGTATGTCTGGAGCCTGCTTCCCACATCCAGCAGCCTTCCGGTCAGCTCGGAAAAATAGATTGGGGAGGCGATCAGGATATTGTCGCATTCCTGTATGTACTCGTATATCTCCTGCATCTCGTCTCTTATGGCGCATCCGCTGTTTTCCCAGCAATATCTGCAGTCAAGGCACGGCGAGACGCTGCATCTGTATGCGTCTACGATTTTATATCCGCCCCCGATTCTGCCGGTCATTTTTCCGATCAGGCCTACGGTATCGCCGTTTATTCTGGGGGAACCGTTTAATATTAAGGTCTTTGTCATACCATTTCTCCAGTATTTTTTGTGCACACAATAGGCGATATCATAGGTTTTGCCGTTGGGACTCGGTATGAAGCAGCAGCTATGCATATTAAAGCGCGTCTATCAGGATTTCAGCCCCCAATGCCTGATTCTGCTTCTTAAAATTCCGAGAGGCTATCCTCCCTCTCTTCCAATTCCCGCAAAAGCCCTATCATCGTATTTCCGCTTATGGGGTGGCGGAAATACGGTTCCATTTCTGCCATGGGCTTCAGGACGAATGTCCTGTTTTCCAAGTCCACATGGGGTATCTTCAAATCGTCGCTGTCGTAACAGAGCCTGTCGTAAAACAGAATGTCCAAGTCCAGCGTCCTGGGGCCCCACCGCACTGTCCTTTCGCGCCGGGCTGCGTTCTCGATTTCATGAAGGGCATCCAGCAGCTGTTCCGGGCCAAGGAGCGTCTCGATTTCCAGAACACCATTCAGGAAGTCTTCCTGCTCCACACCGCCGTAAGGCTTGGTGACAAGCAGTTCAGAGGTCTTCTTCAGAATCATGAAAGGATGCTCTTTCAGGGCGCGCACCGCACCTTTGATATGCTCCTCCCGGTTCCCCAAATTGGATCCCACCGCGATGTACGCTTTGTGCCAGCTTCTGTGGACTTTCACGGAGACGTTCCCAAAGGGCAGCGGGATGGGCGCATGGGGCTTCTGGATTTCCAGTTCTATGGCGGACAGGCTTTTGTACTCCAGCAGAATCGCTGCCGCCATCTTCTCCGCCACCGCTTCCAGCAACAGGCAGGTGTTCTCCTGCATCCAGTCGGTGATAAAACGGCAGACCGTTCCATAGTTTACGGTTCGTTCTAAATCGTCCGTTCTTCCCGCCTGGCTTACATCTGTATATAATGTCGCATTTACATAGAAAACCTGTCCGTTCTGCGTTTCCTCGGCGTATACCCCATGGTGCGCGAATACTTCCAGGCCTTCAATGCGTATCTCGTCCTTTGCCCATTCCGAATACATTTCTCCTCCTGTCCGCCTGCATCGGCAGGCATACCTATAGTCCCAATTCGACTTTCTGTTCCTGACAAGGTCTAAATGCTTGCGAAGTACCTTTACGAACCGAAGCCCTCACACGAAGAAGCTTCCAGTCTCAACCCTTTTAACAGGGATTTCCAGTCACCAGCAGCCAATTTTGTCTTGCACAAGCCAGAACAACCAGAATCTTCACAAAAAGCACCTGTCCAATCCGTCCGTCAGCCGCCGGAAACCCGCTCCGCAAAAATCGCCTCCGCCATCCGCACGGCCCGCACATTTTCCCTGACGTCATGCACCCTTACGAACATGGCTCCCTGCAGGACCCCGGCCACGGTGGTCACCAATGTCCCCTCCAGCCTCTGATCCGCAGGCAGATCCAAGGTCAGCCCAATCACGGACTTCCGGCTGCAGCCCAGCAGCAGCGGACAGCCCAGCGTCCCCAGTTCCCCCATGCAGCGGATGATTTCCAGATTCTGCTCATAACTTTTGGCGAATCCCACGCCGGGGTCTAAGATAATCCTCTCCCTGCCGATGCCGGCCTGTTCCGCCAGCCGCAAAGTCCCCTCCAAATCTCCGATGACATCATGGACGAAATCCCGATAATCCGTATCTCTCCTATTGTGCATCAGACAGCAGGGCAGCCCGCTCTCCGCGATGACCTGCGCCATTGCGCTGCCCCCCTGGCCGCTCGCTCCGTTGCCCGGCGCGTCCGCTCCATTGCGGGACCAGCTATCATATTTCAATCCCCAGACATCATTGATCAGGTCTGCCCCGGCCGCGATTCCCGCCGACGCCACCCGGGCTTTGTAGGTATCCAGGGACACCGGCACATCGAAAGCAGCCTTCACAGCCTCGATTACAGGAACCACCCTCTCGATTTCCTCATGCTCCGGCAGAAGCGTGTAGCCAGGCCGGGTGGACTCGCCGCCGATGTCGATGATGTCCGCCCCCTCCTCCAGCATCTCCTCCACATGCCGCAGGGCCCTGTCCCTGTCGTTCCACTTCCCTCCGTCCGAGAAGGAATCCGGGGTCACGTTCAGGATTCCCATCACGTATGTATGTCCTTTGGTCTGAAATTCCCTGTTTCCGATTTTCAAGCTATTGTCCGCCTTTCCTTTATCCAAATTTCAATTTATGCCCCGGCATTTTCGGGCAATACCTTACCGCATAAAAATCCCTCTCTCCCCGCCAAAGATGCATCATCCAGGCACGCCTAGAATTATACCATGGAAGGGCAGATAAATCCATCCCTCACCCGCAGGAAATCATGATGTCCCTGACATACACAGGGAAATTCCGCGGTTTTCCGGGCCTGTACAGCGGATTCTGCCCCCAAAACGCGAAGAAATCGCCAATATTTTATAGGCATAGTGCACATTTTTGTTCCGTTGCTTCTCCCGCCATCCGTCAAAAAGCTTCCCCCAATCCGGGGCAGGGCTTAATTTTGATGACCATAAAACCCGGGCAGAGCGAGAAATTCAGCATTCTGGCACTTGCTATATCCACCCGATAATGAGTATAATGGGACAATACAGGGGGGATACATAAGCACACTGCCCTTGGTTCTTCGGGCAGGCATTGGGACAGGTGGCTACGGCAGAGTGCATCTGGCTGCCGTTAGACATAGATCAATAAAAGGAGAGAGATTATTATGAAAAAGAGAATCGTAACAGCATTTATCGCAACTGTAATGGCGCTTGCCATGACCGCCTGCGGCGGCAATCCCAGCGATGGAGAATCCTCCGCGGAAAGCAGCACAGAGAGCACCGTAGAGTCCTCCGATGCCGCTGACTCCGAGGAGGCTCCCGAGTCCTCTGATGCCGCCGGCTCCGAGGAGGCTCCCGAGTCCTCCGATGCCGCCGGCTCCGAGGAGGCTCCCGAGTCCTCCGATGCCGCTGGCTCCGAGGAGGCTCCCGAGTCCTCCGATGCCGCTGGCTCCGAGGAGGCTCCCGAGTCCTCTGATGCTGCTGGCTCCGAGGAGGCTCCCGAGTCCTCTGATGCTGCTGGCTCCGAGGAGGGCGCTGGTTCCGAAGAGAATCCCGAATCCGAAGAGGGCGCTGACTCTGAAGAATCTTCTGAGTCCTAATCTATAACGAGATTCGGCATATGCAGGCCTAAAAAGATTTCCGGGAAGGACGTAAAAGTCCTTCCCGGAAATTTTTCCACCTGTGCGGTTGCAATCCAATGGCTTGTCTGCATGCAAGCTATTGCAATGCAGACGGGCCATTGGATTAGCAACCCACTTCCAAATGAGCAAAACGCGGCTGCGAATGCAGACGCAAGAGCGCGCAAGCGCGAGTTTTGCGAATGCGGAAGTGGGTCGGATGCTCGAATGAGCATCCAACCGCACAGGTGGAAACTTTTTCTTCTCTGCGGCAATGGCCCCAGGCCGGGAGCCCCTCACAGGCAGGCGCGCGGAACTCAGAGGCCACGGGCTGCCCTTCAACGTCCTGCCGGTTCGGCCCGGGCAGTCCGCGCAGGGCAGTCCGTCCAGCGGGCCCGTGCTGCGCTTACACGCATACATCCTGTCAAGCCCGGCAGCAGCGGCCGGACAGCGCAGCCCCCACCCCGCCGCCAACCGTCTGCTACATCCGCAGCATCCGAAAGAACCGCTCCTGCAGCGCGTCATCCTCCCGGAATACCCCCCTGGCCGCCACCGTGACGGTCTTGCTGCCCGGCTTCTTCACCCCCCGCATGGTCATGCACATATGTTCCGCCTCCAGCACCACCATCACGCCCCGGGGAGAGAGATGTTCCATGATGGCATCCGCGATCTGTCCTGTCATCTGCTCCTGAATCTGGAGCCTTCTGGCGTAGATTTCCACCGTCCTGGCCAGCTTGCTCAGGCCCAGCACCCTGCCATCCGGGATATAGGCGATATGGGCCCTGCCGTAAAAGGGCAGTATATGGTGCTCGCACATGGAATGGAAGACGATATCCTTCTCCAGGATCATATCCCCGGCAGGGGCGCCGCCTTCCACAGCCGCGTCTCCCGCAGAACGTCCGCTCCCTCTATTTGCTATGTGAAATACTCTGGACAGCGGTTCCGCCGGATCCGCATCCATGCCGGAGAACAGCTCCCCGTACATCCTGGCCACTCTGTCCGGCGTCTCGGCCAGTCCCTCTCTGTCAGGATCCTCCCCGATTCCCTCCAGCAGGAGGCGGACCGCCTCTTTGATTTTATCCGCATCTATCATTTCTATCCACCCCTCCCAGCGCCGATCCCCGACAGTACAGAACCTCTCACTCAAAAGTGAACATCCTGTAATTTGCCGACTGTGGATCCTCATGCGCGCCTATCATGAACTCTGTATAGCATATCAAGACCGTATCGTAGTCCCCCGCAGCGAGATATTCCCTCAGGCTTCCCTCAAAATGCCGCAGCACAAACACATTCACCTCGGAGACGCCCAATGAGAGGAACGGGACCGGCACATGGTCACAGAAGTCCCCCGGCACAAGTATCTTCCCATAGGAGGCATCATGGTTCACCACATCTGTCATCGCACAGGAATAGTGCCGACTGGGCGCCTCATACACATCCAACTCCATATCATACATGCTCTCATCTATGTAGTCATCTAAGCTCCCCTGTCGGAATCCCTCCTCCGACAATCTCCAGCATCCTGCCCAGGTAGGACAGGGAGCCGAAAGCCACGATGACGTCCTCCTTATCCGCCAGGAGACGGGCCATCTCCACCGCCTCCTCCAGGCTGTCCGCCGCGGTCACCTTCTCATGCACCTGCGCCACCGCGGCGGCCAGCTCATAGGCCGGCATGGCCCTTGGGTTCCCCGGCGGCGTCACCGTGATGATCTGGTCGGCCAGGCTGTGGGTCAGCCCAATCACCTTGCCATATTCCTTGTCCCGCAGCATCCCCATGATATAAAGGATTCTCCGGCCGGAAAAATAAAGTTCCAGGGACTGGACAAGCTTCCTGGCGGCGTCCTCATTGTGCGCCCCGTCCACAATGAAGCAGGGTTTCCGCCCCACCACCGCAAAGCGCCCCGGCCAGACTGCCTGCGCCATGCCCTGCCGAAGTCTTTCCTCCCTCACAGGGAATTCCCGCTTACGGATCCTGCCCCCTGGCTCTTCATCCTCAGGAGCCCTGCCATCCGCAGCCCCAATCCCTGGCTCCCGGCTCTCCAAGGCCCCGGCTCCCGGCTCTGCGCCCTCCAATGCCCCATCTTCTGGCTCCCGGCTCTCCAAGGCCCCGGCTTCCGGCTCTGCGCCCTCCAATGCCCCGGCTTCCGGCTCCCGGCTCTCCAAGGCCCCGGCTCCCGGCTCTCCGCCCCCCAAAGCTCCAATCCCCAACGCCCGCAATCCTTCCAGCGCCGTCACTGCATTCTCAATCTGGCACTGTCCCGCCAAAGTGATTTCCAGCTTTTTCAGCCCGCCGTAATCGAACCGCTGCTTTTCCAGGCCAAAGCGCACATGCTCCGCTGCCCTCGCGTCGGCCACGGTCAGGGGACAGCCCAGGGCCGCCGCCCGACCCGCAAGCACCTCCATCACCTCCGGCTCCTGCACTGCCGTCACCACATGACAGCCCCTCTTGATGATTCCGGCCTTCTGCGCCGCAATCTCCGGCAGCGTCTTCCCCAGAAATCCCATGTGATCCATGCTGACAGAAGTCAACACGGCCACGCAGGTGTCCTCCACCACGTTAGTGGCATCTAACAGCCCGCCCATCCCCGTCTCCATCACCACGATATCGCATTTTTTGTCCCGAAAATACAAAAATGCCATGGCGGTCTTCACCTCAAAGGGCGTAGGATGCGGCCGCCCTTCCGCCGCCATTTCGCCGCACACTGCCTTGAGCTGCTCCATATACCGCCCCACCGCCGCTTTGGCGATGTAGCTTCCGTTTACCTGAATCTCCTCCCGCCAGTCCAGCACGGCAGGCGAAGTATACTTCCCCACCCGGTATCCGCCGCACTGCAGCACAGCGGACATATAAGCGCACACGGATCCCTTGCCGTTGGTGCCCGCCACATGGACGAACCGAAGCTCCCTCTGAGGATCCCCCAGCCGCCTGCAAAGCTCCCGGATGCCCTCCAGGCCGGGCACAATGCCGTACTTCCCTATCTGCTCCATAAAGTCAAGCGCTTCCGCATACTTCATCTGCCACCTGTCCTCTCTCCCTCTGACACAGCGCCGGATTCAGCTTTCCTCACCGGACTCCGGCTTCTGTCCCTCCGGCACAAAGCCTAACCGGCCTCGTCTGCTTTTTCTCACCAGACAGAAATTCCTCATTTCCGAAAACCGACTTTCCGCAAATAAGGACAGGGCTCGTCGCTGTCCAAATCCAACAATTCCTCGCGCAGGAACAGACCGGAAAGCCCTTCCGTCTCGCCGTTATTTTTATAACGGAACAAAGTATATGAACTGCTGCCGCCATAATCATACTGGCGCACCATCGCCCCGTCCTAAAGCGGATAATCCCGACAGCTCCCCTCCGTACCGTCAAACTGCCAGACAAAAAGCCTGCCGTCTGCATAGTGGAGAACCTACTCACCACCAATCTCTTCCGGCTTCCATAAGCCTGCCCTGAAAATATTCCAGGAATATTTTTCCCCTTTCCGTGCCATACTGATACCGACAGTCCCATTCTCCCCCCGGGACTGCCCACAATACCCCCAAAGGAGCCTCCCTATGACACAATGCCTGACACGATTCCTGAAAAACTTCCTGAAATGCGGCCTCACCGGCTGGTGCCTGGAAATCCTCTTCACATCCATGGACGCCCTGCGCCGCCGGGACATGACGCTAAAGGGGCACACCTCCCTCTGGATGTTCCCCATCTACGGCAGCGCCGCCATACTGTCCCCCATCAGCCGCCTGCTCCGGGGAAAATCTGCCCTGACCCGGGGCCTTACCTACACAGGACTGATTTTCTCCATAGAATACCTCACCGGCCGCCTGCTCTCCAGGCGCAAATCCTGCCCCTGGGACTATCACCGCAGCCGCTGGAACATAGGGCGCGTCATCCGCCTGGACTTCGCCCCCTACTGGTTCTGCGCGGGGCTCCTGTTCGAACAGCTCCTGTCCTCCCATACCGACAGACAATGAGCCGGCGCCAAATCCACGTCGTCAGCCCAATCTACCCGTGACAGGAACCAAAGGAAACGCTTTTCCAAAAAGAGACTTTTCCAATAGGCAGACAAAACCGGCCCCATGCCTCAGTCGTCCATATCGTCCGCGCCCTCCGACCCGATATCCAGCATGTTCACCGTGCGTCTCTTGATCCTGGCCTCCTCAGACTCCCTCAGGATGAACTCCTTAATCTCCTTCGAATTCTTAATATGCTGCAATAACAGCTGCGGATGAGTGGTGTCCCCGGTGTAGCAGATCACAGTGCCCAGCCCGAACAGCTTCTCCCCCAGGCTGGCGCTGTGGGTCACATCCTGCACCTTGTACATATAACAGTCGTTCTCCACCGTCTTAAAAAAACCCTCCGAAACAGTAATCATATCCTCTTTCACCATATATTTCGTAAAGGAAAAAGGAAGCCCAAAAAATATCCATCTCTTTCTTTCCACATATTCCATTCCACGCACCTGTCCTTTCCTGTGCTCAACACACATCTCTCCGTAACCCACTGGCAATCCTGTCGCCCTCGACACCCCACATGCAGCACCGCTTTCGAAAGTCCGCCTGGCACTGCACAGCCGCCGTCGGCGACCCTGATGCCGTCAATAGATTCCCCTGCCCGCGAAACCGTCTCAGGCAAAGCAGTACGCATTCCCGGCTGCCATCCTTAGTATAGAGGATTTTTTTCCAAAATACAACTGTTAAAACTTGAAACTCACCCCTGGACATGGTATCATGGTTGCAGCAGAAATATTCCGGCATGATTCCACCGGGACTTACAGGTGCCCAGTCATGGAATCAAACCGAAGCACAAGAAGTTCGAATCACAGAATCTTATACTCAGCATGGCAAGTTTCTGTGACCGCGAGCATCAATCACAATAGGCTCTCGGAATTTCAGGAAGCAGAATCAGGCATTGGGTCAGAACGGCACCTGGAAAAGTGGGGGAACCGACCCAAAGGAGTTCCGGTAAGCAGCATGATATGTGGTCTGGAGATTCCGAGAGTATATCACAACAAAAAGGAGGTTCACAGATGACTGCAAACGAATGTATCAGAGGCCGCAGAAGCATCCGCAAGTTCACGGACCAGCCCGTCTCCCATGAGCTGCTGGCGCAGGTAGTCGAGACGGCGTCCTACGCCCCCAGCTGGAAGCATACCCAGATTGTGCGCTATATCGCAGTGGAAGGCGAGAAGAAGGCTGCCCTGGCCAAATGCACCGCCGTCTTCCCCGGCAACGGAAAAATCATGGACGAAGCCCCCATGGTCATCGCCGTCACCATCATCAAAGGCCGCAGCGGCTACGAGAGGGACGGTTCCTTCTCCACCCCCAAGGGCGACAGATGGCAGATGTACGATGCGGGAGCCGCCGGAGAGGCATTTTGCCTGGCCGCCCATGAGCAGGGTCTCGGCACCGTCATCATGGGACTGTTCGATGAGGAGGAAGCCACGAAGTTACTGGAGATTCCCGCGGAGAGGGAGCTGGTAGCTCTTATTCCCATTGGATATCCAGCAGAGTCCCCCGCTGCTCCCAGACGCAAGGCCGTGGAAGAATTATTATCCTATCAATCATAATCAGGAGTCGAAGAGCCAAAACTCTTCGACTCCTTTTTCGGGCAGGGCCGCATGCGCAAGGCCCTGCTGCTCCTGGTTCACATAGCCCCATGCCGCTCAGCAGGCAAAATGGGGCCCTGCGCAAAAATATCGAAATACCGCAACATAAAAAACGCACGGGAGGTAACCCTATGAGACATCTGATGAGTCCTCTGGACTTTAACACAAAAGAGTTGGACGAGCTCTTCGATCTGGCCAACGACATCGAACACAATCCTGACAAATATGCCCACGCCTGTGACGGCAAGATACTGGCCACCTGCTTTTACGAGCCCAGCACCCGCACCCGCCTGAGCTTTGAATCCGCCATGACCAGGCTGGGCGGAAAGGTCATCGGCTTCTCCGATGCCGCTTCTTCCTCCGCTTCCAAAGGCGAGAGCGTGTCCGACACCATCCGCGTCATCTCCTGCTACGCGGACATCTGCGCCATGCGCCATCCCAAGGAGGGAGCGCCCATGGTAGCCGCCGAGAAGTCCCTCATCCCCGTCATCAACGCAGGGGACGGCGGGCACCAGCACCCCACCCAGACCCTCACCGACCTACTGACCATCCGCAGCCTGAAAGGCTCTCTGGGCGGCTACACCATCGGCCTGTGCGGGGACCTGAAATTCGGCCGCACGGTACATTCCCTGATAGGCGCCCTGGTGCGCTACAGCGATATCCGCTTCGTCTTCATCTCCCCCGAGGAACTGCGGGTGCCGGACTACATCACGGAGTTGCTGAAGAACAAGGGTATCCCCTACGAAGAAGTCATCCGTCTGGAGAACGTGATGCCCCAGCTGGATCTGCTGTACATGACCAGGGTCCAGAAGGAGCGCTTCTTCAACGAGGAAGACTATGTCAGGTTAAAGGATTTCTATATCCTGAATACCGATAAGATGGCCCTGGCCAAAAAAGACATGCTGGTGCTCCACCCCCTCCCCAGGGTCAACGAGATTTCGGTGGAGATAGACGACGACCCCAGAGCGGCCTACTTCAGGCAGGCCCAGTACGGCGTCTATGTGCGCATGGCCCTGATCCTCACGCTGTTGGAGCTGGCCTGAACCGCTGTTCTGCCCGAGCCGGAAAGGCTATCCACGAATCAGTAAAATACAGTTCGGAACAATACGTCCCGAAGCAACACGGCTCAGAACATTACATCTCAAAATAATACGGTTCAAAACAATACGGCGCAAAACAATACGACTCATAACAATATGACTCATAACGATACGACTCATAACGATACGACTCATAACGATACGACTCATAACGATACAAGCAACACAAGAAAGGACAGAATCAATGCTGAATGTAGGAAAAATCGAAGAAGGCTTCGTGCTTGACCACATCAAGGCCGGAAAAAGCCTGGAAATCTATGAACATCTGCAGCTGGACAAGCTGGACTGCACCGTGGCCATCATCAAGAACGCCCGGAGCAACAAAATGGACAAGAAGGACATCCTGAAAGTGGAATGCGACATCGACATGCTGGACCTGGACGTGCTGGCCTTCATCGACCACAACATCACAGTCAATGTCATCAAGAACGGAGAAATCGTAGAGAAAAAAGAACTGACCCTGCCGAAGCAGATCAAGAACGTCATCAAATGCCACAACCCCAGGTGCATCACCTCCATCGAACAGGAACTGCCCCACATCTTCTGCCTGGCAGACGCCCAGAACGAAGTATACCGCTGCAAGTACTGTGAGGAGAAATACATGTCCTCCGCAAAATGGACCTGACCTGCAATAGAATCAAATCCTATCGCATTCCCAGGCCTACGGTTCCTCCGATGCCCACTTCCGCCCAGACGCACATGGCAGGCCCCATGTCATCTCTTTTAGGCAGGATTTCCAGACACGACATGCTCCCTTTCCTTCACGCCCTTCCCGGAAAGCATGTCTGCCTGGCCGTACCTCCGCCAGAGCATAGCGCGCAAAAGAGCCGCTTCTGTCGCGGCTCTTTCTGTTTTTCGGTTTGTTTTATCTGCTTCCCTGTCACATCCAGCCTACATCTCCACCAGCTCATACTCCCTGCTGCCCACCCCGATCTTCGCGGCGGCCTCCACGGTGTGGACACCGTTTTTGGACTCAATCCGCTCCAGCAGATGGTCTCTCCCCGGATCGTCGGAAGCATACACCAGGTCAAGGCAGGCCTGGTCCAGGGCCACCGGATCCGTACTGGCCAGAATGCCGATATCCCCCATGGCAGGGTCTTCCGCCACGGCACAGCAGTCACAGTCCACGGACATGTTCTTCATCACGTTCACGAAGACAATCTTGTCTCCAAAATAATTCATGATGGACTTGCTGGCGTCCGCCATAGACTCCAGGAAGGAATCATGGTCAGAGCCCCAGAAATCCTCCACATCTCCCACTCCATGGATATAAGCCTTCCCGTGGGAAGAAGCCAGTCCGATGGAAATATTCTTCAGGGCGCCCCCAAATCCGCCCATGGGATGCCCCTTGAAATGGGACAGCACCAGCATGGAATCATAGTTTTTGATATGGTCGCCCACGAAATTCTTCTGAATCTTCTGTCCCTCCGGTATGGCCAGCTCCAATTCCCCGTCCTCATCCAGGATGTCCACCGGGGCAATGTCCGACCAGCCGTGGAGCTTCATAGTATTCTTATGGGCCTCCGTGGTATTGCGCGCGCCCTCATAGGCCGTGTTGCACTCCACGATGGCGCCCTTTACCCGCTCCACCGCGAGCTTCATGAACTCCGGCCGCAGAAAATTCTGGTTCCCCACCTCGCCGGAGTGGAGCTTCACCGCCACCTTGCCGGGCAGCTCCACGCCCATGGCCTCATACATGCGTACCATCGCCTCCGGGGTGATTTCTCTGGTAAAATAAACCTTTGCTTTTCCCATGCTATTCCCAACCTTTCTGTCTTAGGAGCTGCCGGAAAACAACTGAAACGCTTTTCCCTTGATCGCAGAGGCCACGAAGCAGCTCCTCAGCTCCTTAGGAACTGTCGGAAAATAACTGCTACAACTTCTGTAGGAAAAAGCCCTGAAACACAAGGAAAACGGCTTTCAACTCGTAGCAGTTATTTGTAGACAATTCCTTATTATGCGCAGCCGCAGCATTTCGCCCCTTTCATCAGGCAGCCGGAAAATCTGCCGGAATCCATGCGGTCTGCCGCAAACATAAGTATTCTATCATAGAATACTGCACCGACACAAGTTTATTTTGTTCAGATTTCCGCAAAAATCAACTGGACTTTGAACAGATCCCCATCAATCGTAATCTCCATCCTACCGCCCTGGATATCAACAAGGCTTCTGGCGATGGACAGCCCCAGGCCGTTCCCCTCCATATGCCGCGACCTGTCCCCTCTCACGAACCGCTCTTCCAGCTCCTCTGCCGAAATGTCCAGCGCGTACTTGGACATGTTCCGGAAAATAATCTGTACATATCCCTCACTTGCCTCCACGCTCAGATAGACCCTGGTGTCCTCCTGTGCGTATTTACAGATATTATTCAGCAGATTATCGAATATCCTCCACAGATGCCTACCGTCCGCCATAATGTGCACCGATCCTTCCGGCTGTCTTACAATCAGCTCCAGCCTCTTTTCATCCATCCGCTGCTGATACTCCCCCACAGCCTGGGACAGGAGCACTCCTACCTCACAGGGCTCCAGGTTCACCTCCAGGTTCCCGGTGGTGGCCTTGGAAGCCTCCAGCAAATCCTCCAGAAGCTTCTTCAGCCTCCTGGACTGGCGCAGCAGCACCTGGGAATATTCCGCTATCCTGGCATTTGCCGGGCTGCCGAATCCCGCCATGTCACCCTCCGCCGTAGAAGCATCGCCATCCCTGCCCACCGGAGCTCCGCCCTCCTCTTCCGCAGACATGCCCGCGCCGCCTTCCGCTTCAACAGCGCCAACCCCTACAGCCTCTCCCGCTTCTAAGGCACTTGCGCCTGCGGTTCCTGTCCGAGCAGCACGCAAACCTGCCGCACAGGAATCCGCTCTTCCCACCACACCGTCATTCCTCTGGTTCCCAGCGGCCCCTGCGCCTCCTCCCGAAATCTCCTCATATATCAGATCCGCATAATTGATAATAGAAGTCAGCGGCGTCTTCAAATCATGGGACACGTTGGTGATCAGTTCCGTCTTCAGACGCTCGCTGCGCATCCGCTCCGCCACCGCCCTGGAAATCCCCTCCCCCAGGCTGTTCAGGTTCTCCCCATGCTCCCGGAAATCGCCGAACATCCTGGCGGTATCCACCTTATAATCGCCATGGCCTTCCGCCAGCGCCTCGCCGGCCTTCAGAAGCCGTTTACAGGTAAGGGCGACATACATGACCACCGGCAGCAAAAGCAGCTTTTCCAAAAGCCATAGCATCACTCCTTCCTGTTCCCAGACAAAACGGGATACCCCTATCAACTCCAGGATGAAGAGACCGAAATAGGCAATCAACGTGGTCAATATCAGCGGAGCCCCTCTCAGCAGTCCCGCAGCCCCTCTGCAGATCAGGCGCAGAAAACGCCAACCTCCCCGCAGCACCAGGAAGACCAGGCTGTTCCTGAAACATTTCCCCAGCTTCAGCCGAGCGGCCAGATCCATACAGTAAATCGTCCCCCAGACTACCGCGAACAATCCCAAAAACGTCAAAAGGACAACTTCTTCCACATCATTCAGATTCCAGCCGATCCCCATGCAAAAATATGCCACAAACGCCAGCACCACGCCGAACAGCACCGTCACCACATCCACAGGAATCCCCGTCAGCACCCCCGGCACCACGCCTTCCTGCCCGTTGCGGTGCCCCGCGCTGCACATCAGGAAGAGGAAGCAGACGAGGAACAGGAAAATGCCACCTGCCGCCACACCAATCAGAGCATATCTGAACTCATAGACATATCTGACCAACTTCTCCAGCCTCTGGAACTCGTCAGCCTCCGGAAACCCAGGCCTGAGATAAGCCCGGAACAGATACGGCTCATCCTCCTGAAGCACATGCCCGCTCAGCTCCAGTCCTGTAGGCTGATGAAGCACAATGGACGTATCCACGATGAATTCCGTATCATATCCGCTCCAGGTGCTCCAGATACTGACCATATGATCCGCCTCCCCCTTACAGCTTACCTCAATATCAATATTCTTGCCCTGGCATACTTCCCTGGCAGCCTCCACATCCCCCATTTCCAGATAATTGGCCACCAAATACGCAACGCTTCTGCTGGGGCCACTCAGCATCTCCAAAGTCACTTCATTCAAACTGTTAACATAAAACCCCTCTTTCCCAATGCACACACACACCATCGTTCCCAAAAAACCCGCCAAAAAAGATAACCCCAGCAAAAAAAACACCACAATTTTCGCCAGCACAGACCCCGTCAGCCGATACCCGTCCCCACGCCTCTTTTCCCTCTTCATCTCCTTCCCCATGCCACGCTTCCTCCCCTTCCAACAATCCATATCCTCCCGCTCCACCTCACCATCCTCTTCCTCCCCCTGCCCCCCAACTCACCGTCCCCCATCTTCCCATTCCCCCCATCTCCACACACCCCATCTTCCCATTTCCCCCCATCTCCACACTCCCCATCTTCCCCTTCCCCCATCTCCACACTCCCCATCTTCCCGTTTTCCCATTTCCCCACGTCTCCACCTTCCCATCTTCCCACGTCTCCACACTCCCCGTTTTCCCATTCCCCACGTCTCCACACTCCCCATTCCCCACATCTCCACACACCCCATCTTCCCATTTCCCCACGTCCCCCCGTCTCCACACACCCCATACTTCCCCCTTCCTCTCATCCCACAGCCCACTCCGCCAATCCCCCTCAAAAACCCGCCGCAAACCAGGAAGAATGCCCATGCACTTCGGGCATTCTGACCTGTGAGACGGCCGCGAGCGAATTTATTCGCTCATGCGAGCCTAGAAGTTCTTAGCCTGCGTGCTTTGCAGGCTTAGAACTTCTTCTCACACTTGTAGCCTTGCCCCCAAACCACCTTCAAATACCTGGGCTCCGCCGGATTGATTTCCAGCTTCTCCCTGATATGCCGGATATGTACCGCCACCGTGTTCTCACTGCCATAGGGCAGATCGTTCCATATCTTCTGATAGATTTCCTTGGGTGAGAACACCCGCCCCGGATGCTGCATCAGCAGCTTCAGAATCTCATATTCCGTGGGCGTCAGGGCCACCTCCTCACCGTCCAGCAACACCTTCTTCTGCACATCATCCAGCTCGATGCCGCCGCAGCGGAGCACCTCCCGGCGCTCCTTCCCCGCCCCCAACAGCATGTACCTGCGCAGCTGGGACTTGACCCTGGCGGAGACCTCCACAGGGTTAAAAGGCTTCGTGATATAATCGTCCGCGCCCACTGTCAGCCCCAATATCTTGTCAGAGTCCTCCGACTTTGCCGTCAGGAGGATTACGGGCACATTGCTCTTCTCCCGAATCTTGACCATGGCCTCTATCCCATCCATCTTGGGCATCATGATATCCATCAGCACCAGATGAATGTCCTCCCTTTCCACGATTTCCAGCGCCTCCCATCCGTCAAATGCCTCGAACAGCGCATAATTATCGTCATTCAGATAAATTTTCAGCGCATTTACGATATCTTTCTCATCGTCACAGATCAAAATATTATACATACCGGCATATCCCTCCTGGCCATGGCAATCCCTTCTGCAAAACACCACCGCCCTATGAAATCATGATCATCATAAAACCATTCTACCAAAAGAACCATTAACATAAAACATGGGAAATATTTAAGATTTGCTTAAGACATCAGCCATAAAAACAGCACCCCGCCCAGACAAAAGCAAGGTGCTGTTTTGCTAAAAACATTCTCTCCAAACGACCAAATGCAGGTGATTCCCTCTGCAGGCCGCGCCTACTCCTCATCCTCCGGCTCGTCCTTCCCCATAGTCCTGCGCTTCAGCTCCTCCAGGGCTTCCCTGAACTTCACGGAAGTCATGCCAGGGTTGGCGCAGACCAACCCCCGCTGGAAGAAATCCTTCAGCCTGCCCAGACGTCTGCGGTCTGCCAGATTGATGGCATATTTCGTCTTCAGATTCTGGAGCTCCTCCTGGATGTGGATGCCGTCCATATGGCTTTCCTCCCAGGCGGAACTGCCGGCCTTCATCTGTTCCATCTTCTTCTCGATGCCGGCCTTGATGTCGTCGATGTGCACAGACATCCGCTCCGTCCATTCCTCCCTGGCCATGCTCATGCTTTCAGCCAAGACTGCCCTGCGGTTTTCCACTTCCTGATTGGCCAGCGCTATTATCACGTCCAGGCGCTTCTGGATATGCACCATCTCCGACTTGACCTGCTCCATCTTCACCAGCACGTCCCGCAAATCGATGGCCGCCTTGAAGGAAAGGGCGAAATCCGCGAAAATCAGGACGCTCAAAACATAAGTCACTCCCTTCAGCACCATATCCGGTATCCCGAGGCCGAACCGCTCCACCGGCACATGGACCACTTCCGTCATCAGAATGGTCAAAAGCCCCCAGGCAAGGGAAGTCCCCAGGCAGATATGGCCCTGGAAATTGAATTTGTTCCGGGAATAGTCCCAATACCGCACCTTGAACAAAGCTTCCATGGTCACGCCTGTGACATATTCCAGTATGGTAGCCCCGACGCAGCCGGCCACATAGACCAAGAAGATATTGTCCTGAAAAGGCATGGACACCACCAGCATCATGATGGCCCCACTGCCGTAGAGCGGCAGAAACGGCCCTCTCATGAACCCCCGGTTGGTCAGCTGCCTTGTTTTAATCGAAACATAGGCGGACTCAATGCACCACCCCACAAAACAATAAAAATAAAAAAAGAAAAACCATTGTACAATCGAGTACGAATACATATCTGTCCCTGTCAGCGCTGCGGCACTGCTTCCTACAGAGCGCCCCTCCTCCTTATCTCATCGATATACCGCCACTTCCACAGCCAGCTTTCCCTTCCTCGTCTCCCTCGGCCGGCCTGTCAGGACAAACTTGCCGTAACCCCTGGCGTTCACCGTCTCGCCGGTTTCCAGCTGACGGGAATTGTTCTCACAGAGGCGTCCGTTCACATAGACCTTCCCTGCGCGGAACAGATCCAGGCTCTTTTCCCGGGACATGTTGTAGACCTTGGCCAGCACCCCGTCCACCCGCATGGACTGTACCTGTATGCCGACAGTCAGCGGCTCTTCCTCCGGAAGGCTCCCCATGTCCTCCACCACAGCGCATTTTACATGGGTATGCTTCACCTGCCGGAGATTCTCACAAATGAATGCGGCGATGGAATCCTGGCAGAACAGATAGGCCTGCCTTTCCCCAGCTTTGATGTCCCCTATGGTGCTCCGCTCAATCCCCAGGTTCATCAGGGCCCCCAGGAAATCCCTGTGGGACAGCTCATCGGCAAATTTCTGCGCCAGGGGCTGGATATGGATGCAGACGATAGGAAAAGGCACCTCATACCCGAGCTCCCCGGAATCTCCGAAGCGGATCATCACCCTGTCCGCCCCGTCATAGCCGCCTCCGAGGCAGTACCCTGCATGGGAGAGCCCTCTCTCCTCCTGCCAGAACACATCCTGCTCGCTCAGCCCCAGAAATCCCGTAAAGGTGAAGATTCCCTGTCGGAAGGACTTTTCCGCCAGGTCGCGGAACCGGTTCTTCAGCTGCTGTATCTCTTTTTCGTTGGAATTCTTTCTCTCCATGAAATTCCCTTTTCCGCCAAAGTCTCTTATGAGAAGCTGATGATCTCTTCCTTGGGCGCTTTCGTCTTCTCCACGCTCACCGCATGCAGGATGGGCCCTTCCCCGTTGTAATCCTTCCAGTATTCCTTCGTCACGGTGGCCGTCACCTTCACCCACTCCTTCTGCTTCAGGCTTCCCGCCCCGGCGAATTCACAGGCATACCCCAGAAACGCCATGTCGTCCGCGCAGCAGGTCATGGCCATGCGCCCGGGGACGAAATAGCCCTGGGGAAAATTCTCCGGTTTCAGCACCATGGCCACGAACTGCAGCTTCTTGCCCTCATAGCGCTCCAGATGCTCCATGGAATCCAGGTACCAGATACCATACCCCTGGTTGTCCAGCACGATGGTATCCTGTTTCAGATCGTAAGGCAAATCCTCCTCGAAGATTTCGTCAATCTCCCCCTGGGCATCCTCAAAAATCACATCCGCGGAAGGGTTCACCGCCTTGATGTTCCGCTTATAGGAATTCAGCTGATCCTTCACCGTGTCGCAACGGTTGAAGATGATCATCTCTGACTTGCGGACCATTTCCGCCAGAAGAGAACGCATGTTCGTATAGTACATAGGGAACGTGGAACCGTCAATGATGGTAATCTGCTGCTCAATCTTCCAGTACCAGGGAAGCTTTGCGTTCTTGTAATTCCACATGCCGTTGAACTCAATGACGATGCGCTCCGGCTTGTGCCGCTTCTCCAGATCCGTCAGATGCGCTGGGGTGAAATCCCCTTCCTCGTCAATCAGCTCCACCACGGTACGGCTCTTCTCCAGTAGGGCAGGATCGTACTCGTTCTCTCCCTCCTCACAGAGAATCAGGAGGGTCTTGCCCCTGACCTGGAAATAATTCTGCGCAAGCGTAAAGGAGATGAACTCCGTCTTGCCGCTCTCCAGAAAACCGTTGATCATATATACAGGCTTCATCTTCTCTCCCATCTGCCCGGCCGGCGGATGCAGCCGCCTGGCACACGCCCCTGCATCCGCCGCCTTTTCGTCCCCGGGCCGCTGTTTCTGCTTTTTCTGCTGTCAGCGGAACAGCTCTTCCAGCTTATCCTCTTTCAGCTCCGCGCCGATGACGCAATACTTGCCGGTGACTTCCGGCTTTCCGGTTCTGATGTCATGCTCTTCCGGGACATAGTCGTAGTAGATCCACGTGCCGTCCTCCGCGGGAACCATGCCCTTCGCCCGGAGGATGGCACCGTATTCGCCGCTGTCCAGGGCGGTCAGGATGCTCTCAATCCTTTCCTTCGTGAACTTTGCGGGAGACTCCTTGCCCCAGCTGGTGAACACTTCATCCGCATGATGGTGGTCATGGCCGCAGCTGCAGTGTCCATCATGGTCATGGTGATGGTGCTCATGCTCCTCATCATGATGTCCATGGCAGCATTCCCCGTCGTGGTGATGGTGCTCGTGCTCCTCATCATGATGTCCATGGCAGCATTCCCCGTCGTGGTGATGGTGCTCAT